>JBHLLG010000001.1:0-3004 GCA_048885925.1 Candidatus Hermodarchaeota archaeon
TCTTCTCCAGAATGTCCACCCTTTAATCCAGTACAGTGAAATTTAATCGGAATTAGATTTTCTTTAATTTGATCCCGGTTTATTGATTCTTTATATATTTTAGCTTTAATAGAAATACCACCTACACAGCCTATAGTGATATCATTTTCTCCTCCAGAATCTAAATTTATTAGAAAATCACCATCAACTAAGTTTTTTTCAATATTTTTTGCCCCACCCATATCATATTCTTCACGAATAGTAAACAGAAAATCAAATCCAAGAGATTTAAATTGTAATTCTTTATTATGAATCTTTTTCATGAGAGTCAATATGTAACAGATCCCTGTACCATTATCAGCTCCCAAGGTGGTTCCTTCAGCAGTAAGCCATTTCTCATTATTGATTTCAATAACTTTCAATTTAAGCGGATCTTTCAAAAAATCATGCAAAGTATCTTCATTTTTTTCACAAACCATATCCAAATGGCATTGTAAAATACATCTTAATTTCATTTCTGAAATTGATGGAACTCTTATAGCAAGATTACCTGCATTATCTATTCTATTAGGAAATCCAAGTTTTTGTGCCTCTTCCCTAATAAAATTTCTAATTTTTTCTTCTTGTCGTGAACACCTAGGGATTTTTATTATTTGTTCAAAATATTCCCAGAATTCAGGAGGATTTCCTAAATTTTTTAAGTTTGACAAAAATATCGCCTTAATATACAAAATTTAGCAATTTATTAATATAAATTGTAAAATATCTCTAATTATAATTAAATTATCAATTATTTAAAATTAAAAGGTATGAAGGTTATTAATATGCCTAAAGTTGGTTACAAAATTATAGGAACCATAAAGGATGTAAAAGGAAATTGTAATGCTGGTCATAAAGTAGGAGATAAAATAGAATTGGATGGTCATGATACTGGAGGATTGTGCGGATTTTTTTACCATGATGTCTTTCCTTATATCGTCATGCTTCAATTTGGTGGAAGTTATCCTAAATCATGGGTTAAAGATCAAGATATAATGGAGTTTGAATGCCCAGACAGAACAAATGTTGTAAAAATTGAACTACAAAGAATAAGAGAATAAATATAAATGATTTTTTAATCTATAACGAGGAGAATTAACAATGCCGTATCTTAACAGTAATGGATTGAAAATTTATTATGAAACAGAGGGAGAAGGCCCACCATTGATATTAATCCATGGTTTTGCTTCAAATTTAGAACAAAATTGGAAACAAACAAATTGGGTAAAAGTTTTAAAAGATAGTTATCACCTAATTCTTTTAGATTGTCGTGGTCATGGAAAAAGTGATAAACCTCATGATGATTCATATTATGGCTATAAAAAAATGATTGGAGATATTCTTAGACTCATGGATGAATTATCAATTGAAAAAGCTAATTTCTTTGGCTATTCTATGGGGGCTTATATGACATTTCAACTATTATTGCAAAAGCCAGGACTTTTTATATCAGCGATATTAGGAGGTTTTGTGTTATACTAACCTCAAAATGAAAAAGAAAGAACTCTTTATAGAGAAGGCAACCTTTCAAGAATACAAGCTTTCAAAGTAGAAAATATTAATCAAATTAAGGATCCTATTTCTCGAAGATTTCGTCAATTTGCTGAATTGGGAGGGAATGATTTGGATGCTCTAGCTGCTGTCATGTTGGGAAACTTTCATGAAACGCCCGAATGGGCAGGATCTCCAGATGAAGTAAAAAGGTTACTCAAAAAGGTTAAATTACCTGTTTTAACTGTTGTAGGTTCTAATGAATTTATACCCGGAGACAAAACTTTAATTGCTCAATTAATACCAAATGCATGCCACTTTCAAATCCAAGGAAAAGACCACTTAACCGTTGTCCCCGATCCAAAATTTCATATGGTTGTAAAAGCATTTTTAAATTATGTAAATAAAAAGTAATTTGAGTTTTTTACAGAAGTAATCTTTTTTTTCTGAGTTTTATTTCAATACTTAAAGGAAATATACCCAGTAAACTAGCTGTAATTGTCCTTGAGACAATGCTATTACATATAACTCATCTAAAATACCCAAAGATAAGACATTTATAATTTAGAATTAGAGTTTAGAACTCAAAAAAATTTTGAAATTTAATTAATACAATTTTAATATTGATAAAATCATAGCAAATAAGAAAAAAAAATTAAATTATTATGAAATTAAGGCTTGCATATGTGATAAAATATTATTACAAGTAATTCGGCTTTGTTCTTTTAATTGATCACATATAATCCATGGATTCTTGAAAATACCATTAGCCCAAGGTTTTTCATTTTGATCTGTTTTCAATCCTGTTAATTTAGGTTTAATATCATGCAGAAGTTTCTCAAAAGCGCAAGTCAATTTATTAGATTTAACTAAATCTTGCAATTCAAGTAATTTATTAACCATAGTTTTTCTCATATTGCAAGAAGGCTTTCTCCAGCAATTACATTTGCTGAATTGAATCATACTTATTAATTGTTCAATCTCCCAAATAATATATTGTTTTATATCTTCTTTCGTTGTTTCAAATGTCGTTAAAAATGTCGTTGATAATGAGTCACTAACTCTATCATTATCTGCGTCCCATACCCTTATTAAGACTTCATGAATTCCTTTCTGCAAAATCCAATCATTTGATATTACGAAATTAAAACATGTCTCATGTGGAGACGGAAAGTAAGTTTTAATTAACTCATTATCAATATAAATATGTATTTTGCCTAGTCCTTTATCATCACCACTATTATCATCTATACCATCAAAAGAAAGAGAGATATCACAAATATTATCTTCAATAATTACATTTGAAATTATTGGAGATGCAATATCATCATCTACTATTTTAATCTGAATCGCTATAGTGGTTGTTAATGAATCACCATTTCTATCATTATCATTATCTCTTGCAATAAATGCAAAAACATGTGTTCCTAAACTATTAGGTACTGGATATATTCCAGTTGGATCAGCAAAAAGTCCTGAAGCATCTGAAGCTGAT
>JBHLLG010000001.1:3104-387997 GCA_048885925.1 Candidatus Hermodarchaeota archaeon
ATATCTATTTTTGGTAGAGTTGTATCATCATCCACTAGACTAATCTTAGTCGTTATAGTGGTTGTTAATGAATCACCTGGTCTATCATTATCATTGTCTGTTGCGCTAAAAGTAAAATCATGTGTTCCTAAACTATTAGGTACTGGATATATTCCAGTTGGATCAGCAAAAAGTCCTGAAGCATCTGAAGCTGATACTACAAGGGTTCCAGGATTTCCGTCAGTACCATCTCCAGTATAGCTAATATCTATTTTTGGTAGAGTTGTATCATCATCCACTAGACTAATCTTAGTCGTTATAGTGGTTGTTAATGAATCACCAGGTCTATCATTATCATTATCTCTTGCAATAAATGCAAAAACATATGTTCCTAAACTATTAGGTACTGGGTATATTCCAGTTGGATCACCAGAAAGTCCTGAAGCATCTGAAGCTGATACTACAAATGTCCCAGGATTTCCGTCCGTACCATCTCCTGTATAGCTAATATCTATTTTTGGTGGAGTAATATCATCATCAATTATATTGATTGAACTAGATTTCGAACTTGAAAGAGGTTTCCTTGGATGAGTATTTTTAAGTTCTACCGATATAGTATGAAAACCTAAAGTATTTGGAACATTGTAAACACTTAATAAGTTTCCTGCTAAAATTCCATCAATTATAACTTTAATAGAACTTTCATCAATGCAACATATATCCTCCTCGGCTGAAATTTTCCATCTTCCAGGATTTTCATCTGTTTGGGCTCCATTAAGATAATCAATGTTGATAACTGGAGGTGTTGGATCTTCGATAAAAATAAAATATAATTTTATAGAGATCCATGAATCTTGACCTTCTACTTGAGCTAATTTTGGTATTGGATCTTTATAAGCGTCTTGAGAAGTTACAAAAGCTTTTACAGTATGTTCTCCAGGACTAAAAAAACCTATAAGATCAACTTCAGTTTGAGGAATAAAATTGCGAAAATAGCTGCCAGTTTCTGGGGAAGGTTTAGCGAATTGGCAATTGCTCATATCAAATTCCCATGTCTTAGTTTCTCCCCCTTGAATTGTTACATCACCTCGAACTTGGCCAACGCCTATTCTTTCAACTCCAATAGGGTCTCCTATATCATCTAAAGCGAAATAAACAGCTCGTAGATATGGATCATCAGGATCACAATATGCTGTAATTTGCATTCGACAATACCTAGATAAACATGGTATTTTTATGTTTGTTAAAGCAGGATGGTCTGCGTTAGAAAATTCATGTTCAAATACATCTAAAATGAATTCATCATATAGAAAAAATAATTTTACAGTAATCCATGAATCTTGGGTTGCTCCTTTATAAATATCTTGAGAAGTTACAAAAGCTTTTATTGTGTGTTCTCCAGGACTAAAAAAACCAATAAAATCATCTTCAGTTTGAGGAATAAAATTACGAAAATAGCTGCCAGTTTCTGGGGAAGGTTTAGCGAATTGGCAATTGCTCATATCAAATTCCCATGTCTTAGTTTCTCCTCCTCGAATTGTTACATCACCTCGAACTTGGCCAGCACCTATTCTTTCAACTCCAATTGGATCTCCTATATCATCTAAAGCGAAATAAACAGCTCGTAGATATATATCATCAGGATCACAATATGCTGTAATTTGCATTCGACAATACATTGGAGTAGTTGGTATATTTATACTTGCTAATGAAGGATGGTCTGCATTAGAATATACATGGTCTAGGACACTAACCACAATTTCCTTAAAAATAAAATGTAGTTTAATAGTGATCCATGAATCTTGAGTTGCTCCTTTATAACTATTTTGAGAAGTTACAAAAGCTTTTACAGTATGTTCTCCAGGACTGAAAAAACCAATAAAATTTTCTTCAGTTTGAGGAATAAAATTACGAAAATAGCTGCCAGTTTCTGGGGAAGGTTTAGCGAATTGACAATTGCTCATATCAAATTCCCATGTCTTAGTTTCTCCTCCTCGAATTGTTACATCACCTCGAACTTGACCAGCACCTATTCTTTCAACTCCAATTGGATCTCCTATATCATCTAAAGCGAAATAAACAGCTCGTAGATATATATCATCAGGATCACAATATGCAACAATTTCCATTATGCATGATATTGGTTCACCAGGTATTTTTATAGTTTTTATGGCTGGATGTTCTGAATTAGAATATTCATGATCAAATATAATTATAGTATGATCTTTATTTTCATAAGTATTAGTTGAGAGTATATCTTCTGCTATTTCATCATTATTATTTTGTTCATTCATATATATTTCTACAGGATTGAATTCGAATGTTGATACTAATAAAAGCAAAGAAACAGTTGAAATGAGTAAAATTGTTTTTATTTTAATTCTGCAATTAAACAACTATTCACCTCTTACAATGGTGGATTTTCTTTTTGTAATTTAGATATATAGTTTTAAGAAAGAACATTATTTAAAAATTATAATATTTTTTTTAGAAGCGAATAATCTATTATCTAAGAAGTCGAAAAATATTAAAAGTTGTATTTAAATAATGAATAAAATACTGCTTTATTAAGAATGAAGAAATATATCAATGAAATTAAACATAACAAAATAATGTTAGGATTAGGAATTTTTATAATTATTATTTCTGGAATCCTTATTATTTTATTCTCAATTGTAGTGATTTATCAACAAACAATTATGAATGAACAAAGACAAATTATGGATGAAAATAGACAATGGGTAGAAAAAATTCCTTTTTATGAGGTTACAGGCGGATTAGGAGACCAAATCATTGAAGGTGAAAAAATTTATAATGAAGCCCTCGCAAAATATTCAGCAGCACTACAAACACAAATTCTGGCAATTTTATTATTAATATTACTTTCTATAACTCTAATTACTACTATTGGTTTTCTAATAATTAAATTTTCTTAGACTTTATTAATTTAATTCAATATTCATTCAATTGTTCTTATTTAATCGATCCTTATTAACTTTAAAGCAAAATAATGTTACACTGTATTTCTATACGTCAAATTATTTTGACAATTAAATTGAAATGCAAAATTCTATATAAGTAAATGTTTATTATACCAATTTAATCGGTTGAAACGATTAATCCTTACGTTTTTTGAGATTAGAAATCTAAAGTTAACAAAAAAATAATTTTTAAAAAAAAATGAATTCGACTTTTTTAAAAAAAAATAAAAAAATAATTTTAATCTTAGCATTTGTAATTATTATTCCATCAACTATAGGTATCATCTTCGCAATCTATATCTTTTCTAATGATGACTTGCACCCACCAATACAAATTGAATCTGATGCTGATTTTATCCATTATGATTTTCCGGGAAATGGAACACAAGAGAATCCATATATCATAGAAGGCCTTAAAATTAGTGCGAGTGGTAGTTCGACTGTTGGAATTAGTATACGAAACACAGATAGTTTCTTTATAATTAAAAATTGTCTTGTCTACTCTGATTATTTGGGGATTAGTCTAATCGAGGTAGCTGAGGGAACCTCATGGATTATTAATAATACATGCATTTCAAAATCTGGTGATGGTGGTGGAATCGTTTTAAACCAAATGTCAAATAGCACTATTGTGGGTAATTTATGTATTAATTTTATGCAAGGAATTCATATTAATCATGTTTCACATTGCTTAATTAAATTAAATATCGTAGAAGACAATAATTATCAAGGCATTAACATTCGCTATTCAAGTAATAATATAATAACCAATAATACAATAAAAACCTCCCCAGAGCACGGAATAGCTCTTGTAGGGGATGCTAATTGGAATAAAATATATAATAATATTTTATTTGAGAACGCTTATTCAGCAACTTATAATGTTGATGGAAGACTAATGGGATTGATTAATAGTCAAGCATTTGATGAAGGAAATAATAATACTTGGTATGATGATATAAATAATAAAGGTAATTATTGGTCAGATTATCAAGGAATTGGAAATTATTCAATTGATGGACCAGCAGGAACGGAAGATATATACCCCCTAGAGATTAATTAAGACTTTTATTATTATCAATTATATTCATTTTTTTATCATTCCTTGGAATAATTGCATCATAAAGGAATATCCTTTTTGAAGAATAATAAGATTGTAAACCTCGATCTACATCTATGAATTAATTTTTATTATTAATTAAAACATAGATTTTTAATAAGGGAAATCATACCCTTGATAATTTGTTTTTAATGGGTAATTTTTTATTGTTTGCATTGCTATTTAAACAAAAGTCTATTTAAATAAATATCAATTATAGTCATTCATTACATTAACGTTACAATTAAGAAGATTGAGGACATTAACTGAAAATGATTTTGAGTTTCCCTAACATGGGCCCGAATTGGGTCGCGTTTAAAACATTATTTGAACAGCTAGATCCATCTATAAAAGTGATCTTACCTGACCCCACTAACAGAGAAGCAATTAAAATCGGTGTAAAATATAGTCCAGAGTTTGTATGTTTCCCCTTTAAGTCAACTTTAGGCGATTTCGTAAGTGCTATTAAAAAAGGTGCTGATACTTTAGTTATGGCTATTGATTGTGGACCATGTCGCTTCGGATTTTACCATGCTGTCCAAGAACGGCTTTTACATGATATGGGATACAAACACGTAACTGTTATTCCTTTGGATCAAGCAGATCTGCTTGAATTTCATTGGGTTAAAACTCTCCAGGAAGTTAGTGGTAAAAGCGGTCTTTTTGCTTATCCAAGATTTGTTAAAGCTGTTATTTTTTTCTTGAAAAAAGCAAAATTGTTAAGTGATATTCAAACTGCCGAGGGTTTATTTCGTGCATATGAACGCAATCAGGGGGACACTACAGATGTATTTAATAGTATTTTAAATAAATTAGATCAAGCTAATACCCTTAAAGAACTAAGAAATTTTAAAAAAGTTATCAAAGAAGATTTTGGTAAAATTGATATTGATAAAACTCGAACTCCTTTACGAGTTGCCATATTTGGAGAGATTCATATAAGTTTAGAACCATATGTGAACGTAGATATTAGACGTAAATTTGGAGAGATGGGTGTAGAGATACATCAAAATTTAAATTTGTGGGATTGGGTTTCACATAAATTTCATTTAAATTTCCACCGAAAATGGTTAGAGCATTTAGCTCGTCCATATATTCCTATGGATATTGGGGGTGAGTGTCAATGGGTTTTGGGCGAGTATATAGACCGTGCTAATAGCGGATTTGACGCAAGTTGTCATGTTTATCCATTTACTTGCATGCCCGAAGTTACTGCTAGGACGATTATAACAAATAAACTCAAGAAAATTTATGATCTCCCTATAATTTTCTTTTCCTTCGACGAACATAGTGGTACTGAGGGAATGCGCACTAGACTAGAAGCTTTTGTCGACTTAATGGAATCAAGACGTAAATATAAATTGGAAACTGAAAAAATTTCACTTGAGAATGATAAGAAGAGTTTTTATAGTTCCATTGGATCCCATTTCTTTCAAGAATGTTATCAATTAATTCAATCATAACATAGGTGAGTTAAAATAGTACAAGTTTCTGATAAAATTGTCAAAGATGATGGAAAGAATGATGCTTTCCTCGGAATTGATATAGGAAGTGTTACATGCAAATTTGTTTTAATGGATATAAATAGTAATGTCCTTACCAGTGTATTTTTACGTAATAGAGGTTCTCCTATAGAATCTGCTAAAGCAGGCATGGAAGACTTGCGATTAAAAATTGAAAATAATGAACAATTACAAGAATATGCAATAAGATGTTGTGGAACTACAGGTTCAGCAAGATACTTAACTAAAGCAATTGTGGGTGGAGATCTTGCTAAAACAGAAATTATTGCTCATGCGGTTGCTACTCAATCTTTATACCCAGATGTTCGAACAATCTTGGAGATTGGAGGACAAGATTCAAAGATTATAATTTTACGTGATGGTATAATTGTTGATTTTGCTATGAATTCTGTTTGTGCTGCAGGTACTGGATCTTTCCTTGATCATCAAGCAGCTAGGTTAGGAATACCAATTGAACAATTTGGAGATTATGCTGTGAAATCGAAAAATCCAGTAAGCATAGCAGGGCGATGTACTGTATTTGCAGAATCAGATATGATACATAAACAAAATGCAGGGTATTCGAGAGAAGACATTATTGCGGGTTTATGCGATTCCTTAGTTAGAAACTATATGAATAATTTGTCGAAGGGAAAGGAATTAGCAGAACCCGTTGTTTTTCAAGGGGGAGTATCCTATAATAAAGGAATTATTCAAGCTTTCGAACGACATTTAGGATGCCAAGTAATTGTCCCGAAATATAATGTTTTGATGGGAGCTTTAGGGATGGCAATTCTTGTTAGAGATCACTATTTAGATCATCCAACCGAAACCTTATTTCGAGGGCTTCATGTGGGGGATTTAGAATTTAAAACATCAACATTCCACTGCGGGGATTGCCCTAACAATTGTGAGATTGTCCAAGTTCGCCTTAAAGAGGAAGAGAATAAGGTTATTGCCCGTTGGGGTTCAAGATGTGGAAAATGGGAAGTTTTTTGAAACTTTGAGGTGTTAAAACTAAAGTGGCAGAATTTTTAAAACAAATAAAAGAATTAGGAGAGGAATTCCTTGAAACTCTTCAACATAAGACGAAAATATCGACGATTTTTGATATTCTTTTAGGAAAGGTTATTCCCACTTTTGTTTCAGAAAAAGACTTAAAAAAATATTATGAAAAGAGAATGGAAGAGGTTAATGATTTTATAGATAAATTATAGATTTTTAACTCACTATATTTTCTATTCTTCAGTTTAAGTTATTCTAAAAGTTTTTCAATTTGTATTTTTAATTATTTCATTAGAGTTCAATAATTTTAAAGTGCATGATGACTTCTTCTAAATATTCCAATAAATATATTATAAAAGCATATTATTAATATGACTGGACAAGTTCAAGACGAATTTATCTATAATGGAGAAAAGTATGATGTCCTAGGTGTTAAAGGGAGAGAAATGTATACTCTAAAGGAATTTGGGTTGATTCCTTCCTCTTTTACTACTGCTTGTTATCGGGGCTTTATCATGAGATATAAGATTACAAGCAATCACCTATTTTTAGATAGACTTTATATTACAGCAGAAAATCCCCCTATGATAAATAATATTAAACCAACGATTATCTCAAAAGAGAATAAAGAATCATGGATCGAGGATATGTTCAAATATAAGTATTTAAATCTCCAATTGAAAGTGCCATTTAGCGGAGAATTCTTGTTGGGAAAAGATTTTGATCGTTCTAAAGACACACATATGGGATATCCGCCTATAAAAGCATATCGAACGCGTTTAAAAATTAAATTTAAAAATTCTGAAATAGTTAAAATTGAAATTAAATCCTAGAAATTAAAGATGTAGTGAGAATTTTAGAGTTTTTAGGTTTTCCAAGTAATTACTAGATCTATAGCGTTTTTTATAATATGATATTATATCTCTTTTTTTACTAAATAAATAACTTAGATTAAAGAAGTTTTATATTAATTAGAACTTTATTTAACATTAACTATAAAATTACATATTCTTTGGCAAAGAAAATGAGTGAAATTGAAAGTCCGGAAGTAAAGCCAGAGGGAGATAAATTAAATCCGAAAGTAATCGCTACTGATATTTTATATGGTGCGGTTAAAGGATTTAGTGGTTTATTTTTTAAAGCGTTCATGGATTTAAAAATTGAGGGTCAGGAAAATATTCCAATAAGAGGAAAAGCTATTTTAACAACTGTAGCGAAAAATATTATCCGAGATATGCTAATTATCAGCCAGGTTACAGGGCGTAAAATACATTTTATGCTTGATCCAAAGTTAATGAAGCATCAAATTGCTGGACCGGTTTTAAAAAGCCTTGGTATGATTCGAGGAACTGAAAGTAAAGAAGATACAGAGCCAATTGATAAAGTTTTTGAGATATTAAATGAAAAAGGTGATCTTGTAGGGATGACACCTGAATCAAGACATGATCGAGAGGTACAGGTTAAATCAATGGCAGCTATTATTAAGTTTGCTGTTGCTGCAAGTGCTCCAATCATTCCTATAGCAATTACCACTGGAAAAACTAAGATATTAAACATGTTTACTGGAGATGGAATAAAAGTTAAGGTTGGAGCACCCTTGAAAGTCGAAAAGAGATTAACTAGAGAGAAATATCGTGCTGAAAGATATGAGCTAGCAGAGGATATAATAAATATTATAGAAAAACTTGGGGAAAAATCTGAATTTGAAGAAACAGACAACTTCTAAATTGAATTTTTTGATTTAATTTTTTATCTTATTATTCCAATGAATATATATTGACCATTCGAATTTTTTACCTTTATATTTTCCATCACATGTAGCGCCTAATTCAAATCCAATATGTTCATGCCAACGAGCAGATGCTTTATTTGCCAGAGGAGCTTCAACTATAAAAGCAACGATAGGTAAATCATTCTCCTTTAAGATTTTTTTAAAAATTGCTTTTCCTACTCCTTTTCGTTTATATTCAGGGATTACACTAATTTGATCTAGATAAACAAATTTAGAATCTTCCAAAGTTAAGAATTCTCTTATACTTATGTCATTAGTATATAAATTATCTAATGTAGTACGAAAATTGTAAATACTGCATTGATTTTTATAAATACTCGCGAATGCGATTACATCTCCTTTCATATTTTTTGCTACATAGATATCTATAGTTGGATCTTGTATAAGTTGCTCATAATATTTTGTATCTACTTCCTTTCTTAAAAAGCCATGATTTTCTAAGTATTGTCTTTGCTTTTGAGGGATTTTATCGAAATCGTGTATCTCAATTAGATTTTGCTTAAGAGCATTATTTACTCCTGAAGCATCCTCTAATTTAGCTATTTCAATATTAATTTCGATATTATCTTCCATTTTTGAATAATATCTCCATGTTAGTAAAATGTTTTGTCCCAATAAGAATAAATTTTATATTCTGTTTAATTTAAAAAGTAATAATTATAGGTTTAATAAAATAAGATTATTTTAAATGTTTGAGAAAAAAATCTATATTCAAACTAAAAGGAAATAATTATGACTTATTCAAAAGCAGAAGAAGAATATACATTTAAAGTGACACTTGTGTTTTGGAAATTTTATGAACTAGGCAAGTACTTTGAATTGCCCACATTAAGAGAATATCTTGAAAATGAGAGTTCAATGAAATTATATGACAAATACCACTGTCAACTGAAGCATCCAGTAACAGGAGAAAAATGCCATCAGCCTTTAAAATGGATCTCTAGTCAATCTCATAATTATGCACCAGTCTGCTTTAAAATCGAAAGATCACAAGGATTTTCATCTGCAATAAATACTAATATTACTGGCAAAATTCGATTAGAAGGACACATTCATTATGGCTCTGTGCTTGTCATCCATTGTGAATTGAGATTTGACAATTATCATACCATCGAAGATTTTATAGAAATTTCACAACCAGAAAATATAATTCTTGAAAATACTTATAAACCTATTACTGAACAATTTATTGAAATAAGAGATAATATAATCAATCTTCTCGCTAGGGGAAATTTTCCAGATAAACCGAAATTGGAATCGGTTTTGGAACCTTGGCATCATACATGGATAATATGGGATGCTAAACCAGATTTTAATAAAGCTGATTATCGCTTTATTGGAAATGATATAGGAAAAAATGCACACTATTCGATTGGACTCACTTTAAGAACCGATAAATATCGTGAATTAGATCCAATTGCATATCGAGATCAGATTAAGCTTAAAAATCTTTCACCCTATAAAGATGAGTTTGTCATGATTACACATGCGGGAAATGTAATTATTCCTGGTCCTGGATTATTAGATCCCGATTCTATGAAAAACTTATTCATTGACACCTTATTTGCTCCAGAGATAGGAAATGTACAAAGATTCCTAATTTTAATGCATATGGAAAATATTTTAGTTGTAGCTGAAAAATTCGATAAGATTATTTCAGAAACTCGAGCAATGGAAGAAACCCTAACTTTGAAGGAAAAAATTGATAAACTTGAGGAACTGGAAACAGAATTAAATAGAATAATACTTGAATTAAATAAAGATGTAATTATATCAAAAATTACTAGATTACTTTTCACTAGCACGTTTAAAACAAGTATGTTCAGTGAACAAATTGATAAACTTGATGGATTCACCTTTTCAAAAGCAACTGATGATGTAATTTCTAGAATAAGAAAAACTTTGAATAGGCAGAGAAATACGCTTAATACCAAATCCGCTGCAATAGAAAATAAATTTCTGGCAATCCTCAATTATCTAGCTCTTTTTGAACTAGCCACGCTAGTAATTTCATTAGCTATAGGAGATATTTTCGCTGAGGCTGTACCGGGTATTGGAATAATTCAGATTATCGTTGCAACTTCTATTGTTATAATAGCAATTATATTATTAAGAATGCAGGAGAGGAAGTTATAAAAATTATACAAATTATATCTTTTTATAGTTTAGGTATAGATGGTAATACAATTTAGGGAATGAAAAACAATGGTCGATTATATTAGAATTAAGGGCAATCCGAGTGAAAGAGGAACTCAACAGGGACAAAAATTGAAGGAAAAAATCCAAAATATGTTTGATGTGGTTTTTCATTCAAAAATGTTTTCAGAAGTAACATCTAAATTAATCCCCCTCTCAATTGTTAAGCTTGGATTAGGTCTTATGGGTAAAAAGAATATAAAAAAACCTTTAGAAGAACTCCTCCCCAATCAATATCAAAAAATGTTAGCGATAAGTAAATCAGCAGAAGTAAAAAAGTCAATTGCATTCGGAGCTCATTTTATTGAAATAATGTCAGGCGATCCGAAATCTATTTATAAAAATCCACCAGTTCAAGCATGTTCAATGATATTTGCCCTTCCAGAAGCTACTTCTAATAAATCAATGATTTTTGGGCGGAATTATGATTTTCCTAATGTTCTTCAGCCATTCCAAGTAGTTCGGGAGGAATGGCCTGATGATGGTTTAAAAAATATAAATTTTACTCAATATCCTCTTGCGGGTTGTCATATGGGTTTGAATGAGGAAGGATTAGCAATAGGATACAATTATGGTCGTTCATGGAAAAAAAATCCACTTGATTTTCGGTTAAAAGGTGTTCCTGGTACTTTTATAGTTCAAAAAGTTTTGGAAACCTGTGCAACTACCCAAGAAGCTATTGACTTCATTACTAAATTTACTGCACGCGCGAATGGATGTCATTATGGTCTTATAGATGCTTCTGGAGATACATGTGTCATTGAAACTACAAGTACTCGGTATGGTATCCGTCGACCTAAAAATGGTATACTAGCTCATACCAACCATTATCAAACTGAAGAACTTAAAGATGCTAATTTACCTGATTATGTACGGTTTAAGATGGATGATATGGATATTTCACCAATAGAATCTCCGATAAGACGTTACAAAAGAGAAATGGAGCTATTAACAAAATATAATGGTGAAATTTCCATGGATTCTATTAAGAGAATTTTAAGTGATCATGATAATAGAGAACCAGATGATTTCACTGTTTGTACACATGGATTCTCTGCTGGTACTCTGGCTTCTATAATCATTCTTCCATTAAAGAAAGAATTTTGGGTGGTTAACGACCATCCCTGCATAGCAGAATATGAAAAATTCACTTTATAGGTATATAAGGAATATGGCTCTTTTAAGACGAGAATCAATCATTAATAGAAGGATTTTTTATAATGAATGAACATGAACGTGAAAAGGAAGCAGAAAGAAAATAACCTATTGAATTTCTGGAAAGATTAAAAAGTAAATTTGATTAGGTAGGTTCAAGGAATTGCAAGATAAAAATAAGGGTTATGAAGGTGATTGCGGAGGTCCTTAAAAATGTCAAGTTTTATATTAGTATTGTTTTAATTTTATTATTTTAAAAAAGAAAGTAAGAAATAAGGATTACAAAGACTTGATTTAAGATCCAAAAAGTTTTATAAAAAACAAAAAAGGTTAATAAAGAATGAAAAAGTCTTTGTTTTATGTATATGGTATATACTGGTCGGTTTAAAGAATTTAAAGCTTTAGCTTTTAGAAATTGGTTTATTAAGGAAGAGAATATACAGAAATTAAAAGATGCACTTCCAAAAGGAGTTAGATACCTCAATGCTTACATTGTTATCCTTGGAACAGCAGAACATGATTATGAAGTATGGTATAAGTTAGATAATTGGGCAGCCTTAGATGTTTGGCATGCTCACACAAAATGGGATGAATTTTGGGAAAAAGAAATTGGTGTTTTTGATGAAGGATCGCCAAAAATTAAATTTCTTCGGGGAATGCAGGAAGTTATAATTTTAGAACCAAAACCATCTGAAGATTAGAATCCTACTCCTTTTCACATTTAGTTTAACCTCCAAAGTTGTACAATTTAAAAATAAGAATAAAAAATAGTTTAATAGCGCGTTCGAGTTGCTTGAATTCGTAGTTTTGCTTTAGTATTTTCTTTTTCATCTTGTAAAATGACATATTGAGTTTTTGATGGTAGTTTTATTTCAAATTCTTGTTCTGCAATCTTCTCATCTTTTTTCAAATGATCCTTTTCCCTTAAAATAACCTTAAGTTTTTCTATGGCGGTTTCTCCGGTTCGAACGGTTTTAAATTCGCTCCAGAGTGACATATCCGCCCGTGAAGTAAATTCTTGATTTTTCTGGAGTTTAATAGTTCCCTTATTCGGAAATCTCGCCTTAAATACCTTCGGTCCGTCTACTTTGAAATAAAATTCCCCACGCCATCCCATTATATCATAATCTTTCAGAGTTTTCAAACTCATTAAATCTATACTGATCAAATAACGTTCTTTCTCTTCTCCAACTTGATCTTGGGTAAAACTTTGATCTTTAGCATATGTCTTTTTTCCTTTAGCATAATATCTCCTACTAATGGCAATTCACCTATTCTTTCAAATTCAAGATTTTTTTTATATCTATTATAGTGTGTTACTATATATGTTTTGTTAAGAAGGATTATTAAAAATTTAATAGAAGTATTTGAATAAAAAGCTAGCACGCATAAATATTAAATAGAGATTTAACACATTATTATTAACTACAATTCTCAATAATTATAAATGTGAATTTTATGTCGGTTGTTGAGCTACATTTGTCTGGTGTTCTTGGTTTTCTGGCTGTTTGTATAGCATGGCTATATGGTGGGATTGTTCTTTATAAATATATTAGATCGAAGGAAAAAATTTTATTCTATTTCTTTTTAGCGATAATCTTTACAATGTCTCCTTGGTATCCAAGTGGTTTAGGATATATATATTGGTTAATTACTAGTGAGGAAATAATTTATCCCGTTTATGTTTTGTTGGGAACTATAGGTGTCCCCATAGCTTTATTATCATGGATCCAAATATATATGCCAGCATTACATCCAAACCAAAAAAAATTGGTAACTGTTATAGCATTAGGTTTTTCAATAGTGTTTTATGTCTATATTATTTTTTTCC
Source organism: Candidatus Hermodarchaeota archaeon (assembly GCA_048885925.1). Classification (GTDB taxonomy): domain Archaea; phylum Asgardarchaeota; class Lokiarchaeia; order Sigyniarchaeales; family SOKP01; genus Loki-b32. The sequence goes on from JBHLLG010000001.1 coordinate 16,645, forward strand.
TATTCATTGCTCCAGGAGCACCTGTAGTAGAATTAGTTGGTATAAAAAGAAGCGCAATAGATATTGATTATAAAGGTTTATTATTGGGATTCCTTGCATTCTCTCTTTTAATTAGTACAATTACTGGTAACGATTTTGCTATAGCTTCTCTTAAAGTAAAAGATAATCCTGCAATTCGATGGAAAGGTAGATTCTTGATAATATCATTCAATTTATTTGCAATAGGCGCAATTGGAGACGGATTTATTCCATTATCACCGGCGACATTAATAATTTTTAGAACCTTAATGATGCTCTCTAGTACTTTTTATTATATTGGTTTTATACTTCCAAAATGGTTTCGACGCTTAATTAAAGTAGAGTAAAAATAATCATAACTCTTTTTTTATTTATAATTTATAATAAGAACGGCGATTATAACAACTATTCCACCAAAAATATTCCATAAAACGATTATTTCACTTCTTTGAAGTAATAATGAAAAGAACAATGTTAGAAACGGTTCAATATACAAAAATGAGGAAACTTTAGATGATTTTAACTTCTTTTGTGAGTTTTGCCAAATAAAATATCCAAAGACATAACATCCAAATCCTAAATATACAGCAGAAATGAATAAAAAAACATTTAGAAAGTTTTTAATGAAAATGATGATTTCACCGTTGAATAGAACAAAAATGAGTAACTCAAATGTACCAAAATAGGCTATATACTTATTCATGAGGTTGCTTGATCTTGTTTTAGATAATTTCTTAGTTGCTGTAGAATAAATCGCCCATAATAAAGGTGTTATTAAGGCAAATAAATATCCTAAAAAATTGGGAGATTTTGGTGTAAGTGTAGTGATATCACCCCCTGTTACAAGTAAAAATCCACCAATTGTAGCAATTATGAAGCCCATTATTTTTAATGCATTTAATTTTTCATTAAAAAAGATTAAAGCAAGAATTGTAATAATAACAGGAGTAATAAGACAGACAAATAATGCAGGAAGAGAAGGACCAATAATTTCAATAGCGGTATACTGAGCAAGAAAAAACAATGATACACCGGTAAAGCTAGAAATAATTATTAAAATCCATTCATTTTTTGAAAAAGACCTTTTTATATGCTTGTGATTAATCTCATGATCTTGCTTATTTTTCCTATTGATCATAAAATAAATATCAATTATAAGAAACGATATCGAAGCAATAATGAAACGATACAAGGCAATACTTAAGGGGGGAATGAATTCAACAGCAATATCGACTACAACAAATGAAAAACTCCATAGAATAATCATAAAAATTAATTCTAAATAAATTACCAGCATTTAAAATCTAACTTTTATCGATAATAACTCTAAATATAATCAAATTAATCCATGAAAATGATTTATTAATTATAGTAAATTAACAACAATAATAATTATTTTTGGAAAGAAATTTCTTGAAGAAAGTTAGTTATAGCTTAAGAATAGGAATTGTAGGAAACATTGAAACCATAAAAGAGACTTTTTTTGAAAGTCTAAGCAAATCTGCTATAAAATCTAATCTTACTGATAGAAAGTATGAATTTTTACTAGTTTTTAATCAAGTTCCAATCAAATTTAGATTTTTCCTTAAAAAAAATTTTGATGATCTTCTATATGATTATGAAAATATACAGAATCTTGATGTTTTAATTCTTACTCTAAATCTATATCAACCGGATTCGCTTGAGCTTATTAAGAAACAAAAATTAGAAGAATTTGTTGAGACATTTTCATTTCAGGGAATTTCTATATTAGTTGGAATGGATATACCTCACATCTCTAATAAACCTCCTCCCAATAAGTTTAAGATAAGTCGATTTCAATTAGAAAAAACTACAAAAGATCTAAATTTTATCTATTGTTTTGAGATTTTGAATAAAAGTAAAGATATAAACGAGATTTATTATGTGATTTTAAATGATTATATTCTCAGGTTTCAATTTTCAAATCCAGAATTATTTGAACAAGCAAAAGACTATGGAAAAAAACTCATAAATTAGTATAAAAATGCAAGAAAAAGCCTAAAAATTAATTTTTCTTAATATAAAACAATAAATAAAGAAAAAAAATTGAAAAAATCGAAAAGTTATAAAAAGAATATAATACAAAATAAAATATAAACAATAAAATGCTTTTTATAAAGATGGGGTAAAATGGGAGAAGAACCAAGTGGTTTATTAACAATTGAGAGAGATGAGGGGCGCAGGAAATGTCCCAGTTGCGGGGAAGAAAATAAAAATATGATTCATGAATCTACAGATAAAACAAATATTATAAGTGATTATCCGAGAGTGTACGGCCGAAAGTATCGGTGCGGACGCTGTGGTCAGGAGTGGCGCGAAAAATAACTAAAGTCTAGATTTCTTAACTATTTCATTTTTTACTTTTTACATTTCTCTAAATTACGTGTTATTAATACTAATAACAACACTAAATCACAAATTTTTAAATCAAAAAATGATAATATAAATAAGATATCTTAATATCTCTTTAAGGATAAAGGAGACTTGTATTTATCATGGATTTTGCGAGATTTGTCCAAATTTACATCATTCAGGGTTTATTTGCGCTGTTTTTTCTTTATATGGCATTTAGGGTATTAAGAAGAGGAACAAAAAGATTAAATATTTATCTAAGTAGCTTTTACCTTTCAGTTACAATTGGGGGTATAATAAATATGATATATGCGACTATTTTTGATCCAACTATTGTTTTTATAATGCATTTTATAACATATTATCTTTTTTGTTTTTCTATGGCGTTTCTTCTGATCTTTGTACTAATTCTCATGAAACCAGGAAAACAGATTAAATTTGAAATACAACTTTTTATCTTAATAATTTTTGGACTGCTAGTTTTAAGTCTCTTATTGATTCCAAATGGAATAAAAATCAATGATAATACAAATTGGAAACCTGATTGGTCGTTGAATTTTTTAATCTATTCCATGGTAGTTTGCAGTATTATGGTTATTATACCAACCGTTTATTATTCGCAAAAAATCTATATAAAGTTTGAAAATGAATATTTAAAAAAAAAATGGAAATACTTTTTAATTGGAATATATGCCTATTTCTTTCTCTATTATGGAACCTCGATTTCCAACACATTAAATAATGATTCATTCAGGTTTATATGGTCATTAATTTCCTTACCTACTCTTATTTCACTCTATTTGATATATTATGGCGTAGGACGCCAACTTGAATAGAATTCCTCCTAAAATCTTCTTATTATAACAATTAGATTTCTTTGTATTTTTTCTATTAGGAAAAAAACAACAATAATAAATATAGAATGATAAATTGTTACATTAATTAAATAATTTTAAAAATAAATTAAGGTTTTATATGGTTTTATTATGACGTTATTACAAATGTCAATAACAAGAGCATTAACAGTGTATGTTGCTCAAGGACTTGTATGCACTTTTTTTATATTTTTAGGATACAAAATCCTTAAAAGAGACAGAAAACGATTAAATATCATCTTTTCTGGATTTTATTTATCTGGTGCATTTGGATTACTTATTAATTTCATTTATGCTCCCCTTGATCCCGTGGAATTTGAGCCGGTAATTTTATTTCTGAATTATTTAACAAATTTCGGGATTTTCTACTCACCAGTATTTCTCTTAGTTTTTGACTTAATACTGTTAAAATCAGAGAAAGTTATTACTCCCTTCAAACAACTAGCAATTCTTATAATTTATGGAATCGGAATGTTTAGTATGATTTTTTTTGTTTACGTTGAAGGATGGGGTGTAGAAATTGACGAAGTAAGTTGGAGTCCCATTTGGAAGCTTCCATTCTTCCTATACCTGTTAATTATTGAATCTATCGTTACTGGTCTTGTTTTTTATTTATCATTTCAAATATACAAAAAATTCGAAGATGAAGCTTTAAGAAGAAAGTGGAAATATTTTATATTTGGGACTGCTGCTTTAATAATATTTATGTATGGAATTTTTGTATCAAATTATCTGAATGATGCTACATTTAGATTGGTAATGGGAGCAATAGGTTTAATTTTAGCAATTGCGGGAGGATACCTGATGTATAATGGAGTGGGACGTCAACTAGAAAAATAACTTCCAATTTTTTTTTTATTTTTAACCCATCTCAAATTTTATTTTGACTAATTAACATTATAATATATAGTTAGTATCGAAATTAGCTTTAAATCGAGAAATTTAGCAGAAAATATTTTACTTTTAACCATCGAAATTGTGTTTTTCTATGATAGAGGAACTAATACGAGTGAGAGGTATTGGTCCAATTGCTGCGGAACGATTAGTAATTGCGGGAGTTAAATCGATTGAGGAAATTGCAAAATCTAAGCCCGAAGAATTAGCGTGGATTAAAGGTATAGGTATGATATCTGCTTATTCTATTATTAACAATGCCAAAGAATTGATTAATTTAGAAAAAGGGATACAAAAAGTATTAAATTCAATTAAAGAAAATTTTGCTAAAAGCTGCCCTAAATGTGGGGGAGAATTAAGTGAAAGATTAATAATTTTAGGTCCTGAAAGGCGATTAAGAGCTAATCAATGCAATTTATGTAAATTTTATTTACCCATATAACTATTATAATTGTAAGTTAAACAATGTTAGTTTGGTATAAATAAAAAAGCAAATCTTCAAAATTATTCTATTAATGAATGAATAATGGTTATGATTTATGTTAAAAGAAGACGAAATTTATAAAGAAGATAAAAAAGGAATAAAATTAATTTGTCCAAAATGTAATGCGGTAAAATTAGTGCAAATACCTAAAAAATTAGTTGAAGATTCTAAAACTCTTTTGACAATTTCTATTCCTACAAATTATGTCTGTGAACATGGTTTTCAAGCATATATAGATAGATGGTTCTGTGTTAGAGGGTATCACAATGCTGATCTTGATCTAAAAAATCTTGAAATTTATGAAACTGGAAGCAAAAAAGTTGATGATGTTGTTACATATGCTGTATCTTTAGTTATAAAAAAAATTATTAATAATTTAAAGAAGCATAAGGAAGATGGAGTAATTTTGGGAGGCTCTTTAATTAATCAAAAAGGAGACGTTTTATATTTATCCCTACCTGATGAGATATTTCTTAATATGATAGATCAAGTTGAACTTCAAAAAGTAAATCGTGAATTTAAACTAAAAAAAATGATTATTGAATTGGAAAATAGTCAAAAAGTGTTTTCTGAATTTCTAAAAGTGGAAGATTCCACTTTAACTATTGTTATTCTTTTTCCCTCTGTGGTTAGTATCACTGATGCAGAATCCTATCTAAATGTTTTTAAAAAATTTGTTATGGAATATGAGGATCCTATAGAATTAAAAAGGAAAGAGCAATTAAGAATGAAGAAAATAGAAGAAGCCCAAAAACGGAAGGCTAAACGGAAAACACCATCAAAATTTTGGGTTTATTCTAAAATAACCAGTGAAACACCTTTAGAAGAATTAACGAGTATTTACATTGATATATTAGGGATTGAAATTGATAAAAAGAACATCTTAAATATAGAAGAAATTATAGAGATTAGTAAAATAAAACCGTTTGAAGGAAAAATTTATTTTTCTAATAAATTCGTTAATTTAATGGAAGGTTTAGCGTTGACAATGAAAGATGCGTCAATATTGTTAAGTAAGTTAAATAAAATGCCATGATAAGAATTGCTTCTTTATATAGTTTAAACTCCTATCCAGAATGAAAAAAGAAAAACATAAGACAGGAAATAAATAGAAATAAATAGAAATCCTGCCCTTTTATCTATTTTTCTTCTTGCAGCAATTGTTATAAAAACTATAAAGCTTGCAATTAAAGTATATAAAACAGTTGGGATTGCTAATGCTGCGGTTATATAATTAGGATTTCGATTAAATACAACTTGGCCTATACCAATTGAAAGTGTTGAATCTACTATACAAGAGCCTACGAGATCTCCAATAGCGATTTGGTGGTGTCCTAATCTTAATGCATTGATATCAACAGCCAATTCTGGCAGTGAAGTCCCAACTGCAACTATAAAGAAACTAATGATATATTCGTGAATCTTTAAAACACTTGAAATAATTATAACAGATTCAACTATCATAAAAGCTCCTAAAGTTACACCACCAAATCCTATTGCTGCTATTAAGAGATGTAATTTTTTACTTTTAGGAGATTCTATTTTCTCTATCATTTCTACTCTTTGTAAAATGCTCTCCTTATTAGCATTATAAATCAACCATATGTAAATTGCTAAGCAAGAGACCATTAAAATACCGTCTAATCTGGTAACAAAGCCTTTCTCAATAATAGTAAAGATTAATACTAATGATAAGATTTCACAAGCTCCAAGAATAATTATATCTTTTCTATGAATATAAAACATTCCACAAGCAAATGGTAAAATTCCAAAAACTAAGGTAAGTTGTGTTAAATCTGAACCTACAGAATCACCAATATCAATATCTGCATGGCCTAATGCACAAGATACGAGAGAATTAAAGATTTCTGCAATATCTGTTCCTATAGAAACTAAAGACACTCCAATGACTAAAGGCGAAATACCTAACGCAGCAGCTAAAATAGCAGAATGTTTTACAGCTTTCATACTAGAGTAAATAATAATAGCTATTCCACCAATAAGTGTTAATATAGCTAATACTAGTTCTGTCATTTCCGGATTAAGTTTTTTTATTATAGAATTCTTTTATTTTATTCAAAAGGGAGTTTAAGTATTTTACTAAGGAGATTTCTTAATTATACTATTTTGGATGGTCTTTTAATAATCTAATAATGTTTACGGGTATTCAATTCTCCAGTTTTTATAGATATTAACTTATATATAAAATTATCCATTTACAATCCGAAATTGTCCATAGAAAATCCAAAAAATAGTAAACTTATTATAGAAAAATATAAAAAAAATAACTAATGGATAACGAAAAACACGAATTTCATATTTCTCTAGAGAGAGATTTATTCGATAAATTGGAATATATTAAAGATTATCACGGAATTAAGAATATCACAGAAATAGTTAGATTCTTGATAACTAAAGAATATAGAAAAATCAAAAAATCTGAATGAATTAATCTATTAATTATAAATTCTAAAATTTATATTAAGATTTTATTAATTTAAGCAATTCCGTAAAAATCTCACCAGCACTGCCTTTTAGAAAAACATCAGCTATATCATCCATAATTGTGTTTTCTCGATTTATAAAAATGAGCTGAGCACCATACTGTTTTGCAATTGATGGCATAAAATTGGCGGGTGAAATTAATAGAGAGCTTCCTACAACAATTAAACAATCTGCATTAGTGCATTCATTCATTGCACCTTCTAAAACACCATGAGGAAGAGATTCACCAAATAAAACAACTTTAGGTTTTATATATCCCGAACACTCACATACAGGATAATCCACACTTTTAGTATCAATCTCTTCATAATTAAATTCTCTATGACATTTAACACAATGGAGTTTCCCATATTCTCCATGTAGCTGATAGATATTGGCACCAAATTTACCACTTCCTGCCTTTTGATGCAACATGTCGATATTTTGGGTAATTACGGCTTTTACTTTACCGATTTTTTCTAATTCAGCAATAGCTAAATGTGCTTGATTAGGAGCTGCAATCCCCACTAGATCTTCTACTTCCTTATGCATTTTCCAAAAAAGAGAGGGATCATGTAAAAAATATTGATAACTCGCATAAATATTCGGTTCGTAGCGACTCCAGAGACCTCCAGGACTACGAAAATCATCAATTCCAGATTCTGTAGAAATACCTGCTCCTGTAAATACAACAATATAATTAGAATTCTTAATTATGAGAGCTGCTTCAAATAATTTTTCTTGATCTATCATTTATTTCATAAAGGCCATTTATTAAGCTAAATACTAATTTATTCATTAATTTTACTTCTTAAAAAAAAAGTTTTCATTTAATTGATAAAATCCAAAACTGATAGGAATAAATAATTCATTTTCTTCAAATTCTTTAATCAAATTATCGAGAAAATCTTGTTTTTTTATTAAAAAATAACTAAAAATATATATAAAAGTAAAAAGGAGTAGTATAATAAAATAGTTCCAAAATTCATGGAAATTTAATGTAAAACCTGTTTGACGCAAATCTCTCTTGTGATGTACATAACAATCAATTAGAGTATATAAGAACCAAATTACTAAGATTGAGATTACCATTGTTAATTTCAATTTTTTTAATAAAACTTTGGTAAGGTAACTTAAATTTAAATTACTTAATGATTTATCATCTCTGATTTCTTTAGAATTCATATTAATACTTATCATTGTTGAATAAAATTAGAGGTAAAGTTGAATAGGTTAGTTAGAAAATAAAAACCTCCTTATATATTAGATATTTAATTGATATGTCGAAGTGTTAAATCTGTAATAATAGAGTTTTATATATATCTTTTTAAATAGTTAAACTATACATTCTAACTTCACTATAAACTACAATTATATTTAGAAAATGATATTATTCATTTGAAATATCTATAGAATATCATCCTTGAATTCAATATATGTTATATTCTAAAAATTTAATAATCTAAAAAAACAAAAATTAATTTTCATTCTTGATGCAATCTCAAAAATTATTATTAAATATGTGTAAAAATGGATATTTTTGAAAAAATAAAAGAACTAAAACTTATACCAGTTGCCGTTATAGATTATGCAGATAATGCGGTTCCTTTAGGGAAAGCATTAATTGAAGTGGGACTTCCAATTATAGAAATAACATTTAGAACTGAATCTGCAGCAGAATCTATTAAAAAATTAACTAAGGAATTACCTGTTATGTTGGTAGGTGCTGGGACAGTTCTGAAAGTTGATCAAGTAAAGAATGCCACTATAGCTGGAGCTAAATTTATTGTAACTCCTGGCTTTAATCCAAAGGTTGTTGATTATTGTATACAGGAAAAAATTCCAATAATTCCTGGCGTAAATACACCCACAATCGTAGAGTGGGCACTAGATAGAGGTTTAACTGTTGTAAAATTTTTTCCTGCTGATCTTTCAGGCGGACCGAAAATGCTTAAAAGTTTGGCAGGACCTTACCCAGATATGAAATTTGTGCCTACAGGAGGGATAAATGCAGATTCATTGAAAGGTTATCTAGAATTACCTAATGTTATTGCGTGTGGAGGAAGTTGGATAGTGAGTAAGGACTTAATTTCAGCGGGTAAATTCGAAGAAATCAAAAATTTAACAAAAGATGCACTTAGAATTATTAAATCGAATTAGGACTACTAAATTTTACATTTTAATTGATTTTTTCAAGCCAGGGAATTATTCGAGTTAAAACTTCTTGAATATTTTCTTGAAAAATCAAATGCGAAGCATCCTTCAAGATCTCTAGACTTTTATTTTTACATATTAATCTATTGTATATTTCTTTCATATATTCTATACTAAACAAAATATCTTCATCGCCATTTATTATCATTATTGGAACATCTATTTCTTCTATAGGTTTTGGTAAAGGATCTTTCATCTGAGTTCTAAGAGCTGTAAATGTATACTTAAGACTAATTAAAGAGTCCTTCAATAGAATGTTTATTCGCTCTATAACCTTTTCAGTTTTGGCTAAATTTTCAAAATCCAAATATAAAGTGGTGCTTATTTTTAATTTTGGCGCAATTTTAGCGGCTATGGGTATTAGATGGATTAATAACCTTAAGATACCGCGTAGCTTAATAATTTTTTTGTAAGCTTTTTCATTGAATATTGCAACATTATGGCATATTGCACCGTTAAATCTATTATCATAAGCTACAGAATATAGAGTATTAATCCCTCCTAAACTTGAACCCATAAGAAAATTCTTATTACCATAATTTTCAATAACGTAAGAATGTACATCATATACTATCTTCTCAAATTGATTCATAGTAAAATGGCCCCTAATACCTTCGCTTAAGCCGTGCCCCATCATATCAGGTGCAATAACTCTATAACCTTTATTAAAGAGGTTATATAAAAACTCAGCATAGAATCTACTATATACAGATGTACCATGTAGGAATATAACATTTCCTTTAAATGGTTTCTCTTTATCGTCGTAAATATCTAAATGAATTTTTAATCCTTGAGATAATATATAATCCTCTTTAATAAGAGTCTTAATCTTCTGGGGATCTATCTCAAAACAATAGTTAAACCAGTAATCATTGTATTCCAATTTGAGCATCAAATCACCAACGCCAAAAGATATCCTCAGCATGACCTAGCATATCTTTAATATAAATTTTCTCACCATTATCTAACACAATTTCTCCAATATATAATCCATGAAGTAGAGATGAATTTAGATAAATAAATCCAAAATTAATTTTCTCTCTATGTGGAATGAGCGGCGTTAAAACCATATTAAATCTATTATCATTACTTGTGAATTTCCAAGGCTTAGTAGGATCACGATTTTCATGGTGAAAAGTTACCTCATCGATTTTATGAGCCTTTCCATTGTAAAAAATAATGTTTTCTGTGTGAGTTGATAAATCTCCAAATCCATAGCCAATATTGAAAGCAATGGGTATTCCATTTATTATTCCACAAGCAGAACCCCACAACCAATGAGTATGATAAGGCCAAATTCCACGCCCCCAATCCATAAGTCCAAAAGAATTTTCAGGTTCAAATGTGTATGATTTATCACCAATTATCATTTTACCTTCAGCAGGCATATAATTTATTTTGTGGTTATAGTAGAATAATCGTGGATCTTCTTTATAACCTGTAACAACTACAGTGTTATCCATTTTCGGGTCATCTGTAAGCATTATGTTTCCTTTTAATCCTTTATTTTGAAAGGTTGGATCATCAATCGAAATAATCCGTTTATTTTTACTTTTTGTTATAGTTGCTTTAAATTTTTTATTTGGAAACTCAATAAGACTATCTTCCTGGGAACTTATTGGTAATAGCTTCGATTTGGTGAAAAATTTAAAGAACCCCTTACCATCTCTTTTCTTGTTCTCGAAATCAAGCCATACATAACTCATCTGAGTAAGATATCCAATATCTCCGATTGTAAGCTGAAATCCAAATTGTTTATTAAGGATAGAATAATGATCCCACTCTTTAATACGAAGCCATCCTTTTCCAATATTTTCTTTATTATATTTTAAGATTGGTTTTCTTGCCCAACCTCGTTGAATCAGTGAGCCATCTTTATTAAATAGGTTTGAAGGTTCTGTAATTTCGTTTTGATCTCCCATTTTTAATCTAATATATAAATTATGCTGAATTGATACTTTTTAAAAGATTTGAAACAAAATAAAATATATGATAAGAAATAAAAAAGAATGAAATGAATCAAATGCCATCAGAATTTGAAAAAAATTTAGAAAGATATGCTGAAATTATTGTAAAAATTGGTCTTAATATTCAACCAGGGCAACGTTTACTTATTGGTGGTCCCACTGCATTTAGTTGTGGAGCACCAATTGAACTAGCCCCCCTAGTACGATTGATTACGAAAGAAGCATATAAAGTTGGAGCTAGATTTGTTGAAGTCATGTGGGATGATGACCAATTACGACTTATACGATTCCAATATGCCCCCCGAAATTCTTTTGAAGAATTTCCTATCTGGCGAACAGATTGTCAATATGATTATGGCAAAAGAGGTGATGCTATTCTCATTTTCTCTGCATTTAACCCTGATTTACTTAAAGGTCATGATCCTGATTTAATGGGAATTACATTTAACACATATCTTAAATATAGACAGAATTTTAGTGATTTAATATCAGCAAGCGCTATGAGTTGGTGTGCAATAGTTGCTCCCATTGATGGATGGACAGAAAAATTATTTCCTGATATTCCACAGGAGAAACAGAAAGCTAAATTTTGGGATATAATTTTTGAGATATGTCGGGTAAAAAGTGAAGATCCTATTGCTGCTTGGGAATCTCACATCAAACAACTTAGTGCAAGGAGTGCCTTTTTAAATCAAAAACGATATATTACATTAAAATTAAATGGTCCTGGTACAGATCTTACAATAGGGTTACCTAAAGGACATATTTGGGGAAGTGCGAGATTTAAAACCCAAAATGGGATAGATTATGTAGGAAATATACCTACAGAGGAAATTTTTACAGTACCACATAAACATAAGACGGAGGGTACCGTAACAACGACAAAACCTCGTGCTCTTGATGTAACTATTGAAGATATGAGTCTAACTTTTTCCAAAGGGCAAGTAATTGAAGCAAGGGCCAAAAAAGGTGAAGAAATGTTAAAAAAAATCCTTGAAATAGATGAAGGTGCAAAAAGATTGGGGGAAATTGCTCTTGTTCCTCATAGTTCACCAATCTCTCAATCAAGTTTGCTTTTCTATAACACTCTTATTGACGAAAATGCATCATCTCACATTGCATTAGGCAAAGGTTTTAAGTTTGCTTTGGAAAATGGTAAAGAGATGTCAGATAAGGAATTTTCTTCCGCTGGTGGAAATCTTAGCAAAACTCATATTGATTTCATGATTGGATCAGATAAAATGGATGTTGATGGGATCTTGAAGAATGGAAAATCCGAACCATTAATGAGGAATGGAGAATGGGCTTTTAGAGTTTAAAGCTCATTCGATTTTTTGGCATATATTATCAATTTTTTGAATTGTTTTATCAATTATTTCATCTGTATGGAGCATGCATGTGTAAAACCGACTTCCAGCTACAGAAATTAATTCCTGATCAACTAATGCTGCTCCCATCTCACCCATAAAGTCTCTTCGAACCGGAATTTGACCTGATTGCGATGGATCACTTAAATTTAGACCGAATACACAACTTGTTTGAAAATGAACTGTTCCTCCAAAATTGTATGAAAACCAAGGTAAATTATATTTATCAAATACGTTATTTAATCCCGTGGATAAACGAGTTGCTGCATGAATAGCTTTTTCTGTTGCATTTGTTTCTTCTACAAATTTGATTGCCCAATAAGCTGCTGCGCATGTTAATGGATTTGCTGCTATAGTACCCCCGGTATAAGCTCTTTTACCGCCAGTAACACCTGCGCCACAGACTGCCATAACATCCGCTCGACCTCCAATCGCAGCTGCAGATGGAAAACCGTGTCCTACTATTTTCCCAAATACAGAAATATCCGGAGTATATCCATAATAAGCTTGTCCTCCTCCTACATGTAATCTAAAAGCACAAACAACCTCATCTGAAATCAATAATGCTCTATTTTCATGACATAATTCTTCAACTTCTTTATTGAATCCCGGTCTTGTTGGAATAGCACCACTTTCCCCACCCATTGGTTCAATAATAACTGCAGCAATTTTACGTTTCTCTTTAAAAACCTCCCTTAACGTTTCAATTTCATTCGGAGGAACTGATTCTGTGAATTTAAACACATTTTTCGGTATCCCATGAGATTCTAGTAATTTCGTACCAGGAATATGCATATCATAAGTAAGTTGGTCACTCCATCCATGGTATGATCCTCCTATTTTTATAATCCATTTTCTATTTGTAAATGCTCTCGCAATCCTTATTGCAAGCATATCAGCTTCAGTTCCCGTTTGTAGCCAACGAATTATTTCACAAGAAGGAAAATGTTTTTGTAGCTGCTCAGCTGCTAAATATTCATATTCGTGTGTTATTCCATGACAAGGTCCAATATTTTGAATAACCTCAACAACTTTTTGAATTAATGGAGGGTATTGATGACCAAGGATAATGGGAGCGCCACACATAAGATAATCTGTTAGTACCACATCATCCACGGTTTCCATATAACAATCATACACTCTTTTACTTGCTAAAGGAAATGGATGATTAAATGCCAGATTATGCTCCACTCCACCAGGAATAATTTTAAGTGCTCGTTCAAATGCTTTTTTTGATTTTACATGGTTTTTTTGGTACCTTTCAATTATTCCTTCTAATTCCTTTGGTTTAAATTGTCTTAAAGGATTATTAACGATGGTATCAATTTTTTGCTTTATTTCTTCATATTTCATAGTACACATAATACTCTTAGTTAATGTTTATTTTGGTAACTAAATTAAATATTGAAATATAACATTAAAAATTAAGTTTATTTTTTGGAGGAAAAGAAGTATTTTAACTCTTAACTGAGTTAATTTAGTTATCTTATTAAGTTTAAGCGCCAATTGGAATGATCAATTTATGATTTATAAGAGCTTCAAGTGCGTCAATTATTACATCTTCATCTTTTACACCAAATTCTTCAATTAAAGTCATTAATTTAAAAATACCCCTTTCTTGTGAAAATTTAAAAAGGATGTTAATCATTCGATATTCTTGTTTAGATAGATTTGTCTCTTTTTTGATCCTTTGAAGCTCTGATTGTTCAATTGCAATTTTAAAGAAGTCTTTATAATATAAATCAAAATACTTGTTTAGAAGAGGCGGGATTTGCACCTTAAATACTTGCAAATTATTATCCCAGTCTTTTAATATTTCAGCATTCTTTAAATAAACGTCTAACGTAAAATTAAACATTTGTTGTTTTAATCTTTTAGATGATTTATTTTTAAGAATAAGTACAGTACGAATCTCCTCGATATCCAAAATTAGACAATAGAAATGTTTAAAATCTAATTCAACAATCTTTTTTGGACTAAGCTCGGCTCCTGATTCAGTAGGTTTGGCTTTGTATGATTTTTTATTACTTATTTCATCACCCACAATAGAAATCGCTTGAATAAAGCCTGAGAAAAGAGTATTTTTATTTTCCATTATATCAGAATAATTTCTGGTAAACATTGGAAGACCACTTTCACTATGAATGAGTAGTATCCCTTGAATATTATCAGCATCCTTAAATTTTTGCGTCCTTAAAAGTAAATTCTTTTTTTTCTTCATTTTATGCGGTATAAAAAAATAAGATCTTAAACTTAAACTGGTCAATAATGCAATAATTACAAATAAAATAATCAATACTATCCAAATTATATAGTAGGGAAAGGATTCTTCTTGAAATATTGTATATGAAATTGTAAGATAAACATCGTCAATAGAAAATATAAATCGCTTATCTAATTCAAAATCTTCTGCTAAATACAATACAAACGTTATGGAAATATTAAAATTTGGAAATATATAAGGTTTTATATCATCTGCTCCTAAATTTATCTCTTGAAATGTTAGTATAAAATCTTTTAATTTAATTGGTTTATAAATTTCGTGATTATTAATGATAACCTTTAATTCTGAGTAATCAGATAATGATCCGGACCAAATAATGTCAGTTTTATATTTAAAATCTAACACTGCATCTGTTATTTCTATATTATTCCCAGTTACAGTTTTTCCAATCTGGTTCCATGAAACAGAAGTATATTGATTTATTTTTTTCTCCATTGTGAATGTTAAATTAACATATTTTATGTAGATTTCATCAAAATAATCAAGATCCCAATAATTTGCAACATTATCTTCAATATGTAATGTAATTCCAAGGGTAAGCGTAAAATTGGAATTATCTGTACTTAAAACAGATGTAAGAGAATAAATTAAATCTTCTTGAGGGACGCTGAACATATTTGTGTCATATAAATGATCTTTACCAGGAGGGTCACCATTTCCAACCTGTTCGGTTTGAAAATGAGCTATCTCATAAACTCGATTCTTTTCCAAATCTGAAACCAATATATAATATTGAATAAAATCTCCAATACTATATGTGTCCACAATCCAATTTGGGTTCAGCCTTGCCAAATCTCCGGTTAAGTAATCCTCTAAACGATCAAGATTTTCATCTACAGTTGCATTAACAATTGCCTGAATAGAAGCTGATTTAATTACGTAATCTGACATATCAACTGGCAAAGATATGTTTTGATCCCAATGTACACTCGGTTGCTGAACAGCGGTTATATCGTCAAATTGATGAGACACTCTACACCCTTCAGAGGTAATCTCATCAATATCGGGGCGATCAGGCAAATGAGGATTATTCACCTCAGTCCAATCTAAATCAAGAGGAGGATCTGCTACTAATGAGAAAATTCTCGTCTCTCCTAAAATTTCGAAATTAGCTTGCCCAGAATTTATAGATGCATTTACATCTGATGAATCACCTGTAAAAGTAGATGTCCAATATTCTATACCAGAATCAAAAGATGGATTTTTGACCCATTGTGTTGTATTTTTTATATCAGCTGATATGGGATTTCTTTCAAATTGAAAGTCTTTTAAGTTAGTTGGTAAAAAGGTAAGTGGTTTTATAAATATCCAACTTGATGATATTAGGATTAAAATAAAGACTATAATTATAATTTTTTTAACAATATTTCTTAAAGAAATAGATAAATCCTTCATTATTATCTATCTTATTATTTAAATTATACCTAATTTTCCTTATACCTATTTATCTAAGAATAAATATAGTAATGTTGAGTATATAATATTTTTCAAATTTGTCGTCATGATCATTTATTTTAGAGTTGATTTACAAAAATTATTTAGTTATATTAATAGAATTATCAATCCCTCTTTTATGAAGATTTTTCATCAGAAAATCTTTATTTACTCTTATAACATTAATATAAAATATGTCTAATTCACAAAGAAAATATATTCTAGCAATAGATCATGGTACTGGTGGTCCTAAATCAGCTATAGTATCAACAGAAGGAGAAATTCTTGAATGGGCTTTTCAAGAGGTGCCTTTACATGTATCTAAAGGGGGAGCGGTAGAACAAAATCCTGATGATTGGTGGAATGCAATCATTAAAACATCAAAGAAAGTAATCGAGAGTGGAAGTGTATCTGTTGATGATATAGTAGGTGTGTGTAATACAAGTCAATGGAGTGGAACAGTTGCGGTTGATAAAGATGGAAACCATTTAATGAATTCAATAATTTGGATGGATACAAGAGGAGCAAAATACATCAAGCAATTTCATAAAGGATTATTAAAAGTATCAGGATATAACATACGAAAAATGTTAGCCTTACTAAAAAGAGTTGCAGGAGGACCAGCTCATCATGGGAAAGATCCAATTTCTCATATTTTAGTATTAAAATATGATTTTCCAGAGATTTATGATAAAACCTATAAGTTTTTAGAACCACAGGATTATATTAATTTAAGGTTAACTGGGAAGTTTGCTGCCTCAATTCCCTCTATAGCACTTCATTGGATCGCCGATATCAGAGATCTTATGAACGTAAAATTGTCTAAAAAGTTAATACGAATGTATAAGGTCGATCGTAATAAATTTCCATCAGATTTAAAAAACTCTATAGACATATTAGGTCCAATTAAGAATGATGTCGCAGATGAGATCGGTTTAAATAGAGGGATTAAAGTGGTTATGGGGGCTCCTGATGTTCCCTCAGCTAATATTGGATCTGGAGCAGTTCGGGATTATGAGACTCATATCTATATTGGTACATCTGATTGGATTGGATGTCATATACCCTTTAAAAAGGTTGATATTTTTCATAATATGGCAAGTTTACCTTCAGCAATTCCAGGGAGATATATATTAGCAAATGAGCAAGAAATAGCTGGTGGAGCTCTTTCCTTTCTTAGAGATAAGATTCTTTACCATAAAGATGAACTTTTAAAAGAAGAAGCTGTTCCTGACGTATATAAAATTTTTGATAAGATAGTAGAAACTGTTCCTGCTGGTTCAAATAATCTTATTTTTGCACCATGGCTAATTGGTGAGCGAGCACCGATTGATGACCCTACTATTCGCGGAGGTCTTTATAATATCTCATTAGAAATGTCACGAGAACATTTAATAAGAGCAATATTTGAAGGAGTGGCTTATAACATTAAATGGCTATTCATATATGTAGAAAAATTCATCCAAAAAAATAAAATCAAAGTAACGCCAGGAATGACGAAAAAAGATATTGTCATTCCAGAAATCAATATTATTGGTGGTGGTGCTCAGAGTAACATATGGTGTCAAATCTTTGCTGATGTTCTAAATAGAAAAATAAAGCAAATAAGAGATCCTATTCAGGCAAATGCTCGTGGAGCGGCTTTTATTGCCTCAGTAGCTTTAGGATACCTTAATTGGGATGAGATACATAGATGCTGTGAGATATCAAACATTTTTACTCCCAATCCCGAAAATCGGAAGATATATGATAACCTTTTTGAAGAATATCTGAATATATATAAGATTATGAAAAAAACCTATAAAAAATTAAATGGATAATAATTGAGACGAAATAATAAATAGAATTTGTTCTATTGATTCATTTTACATTTTTATTTAATCTTTGATCTTTTTAGATAAATCCGGAGAGAATCTTCTATAAATAAATTCTTTGATAGCATTAACACGATCTTTAGTAATAGTAGAAGTAAGAGAACTTTCAGTTAATTTTTTAGTTAAATCTTTTTTAGAGATTTTATTAACAGTCTTTAGGATCGATAATGTTTGATCAACATCCTCTAAGAATTTTGTAATATAATAATTTAAATTTTTTATATGATTATTTTGCCGCTTAGCATTTAAAACAGTATTAATAATTGACTTTTCTAATTCTAAGCCTGTATTCCAAGGCATTTGAACAATATGTTTCTTGGGATTCATTAAAAAGGCACTTTTTTTTTGGTTTTTGACTAAAGTATAAAAATATGAAACTGTAGGAAAGACATAGCTACTATATCGAACAATTTTCAAACTTCTTGTGTTTTTATACACATCAGGCATGATTTCATCGAGAACTTTATTTATATAGTCTAAATTGACTTTATCTTTTTCTTCTATAATAAGATATAATGGGTAATTAAATAATTTTGCATGAATTAGCCCAGAAACACACCTGAATCCAAGAATATCAATAAATCTCTGTAAATTTATTTGATCTAGATCCTCTACATAACTATCTTCTTTATGTGTTCCTTCAGTAGAACTTGAAATCGATAAATCTATCTTTTCATATCCAAGAATTCTTCCCTCTACATCTAAAAATACAACAAATACATGATTTTGACATACGGCACCTTGAGGAACTTGTACTTTTATATGGCCGTATTTCTTTCGAGAAAATAATTGTTCAGGGACACGTATAACCTTTTCTTCACCACACTGTGGACACGCTACATCTATTGATTTATATAGTACTTGCAAAATCAACCCCATTAAAATTAGTAAATACGAAAAAATGTATGCAACTCATGAAAATATACAAATATAAATTTAACTTAATTATCAATTTTTGTTCTTTTTAGGAGAAATACATTTTAACTTTAATCATAAATTATTCTAAAAAGAATGAAATATAATAATTCCCATATTATAAAGGAAATATATCGTATCTTCGGTTTTTTGTATAAATCTAATGAAAATCTGTATATAAAACATTAATTTAAAAACCTTAAAATTGAAATTGAGATGAAATTTCGAAATAATAAAATCCTTATTTGAGGAGAACTTAACTATTATCTATTTTCTTCTTTCTCGTGGTGGAGCATAACAACAATACCCAATATCAAAATTGCCATATCATCTGAAACATCAGGCTGTATTTTCACTCCATATGTCCCTTTAATTTTAAACAGTTTTTTACTTATCTCAGCAATTTCTTTTCCTTCTTGTAATATTTTGTACTTTAAAGCCCAAATATTCCCTTTCATGGTAAATATTTTCTTTTCATTAGGATCTTCGAACCAATAATTTGGTTTAACTGATACTAATTTTCTTTTTAATTTACCAATCAATTTACTATCGTCATCTTCCCCTCCATCATAAAATTTGTAAGAAGAACGCATTTAAACTATTTTTTCATAAACTGTTATTATCGGATTTTCTTGAAGATCTCTCAAACGATAAATATTTCCAATTTTTATAATCTTTCCTTGAAAATAACCGAGTTCTTCTCTATTAGGAGTCATTACCTTAACTTTATCTCTAAAAGATACTAATTTTTCTTGTAACAAAAATTCTCTTTGCTTTTTAAGTTCCATAAAAATGATAAGCTCTTTTTCTAATTGAAATTTTATTAAATTATTTTAATTCGAGTTTAAAAGTTTAAACAAATGGATAAATATTAAAAAAAATAAAAAAGTAAAAAAATCGGGATTTATCCTTTAATTGTTTTTCCCTCTTTAAGTTTATCTTTATCTTTTTCTTGAAGTTCACGTCTTTGAACTTTACCTGTAGCACTAACTGGCATCTTTCTGACGAATTCAATGTATTTAGGACTTTTCCACTTTGCCATGTTTTCTCTTGCCCATTCTTTTAATTGTTCACTATTGATATCACGATCAGCTTTAAATCCCTTTTTAAGTGTAACCCATGCTTTAACGGCCTCTCCAGTCATTTCATCAGGGATTCCTGCAACTGCAACCTCATCAACAGCCTCGTGATGACCAAGTAACTCTTCTACTTCTTTTGGGAATACAGAATGACCAGAAACCTTTATTAAAGATTTTTTACGATCTCTTATCTCAACCCAACCATATTCATCCATAAACCCTATATCACCTGTAAGTAACCACCGTTTCCCACTCCAATATTTAAGATTATCTTCTTGTTCTTTTTGTATTCCTAGATATCCTAACATAATATGGGGACCTGCTAGACAAATTTCTCCAGTATTTTCGATTCCAAAACCTCCTCTCTCTTTAGTTCCATCACAAATAGGACCTGCCTCAAAACTATCAGAAGGAAATATAGCCCAATCTGCACCTGGAATTGGCAATCCTAGTTTTCCATCCTTAGTTGGCCCCCAAAAAGGAGCAATACTATGTACAGGTGAACTCTCCGTTAAACCATAACCAGCGCGTATTGGGCAAAATACTGACTCAAAAGGCTCTTGTACATAAGAATGTAATGGACCTGCTCCTTGTGTGGCATATTTTAGTTTCTTCCAAAAATCAAATTTCTTTTTAAATTCATCAATACCCATTTCTTGTACAAAATCTGTAAACCTTTTAAACCACATTTCGACACCGGTATATATCATTCCTTCTGGAGCATCGATTCTATTTACTGCTTCGCATAAAACATCATCTGAGGGTGGTTTTGGGAAGAGAAGCATAACCATTCCTATTCCAAGAGCAGCATTCATGACACATGTCATACCAAAACTATGAAAAAAGGGTATAATACCTAAAGTCACCACACCAGCTCCTATACCTGCCCAAGGTTTAATCATATGTAGATTAGCACATAAATTAGCATGTGAAAGCATCGCAACTTTAGGTAGTCCAGTTGTACCACCAGTCATGAGATATATAGCAGGATCTGTCCATGGATCTATCTCAACTTTAATGTCTTCTGGTTCGGTTTCCTTTATAATCTTATCCATCCAATACACTTTATAATGCTCTGTTTCATTTGGTATTTTGTCTCTAGCATTTGGAATGCCCAATTTCTCAATAGTGCCCTCATCAGCTGTCAGGAAATCCACAAAATTAGATGGTATTACAAATTTTACCTCCGTTTTTGGAAGAATGTCTTTAGGACCTGCAATATATAACATATCCATCATAACAAAAACTTTTGCTTTAGTCATAGTTAAAGAATGTAAAAGCTCCATCGGTCTATAGGTAGGATTGATCCCTTGTGCTATTGCACCAATATATTGACACCCCATATAAGCAACTACAAAATTGATCGAATTTGGTAGATCGATTCCAACAACATCGCCCTTTCTAATCCCTAGATTTTTATAGAGAAAAGTCCCAAATCTTTTGGCATATTCAAATAAGGTTCTTAGCTTTACACGTTCTATGTAAGGTCCATAGACAAATATACATATATCATTATCCCATGTCCCATATAAATCTGCAGATTTCAAAAAATTTTCCCACAATGGTAAAATTTCCACATTTTCAACATCTTTTAATTGTTTCGGTACACCTTCAGGCCAATAACCTCCAGTAAACCAAACTTTATTTTCATCTACTAAAAATTCTGGATCATTTAAACTCGGCATAATAATCTCATTTTTTCTATCTTCTTTAATATCTTTTAGTAAAAAATTTGTTAAAACCTTATTTATTATAATAAGATTGATTTGTTATTATATAATAATTTAACTTGATTTAAGTATTAATTCATCTCAATATAATTTACATTTGGGTAAAATGGGTTTTAAAGATAAAGTTAAGGAACGATTAAAAGGAGAATTAACCGAGAAAGAATTCTCATTGCTCCCTCGAGGTTTTCAAACCTTAGGACAGGTTATGTTGTTAAAACTAAATCCAAAACTTTTTGAAAAGAAAGAGCTTATTGGAAAGATTTGTTTAGAAATTTTTCCTAATTTTAAATCGATATACATTAATAAAGGTAAAATAACAGGAACTTTTAGAGAACCAGAAAATATTGAATTCATTGCAGGAATAAAAAATCCTATTGTAGAACATAAAGAGCATGATGTAATTTATCGATTTGACATAACAAAAATCATGTTTAGTAAAGGAAATGTCAATGAAAGAAAATATCTCACCACTCTTATAAAAAAAAGTGAAATTATAGTTGATATGTTTGCTGGGATTGGATATTTTTCATTACCGATTGCTAAACATTCTCCTGCGGCAAAAATATATAGTATTGAGCTTAATCCCGAATCTTATAACTTTTTAATTGAAAATATTAAGATAAATCATTTAGAAGATAAAATTGTGCCTATCAATGGTGATTGCAAAGTTGAAGTTATAAAACTTAGTGAATCTGGGATTAGAGCAAATAGAGTAATCATGGGTATATTTCCAGCGCCAAAAGAATATATTACTGAGGCGTTAACCTTAGTAAATAATAATGGAACAGTATTTCATTATGAAGGGGTGGTTGAAAAAGATAATTATATTGACTTATTTGAAGAATTTAACGAAATCGCTCTTAATGAAAGCTATAAATGCGAGTTAAAATCGCATAGATTTGTAAAAAGTTATGGACCAAATTTATATCATGTAGTTTTAGATATTCTAGTTCTAAAAATGTAGATAATTTTATTTATAAAATTGAAGAAATATATCTTATAAGGAAGTAAAAAGAGTGTAGCTATTATTATTTAAATTAATAATTTATGAGAGTGAGTTAAATTGATAGTTAACGCTGTTATTGGTTTAGATTATAGTCATAATAATATTTTAACATTAGAATCTTCTAGTTTTGGTGAATTTACTCAATTTTTATTCACTTCAGGATATAAATTGGGCAAAATTGAAGCTGGTTTTTACTCTTTAGATAACTTAAAAAAATATAACATAATTATCCTTTCTACACCAAAAAATATTAATTTGAACCCAAAAGAGATAGAAGTTCTTGATAGTTATGTGAAAAACGGTGGTAGCCTTTTAATAATCAGTTCTAGCGGAGGAGATTACTCCAATAATACAAACTTAAATGAATTAACACGAAAATTTGGATTTGAATTTGTATTTGATGAGATTTTTGATTCTGTGAACTATGTGAATCTTCAGAGAAGACCAATTTTAACAAAATTTAAACCTCATGTAATAACTGAACAAATAAAAAAAATTGTATTTTCTAGTTCATGTTCGATTAAAATCTTGGATTTTATCGAAGATGAAAAAAATGTAAAAATAGATTGGTTAGTAAAATCAGGTTTAAATAGCTGGCATAAGTATTATAATGGAGAACAATGGATTGAAGACGATAGTCCTAAAATTCCTTTAATGGTTGTTGTTGATTATTATAAAGGAAAAGTAGTAGGATTTGGTAATCTCAGTATATTTTCATCTTTAGCCCGTGAATATGGTTTTTCTGCTTTAGATAATGATATCTTAATAGCTAATATTTTAAGTTTTTTAATAGGAAGTCTAGATTCAGAAGGAAAAGCCATAACAGTCGAACTAAATCTGGATTTATATCATTGGGCAGAACAAATTGTTAATAAAGAGAAATGGGAAAGTATTTCAGATTTTATTAATGTAAGTTTAAAATATTTCAAAGATAATTATAACGAAATTATTAAAGAAATCCAACAATTAAAATCAGAGAAATTGGAGAAGAGAAAAGAATATGAAAAAGCAAAAAAGGAAGAGATAAAAAAAGAAGTAAATAATGATAAGATTCTTGAAAAACTTCCTGTTGTTGAACCAAAGAAAGAGGATCTTGTAGATATCATGAGTGCTTTAGAAGAGATTACAGGAGAGAAGTATGAGTTCTCTATAGAGTTAGATGAGGAAACATCAGAAGAACCTGAGGATAAGTCATTATTAGATTATGATGACGATGATATACTTGAATTTGAAGAAAAATTTCCTAAAAAAGCAATTTGGCAGGGAAAAGAAACAAAAGCGTTTAAAAGATGGTTAAAAGAAAAAAATAAGGAATAATCTTATATTCTTTTATGTTCCCAAAAAAGATATTGAATCTTATATATATTATTCCTTAAGAATAAATTTATTTTAATTATGGAAAGATTTTTATTTGTACTAGGATCCAATTGGCAATTATCTTTAGCAGAATTAGATAATTATTTAAAATATTCTCAAAATAAGGGAAAGATAATAGATTATTCTGCTAATATAGCAATAGTAGAATTTGAAAAATTGCATTTGAATAAATATTATGTTAATAAACTTATGGAAATTCAATTTATTTTAGGTGGATGTCAAAAAATTGCACGAATTCATGATTTTATTGATAACAATACTATCCAAGAAGCATTTCCAGCTGAAATTCACCAATTTAAATATGTGAAACGTACGAGAGAGAAGATTTTGAGTATTTTAGATAATGCTCTCGTTGGAGAAGAGAAGATCTTTCCAAATGTTTTTGAAAGTATGTTTTATGCTGTTTCTATATACCCCAATCTTTATGATGATAAATATTACACTGAAATTTTAGTAAAGCATTTTTTATCATTTTTAAATAAAGAGATAATGGAATTACTTATGCAAAGGGGAGCAAAAAAAGCATTATATTATCAATATCCTGAAGAAAATATAAAATCAGGATACTTAAATCCAATCTTTCCTCATCATATAATTACATATGACCTATTAAAAGAAAATAGAGCAGAAATTATCTTTGGTTTTACAGAGGAAGGAGTATACATTGCTAGAACATTCACTACAGATGATCCAAATTTTAAGAAGCAAATTGATGAAGAAAGACCATTTAAAGAATTTAAAAGTGCTATTTCACCAAAATTATCACAGATAATGTTAAATTTTTTAAACTTATTTGAGAATAGAGAGAATAAAAAAATCCTTGATCCATTTGTTGGGAATGGTACTATCATACTATTTGCTCTAGTCCAAGATTTCCAAATTTATGCAACTGATATTGATGAAATTAAAGTTCAGAACACAATACGTAACATAAATTGGCTACAAAATTTATTAGAAGAAGAAATACCTCCACTTATAAATAAAAGAATAATTAAACATGATGCAAGAAATTTATCTCGTATGTTTGAAGATTATTTTTTTGATGGAATTTGCACTGAACCTGATTTAGGTCCTTTTTTCACGGAAAAACCCTATTATATTCAGGCTAAAGAATTAATAGATACAAAATTAGAGCCATTATACGATGAATTCTTCAGAGAGGCTTATAAAATTCTAAAACCAAATAGTAGAATAACATTTATATCTCCGATTATTAGCATAGTAGATGGAAACGATATTCAGGTAAATATTGAGAAATTAGCTTTAAAAAATAAATTGAAAATTGTTCCATTTTTGGATCTCAATAGAATTGTCAACAAATCTAATCAAAAACTAAAATTTCGTAAACAAAACGTAAAAACGATGATTGATGCGAAAAAGGAGCAGATTATAAAGAGAAAATTATATATTTTAGAAAAAAAATGAAACATGACGAATTACAAAGAATTATTAGATAAAATTGAAACTCAATTGGAGGGAGAAGCTCACTTAGACGAATTAGCAAGGGAAAAGCAGGATCCTTTTAAAATTCTAATATCTACAATATTATCAGCAAGAACCAGAGATGCAAATACAAGAATTGCAACTGATAGATTATTTTCTAAATATAGAACTCTGAAATCCATTGCTGAAGCAGATGTTGAAGAAATTGAACAACTCATCAAATCTTCGGGATTCTATAAGGTTAAAGCTTCGCGTATAATAGAAGTATCAAAGCAATTAATTGAAAAATATAATAGTAAAGTTCCCGATCAATATGAAGATTTGGTAAATCTACCAGGTGTTGGAAGTAAAACTGCAAATTGTGTATTGGTTTATGCTTTTAAAGTGCCAGCAATACCCGTAGATACACATGTGCATAGAATATCGAATAGATTAAGATGGGTGAAATCGAAAAGTCCACTACAAACAGAAAAAGCATTAAAAGAGAAAATCCCGAAGGAACTTTGGTTACAAATAAATAGGTTATTTGTTACATTCGGACAACAAATTTGTTTGCCGATTCGGCCAAAATGTGATACTTGTATAATTGCAGAGACTTGTCCGAAGGACTTTTCTATGGAATTAACAATTAAAAATAAAAAAAAAAAAGGAAAATTAGCCTAATTGCTTTAATAAAATCCTATTTGAATCTTTTTTTCAAAACTATTTCAATAAGTAAGTCTATGTTTTCTTTTGTGAATATAGAAGATATAACCGAAAAAAAATCCACCTAATAAACCAAATATATGAGCCCAATAATTAATACCGGGCATAAATGATGTAATTATAAAAAAAGCTAAATAAAATAGCGAAAAAAGTAAAAGAGGGGGATAATCAGTAGCTATAATTAAAAAGGCTACTCCAATTAAGCCAAAAATAGCTCCAGAAGCACCTAAACTAATAGTGTCTAATGGGAGAAGTAATAATGTAAATAGATTACCAATTAAACCAGATAAAAAATAGATTAGTAAAAATTGTATTTTTGAAATATCATGATTATTTTCCACTGTAGCTCCAAATAGTAAAAGTGCAATCATATTTGAAAATATATGAATGGGATCAAAATGAATAAAAAGAGATGTAATAAGCCTCCAAATTTCATATTTATATATAATATTTCTATTAATTTGCACAAATAAAAAGAAAGCATCATCAGGCAGAATAAAAGTGAACAAAAAAAAACACATTACATTAATAAAGATTAAAGTTAACGTAACTTTAGCATCTTTTAGATCTTCAATATTTAAAACCATCATATGAGAAGTTCTTTATTGAAATAATTAATAATTATTATAATAAAGTATAATAAGATGTTTTTATATTATTTTGTTAACAAAAAAAGTTGATATAGTTTGGACAGAAACGAAAGATTTCAAGAAAAATTAAGATTAAAAAAAAAGAGGTTAATAGATGCCTTAATTTTAAATGAAATCTTAAAAGATAAACGATTAATAGAAGCTTTTATGGATGTTCCCTTAGAGAAATTTATTCCAGAGAAGCTTATAAATTATGTAAAACTATATGAAGATGTACCTAATTTATTTTATTATGATGAGCAGAATCCTCATAATTATAGAACTATTTCTGCCCCCCATATGATAACTATAATGCTTCAAGGTCTTAGCTTAAACGAGAATGACGATTTATTAATTTTAGGGGCAAAAAGTGGTTACATTGCTGCTTTAGCGCGTAAGTTAACATCTAAGGGAGAAATAGTAATAATAGAAGCAAATTCAGACATAGCGAAAATAACGTTGGATAATTTAAAGAATCTAAGATTAGATGAAAATATTTCTATTATTGTTAAAAATCCTCTTGATGGGATGACAGAATTAAGCCCATGGCAGAAAATTTTGGTAACTGGTGCAATCGAAGAATCAAAAATTCATCCCCTATTACTGCAACTTGATGAAAATGGAGGAGTTCTATTTGCTCCTATTGGGCAAGAATATATCCAAATGTATACTCAGATCTTAAGACAAGATAATGAGTTTTTTGGAAAGAAACAATTACAAGTAAAATTTTCTCCGTTAATTACACAAATTGAACTGAATGAACTAGAATTAATTACTGATATCGATGAGTTAGGGAGTATAGAGATCTCTAATCAAAATGAAAAATCTTTGAACAATTTTGCAAGAAGAATCAATATAAAATATACTTCAAATATACTTGATGATCTAGGTTCAGAATCACATTTTGAATTAGATTCTATAGATAAAAAACAACAAGAATTAGTATTAGCATATTTGATGAGTATTGAACTGCTCTTTAAAAATTTGAAAAAAGAGGAAAATATTAATAAGTGTTTTTCAATCGTAGAAAGTATTGAAACTAAACTTGATGATCTAAAAAAATATAAGAAATTATTTCAAATTAAGATAAAAAGAATGCAAAATATATTAAATCAAATAAGATCGTATAATATTATAAGGAAAGAATTAGAAAAAAAGAATGTATCGGACACAGAGATTATTGAAAAAAAAATTGAAATAATTAATAAACAAATTGAACAGGTAAATATTTTTTTAGATATTCTCAAAGAAGATATAATTCGAGTTAAAAGTTTATATTGAAAACCCTTGATTTTACTTTTGATTTAATCTTATTTTTAACGATTAAGAAAGCTTAATACAGCTTTCATGAAATCAGGCAAATCGCTCGGCATACGTGATGTAATCAAATTATTGTCTATTACAACTGGGGAATCCTCAAAAATAGCCCCTGCATTTACCATATCATCTTTTATAGCAAAATAACTTGTTGCCTTTCGATTATCTATGATTTTAGCTGATATTAAAACCCATCCAGCATGACAGATAGCTCCAACTAATTTTCCTTTTTCATTAATTTTAGCTACAAAATTCAAGATATCTTTTTCTCTTCTTAGATAATCTGGATTTTTTGTGCCTCCAGGAATAATAACACCATCATAATCATTAGGGTTTGCTTCTCTTATCAGCTTATCAGGTTTAATAGGATATCCGTGTTTTCCTATTATTTCTCTCCTGTGTAAACTAATTAGTTCAGTTTCATATCCCGCTTCAATTAATCTAAGTCGGGGATAGTGAAGTTCTAAATCCTCATATCCATCAGTTGCAACAATAGCTATTCTTTTCTTCATTTTCAAATACCTCCTTAACTTATTTTAATAATCTTTGATAATTTTGAATTTATTAACAGATTCACTTTTATATTAGAGAGTTTTCCCTTTTTATTTTATAGGTTATAGAATATTTATGAATTTAATAATAGCTCTAATTCATATTTAAAAAGCCCACATACACAATAACAATAGTTATAATTATTAAAAGAATATTTAGTGGAGTTGGTATAATACGATTTGGAGCTTTTTCTTTATAATCTTCATATTTTTTACCATATTTCGGAATTAACATTAATTTTTCTTCAATTATAGCATTTATTTCTAAGATGATGAACATTAAGGGGCTAAGTATCAATGATATTAATGAATCTGAGATAATGGCTGCTCCTAAGAAAATAATCCCCCAAGCTGAATACCTAGGATGTCTTATTAACCTAAAAATTCCATGAGTAATTAATTTAGAGTTGTTGGCGTCTGTAGGTTTAACCCTATACATTTGTCTTGCTCTTTTAGAAAAGTTTATACCGACAATTATGAATAAAATTCCAAGTAATGTAAAATAGATCCAATAATCTTGAAAATAACTATAATTATTAGGAAAAAATAATCGTAAAAAGCTTGAATTAATAATGGGTATTGGAACTATGGATAATGTCCATATTATTGGAAATAGTTTATTGAATAGTCTTACTATTTTTATTTCTTTGTTTTTTATTCTGAGAAATAACAGCCAATATACAATAAGATTGATCATGAAGATCAAGAATAAAATGATACTTATTGCTAACATTTTATTAATTGAAGGGAAATTAAAACTATTATAATGAATCTTTAATAGATTTTATAATTTCTGGTCTTTAGTTATCAATATTTTCCATATTTATTTACAGCTTTCATGAAAGTTCTTACATTTTTAAGCGGTATCTCCTTAAAAATTACTGTGCTTGGGCCGATAATAAAATGTTTATTTTCCTTTAAAATATTCATGAGTTCTTTTACATGACTTTCAACTTGCTCTTTATTTCCATAAGGAAGGATATAACTAACATCCCCAAATCCAATAATCACAAAATCGGGAAAATTATCATTAATATATTTAGGATCAGCACCTCCCTCCCAACCTTGCAAACCTTGAAAGCCTGCCTGCTGAAAAGAAGAAATTAATTCTGTTGGATCACCATCAGTATGGATCTGAGGAATCATATTAGAATCCCGGATGATTGAATTAATTTCCTTATAATAAGGTAAAAAATCTTGGTTCCATCTATCTTTTGATATCATGGATCTCCCCTTAAAAGCAACATCATCTAATATTGTAACAACTTTTCCTCTTTCTCCTGTAGCATCTATTAAACCTTCAATATTTAACTTTGTTAATTCAGCATAGAACTTAATTAATTTTTTGTAAAGTGGAGTATTTTTCCGAAAATTTCGACTGAAATTAGCCATTCCCATCCCCTTCCATACCCTATCAAATATACCGTCTATTGTTAATACTGGAAAAATAAATGGAGCTAACTCTTCATACTGCTTTATAATCTTTTTTATATTTTTGCTATTATCAATTTGTTTTAAGTTTGCCCATAGTTGATTTAATATTTCAATGGAATCGATATATCCTCCTTCATAATAACTTGATTTATGTTTTATTGATTGCCCATTTTCCTTAATTGAAACCAATTTTCTGTTATCCTCATAAATCTTAATCAGTTTAATTTTGAAACTTGATGGAAAGGGAGCAAAGACTGAGTCAAATCCTAATATGAAAGGTATATCAAAATATGGATTATTGAGCAATAAGCCATTATAATTAAGTAAAATTTTCTCTTTATATTTTAAAATAAATTCATCTCTTATATATTGGACATGAGTTGGAACTTCTTCCAACATTTTTCTCATTTTATAGTCAAAAACTGCCAGATATCGATCTCTAGCATTCATTATTTTGTTTAATAGTTTAATTTTAATCTCTTTTTGTTAAATTCAATAATTATTTCGGATTAACATACATTTAAAACTTAAGTCTTAATTTAAGAATATTATACAAAGATAATGATGTTTAAAATGGAAGAGGAAGAAGAAGGAAATAAATTAAGCAAGCAAGAACTAGAGTTATTCTATGAAGTGTTGTTTAAAAGGATACTGGACATAATGAAAAAACCAGAAATGGAACAAGACCCTTTTGGAGAAATGATAAATAGACTTTCTGTATTATCGGGGATCTTTAGTTTTAGAGCTATGACTTCTTTGATTCCTGAGTTAATCGCAGCTGCTGTAAAGTATGGAATGATGATCGAACAAGCATATGAAGAAGAACAATTAAATTTAGATGAAGATATACAAGGTTTTGATGAAGAGGGAGGGATACGAAAACGTATTTCTAAAATTCAGGAAGATGTTGATAAATTAAATATTTATTTATAGAACTAAATTTCACTTAGGTAATTTTTTTTATTTTCTAATAATGGACTAGTTCTAATAAAAAGGAAAAAAATGAATTAGTTTTAAATAAATATATAAAAATTACTGATATTTGCTTTTAAAATCCTTTAATTTGTTCATTACTTGATCATATAAGGGGCCAACAATGATCTTTTCTCCAAGAGCTTTTAACTCTTTTGCGTAGGCTAAAATTTGGTGAAGAACTGGTCCAGGTGGAAATTGATCTCTTTTACTTTCTAACAAATTTCCTAAAACTTCACTTTTTGGAGCTCGATCAACAACCTTATATAAATCAATAAATAAATCATGTAATTTTCCTGCTTGAGAACTAGCAACGTGAGCTTTTGGAACCTCTGTACTAGTAGAGGCGCCTCCAGACATACCTGTTGCTTCAGAACTTCCTCGACCTAGAACCAGAACTTGGGGTTCAGACCTAGGATAATCACCAGTACCAGAACAATTATAGTTAATACTTATTGAAGAACCTCCTTTTACTTCTGGAATTTTTATCTGTAATTCAGATTCATCACCTGTTTGTATAACTTCATGTGTTGCCCTTGGAGGTGGAGTAAATTCTGTTAAACTAAATCCAGAAGGTATGAGATCTTTAACAATTAAATTTTCTAATTCCACATCTCCTTTGTTTTCTACTCTAACAGAAATGCTGAATTCACCTTCATTCAGTCCTGGTTTAATACTTTTAAGTGTTTTAAGTTTACGTTTTACATATCTAACCTTTAACTCAGGCTCTACTTCTGAAACTCTTCGAAGAGATTTACCTTCTATAGGGCTGTTAATTTCTATTTTCAATGGTGTCATATATTGAGTTTCTGAGGGTGGACGTGGATTTCTTGCCAATAAGGGATATGAAACAATCAGCTTTTTATTAGGAAGAAATTCATTTGAAAGATTAAATAACTCAACATAAATCTTATGCATTTTAGAGAAATCTTGATCACCCGGATCTATTAGTATTTTTTGAATATATTCATTTCTAGAACTTATATCAGCTTCTCCTAAATTGATTTTAATTTCCTTAACTAATGGAGGTACAAAATCAGCTGGAATTTCATCTAATAAAAAGCATTTTTCAATATTAGAAGACCCATTGTTTAGAATATTATTTGTTATTGTCATTTTTGTATTAGCATAGGCATCTACTTCTGCAGGATCTATTAACTTTTCAACAGAAGCACTTAAAACAGTGTATAGAGAAGATTCTTTCGTTATTTCACCTACAACTCTTGGAATTATAACATATAATGGTGTAAATCCAATTTCAGAGCTCAATTCTGGAATATCTTTTGCTTCTACCTGAAAACTAAAATACCATGAGTCCTCTGGATTTAAAACCCTATCAGGAGTCTGGGAAACTACCGTTTCAGTACCAGTTGTAATTTTTTGTGAGACTTTTATATCTTCAAGCTTTACTTGAAATTCAGACTCGTTAATAAATTCAATATTACAATCCCACATTCCTGGTTGAGATCCTTCATCTCGATCGATCCCACTCATAGAATCTGTGTCTCCACGAACTTCTGGATTTATCATGGTTAATTTATAATTATTAATCATATAAGTCACATTTAAAATACCAAGTGCTTGTTCACTCCTTTCTTTTATATTAACCGTAAAATAGATTTCTAATTCAGCCTTATTGTTTCCCTCTAATGAAGTAACATCCCAAGATAAAATTCTTTTTCCTTCCTCTTCTTTCAATGTGGCTTCACCTAAGCTAGGTTTTCGGAACTCGATTTCTTGAATAAATTTAGGTATCTCCCTAGTTACTTTAATATCTAAAATAGGTAAATTTAAAGGATTATTTAGAACAATTTTTAGGCTACATTTATTATCGCTTTGAAAATGGAATGTATTATTTACTATTCCAGGGAGAGAAACATCCGTATCAAAGATTTCTTCGATATTTAAACTTGGTCCTTTTAAATCTTTAATTTCATATTCTTGTATAAATTCTTGAGTAGGATTTAGAGCTCCAACAGTTAATTCTTTTGTCCCGATAGATGTATTCACAGTTTCTTTAAGATTACAAATCAAATTCCATAGTCTACTTCTCTGTGAAGGATTTTTTATGACTAATTTTCCATTTCCAGTAATATTTTTTAAATTCGATAAACCATCTAGAATTATTTTTTCATAGTCTGTGATATCTACAACTATATTTTGCAACATTGTTATCAATTTTTTTTAATTCTTAATAAATTTAGTTTATATAAAATTTGTTATAACAAATTTTTTCTAAATAATAAAAAAATAATAAAGTGGATATTTAAATATCTTTTTAGATAAAAAGATATTTTAAATACAATTCTTAAATGATAATCAATTTGACCAATAAAGATTAGGGATATCATAAAATAAAATAATTGTGGTTAAAATAAGATTTTGGAATATTGTAGAAAATTATAATAATTTAATGAGTTCTGCAATCGAGGGACCAAATTGTAAAATTGTTTGTAATGGTGATTGCTGTTCAATTACAATCGATGTCCCCAAAATTTTAGCAAAAGAATACATTAAACGAGGATTTGCTACCAAGGATGATTTCATAAGAAGTAATGTTTTTAGTTTTAAATTAAGATTCGACGAAAATAAACGAAAATGTTTCCTATTTGATAAATCTATTAATGGATGTATAGTTCATAATTCAGGTATCAAACCTCCACAATGTTGGATTTATCCTACTAATTTTTCAAATCCAGAAAATAAGGATATAAGTTGTAAAAAAGTTAATGGTTGGAAAATAATAGATACACAAAAAACTAAAGAAGCTGAAAAATTATTAAACTACTATGTTTTTTTATGCCAGCTCGAGGCCAAAAAAGAAATCAAACAGGTTCAGAATAGATTATCGATAAGCATATTTGAAAATTCTTTAAAAACGATATTAAAAAGCACTATTCCTCATCAATTGGCTGGATTTAAAGATACATGGGATAGGATAACAATTCTCTTAGCACAAGGTATATCCTTACAAATAGAAAAATTTTGTAAAAAATATAATAAAACATGCGATTATATTAAGAATCATAACTTTTTAGATTGTCAATCCATTTGTGAAAAAGTATCACAAGGATTATTAGAATTTCTAGAACAAAAATTATATAAATATATACAAAAACATCCAAATGGTGAAGGAGAATATCCCTTATTTAAATTAGATGAATTAGATCATAGCTAATTAATATTTTTTTATTCAAATTAGGAAATAATTATTTTTATTTAAAGTTTTATTGATTTTATAAAAGAAGATATAATGCGTATTCTCTACGTAATATACCAGCTTAAATAATATTTGGATCATTATTCAAATAATATTCAAATAATATCACCCCTTTGTATTCAATGTCATTAGGAAATAAAAGTCTAATAGAATTAACGAGAAATGTTTTTTCCGAAAAATATGATTTTATTAATGGTCCAATACAATATAAAGGAAAATCAGGCAAGTTCTGGACTTTTGATGCAATTGTGAAAAATAAAAGTAATGCATTTGGGATCTTTATTCGTGATTGGAAAAGAGAAATTTCAATCACACAATTAAGGCAACTTCATAAAGCCTGCCTTGATACAAAATTAGTAGGGGGAATCATGATTTGTAATGTTATTACAGACTTTTCTCGTGAATACAGCTCACAGTTTGGAATTCAATTACTCTCAAAAGGCCATCTTATATCAACATTACGAAGAAGGAGAGTTCAAGACGATTTTTAAAGTCACTCTTTCTAATTTACTTTTTTACAAAAATAAATTTGTTTTATTGTAATTTTATATATTTAAAAGTTTGACTTTATATGAATAAGGGATTTTCTATTCTTAGAATTCTTAAAATATCTTTAAATTCATAGATTTAAAACGTTAAAAATTTATAAGGGAATAAGATAGAATATTATAATAAAATACAAAGAAGAAATTCAATCGTTTCAATTTTGATATTTGTTTACCAATTTAAGGAAGAATTACAAGATTTTGAAGAAATCGAAGTAAAAGAAAATGTACCCTTATTTGAATTATTAAATTCAGATAAAATTCTCCTTTTTGTAAATCAACATGATCAGAAAGTTTGGATGTGGGAGGGAGCAAATACAAATCCAAGAATGAAGTTTATAGCAGCACAAGCAGCTCCACATGTAAGAGATAAGCATGATATAACTTTTACTATTACATCTGTTGATGAAAACAATGAGACTGCTGCTTTTAAAATACTGGTAGGACTCATTTAACAGTTTGTTAGAAAATCGAATAATAGATTCAATGTGAATCTCAAAATTTATTAAATAACCTCTCTTAGATCATTTTTTAGTTTAAAATTTCAAAATATAATTAATTTGATTAGAATCATCTTATTATAATATTTGAAGATTCAACATTTTTAATAAAAAGAAATATAATAAAAATAAAGAAAAAAAACATTTCAGATTCCTCGGCCTAGAACAAACGGTTTTTGAAAAATTCTAAAGTTAATTAAAAATGCAATAAAATTTTGAGCGATAAGAAAGATAAAAAAGAAGAAGAATACATATTCGAATTTTATGATAACGATTATGTCGTATCATTAGAGGATAAATCATCAATTCCAAAAGAAAAATATAAGGACATAAATTTTATCGAAGATTTAAATGAAGAACAACTTCAGATTGTTAATAATATCAATGGTCCAATGTTAGTAATTGCAGGTGCCGGAAGTGGTAAAACAAGAACTATTGTTTATTCCGTCGCAAAGTTGTTACTTTCTGGGATAAGACCTAGTGAGATCATGTTAGTTACTTTTACAAATAAAGCAGCGAACGAAATGATTAAACGAGTAGAAACTCTTCTTGGAAAACGTCCAAAAGGAATATGGGCAGGAACATTTCATTCTATAGCTAATCGTTTTATCCGTAGATATGCTCAAATGTTAGGTTTAAAAACTAACTATACTATAATGGATGAAACAGATGCAAAAACATTAATGAAACTCGCAATTGAAAAAGCAAATGTAAAAGAAATTGAAGTTCGTTTTCCAAGTTCGAGAATGGCAAAAGATGTTTTATCTTATTCCATCAATTGTAATAAGTTAATTCGAGATGTTATATTATGGAAGTATAACCAATTTGATAGTGAAATAATTATTAAAAAGTTAGAAGAAGTATTTAAGATTTACAAAAAAAAGAAGGCTCAAGATAATTTGGTAGATTTTGATGATTTATTAATATACTGGAATCTGTTATTGGATGAACGAGCAGTTGCTCAATTAATTGCTAAGAATATAAAATATATTCTTGTAGATGAATATCAAGATACAAACTACATACAAGATGAGATAATCTATAAAATTGTAAAACAAAATCCAGGACATAACATTATGGCAGTAGGTGATGACGCTCAAAGTATATATGCATTCAGAGGAGCTAATTTTCAAAATATTCTGAATTTTGAATCAAAACATAAGGATTGTTCGAGGTATAAAATAACTTATAACTATAGAAGTGTTCCTGAAATTTTAGATTTGGCAAACGACTCAATAGAACATAATAAAAATCAATTTAAGAAGTCAATGCGCACCACTCGCCCTAAAGGAATATTACCATTCCAAGTTAATTTGGGAGATGATACGGATCAAGCAAGATTTATAGCAAATCAAATTTTAAAATTAAGATCAAATGGATTTACTTTAAATGAAATGGCGATACTAATTCGAGCAGGATCTCATTCACTTAAAATAGAGCTTGAATTAAAAGCTAGAAATATACCATATGAAGTTCGAGCTGGAGTTGCATTTTTCGAAAGAGCTCATATAAAAGATATATTAGCTCATTTAAAGATAATTGAGAATCCACATGATGAAGTTTCATGGTTTAGAATCTTTTCAATTATTCATGGGATTGGAACTTCCTCTGGTTCAAAAATTTTTGAAGCAATTTCAAATATAGAATATCCAATTGATTCTTTAATCAATAAAATGTTTTATGCTGAAAAATTAAAGAATTCTCGGATTTCTAACGAAGGTTTAAAAAATTTAATCTCTTATGCAAAAAAATTGATAGATTTTAATCCTGAAGATAATCCTTCAGAAGTAATCAAAAATTTAATTGATATCTTAGAAGATCATTTAAAATCTAAATTTGATAATTGGCAAGAACGTGTAGAAGATATAATTCAATTAAGTGTATATGCTCAAAATTTCCCAACAATTAGAAGATTCTTAGAAAATTTAAGTTTAAATTTATCTTCTTTAGAGTCTAAAACCGTGCTTTCAGCTGATCAAACCGAAGAAGAAAAACCATTAATATTATCTACAATACATAGAGCAAAAGGGCTTGAATGGCGAGTTGTATTTATTCCTATGTTATATGAAGGAGCATTCCCATCAAGTAGAAGTATAGATGATCCAGATGCTTTAGAGGAGGAACGTAGAGTTTTTTATGTTGCATTAACACGAGCTAAAGATCAGCTATACCTTATAACTCCCTCTCTTAAAAATACATATCGGGGTCCACAAATTGTAAAACCATCCCAATTTGTCTCTGAATTAAATCCAAAAGTATATAAAAAATCTTCAGTCCAATTCAAATCTAAGAAAGAAAAAGGGAAAGTTGATAAAAAAGATTTATTCAAATCAGCAATAGATCTTTTATAGACTACAAAATTAACTAAGTCTTTGAACTTTATATAATAAAACCGTTATAACATTCAAAAAACAATAAACGAATATAATTTTGTATTAATATAATTTTTTATTTATTTAGAGTGAATAATAATATTAAATAATAAGAAGTAAGAGTAAAGATAAAAATGATAATTAGAATAAATTCTCTCGAAAGTACAATAGAGATTTTTTATGAAAAATATATCCATCTTCATGGTTTCATAAAACTAGAAGCTAAAGATGAAAAAGAAAAGAAAGAATATACAATAATTATTCAAATTTTAAATGAACAAACAATCTCCGATTATGTTTTAACACGCCAGAAGTTAAAAAATGTAAAAATTACAGATTATATTACAGCTGAATTAGAGACCGAATTACAATATGTAATTCAAGGACGTCCAATTATTTGTACAGAATTAGATACAAAATTAAACAAAAAGACTGATCATACGATAAATGTATTTTTTATTATTGAGGATTTGATGGAAAAGGAGATATTAAAACCTCATTCTATGAAAATTTCAGAAACTCAAGATGATAGATCAGCATATTTAAAAAAAATCTTTAATCCAGAAGGAATTTTCATGGGAAAATTAGCATCAGAAGAAAGAGTTAATGTGTTTTTTCCCTATAAATATTTAATGTATCATTTTTTTATAGCCGGGGCGACAGGGATGGGAAAATCAAACTTAAATCAAGTTTTTATAGATGGATTACTCCAACATAATGCGGAAGTAATTCTGAAGGGTAAGGGAACGAAAACTTCAATGTTAGCAATAGATATGCATGATGAATATGCACTTGGTTGTATAAAGCATGGTGTTAATGATATATGTAAAGCAACTCAGTATAATAAGAATCTATTTGGAAAATGGTTTTATCTTTACCCAAATAAAGGAATTCCTCCTGCTGAAATAAAAAGTATGGCAGAGCCCTGTATTATTAATTATCAAGAAATTAAACCAGAAGATCTTTTTGCAACAGGATCTTTTAATGATCTACAAGTAGGAGCGATTTATTCGGCTTATAGAAGTGATTCTGAAAATTATATAGAGAATTTGTTATCCGATGGCTATAGGCCACCAGGAGGTCATGATGATAAAACTATGGCAGCAATTAGGAGAAGAATGCATTGGTTAGAATTTTCTGATATGTTTCAATCCTATGCAAGTAGTAAATTACCAAAAATTGTAAAGAAATTAGAGAAAGGTGGTTTGATCATATTTAACTCTTCAATGATATCTGATTTAGAACAATTTTTATTCAATAGTGTTTTAGCAAGAACACTATTTGATATCAGAAAATCTCTTAAATCATCAACAGACCTGCCAATGTTGGAGAAAAAATTTGAACAAACTTTACCTAAGAATTTCTTTAACAATTATAAAGCTAATGTTAAAAATATCTATGTAAAAACAGGTAATTCGATAAAAGAACCAACAGAGATGCCAATAATTATTTTCACTATTGAAGAAGCTCCAAGTATTTTACGGCCAGAGTTGATGAAGTATAACAATGTATTTAAGGATATATCACGCCAAGGCAGAAAATTTAATTTAGGTTTAGAAGTTATATCCCAACAATACTCCCCTATTGATGATACTATTTTATCAAATATGAATACAGTGATTAACCTCCCTTTAAGATCTGATACAGAAAAAGCTATTGCTGCTAAAATATTAGGTGGTGGTATTCAATATAGTGATCTTGAATCATTAACTGGAACGAGAGGAATTGCTTTAATCTCTGGTATTTGGCTCACTAATTTTCAGAAATTAAAAATTCCATTATATGATGATTATTTTAACTTAGTCTCAAAAAAATTCTATGAAGAATTCGCAAAAAAGATGGCATCTCAAGGTAATAAACCCCCTCCAACAGGATTACCATAATAAATTATATAAATGTTTGAAGGTGAATGAATATTTCTTTCAATTTTGAATTAATATCTCTGGAAAAATCTTTTGAAGGAAGACCTGAAAGATCAATAGATGATGAAGTTAAAAAGTTTAAAGAATATATTCAAGAGAGAAGAGTTAAGTGGACAGAAGAAGAAAAGATTGAATTAGAAACAGATAAATTTGACAATGATGAGAGCCTTAAAAATACAAATTCCTTATTTGCTGAAATGCCATATAAAATAATTCAAGGTGAATTAAAGGATTTTATCAATGACGATTACAAAATTGTTGGTTTTGACGAGAGTTCCAATACATTTAGTGGTACCTATGCCAAATTGGCGTCTTTCAAGTTTGGAGAGTGTCAAATCATGCTTAAAAATGGTAAATATGATAAACAGAAAATTATGTATAAACCTATAACTGCTTATATCGAAGACAATGAACATAAGCTCATCATCTATAAAACCGTAATTGAAAATTTTATAAAAGCTATAAAGGAAGAGTTTTATAGAGATAATTTAAAGGATAAGGTAGATAAGCTTATTAATTGGTATGAATCTACCTACAAACAAAAAATAGAAGATCACGTCAATGCTCATGATTTCTATTATCCCACCTTAGGACATGTTATAGATAGAATAAGAACTGCTGATGAAATTTTAAAAAGCCTTATTAGAATTAAGGATGAAAGTGATTGGGGAAAAAACAAAAATGTTGTATTCCTTGGGGATGGAATACAAATGTTCCGCCAACATATTTTTCCTCCTGGGGCTTTCACTGAATTTTTTTATAGATTTATTGAAACTTATGATATAAAATATTATAGTTTTTCAAAAACATGTCGTTTACGTGATGCTCAAGGGAATTTTATATTACCTATATGGGCAGAAATCTTGGATAAGCAAAATTTTTTAGTTGAATTACCTGATCTATCAATCTATACTAAAAGTAAAGCTTATATCACAAAATTACAGGAAGAAAGTTCTGCTCTTAGATTTGATATTTGTGATTATTTAGATACTAAAGATGCAATTTATGCTCTTAAAAACTTAATTCCTTATTCTCCACGAGGATACCCCTTGAGTTTAAGTGGTGCGCATGAAGCTAGCACATTATTAGTATCAGAATATAACAAATTAGAGACTGCTTTTTTAGAACTTCAATTTAATAAAAAAACCGAGAAATATGCTCAAGAATGGAGGAAAAAAGTTTTAGGAGGATAAATAATATTCATTATTAGAAAAGATAAAAATAAAGGTATTTAAAATGGTTAAGATAATTCATACGGCTGATACGCATCTTGGTTATAGAGCAAGAAGAGGGACTATTAATAAATGGGCAATTGAAAATTATTCAAAACCATTTGAACAAGATATTTATGATGCATTTTTACAAATAATTGATGAAATTTCTCACAGGAATGATATTGATTTTTTAGTTC
This sequence comes from Candidatus Hermodarchaeota archaeon, assembly GCA_048885925.1. Taxonomy (GTDB): domain Archaea; phylum Asgardarchaeota; class Lokiarchaeia; order Sigyniarchaeales; family SOKP01; genus Loki-b32. Next base: position 58,041 of record JBHLLG010000001.1, read on the forward strand.
ATTGTGGGGATTTATTTCATCATCCATCCAATTTGAGTTCTTATCCTCCTCTTGAACCTGCGAGGAGAGTTTTAAAACAAGGTTTAGATATGTTCTTTAATGTTACAAATAATCAAGTTCCATTTATATATATAGAAGGAAATCATGGTATATTTAGGGGATATGAATATACTCCTATTGAATCTCATATAAATAAAGAACAATATCCTAATTTATTTTACTTCAAAGAGAGAGATTTATTAGAAGCAATTAAGTTAAATAAATCTTTATCCTTAGAATTTCCGGATAAGAAAGTTAAATTTTATTTATTTCCTTATTTTGAGTTCAAAACATTCGAAACTTATAAATCAGCTTATGATAATTGGATAAAGAATCAACAACCTAATATTAATGATGGATATATCAATATTGCTGTAGCTCATGGTTCTATAGGTGATGAAACTTTACATAATAAGGTTAATTCCGATGATTTTGGATATGATTATGTTGCTTTAGGTCATGAGCATGGATTAAAGCAATTATCAAGAAATCATTTCTATTCCGGAAGTTTATTACCTATGAACTTTAAAGAAAGATATGAAAATCAAAGCTATTTGATTGTTGAAATTGATGGAAATACTAAAAAATTGACTATTGAGAAGCGATTCACAGATAACTTATTAGAAAGACCTTTTGAGATTATACAAATTGATACTAATCCAAAACAATCCACAAAAGACTTGGAAAACCAAATTTATAGGGAATTAGATAAATTCATAACAAAAGAAGGTTTTAATTCGAAAACATCTGCGAGGCTAAAATTAAGTTTTGTAGGCGAAATAACATATGAGAAAAATTGGCAGATAAATGAGCTAATATCTAAAATAAGAAGGGATTGTTTTTCTCAACCTGAAAAATATAACATATTACAATTAATCTGGAAAATATCTGATATATCTGAAAATTTTGAGCATGATATAAGTGCAGGAATGATCCAAGATTATATCTTGGAAAAACCTGATGATGAATTTAAGGAATTTGTGCAAGAAAAATTAAGAGAAGATAAAACTCAATACAATTTAGATAAATTAAGCGAATTTGGTATGAAAGCAATTAAAAAAGCACTAAAAATAATGGAGAAGGAGAAAGAGGTTTGAAAAAATCATGCTAATCACCAAAATAACTTTTAAGAATTTTATGGGGTATAAACAATTGAATTTACCAAGAGGAAATGATGAGTTACCTGAAGGTCTAATATTAATAAGTGGTAAAAATTCACATGGAAAATCAACAATTTTAGAAGGATTATTATTCACATTTTTTGGTCCCAAAGTTTTCAAAGGGCGAAATGCTGCTTCGTTTATAACCTATGGTGCTCAAGATAAAGCGGAAATTTTTATTTATTTTACTCTAGATAAAGAGAAGTACTATATTTATCGAAAATGGGGAAGAACTGGAAGTGTCTCTACTAAATTATTCCAACTTAATAAAAATAAGAATATTTATCAAGAAGTTAAACAATTTGATGTAGAAGATTTTTTTGAAATTTCAGCTGAGCAAGCGTTAAGTACTGTATTTGTAAGGCAAGGTGAAGTAGAAGAGTTAGCTAATAAAAAAGGAGCTGAATTAAGAGATATGATTATTGATTTGTTTAGATTGAATATAATTGATGATGCCCTTTCTTATTTAGATAATGACTCAAAAGCAAAAAGACATGAAAAAGAGAAATTCGAAAAGTTAAGAGTACCAATCGAGAGAATCGATGAAGATATTGACCGTATTAGAAAGGAAAATGTTCAATTAGAAAAGGCATTAACAGAAAAAAAAAATAAAAAACAGGATTTTGAACAAAGAATTAGAAATTTCCCCTCTAATGAGTTAATTTTAGAATTGGAAAATTTATATAATCAAAATGACATTATAAAGAATAAATTTTTATCATATAAAAAAGACTTTAAAACCAAATTTAAGAATACTGATCTACAGATAGAAGATTTTGATTCCCAAGATACAATTAAGAATAAAATAAAAAAACTTAATAAGGTTCAAAAAAATGTAGAAGAGAAATTAAATGAATTAGATAAGAAAAGGCAAGCCACGTTTAAAGGCTTAGGAAAAACTAAGGGGAGAGTTGAAGAGATTAAAAAAACCATAAATAAAATGGAAAGAAGTTTAAAATTTACTAAGAGAGTAGAAGGAAGGGAAATTGCTCAATGTCCTACTTGCCAGAATGAATTAACAAAGGAGCATTATGATGAAATGATCAACAATTACAATAAAGATATTAAGATAAATCAAGAGAAAATTAATTCTATCTCCAAAATAATATCTGATTTTGATATTGAAATTAGCTCAATTCAAAAAGAATTAGACAATATAAAAAAAAACATCACAATTCACCAAGGATTGAAGGAGGATTTTGAAAATTATAAGAAATATGAGTCAGAATTAAAGAAAATAGAAAATGAATTAAACAATTTCCTTTCAAAAAATAGAACTAAGTTTTTAGATTCAAGTTTAGAAGGCGTTAAAAAATTGTCAATTGAAAAAGAAAAATTATCAACAGAATTAAGATCGATAAATGATGAATTAAATGAAAAACAAGAGAAAATGAAGAAAAATCAAGGTAGGACGGAACAATTACAACATGAAATTCAGAAAATGAAAGAGTTAGCAAAAAAGATAGCGGAACATGAAGTAGATATTGATCATATTAATAAAGCAAAGGAATTTGTACGTAGATTTGTAACTGAATACATGGTAGTAAAACGCCTAGTCAAAAATATTGCTTTAACCACCAATAAATATATTAAAGATTTTACTACAGGACAATACAGCGATCTATTACTTGATTTAAGTGGAACTAGAAAAACAGGTTTATCTCTAAAAATTAGAGATAATTTTAATGGTGAGTATGAATCCACGGAAGTTTTATCGGGAGGTGATTGCACTGCTTTAGGGATCGCTTTACGTCTAGCCATATCAGAATTAATGAGTTCAATTCGACCTACAAAAGAATCACCGAAAAGAAACCCTAAAATTGACTTTCTCCTATTAGATGAGCCCCTAGCTGCATTAGATGAAACTCGAAGAGAAAGAATACTTAAACACCTAATAAAATCAAGGTCATTTTCTCAAATATTCCTTATAACTCATACTGCCATTCCCCAAGATATTCCTGCTAATAAAATAGTTGTTGAAAAGGATTTAAGTACAGGAATTAGCCATGCAAGATTTGAAAAACCTACACTAAAAATCTAAGCATAAAAGATTCTCAACAAGAAATATAAAATAAAAAAAAATGATTTTTAAGCAAGAAAATTTACAAATCTCTTGCTTTTACGGTCTTTCGGTTGTTTGCTTGCGCTCGTTTTACAGCGTTATCAAGCATTTCCATAATAATTTTATTTAAATCGTCCCCATCAAGGACTCCGCTACTTGTATTACAACCTTTCCCTTTAATATATTCCCTTACCTTTGACTTTACAAACAAGGGTTCTGTTTTACCAGATGAAGCCGCTTTTTTTGCCATTTGAATCTTCCTCTTTTACAATTTTTTTAATAATTTTATTTAAAATCGGATTTAAAATTATTTTTAATTATTTTTTTGTTAATTATTATTTTTCTAACTGTATTATTAAATGTTTCTGATTTTAACGAAAATTCTTGGATTCCTCTTTATCCTACGATAAAATTGAATAAAATTCACATTTTGATATTGTAAAAATGTTTATTAACAAGCAAATACCTCCTAAATTAATAACTCATTAATATATATCTTTCTGTTCTTCCTTCAAAAATGCAAATTTCTTCGATAAGTTTTGTATATCTAATTTTTTATCTAAATTTATCAGAAATCCAAAACCATCTATCTCAATTTGAAGGATATAAAATAATAAAAAAAAGAAAGGTTGTGTTATTTTAGTTCAGTGCAGAAGAGTTAATTTCAAAGTTTATTTTGGAGGAGCCAGTACAATTTCAATGCTAGAAACATTGTTATTTTGCCCATTTTCTCCTTCTAATTGTTCTGTGCTTAGTTTGATGTCCTTATATTCTGTACCTTTTAAGAATCGATTTCGCAAAATTTCACACACATCAACGGCATGAGAAATAGCTCTTCCTCTAGCTTTTACAGTACATTCTTCGCCTTTATTAAGGATCATCATGGTTGCCATCACATAATTCATAGTAGGACGGCGCCCGACAAATACAGCGTTTTCTTCTTTACTTTTGCTCATCTTTATTTTCCTCTTTAGTTTTATTTTTTTATTGTATTTCTTTATTTTTTTGTTATTTTGTGTTTATGTATTATGTATTCAATTTTACGTAATTTAATTTTAAAATTACGATAATAACATTTTGTTGAAATTTTAGAAATGTTTTAAATTTTATTATCAGATTAATAGGGAATTTTAATTTTCTAAAACGATCTTAATCAGGTGGAACATTTACTAAAAGTAATAAAGAAAAAAAATTGAAATTTAAAAAATTATATACCCTTAAATTTTATAGCTAGAAAAAATAGAAACCATGAAAGAAATAGTACAATAAAAGCAATAAGCAACCATGTTTGGAAAGGGCTAAAATCAAAAAGTGTAAATGTAGGTAATAGAGTGTCGCTCCAGAATAAAACTCCTTGGTCTAATATAATGAATAATCCAAATAGCCATAAAAGACAGGTTATTACTACAATAAATTTACTTGGTGGAGTCCATGCCATGTTTTCTCACGTTTTTTTTTACCTTTTCTTAATTTGTAATTTAAAAGATTAGAATAATTTAAAATATAATAAAATAAGATAAACTCCTTTTTAAAGAATGTAGATAAAAATTTAGAATTCAAGATTCAAATTCTTCATGTTTAGTATAATCTAATTTAATTTCTTCTACTTTATCATCTTCTAAATATTTTTGATCAAATATTTCTCGATGCTTTTCTTTTTTTTTATCTTTATCATTTTCATCCTTTTTTACTATATCCCATATAATACTAACTATAAGCAAACCAGAAACAATAACTAAAAGTGGGATAAGTAATCCAGAATCTGTAAGTACAATTTTTACCCACCCAATATATGGGATCCTTCCTACAACAACTCCCAGAATATGGTCTTCTGGAACCCAAGCTTCGTCAGGAAACGGATTCGCATCTCCTTTTGTAAGAAAAAACCAACCATTATCATACATTTTATCAACAACTCTATGAACAATTGGGTCACCAGGAGCATGTATCCAAATCCCATGAGCGTTAAAGACAATAATATCACCTTCCTTTCCTTCAATTGTGCCATTCTTAATTGTAGCAGGATTTTTTCCTTTCAGAAACAATAAATCACCTTTGAGCAAATTTGGCTCCATGGAACCAGAGACAACCACCACCATGGGTGTTTTTGTATTTAGAGTTATTTGCATGATAAAATAGATCAAAAAAGAGCCAGAAAACGCAAAAATTATAAGTATAACTGCAATAATTATTTTTCTTTTTGAAGATTCTTGTTTTTTCTTTGCCTTTTTCTTACTAAAAGTCTTTTTTAAATCTACTTTTTCCATAACAAAAAAACCAGATATCCTATGTTCAAAATAAATAAAATTAAGAATAAAAATTTTCTTAAAAAGGGGAATGAAATATGGATTGTTGAAATTTTTAAGAAAATAAATATGAATGTGAGTATATCATAAGAGTAACATTTTAAATTTAAAAAATCTAGAATAAAATTATCCAATTAGAATGAACAAATAGAGGATTATTAGGGTTAAGGATATTAAAATGGTTGAAAGAAATCATTCATTAGAATTACGAGATAAAAATTTTAATGATGTTCAAAAAATAATGGAAAACGTTTTAGAAAAAAGCTTTTCTTTAACAACTGCCTCTAAAAGATTGGGAAGTTCATTACTCAGAATAAGTTATTATGATAGTAAATTTGAAAATGAACCACAAAAAGATAATAGAATTACAATTTTACAGGAACCCAATAATAGAGTTTATATTCAAATAAAGGGAAAATTGATGGATTCTCAAATAGGAAGATTATGGGATGAACTTGAGAAAAATTTAAATAATTCCACATATAAACCAAAAATAGTAAAGCTTTTGCCATCAAAAGAGGAAATCGTTCAAGTGATCAAGGATCTTATTGATAGTAGGGGGTATATCGTAAAGAAAGAAGAGGTTCAGACATTTATAGAGAATTTTGTAAAAGAGTATAATAGATTACCAAAAAAAGATGAATATGATTCTATTGTAAAGGGTTACATTATAATGACAAACGAAAGAACCAGCTTCGATTCTAATACTACAAGCATAATCAATAGTGAATATAATAATAACTTACCAGAACCTTATAGAGAATCGCAATCCGCTGATAAATCACTCGAATCTTCTGGAAGTGATGTCTTACCTGTAAAAGAAAATATTGGGCGAAAAAAGTGTCCGATTTGTGGAAATGATGGATTAATTCACGAAATGGATGATAAAAGTGTGATTTTATTTAATTCTTCGCCTAAAATCTTTGCGAAGAAAAATTGTTGTACACAATGTGGACATGAGTGGAGAGATCATTAAATTTATAGAAAATTATTTTTGTTATTAATCAAAAATTTATGATTAAATCTCAGAATATTCTAAAAAAAATAATTTTATATATTACATTATTTAAAATACTGATTAATTACTTTTGTAATTTTTAAAAATTCGAGCTGAATTAAAAATGGAAGATCACGCAATTATTTATAATCCTGAGGCGGGTAAGGGAAAGGGAGCGATAAAAGATATTCATTTTATGGAAAAATGTCTTAAAGAATTAAATGTTCCTTATAAGTTATTTGAAACGGAGTATATGGGACATGCTACAGAACTGGGTAGACAATTAGCCAAGGATGGATATAGAGTAATAGGGGCTGGAGGAGATGGCACTTGCAATGAAGTTATGAATGGAGTTATTACCTCTAATACCAATGCGTTATGTGGATTCATTCCTATGGGATCTGGAAATGATATTCCTGCCGCTATAGGGATCCGTCCCGACATAAAGAGAGCATGCGAGATAATTGCTGAAGGAAATACTAGTAAATCAGATATAGGCTATGCAAAAACAGATACTGGAATTGAACGGTTTTTTTTAGGTATTGGAAGTCAAGGATTTGATGCAGATGTAACTTACCGATTTAATAAAGCAAAAAGAGGAAAAAGCTATGTCACTCAGACACTAAAAGCCCTATTACCTTGGAAGAATAAGCAAATCAAAGCAACTATGGATAATGATGTTTATGAAGGATATGCTAATTGTTTGGCTTGTGCAAATGGACCAAGTTATGGGGGTTTTATGTATATATGTCAAAGAGCGCAGGTGAATGATGGTCTTTTTCATGTAAATATTGTAGATATAGGTAAATTTAAGTTACTTAAACACTTTAATCGAATGTATAAAGCTACTCTTTTACCTCATCCAAATATCTATGAATACACGAGTAAGAAAGTTAGAGTCGAAATGTTGAATTCTGATGAACCAAAACCGTATTTATGTCAAGTTGATGGAGAGATTTTAGATTCACTACCTGTTAATTATGAATGTCTTAAAGATGGATATGAATTTATTCGCCCTAAGATAGATGAAGTAGCAGAAGCATTTAAAAAAGAACATGGAAGATATTTTTGGGAATGTAATTATGACTAATACTTTTTTTAATGATTGAGAATATTTATGCCAGATTGGGATGCAATATTTTCTGAAAAAGGAAAAGTATTCTTAGAACCTCATCCAGAATTGGAGCGGATAATTAAAATCTTTCATGAGAGAGGTGTAAAACGGATTTTAGATCTTGGATGCGGAACAGGCAGGCATTTGATATTTCTATCAAAAAAAGGATTTAAAGTCTACGGAATGGATGCTTCGCCTAAGGCTTTACAAATTGCACGAGAATGGCTTAAGGAAGAAAATCTAGAAGTAGAGGTAGTTTTGAATAGAATGGAACATCAATTTCCATATAAAGATTGTTTTTTTGATGCCATTATATCAATACAAGTAATTCATCATAATCTAATGAAAGATATCATATTTACAGTTAATGAAATCAGCAGAATTTTAAAACCTAAAGGGATAATATTTATTACATTCCCAAAATTAGAAGGGTCTTCGAGATTAGAGGAGTGGGAATTAAAAGAAATAGAGAAAGGGACTTACATTCCTCAAGCTGGCAAAGAGAAGGGATTACTCCATCATTTTTTTACTATCGAAGAAATTCATCAAGTATTTAGTTCTTATAATCTTTTAGAGATTTCTTTGGATAGGGCAAATCATAGAGCAATTTTAGGAATAAAGAAATAACCTAAAAAGAGTCTAATTAAGAATTCTCCACTTTTTCTATAAAAGGTTTCTTTATAATTATTAATATTACTATAGTGATTGCAATGATTATAATAATTGAAATAATAGATATTAAGAATTCTAAAGAGGGTTTATTAATATCCTTAACCCAAGGATAATTACCTTTATAGAGATTATTTGGATCTTCAAAAAAGTTATTATAGATAAATTGCTCAACTGTTTTTCCTGTTGTTTCAAGACTAATATCTGAAATATGAGAAATATTATCTTGAATAGTATGATGATAAGGCCAATTTGGATTATCCCAAAAATTTATAATTAAGTCTGCTGCAGGGATTCCTTCATCTACAAACACCTTATGATCATCTAATATGGATCTTCTTTCTGCATTTGATGGAAATTGAGAAGTATAACTTAATTTCCTTCCAATTAAAAACAACTCATCTAATAATGAGGATGTAGAATATTGTTCATTAATAAATTGAAGGTTAATTCCTCCAACCATATCTAATAAAATCATACAATCAAAATCTTCTATAGCTGAATCATAAAAACTATTAATTTCATTTACAAATACTTGAGATCCTTCGCACCAATCCCATCCATCGATACCATTCGCATTATCTCTTCCTTGATCTTCAGCATCAAAAAATAAAAACCATATTTGGCATGATAAATTATCTTTTTGAGAGTATAAAGTTCTTGCAAGCTCAATAAGTACAGCACTTCCACTTGCTGCATCATTAGCACCTGGAACTGGATTATTTCTATTTGTTAGTATTGGATCTTTTGTTGCTTTAGCACGAGAATCATAATGTGCTCCCAATATAATTATATTTTGCTTATCCTCGTTTAATTTAAATAAAACATTTTGGCATTCTATTGAAAGAACAGTAAAATTATGTAGGATATAAGTAAAATTAATATTTATCTCTTTAAATTTTGAGATAAAATAATTGGCACAATTTGCCCTTTCTGGAGTCCCTGGAATTCGAAAACCAATATTTAATTGATCTTCAATATATGAAAAAGCATTTTCACCATTAAATTGTAGATCTATCTCATAATTTTGGATTCTAAGATTATTAGATGGTAAAAATAAATAGATAATAGAAAAGATTATTGTTGAAAAAAATGTTAATAAAATTAAGATTTTATATCTTTTTCTTATAAAACTCACCGAATTATGAAAAAAATTAATTGAGATTTTATCCTTATTGGGTTTAAAATTAAATAATAAAAATATATTTAAATGTTAGAGAGTCTTAAAGCCAAGATCGACCCTTATTTCTCCTCCCTTTAATTCCGTCTCTAAAAATGTAGCTTGTACTGGAGTATTTATTTTAATATTATCTGGTTTAGTTTCATCAACGCCAATTAATTGTCCCGAAATCATTGGACCTTCTTCAAGTTCTATTACGGAAAAGCAATAAGGCTTTTTCATCGAATATCCTTTATTCACCATAAATGTAGTTCCTACACCAATACAAGAAAAAGCTGCGATTTTACCTTTACCTGACATTTCAATCCATTCCACATCAGTTGAGCTACATTTTATACATAATTTTCTTGGAGGAACGTCAACTGCTCCACATTTTTTACACTTAGAGCCCATCAACTTCTTATTGTTAATAAATTCCAAATAATTTTGAATTGTAATTTCTTTTTCTTCTGACACTTTCATTTTTCACCTTTTTTTACTTTTCATAAGTTGTAACCACACAAGTGGCTCCAGATCCTCCTAAATTATGAGTTAGTGCTTTTTCAACATCAAATTTAACTTGTCTATTTCTTTCAGCAATACCGCGCATTTGTTTAAAAATTTCAACGGCCATAGCGGCTCCTGTTGCACCAACCGGATGCCCCTTTGATTTTAATCCTCCTGACGTATTAATTGGTTTAATCCCATCCCTTTTAGTTTCTCCATTTTTAATTGCTTCAGCTGCTTTACCTTTTTCATAGAAACCTAAATCTTCTAGTGCAATTAGTTCTGCAATAGTAAAACAATCATGAACTTCAGCAATTTGTATATCCTTAGGCTTTAAACCAGACATATGATAAGCTTGTCTAGCTGCTTCTCGAGCCGCTATAAATCCCGTAAGTTCTCCTCTATCATGTAATGAAAGAGCAGCACTCCCTTGTCCCGTTCCAGTTATCCAAATTGGTGTGTCAGTGAATCTCTTAGCAACATCTTTTGCTGCCAAAAATATACAAGCAGCACCATCAGTTACTAATGAACAATCAAATAATCTAAGTGGAGAGGCAATAATTGGATTTGATGTACTATTAAGAAAGTCCATTTCATCTTTCCAATCAGGAAGTTCTCCTCCTTGAGCTTCTAACTTCTTAATCTTACTTGTCATTATATCTTTTATACTTTGTTGCATTTGTGCATATGGATTTTCTTTTCCATTCTCATGATTCTTTATAGCAATTCTTTTCAAGTCATCGTGAGTTGTACCAAATTTATGAAAGTGTGCTGAAGCAACCACTGCATATAAACCCGGAAAAGTAGCTCCTGCGGGATATTCAAATAAATTATCAGAAGCAGTTGCTAATGTATCAGTTACAAGAGTAGTAGATACCTCAGTCATACATTCAACACCACTTATCGCCACAACATCATGAACTCCCGATGCAATAGCTAATATTCCCTGACGAAATGCTACCCCGCTACTAGCACAAGCACCTTCAAATCTAGCTGCTGGCTTAGGAGTTAATCCTACTAAATCAGCCATTTGGGGACCTAAATGTCCTTGGTGATTAAACAAGTCTGAGGAGTAATTTCCTACATAACATGCATCTATATCTTTAGGCTCAATACCATTATCAACTCTATTTACCGCATCAATCCATGCATCAACCCACATATCAGGATTACGTTTAAGAGGAAAATTTTGACCAAACTTACTCATTCCGGCACCAATTATAGCAATACTTCGAGCTAATTTACCCATAATTTCACCATTCTTTAATTTTAATTTATTTTTATTTTGAAAATTAATGAATTGAATTATCTAAAAATTATATTTCTTATCATTTTCCTAAAAAAATTACATTTAATCCTGAAAAAATTTCAGAAGATAAATAAGCTCTATTATTACTCCTATTATACTTAAAATGAACGGTGCAATATAATGAATATTTTCAACAAGTAATCCCCCTATTATCCCAGTTGGTAATAAGCCAATACCTCTAAAGAAAGATATTACCCCATAGGATTCAGCTTTCTGATTCTCACCTAAATTAGTTAACATTATTTGTTCTGCAGGTACAAAAGTGACTAGGGATAGCGCTAATAGAATATATCCAATGCTAATAGTAATTAATATTGTATTGCGAATATTGTTCATCCATAAAATTACAGATAAGATATTCATTAAGAAGAATCCCATTCCAAAAAATTGGCTCAAAATTAAGGTGCGTCTCTTACCAATTTTATCTGTTATACCTCCCGCAGGAATTTGGAAAATAGCATTTGTTATATTAAACCATAACATTACGAAAGCAATGTGTTCTTTCGATATTTTGTAATAATCATTTAACCCACCAGAATAAATTGAAAGAGAAATACTATAAACAAATATGTCTAAAATAAAGAATATTAAAATTATTCTTAATGATTTAACTTTAAAAATCTTAACCCAGATATTTTCTTTTTCTCTTTTAATATTATTACTCTGAATTTTTTTATTTTCAATGGATTGAGAGTGACCAGAAATGAAAAATATGAAAACTAACAATTCAAAAAATAATAAAATAATAAAAAATGTAAAATAAAACCTAGATTCGAGACCTTCTCCAAGCATTATGAATAATGTTCCACCTATATTTCCACCAAAATATGAAAAAAACATAAATCCAAATATCAATCCCTTAGATTTATTACTATTTTCGCTTACTAAAAATTGAGTATTTAGATTAATCATTGAAAAACCTAAAAAGTATAGAATTATCCCAAAAATCGCATATTGTAAACTATTTGTGTTAGCAATTATTAAAAACAAAAGTCCAATAATATAAATTGGAATGCTTAAAATTAGAACGTATTTACGATTATTTCTATCAGAAAATTTACCAATCAAAGGCATAGGTAAAAATTGCATCGCTATTCCGATTGAGATAAATAAACCAGTCAAAAAAATCGAATTTGTAAGTTCTAGAAGATATGGTTGATAAACAACCATAAAAATACCCGTACCAAATCCATGGATTAACCTAGTTATTGCTAAAGCTATTAAATTTCTACGCTTAATTTTCTCTAGATTATTAAAAGTCATTAAATTAAAAAGTAAAATCTATTCTCTTAAATATCGAATAATTTGAAAAATATATCATTAAACATGAATTTTCTGTTTTTATAAAGTCAGAAAAACCGATTTTTCAATTTAGAAAAATTCGAAATTTTGTTTCTTATTCTTCTTGTTCCTTCATTTTTTTAAGTATGTTTAACGCTTTACTATATCTTTTACTAGTACTTGCTCTTTCATTGAGACCTTTACATGGGAAATCTTGGCATTGATAACAATAATCTAATTTTTTATCTTTTATACAACAATCTCTAATCCAACATTCAGTAGTCCAACATTCCGAAATTTCACCCCTACATGTGCTACAATGAAAATCATTAGAGCTTACATTCTCCCACATTCCTTTAAATATTCTAACTAATTTATGGTTAACTCTCTGATTATATGGCGCTAAATAGATCATACATTTACCACAGTCTAAACCACAGGGAGCAATAATATTTTTCATTTTAAGTATTATCTCTTTATTAAATTAAAATAAATTAATATTCTATTCCATATCTAGATGTAATTCCTTGTGAGGAGTAATAATGCTTTATCATCCTCATTTCAGTTACAAGATCAGCAAGTTCTTTTATTTTAGGGTGCATATTTGGTCCACCTGTTAGTATTAGCTCAACTTTTTCAGGTTTATTTTTTATGAGTTCCAAAACGGGCTCTACAGAGATTACATTCATAGAGATAGCAACACCAACTTCATCAAGTATAACAATGTCATATTCATCACTCATAATAATTTCTTTTGCAAATTCTAATGCTTTTTGACCCTCTGCTAAGTCAAATTCATTAGGCTCAGCTATAAGTTCTGGGCTACCAAACTGTTTTAGTTCAAAGTTTGAAATATTCTTAATAGCTTCAACTTCACCATATTTATAGTTACCTTTCATAAATTGAATCATATAAACTTTAAAGCCATGTCCTGTAGCGCGTACTCCTTGCCCTATGGCGGCAGTTGTTTTACCTTTTCCTCGTCCAAAATATACTTGAACTAAACCTTGTTTTAGTCTTTTTCTTGTCGTATTCATCTTTTTCTAAAGTATTAATTTATTATATTTTGAAATACTATATCATTTAATTACTTTTTATTACTAAAGATATGTGATTCCATGGGTAAGTATGAGAAATTAGATAATCAATTGAATAAATATCTTAGGTTAGCCACTTTTCCAGTTGCGGTAAAATTATTAGAAGATCCAAAAGAATTAGAAAAAATAAAATTTCTTAAAAAACCAGAAAATGAAATGGTTATATGCCAAATTTTCAGTTTTGCGAGATATTATGGGTGGACAATGGGTTGTAGCAAAGAAGATAATTTGTGTCCACTCGCAAATATTTCTTTAGGATTTGAAGAGTCTCATAAGTTATTTGAAGAAGGTGCCTTTTTTTTAGGAAGATATAATGAAACTAAGGATGCTGCGAAAAAAACTACACAATCCATACCTAAAATTCCATTTGGGAAATATAATGCCGTTCTTTCAGGAGCTTTACATCGTATTGATTATGATCCCGATTTAATTCTAATATGGGGCAATTCTGCACAAATTATGAGAATAATTCAAGGCTATTTGTGGAAAAAAGGAGGAAGGATTTCGATGTCTACTTTTTGTGATGGTGTATGTGCAGATACTATATCAAATGCTATGCTTACAGGTGATTTACAAATTGCTTTCCCTTGTCTTGGTGATCGTCGTTATGGAAATGCAACAGATAGTGACTTAATAGCATCAATACCATTTGGCATTATAGATGAAATTTTACAAGGTATGGTAGAAACCCATAAAGCAGGTACAAGATATCCAATACCGTATCAAATTTCGAAACCAGAATATTTTGTAGAATTGAAAAAACAATTAGACAAAGTAAAAAAAAATTAATTCAAAATTACCAACTAGTTTATGCCAGAAAAGGTAATTATAACAATAGCCACTTTATTTTAATATATTTTATTTCTTACTCTTATATAATCCAATTATTTCAGCAGACATTATGGCGTGATCTTCCATTTCTTCATAGAAATTCTTTTTATTAACACCTTTTACTTTTTCAACATCTAATGCATAAACCTTGAATTTATATCTATGTGTGCCACTTGGGGGCGCTGGACCCCCATAACCAGATTTACCAAAGTCAGTTTGTAACTGATCACCCTGAATTGGGCCTCCTTGAGGGAGTTCAGTTACATTTTTTGGAATATTGACAACAAGCCAATGGATCCAATCGCCTGCAGGAGCATCTGGGTCATTACACGAAATAGCGAAACTCTTAATGGTTGCAGGTGCTTTTTCCCACTTCAGATGAGGCGATTTATTTCCTCCTCGCAATGAAAATTTACTATCTAATAATTGGTTATGTTTAAAATCATTACTTGTTAGTTTCATAGAGATAATTAGGATCAGTTTCATATTTAATTATTTGTTTATGTTATTTTATTTAATCAAAAAGACACTAATACTATGGAAATCTCAATTTCATACAAAATAATTTTATTTATAAAATTCATATGGATTAATTAAGATTCAAATTCAAGAAAAGGTAGTTGAAAATTGAATAATTTTTTAGAAATTTACTCAACAAATGTTAAAAATGGTATTCAGATTGAATTTCAAGGATTTCAATATCCTATTATTTATGAAGAAAAAATATGGAATTTAACACCGAATCAAACATGTGAGGCTTTAAAAGATAATTTAGTTCTTGCAACAACGATGCATTTACCATTAATATATAATAAGAAGAAAATTATTTATCATTCAGGAAGACCTTTACTAGAACCATATTTTTTACAAAATTTTTTGCGAGATATTCCTTCTTGTACTGAAGTTGACGGTCTTAATACAGATGATATAATTCATCATTTTCTGAGTACAGAATTCCAATTTGTTAATCCAGAAATATTGGTTCCCTCTGATAAAACAGTTGAAGGAGCATATAAAGCTTTAGTAGGAATGAGTTTTGGGAAAGATAGTCTCTTGACTTATGCTGTAGCAGATGAGATTAACTTAGACCCAGAAATCATATATGTAGTAGAACAAAGCTTAACATATGAAGAAAAACATAAAAAAGATTTAGCAAACGAGTTCAAAAAAGAATTCGGAAAAGAGTTACATGTTCTTACTCATGAAACTGGAAAACTAAGGGATTATAATTATTTAAATTTACCAAAATCTGAATTTGGGTGGGGTTTACAAAATACGGAATATGCCCTTGAGTTTATTCCTTTTGCTTATGCATTCAGCGGAAAATATATCTTTTTTGGTAATGAACAAACAACTGCAGCTTCTTATATGGATAATTCAAATAGATGGTTAATTTATCCCGCTTATGACCAATCCCATCAATGGACAGTACATATAAATCAAATAACGCAAATGTTCTCTGGTCATTCAGTAAATACAGGAAGCTTGATTGAACCTCTAATGGATATGATGATACAACGTATTCTTGCTAATCGTTATCCAGAAATTGCAAAATATCAGATGAGTTGTTTTACTGAAAATGAATTTGGTAAAGACTATCATTGGTGTCACCATTGTTCTGTTTGTGCGAAAATGTATTTATTATGCGTTGGGAGTGGTATAGATCCTAAATCAATTGGATTAAAAAACGATATGTTAAGAAAAGAATTTAAAGCTTTTTATACGTTATTTGGAGGTAAATCAAATCTCACATATGCTAATACAGAAATAGCGAGGGATGAACAATTATTTGCTTTTTATAGTGCCACCAAAAAAGGAGTTAAGGGTGATTTAATTGACGAGTTTAAAAATAAAGGGTTACTTGAAGAAGCTAAAAGTCGAGAAGATGAGCTTTTCAATAAATTTTGCTCTATTTATGAGCCAATTTCGCTTCCTAAGGAATTGAAAAATGAAGTTATGTCCATTTATAAAGAAGAATTATCATTATTTGAATTATAAAATTTACAATTAAATAGATCCTAAACATTTTATTATTAATCTGTTTTAATTAAAATTTGAAAACAAAATGAAGATAGCAGTTGTATTAAACACAAGAAGAGAAGATACCGAATTTCAAATCGAATATGATCCTCCTCATACGATTCAATTAATAAAACATGGTATTGAACAAACTGGACATGATTATGAATTTATTGAAGCTGATGAAAATGTTTTTGAAAATTTGAAAAGAGTTAAACCTGATTTAGTTTTCAACAGATCTGAAGGAATAAGAGGAGAAAGTCGTGAATCTCATGTACCATCAATGTTGGAGATGTTAAAGATCCCTTATGTAGGTTCTAATGTACTCACAACAGCGATTGGGTTAAATAAAACATGGGCAAAAAAATGTTTAGCATATCATAAAATCTTAACTCCAAGATTTATTGCAGTTTCAGACGTTAGAGATATTGCCAATTTTGATTTAAGCTTCCCTGTAATTTTAAAACCAAATGAAGAGGGTTCTTCAATGGGAATAAATGAAGACAATGTTGTTTTTGATATCGAAAATTTAAAAATTAAACTTAAAAATTTATTAGAGACTTATCACCAATCGATCTTAGTTGAACAATTTATTCAAGGACGTGAATTTAGTATAGGATTATTAGGAAGACCCAGCGAAGATCCAGAAGTATTATCAATTCTAGAAATAGATTATTCAAAACTACCTAAGGAAATAGGGAATGTATTTGGACAAAGAGCAAAAACTATGTATGATTCATTAGATCATTATATCTGCCCAGCTAAAATTCTAAAAGATTTAAGGAAAAGATTAAAGACAATCTCAATAAATATTTGGAAACATTTAGATATAAGAGATTTTGGGAGGATAGACTTTAGAATGAATACAAAAAATCAAATTTACTTTCTGGAGATAAATCCCCTCCCTGGAATGGATTTTGACCTTGAGAATAATGATTTTTCATTTTATCCATATATGGCAATGAAATCTGGATATAGTTATGATCAATTAATACAGCGAATTTTAGAGTCCGCCTGTTATCGTTATGGTCTTAAATTATAATTAATTTAATACTTTCTAAAGAGATATATGAATTTAAAATTAAATCCATTAAATTTGAAAAAAAATCCTTCTATTTGGAGCTCTTTAAAGAGAGAATTGAGTAAAAAATTGAATTCTACAATAAAATTAATTTTTCCTGAAATTTGGGATAATAAATATTATGAATGGTTCCAAAATGTTGAAAATATAGCATTTCGAGAAGAATTAAGGTACTCTTTTAAAGAAGTAGAAAATAGATTACGCAATGATAATCTTGTTTTTTTATTCATTTTGTCAAATAATAAACCTGAAGCTATTCTTTTAGGTTATTCTTTTCCTGATGATAATTTAAAAGTTTTTTTCTTAGATACTATTGCTATTAAAAAGTATGGGAAAGGGATTGGGATTTTAGTACTAAAATGGTTTATTGAATGGTTGAAAAAAGAGAATTATGAGTTTATACGTGTAGAGACGGAGGAGATGGATGAGAAAAATATTTTATTATATAATTTTTACAAAAAACTAGGATTTAAACTTAAGGAGAGAAATGATAAGGGAAATTTAACAATGATATTAGAATTATAAGTTCATTTATAACATTTTAATCAAATTAAAATCAAAATTTCATAATTTACTTGAAATCCCTTCCTGTTAGGATTGCTACATAATTTCCTTTTAAAATAACTCTACCCTTTTTTAAATTTGATAAAACAGCTAAAGTACTTGTAGCTGCAGGTAAGGCATTTAAGCCTTGTTCTTCTCTTAAAATTCTAGATAATTCGATCATTTTTGTATCAGATGCATAATCTGCAAATCCATTAGATTCATAAAGTGAATCTAATGCTTCTTGACCATCATAGGAATGCCAGTTTGTTAAAGGTTCATTAACTTTACTTTCCCTAATTTCATCTGGAGATAAATCTAAGACTATCTTATTATTTAATTTATATGATTTAATAATAGGATTTCCCTTTCTAGTACTTGTAGCTATTATTTTAGGTATTTTTGATATTTTTTTATCTTCAAATAGCTTTTTAAAACCTCTATGAATTCCTGTTAAAGTTGTTCCATTACCAACGGGACAAAAAACATAATCTGGAGCTCTTCTCAGATTTCTATATAATTCTAAGGAGATTTTACTATATGCAAGAAAAGACAATTCTTTGACTCGAGGTATACCTGGATTTGCATTATAATAATCCTGATCCTCTGCAACTTCAGACGACAAGGCAACAGCATCCTCATAATGACCATCAATATAGTGAATATGAGCATTAGCTTGATATAAATAATTGATTCTATTTTTCGCTGGATGGTAATTTGTCGGGATAAATACATGAGTTTCTAACCCATAATTTTTTGCAACATATGCTAATGCAGCCCCAAAATTACCACAGGTGGCTGTTGTTATAACCTTATATTTGTTTTTAAAAGCATCTTCAATTAAAGCTAATGCAATTCGATCTTTTTGAGTGCCAGTTGGATTACTCCCTTCAAATTTTAAATAAAGTCTTTCGCATCCTAATAAATTAGCAAGGTTTTTTGCCTCAGTAAATGTTGTATTTCCTATTAGCTTTTTAAGTTCAAACATTATTTAAGGCTGATAACCACCAATCAAATATGTATTCTATAATAATATAAAATTTAGTATTAATTCTTAATGTTTTTGAATTAATACTTATTTGGATTTAAAGATATTCTTTTTTAATTTTTGATTTTAAAGCGAGAAATACAATTAGAATTCCAAAGATCAGATATAGAAAGTTAATATTGATCATAACTAAAATTCCAATTAATGGATATAGAATGGCTTTTATTATTCCAGATATTACATTTATAGTACTTAAAATTGTAGCTCTGTTATTTTCTTTTATCTGTCTATTAATTCCATTTGTAAATATTATATACCTTGACAATCCTAACCCAATTACTAATAAAAATAGAAATATAATTACTGGAGCAAAGTTTATTATTGCAATTAAAATATATCCTATTCCAGGAACAATAGTGTTTACTAAAAGTAATTTTCTTTTATCTGTATCATTACTTGTTAAGTGTGGAATTAAATTTAAAAATGTAAATTGTGAAAGAGTTAAACCAGCATCGATAAATCCAAAATAGAAGAGAGGAATACTGAATTCAATAAGAATGTAATATTGATAGGTATATACAAGAAAAATTATAATTATTTCAATTATTATCTTTTCAAATACTAAAATCTTAAGAATTTTATTCTTCCAAAGTAATTTAAATCCTGAGTTTACAATTTGAGCGCTGCTTTTCTTAGTATCGCCTACTCCACTAATTTTATGGATAGTAAATGTAATAATTAAACATATTAAATAAGGTATAATCATTAAGAAGACTACCATTCTAATTGATATTAAATTGGCAATAATGGAACCTAATGGAGCCGACATTACTATCCCTAGTAAAAACATTCCATCATTCCTAGCCATAATTTTCATAATTAGGCTTTCTTTACCAACTTTTCTAAGATTTTCATATATTATCGCTTCATTGGTTCCAGAAATTAAAGCGTTACTAAACGCAAATAAAGTTTCTCCTACAATAAATAATAATTTGTTTGGAGCAAATCCATACACAAAGGGAATTAAAAGATACGATATTCCTGCTAATGTAAGCGCAAATTTCTTACTAAAACGATCTGCTATTATACCACATGGAATTTCGAAGATAATTACTATGATAGCATAATAACTTTGTAATAACATAAATTCAAAAAAGGTGAATCCCCCATAGATTAAATAAAAAGGAATTAAAATGCCTGAAATGAGAGAAAATCCTATAAAGAAATTAAAGAAGTATAATTTAATGAGATTTGATTTAAATTTAGATCTTTGAATCTTGTTCTTTTCAATTATTACCAAATTTCTTTCAGAATTACTTTCTTGGAACAAGCTCACTTAGATCACCTTTTAACAAATTAAATTTTCCTATTTTATTTATTTACAGTTCTGATTACCTTCTTTTGGTTATTAAATTAATACAAATATTGATAGAGTGAAATCTCAAGCATTTTGAGATTTACTAGTTATTATAAAATCTTTTTTCTAGACATTATTAATTTTAATAATGATAGCAAAAAGTATAAGCCATTGAAATTTGAGGCTTAAAGTCATATACTACTCATTTTGGGAGATTTTATATCATCTAACTGAAAATTTATAACTCCATGAAAGTTATAATTTTTGTATATTGCCTCAACAGGCAATTCCATACTTGAGAGGTCTTTGATCATATGAAAATCCACCTAAGTAATACTCTTATAATATATTTATTATTAACAATAATATTCCTATATAATATTTAATAAGGGCGCAGATATTTAAATTTTTGTATTCTTATTGATATGTAGAGGCATTTAGCCCTTAAAGGGCACTTTTAGAATCAATAAATCCGAAAAGAATCCTTTTTATATTTTATAAGTTGGTTAGATTTGTAATTATAATCCTAATTATTTTTAAATTAATACAAGCTTTATAATATTGAATTAAATCCATAAAGACTTCTTAAAATCGCAATAAAATTTTTAGATTTAACTAAAAATCTTCGAGATTAGGAGTTTGGCTCTAATCCTAATTATCATGGAGTTAAAGTCAAAATTCCAATACTTGTGATATAAAAGTGAAAAAAATAAATGGAAGAAATTCATGTACTAAAATTAAAGATAATTCTAGCATTTCGAATCATTTATTTTTTCATAATTAAGAAATTCTACATTAACTCTGAATCAATAGTTTAAGAGAAAACAAAATGAATTTTGAATAACCTTCAAAAAAATAAATACTTCTTCTCACTCATTTCATTATAAATTTTCAACTAATCGCTTACTACATAATAAAAAAGTTAGATTATTAATTAAATTCCATCAATAAGTGAGAAATTGTATCTATATTCATAATTGAAAGATTATATGAATCTTGAATTGAGTTTTCAGATAAAATTGTCAGATCTAATTTTTTTATTTTGATATTTATTAGAATTTTTAATGTAGCAATAATTGATTCTAAATATAATTCGAATTTAATCATTATTCAAATGGGGAGAACATAAATTCGATCAAGTAAATTAATGTCTTTAGAAGAAGCTATATCTACTTATGTTCAAAATGGAGACTTGGTTGGTATTGGTGGACTATCTTTTTGGAGAAAATCAATTAGTGCTTGTAGAGAAATTATAAGGCAAAATAAAAAAGACTTAGCAATTTGTACTTTTGTGGGTGGATTTGAAGTTGATATGTTAATCGCAGGAAGATGCGTCTCTGAAGTGAGATCTTGTTTTGTTGGAATGGAAATTTTTGGTATGGCTCCACATTATCGAAAAGCTGTTGAATCTGGTTCGATTAAAATATCTGAAGAAAGCGAAGCGACTATTGCTTTAGGGTTAAGAGCATCCTATTTAAAAGTACCTTTCATGCCCTTAAAAGGTCTTATCGGGACAGATATGCCAAAAGTTAGAAATGATATTAAGCAAATTGAAGATCCTCTTGGTTCGGGAACTCAAGTAATGGTAGTGCCTAAGATAGATTTAGATGTAGCAATAATTCATGTACCCTATGCAGATGAATTTGGTAATGGTAATATTACTGGTGCTGTATGGATGGATGCGGATATGGGAAAAACTGCGAAAAAAACAATTATAACATGTGAAAAATTAGTGGAAACAGAAGACATTCGCTATTTACCAGGGAAGGCACAATTACCTTTACAAACTACTAGTGCTGTTGTTAAATTACCCTTTGGAGCTCACCCAACTTCATGTTTTCCTATTTATACATTTGATCCACTTCATATTCAATGTTATTTAAAATCTAATTTTGAAGATTATAGAAAAAAGTTCATAACAAATAAAACAGATATTCAATATCTGGAAGAAAGTGGTGGAATACAAACAATATTTAACGTTTTATTATAGGAGGAGAACATAATGAGTGAACAATCAAAGGATTATACTATAGATGAAATGATGACTATTTTAATGGCTCGAGAAGTTAAAAATGATGATGTTATGATAGTTGGTGTTGCAACTCCTATGGTTTGGGCTGCATTTACTTTAGCAAAATTAACTCATGCACCTGATGCAATATATCATTATATTATGGGAAACACTTTCGTGATGGAACCACGCCGAGTTTCTTTATTATATCTTGAAATGAATACCGCAAGAGCTTATCGATTTCAGGATAGTGTGGAATGTACATTAGAATCCCTCCCTTCTGATAAGTTGACTACCATTGAATTTTTTAGACCCGCTCAAATTGATCAATATGGGAATAGTAATAATATCTGCATAGGAGATTGGAATAAACCAAAAATTAGACTTCCTGGAGCTGCGGGAATACTTGATTTCAGTATGTTTTATGCTCGTGGATCTTTCCTTTATACGCCTAGACATGATAAAAGGACCTTTGTACCAACTGAAAAACTTGATTTTATATCGGGAGTAGGGTTCCCAGAAGGTAAACCTTCTATATGTGGAGGGGCTGGTCCTCAATGCGTAATTACTAACTTAGCATATTTGGATTTTGAAAATAAAAGAAAAATAATGAGGTTAAAAACAATTCATCCTAGTATTAACCTTGAAACTATAAAAGAATCTACGGGATTTGAACTAATTATCCCAGATAGACTTAATCAGACTGCACCTCCTACAGTAAAAGAAATCAAACTATTAAGAGAAAAAGTAGATCCCCTAGAAATAAGAAAGTTAGAAGTCCTTGCTGGCAAAGAACGGGAAGAATTATTAAGTTATGTTATAGAAAAAGAATTAGCAATGGAAAATAGATTTCCTAAATTATTATTATAGCTAATAAAACTTAAAATAGCTTTTACAATAAGATTGTGTTAAAAATTAGAAGTTTTAAAAAAGATTTTATTATTGTTAATTTTATTTACTATAAAACAAAATAATGTACTATAGTAAACATATTTTTAATTAATTGTTATGAAAACAGCAAAAGGTAGAATTTCAGAAAAGAAATCAGGTAATCGTGGATATAAAAGCTGTTGGGTTTACATTCCAAGTAGTATATCTAAAAATGATTATTTTCCATTTAAGGATAAGGAAGTAGTCTCAATAGAGTTGAATGGAGATCAATTAATAATTAGTAAAAATTATGATCTTTATCAAATAACGAAAAGATATGGTTTAGATGACGCAACCTTGTCAAATTTAGTAGAAAAAAAAGCATTTATTAATAAAGATCTGCCTTTTATTTACTTTGAAGATGAGCTTTTTTCTTATTCTGACACAAATAAAAATTCGAACAAGATTGCTAATGGACTTTTAAATTTAATTAGTAAGTTAAAATTAAATAACCCAAAAATAGCACTATTACTCCCAAATTGTCCTGATTTTATTTTTTGTTGGCTTGGTATAGCAAAAACTAGAAGCGTGCTAGTAGCAATAAATTATTTATTGTCAGAAGGTAGTTTGGAGTATATTTTGAAAAAAAGTAATACAGAGATATTAATAATTGATTATAATTATCTTCCTAAAATTCAAAAAATTTATACTAAACTAACACAGATAAAGAAAATTATTATTTATCATCCTCCGAGTGATTTTAAATTTAAGGATAATTTTATTGATTTTCAAGAGATTTTATTTGATAATGATAAAAATCCTTATATCAATATTCAAAATTTTAATCCATTAGAAATCTGCTATACTTCAGGTGCTACAGGAAAACCTAAGTGTGTTTTGTATAGGAATTATTTTACCTTATCAGGAATAAGTATAGGAAGTGAATTGGAAGATATTGGTTTCAGTCGAATTTCTCAGAAAATATATTGTTCTTTACCTCTAGCTCACACTTTTACACGTTATTTAGCAATAATCCCTGCATTATATTATAATGGTTCGATAATAATAGCTAAAGAATTTAATAAATCAATATTTTGGGATGATATTAATAGATATAAGCCAGATTCCTTTATCTATAACGGTAAATTTTTATTAGCTTTAGTTAATCAACAACCAAGGAATTCAGATAGAAAACATTCGTTAAAATATGCCTTTGGATTTGGTGCTTTAAAATCAGTATGGGAAGCATTTGAAAGAAGATTCGGTTTACCAATTTTCGAAGTATGGGCAGTAGTAGAAGGGATAGGAATTACAATGAATACAATAGGTTCTAAAGGAGGCAAAATTGGTTCTATAGGAAAACCAGTGAAGGGTTATGAGTTAAAAATTGTTGATACCAATGGAAGAGAATTACCTCCAGGAAGAAATAATATTGGTGAAATTGTATCAAGGACAAAGCTTCCTTTTGAATTAGAATATTACAATTTACAAGAATTAATATCCATGAAAATAACCCAAAACAGATGGGTTCACACTGGTGATTTCGGTTATAAAGATAATGAAGATTTTATCTACTATCTAGGTAGACAAATAGATATGATTCTTAGAGGGGATGAAACTTTTTTTTCAACAGATATTGAAAAAATAGCCGATTCACACCCAGGAGTCGCTGAATGTGCTGCATTTGAAGTATCTATTGAAAATTCAACAAAAAAGGAGATAAAAATATGTGTTGTGGTCAAAGAAGATATGGAATTGAAGTATAATGACTTCCATTACTACCTTAAGGAGAATTTGGCATACTTTATGGTCCCAAGGTTTATAGAATTTAAAGAAGAATTACCAAAAAATCTGAATGAATTAGTTCAAAAATTTATTTTAAAAGAAGAATGGGAAGACAAAAGTTTAAGAAAAAATACTTTTGACACTATTGAGCAAAAATTTTTAGATTAAGGATACAAAAAACCACAATAAATATAATTACTATGAGATCAATTTGTTATGCTTTCTATATTGGGGTATAATTCTATCTTTCGACCTTTTTCTTTAAGATAGATTAAATCATTCTCTGATAATTTATCAATATGATATTTTATTGTGTTGCGTGATAGGTTTAGAATTCGAGAGATTTTAGAAGAATTAATTCCAGGATTTTTTTGAATAATTTCTAAAACTTTTTCAGTTGTCTCTGACTTTGTGGGTAAATTCTTGAAATGTTCAATTGATTCAATAGAGGAAGTAATTGGAAAATATATTGTATATTGGCCATAGTTTTCTTTTTTTATAATATGGTTCTTCAATAAGACATCTAAATGCCATTGTAATTGTCCTTTCTGTAAATCGCAATTTCGCAATAATTCATTTTGATGTATTCCAGGATTTTTAAGAATTTCTCTTAATATATTCAAACGATTTTCATTTTCAAATATATCAGTAAGAGTTAAATAAGAACTTCCTTTTTTTATAAAGGGTCTTTTTATAATATATCCTCTATACTCTTTTAAAGTAAGTACTTCAAAAACAGTAATTAAAGAAATGATTGTGATTAAAATACAAATAATAATTACTTCTATAGAAAAAATTCTTTCACGACCAAATACATCATCTTTGAAAGTTATAACTTGATATAGAATAACCGAGAGTAAGATAAGAGAAAAGATTATCAGTAAAAATTTCATTCCAAAAATTAAATAAAATTTTTTAACTCCCATTTTGCTCATTAGTTTTTTTATAACCATTAAATAGTATTATTTTTCAGTTTTATTTCTTTTTACCTTTAAAAAAGGAAACATAAAAGGTACATTATCAACATAATCTAAGAATTTATCTCCATATTTAGCTTTTAAGGCATACTCTTCTATCTTAGCTAATATTATGTAAGCTAAAACTTCGCCAATCCAGATATAAAATATGATGGTATACCCATTAATATTAAATGGATCAAAATTGACAATGGGATACGTTTGAAATACCACCAAAGTTAATCCAAATGTCATAAGAATGAAGGCCATATATTGAGGATGTCTGACATATTTGTATGGTCCTTTTTGAATTAATTGTTTTCTATGAATTAATTGATAGATTAATGAGTAGAAAAATAAAATGAATCCAAATATAACAAAATAGATTCCATGAGTATTAACCAAAAACAGAATATCATATTTTAGAATTCCAGGATTTTGAAAGTAGTAGCCTAAATAAGTTAAAAATGGTACGCTCATTATTCCATGCCAAATTGCCGTACAAGGTACATATTGAAAAATTGGTACTAAAAACGAAGAAATACTTGTAGAAATAGAAGTAATTTTACTTTTAATCTTCTGCTTATTAGGATTCATTATCGCTATCTTTTACTTTTTAACTCTCGTTATAAAATAAGAAAAAAATCTATAAATAAAGATTTAAGGTGCACTTTTCGAACAATTTATTATAGAGGAATAGAAAACTCTGAGGATCCATCATGAAAGTTTTGATCTATCAATGGTGGTTTCTTCTTCATTACTTTCCTTAATGTAATTAAAGTTGTAATTAGTAATATAATTAAAATTTCGTAGAATATTAAATTTGGAATAATATTTTCTTTAGTTATATTTTTAATGGTAATCTCAATATATATAAATGGCCCAACTCCATTTTCGGAGGGTAAAGGTGGCGTTTGGTTGAATATATAACTGGTTATGATATACGCTTCATCAATTTCAGAACCAATGAATTTTTCATTAATTAATGTATTCCCCTCATTACTCAGGTTCTGATATACATGCCAACCCATAGTATCATGAAAAGCAATAGAGAAACCTATTGTATTATTTTGATCTTTTTTAATCTCTAAGGCAAAATTATTTGGAAGTGATTTAATTTTGTGAACATGAAAGCCATAGTAATGAAGCTTAACTTTATCTTTAATGAGTGGAAAATTAACAGAAGTGTAATTAGTAACACGAGCATCTAGATTTTCAAAACCATAGAGGTTGTTCATAAAACCAATCTCATCTAAAGTTAATGCTGTAATCCAATTCAAATATAATTCATTGAATGAGATATCATTACCTGTACTATATAAAACATTTTCAATCCCATAAGCTCCATCAGCAGGTTCCATTATTAAATTTCGAAGAACCTCTAATCCATAATGTTCAGCAATATAGAACGCAAACAAATAAGCACTTCCATAATCAATAGAATTTAACATATTCCAATAGAGAAGAGAATCTCCAGGATGACTAAGAAAGAGTTTTGTCTGTGGACTAAGGTTGTTATATGGAGTTAAATAATTTGCATAGAAAACTGCATATTCCGCTAAAGCTTCAAGAGTAAAATGAGGTTCATCCATTTCATTGTTAAACCAAATAAGATGATGAAACTCATGGGCAATCGTTGGTATCCATGTCTTATAATAGATGTGGAACATCTCGCAGAGGTTAGAATATTCTAACTCTAACTCATTTCTCTGATCATAATAACTTATGGGGTTACTTGAAAGTAAAATTATAATTCTTGGATCACCATCTATATCACCTAAAGTTCCATTGGGATGTCCAGCTAAATTAATAATCCTGGGATAAATTATATTGTCGAATTCATCACAAATATCTTCCGCTTTTTTAATTGCAGCATATTCTCCTATTTCTGCTATACAATAATCTTCCATATATATATAGCAATTCTCTCCTACTGAGATTAATGTAGCATTCATTTTATAATATGACCAATCATTAAAGTCCCACATCCAAAAAGCTCGTTGATTGTACTTAATAAAAAAAGTTTTATTTAGAATTGAATCTTGAACTTTTATGTAAGGTTCATATAGAAAATCAGGTTGAGGAATGATATAATATTGTGAAGTATCATTCATTTTTGGGGAGATTTTAAAGTTTGTTGGTTCCAATTCTTGGTTTATTTGAGAATTTTGAGAAGATATATTTCTCGTGAAAATACAATTTGAAGTGAAGATACATGAGACCAAAAAAAAGAGGAGACCTAAATTAACAATATAATGCTTTTTAGAATGCAGTATAGTAGAGTTTAATTTCATGTTTAATTCGTAGAACTACTTTTTTATAGCTATTATCTAAAAAAATTTTAATATAAGCTTTAAGGTGCACTTATAGAACATTTTAAAAATTCTAAGGTAGTTACAATATTAATAAAAAACATATTATAAAGAGTTATTATGCCGAAAGAAAAGGTTAAAGATATTGAAATGTATTATGAATTGTCCGGAGAAGGTGAAAATTTACTTCTTATCCATGGTTTAGGTTCAAGTACACGCGATTGGGAATTCCAAGTTCCTAAATTTTCTCAAAACTATCAAGTTATTACTATTGATCTTCGAGGTCATGGAAAAACAGATAAACCTAAAGGACCTTATACAATGGAAATATTTGCTGAAGATATTGCGGAATTACTAAAAAAATTAGGTATAAAATCAATACATGTTTTAGGGATCTCCATAGGAGGAGGTATTGCTTTTCAGTTTGCTGTTAATTATCCTGATTTAGTAAAAAGCCTAATAGTCGTAAACGCTGGTATTGAAATACCCATGGATTCATTTAAGATGAAATTAGAGGCTTTTAAACGTACATTTATAGTAAAATTAGTAGGAATGAAAAAGATGGGTAAGGTTCTTGCAACTAGATTATTCATTAAACCTGAACAAGAGGAATTACGGGAAAAATTAATTGAAAGGTGGTCAGAAAATGATAAAAAAGCTTATCTTTCATCAATGCGGGCCTTAATTGGATGGAGTATCCGTGATAAACTTGATAAAATTACCTTTCCAACACTAATCATTGGATCAGACGAAGATTATGCACCATCCTCTGTTAAAAAAGAATATACAGCATTACTTCGCAATGCGAGGTTTATTGAGATCGAAGACGCTAGACATGCTGTTCCATTTGAGAAACCTGAAGAATTTAATGAAATCGTCATGAAATTTTTATTAGAACAATCTTAAATGCTAAATTTAATAATTTAATTTTGATCTATATATATTTATGTGAGAATTTAAGATGGTACAATCGTTTAAGATTCCTTGGGCAGCATGGTATGGTGATAAAGATTTTATTCTGGAATTTCCAGATTCTTGGGATGTAAAAGTATTTGATATGAAAGGTGCTGATGAGTTTTCACAGAATCAAATTGAAAAGGCCATTAATAACCCAATTGGAACTCCATCACTTATTGAACTGGCTAAAGGAAAGCAAAAGGTTGTTATCGTTGTTGAAGATATTTCAAGACCTACTCCAATGGAGAATATCTTAAATATTATTATAAATCAATTAAATTCAGTGGGCATTGAGGATGATAGAATTACTATTATTTATGCTCTTGGTTCACACCGCCCATTAAACCGAAGGGACTCTATAAAAAAATTAGGACTAAGTATAGTAGATAGGTTTAACATCGAAAATCATCATCCATATGAAAATCTAATATATTTAGGTGAATCTCAAATGGGAACCCCTATCTACTTGAATAAAACTTATTACGAAGCTGATCTAAAAATTGCAGTTGGAACCGTAGTTCCACATCCTTTAGCAGGATATGGTGGTGGAGCTAAAATTATTTTACCAGGGCTTTGTGGAATCCAAACCCTTGAAGCAAATCATAGAGCTGGTGTTAAGGGTAATGCAGGTGGAATAGGTTTTGTAACAGAATTGAGAAAGGACATTGAAGATGTTTGTAAAAAAGTTGGACTCGATTTTTCGATTAATATAGTATCTACAATGAGAAGAGGAATTGCAGGGATTTATGCGGGACATTTTATTAATGCACATAGGAAAGCAATGGAAATTGGTAAAGAAGTATATTCAACTGAAATACCGCCCAATTTAAATTTAGATATCAGTTTTTTTAATCTATATCCTGAGGATACCGAATTTTCTCAAGCAATTAAAGGATTTAATTTCTATTCTAGTAGCCTTATGAAAAGAGATGGAGCAATTATTTTTCTTACAGCAGCTAGTGAAGGAAGGGGATTTCATTCATTGCAAGGTGAAACGGGAGGAAAATTGTATCAAAACTGGGGTGATTCGATTAAAATTAAATGGATCTTGAAGAACAAAAGATTTGGAATCTTTTCTCCTAATTTAAATAAAGCAGATGTTCTTCATTTTTATCCTGAAAGAACAATCTTTAAAAATGATTTCAAGGATATGGTAAAAGAGCTTGAAAGTATTTATGGGAAATTTCCAAAAGTTGGTATCTTTCCTTGCAGTATTCAATTACCAAAAGAGAACCCAAAAATGTAAAAAGATTAAATTGAAAAATATAGTAGAATAATTATTTCTTATTTTCTTCAATATTTAAAACTCAAGAATCGCCCCTTTTGCGGCAGAAGAAACGAGTTTTTTGTATTTTAAAAGTGCTTTGTTTTTAATATCTTTTTCAAGTGGTTTCCATTTTTTTAATCGTTCTTGTAGGTCATTATTAGAAATTTCTACATCAAGATTTCTGTTGGGAATGTCAATATTAATTAAATCACCATCTTTAATTACAGCAATTGGTCCACCTACATAAGCTTCTGGGCTTATATGACCAATACATGGACCAGAAGTAGCACCTGAAAAACGACCATCAGTAACTAATGCAACAAGATCTAAATCACGCTTTCTAACTAGAGTCATTGTAATAGCTAACATTTCAGGCATTCCTGGACCCCCCTTTGGACCTTCATACCTAATTATTATTACTGAACCATTTGAAACTTGATTTGAAGTTAAGGCATCTATAGCTTCTTGTTCACCATTAAAGCATATTGCAGGCCCCTTAAACTTTAACATTTTTTGATTATTTACAGCTGATTGCTTTATTACTGCTCCTTCTGGTGCTAAATTACCTTTTAAAATAACAGTCCCCCCTTCTAGAAAAATCGGGTTGTTTAATGGTCTAATTACCTTTTCATCTAAAACTTTAATTTTTCTAATAGATTCTCCAATTTTTTTTCCAGAAACAGTTAAACAATCTAAATGAAGAAAATCTTTTAATCTACTTAAAACCGCAGGGACTCCTCCTGCATTGTACAAATCTACAATACCGTAATCTCCCGATGGAACAACATTTACTATTGTTGGTATCTTTTTACTATATTCGTTAAAAAGTGCCAAATCAAGATTAATTCCCATCTCATTCGCAATTGCAGGTAAATGTAAAGTCGAATTAGTAGATCCTCCAATTGCTAAATCAACCATTATAACGTTTTCTAAAGATTTTTTCGTCATAATTTGAGATGGAGTTATATCTTTTTCTAAAAGCTCAATAATTTTTCTTCCCGAATTTTTAGCGATCATATATTTCATTTGAGTCATTGCTGGAATCGTTGCAGCATTTGGTAAAGTCATTCCAAAAGCTTCCATTAAACACTGAGTAGTGTTAGCTGTGCCCATTAATTCACAAGCACCATATGTTGCACACGAATGGCAACCGATAATATGAGTAGGATCAGTATAATTTTTCTGGGCAATTCCTTTATAACCTGTCATGAATCTTATTTCGTATAAATTCGGTCCACCTGGTACGCAAATTGTTGGAATATCAAGTCGAACTGCCGCCATTAAAATTGCAGGATTTATTTTATCACAGCTAGAAATTGTGACCATAGCATCAAATTTATGAGCCTCTATCATTAATTCAATTGAGTCTGCAATTACTTCTCTCTGAGGCAAAATGTTACGCATACCTTCAAATCCCATCGCAATTCCATCACAAGGAGCAACTGTGCAGAACTCAAAAGGCACCCCACCTGCTTCAATAACTCCATATTTTACGGCTTCTGAAAGGATTCTTAAATGTTTATGGCCAGGATTAATTTCATTCCAAGTATTTACAACTGCAATGAATGGCTTATTTTCAATCTCTTCGTTATCAAGTCCTAATCCTTTCAATAATCCCAATTTTCCATATTTCATTGGTGTTTTTTTAATCCCTTCAAAAATACTTTTACTTCTCTTTTTTAAATCAACTTCTTCATTAGTCATATTTTTTCAGACATTTTCAAAAATTTATTATTATGCAATATAAATTGTTTTAAATTATATCTCTATTCATGTACTTTTCCATCAAATAGTCAAATTGAAAGAAGAAAACTTACTTGATTCTTATTTTATCAAAAGTGTTTTTTATTAATTTATTTATAGCTAAAACACTTTTTGATTTTTCAGGGATAGTAATTATAGGTTTACCTTCTAACTCAAATTCTGTTATTATGTCATCTTCTGGGACTTCTATCCACAGAGGTAAATTTAGTTCTTTAAGTTTTTTTTTAATATGATTTATATCTCCTTTAGCTCTATTTAGGACAACGCCTAATTCTTTATAATTAGTAAACTTTTTTGCACTTTCGCGTATAGCAACAGCAGTTTCAATGCTCCTAATTGAGATATCTGAAACAATTAAAACTATGTCAACAGATTCTATAACCATTCGATTAATTTGTTCAAGTCCCGCTTCACAATCAATTAAAACTATATCAAAATCTTTAGAAATTGAACCAATCACCTTTCTTAAGAGAGTATTTGAAGGACAGAAACAACCAGGTCCCTCAGGTTGTCCTATAGAGAATAAGCTAAATTCCTTACTTTCAGTTATTGCATTATATACTTCTAAATCAATATTTTCTGCTACTTTCTCGAAATCTGTTGCTTTGGTCAGAATTTCATCAATAACTTCTACTCTTAGTTTCTCGAGACTTTTTTCTGGGATTAAATTTACTATATGGCTCAAGTGTGGATGAGTTGGGTCAGCATCTATTAATAACATTTTAAATTTATATGATTTTGAAATACCTTTCGCTAAGAGAGCTGTTATAACCGTTTTACCAGAACCTCCCTTTCCTACAACTGAAATTGTCAATGGTTTATCAAAATGAATTACATTTTTCATCTTAAAAGTACCAAATATCCTTTTATGTTATTTCGCAATTTTTTCTCTTTCAACTAAGACTTGTTTAATTCCATAACATTCTTGTTGATATGGACAAATCTCACATCCCCAATCGTATTCACAATCGATTCTTTTTTTCCACTCTTCTACTTTTTTTATCCATTTTTTATTTTGAGCAATACTAATTTTAGAAGAAATTTCTATAATTTCATCAATTAAAGCGGGATAAGAATTTATAAAAAAAATCTCCATAGATCCAATTAAATCATTAAATCTTTGCTTATATAAATAGAAAATTGCATTTCCTAAAAATTCAAACGAAAAATATGGTCTTATGGTCTTACTTGTTCGACACCAAAATTTTCTTGGAACAGTTCTTATTAAAAATCCCTCAACACCATTTGATATAAGATTAAATTGTTTTAAAGATTCAAAATCCTTTTCGTTAAAATTTTTTGTCCCAATTAAGATTATGATTCCAAAATCGGTAGATAAATCCAATATTTCCTTACTTTCTAGTCCAATTAGTGTAATTCTCCCGTCCTTTATGTGATTAATGAAATCTAGGTCTGAAGAGGGATAAACTAAAGAAAAAGACTTTCTCTTGACACCTCCTAATTCAAGTGAAGTTTCATCTTCAAGAATTATATCTTTGTGCTTATCTAATTCAACTTTGATTTTCAAATGTTCAAAAAATTTGAGAGGATTTGGATTTTTTTCATAAATGATTACATTTTTCCCTTTTTGAGATTCAGAGTTTATTAAGTTTCTTAAATCATCAAGAAATTCTAAAAATAATTTAATTTTCATATAATTTCAATTATAGATCTATAAGAATAATAAAAATAGAAGATTAATAGTTTTAACTCTTAATTGCTTTATGTACTAATTCTGACAAATCATAAGTTTTTATTTCATTGTTTTTAATATTAGCCTTGAATTGGTTTAAACAGAAAGGGCAGCAAGATATCAATGCATCAGCAGTTGTTTCTTTCGCTTCTTTAATTCTTTCATTTGCAGCAAAACTAGATAAATCTTTAAATGCTGACCTCACACCTCCCCCAGAACCACAACACCAAGCATTATGTCTGTTTCTTGGCATTTCTATCAATTCTATTCCAGGAATATTTTTCAATACATCTCTTGGAGGTTCATAAATCCCCATGTGGCGTCCAATATGGCAAGGATCGTGATAGGTTATTTTCATTTCTAAATTGTTCTTAAATTCTAACTTATTATTATTTAATTTCTCTAATAAAAACTCGGGTAAATGAAGTACCTCAATACCGTGATCTAGTCCAAACTTATTAGGATATGTGTCTTTCAAGGTTCGATAGCAACCAGCACAAGAAGTAATAATCTTTTCAATTCCTTCCTTTTTGAAAATTTCTATATTATTTTCAGCAATCTTTTTTGCTTGATTAGCCTGCCCAGTCATATATACTGGAGATCCACAACAACGCTCATCCTTTAAAATTTTAAAATCAATTTGAATTAAATTTAATATTTCAGCTGTAGCCTTAGCTATGTCTTGTTCTCTATAACTGGTTGTGCAACCCACAAAGTAAGCTAATTTTGCATTTTGATTTTGTTTAATATTGGATGTCAGCCAATTTTTGCGATCTTTATGCTTTCCTATATAAGGATTATATTCTAACGAAATATGCTCTGAATATTGTCTTTGTTCTGGCATGGGTCCTAGCCCTTTTTGAACAGCTTCTTCTCTCATTGCCATTAGCCATTCTCCTGCATAATGATGAATTTCAGGGATTTGACATTGTTGAGTACAAGCTAAGCATAGCGAACATTGATAAAATATTCTTGATAGATTTTCAGTCCAATTCAAACGATCCGAAGAAACTGCCCATGAGAGTAGATTTTTCCCTCCTAAATAGTAAGCTTCGAATTTTCCGTATTCTCCAGAGGGACAAACGCGATACCAACCTTCTTCTTGAAAACCAGTCCTACAAGTTCCACATTTTCCACATTGATAAAGAATATCTTTATAATATTCTAAAGTTTTATTTCTTTCTAATGAAATTCGATCTGCAAATATATCTAATTCAGTTATTCCTGTACCTTTAATATATTTCAAATTCTTTTCTTTTTCCAAATCAATTACCTCCAATTCCATGACCCGGATTCATTATTCCATTAGGATCGAGAAGATTTTTAAGTTTTTCAATCAATTTAGTTGTAGCAGGATGGGTTTTACTTTTGTAATGTTCTACTACCCATAATGGGGCTTTATACATTATAGCACCATCTAACTGTTGGACTGCATCATGAATTTCTTTTAATACTAGTCTTGCTTTTTTAATATCCTCGGGATCATTTTTATTAAAACAGACGTTTGTGCGAGCAACACAATAATGACCTCCAAACAGAATTCTACTGTAAAATTGAGGTGGTTTACCGTGCTTAAGACAAACTTCTCTTGATAAATTATAATATTTTACGATATCGCGTGTAGAACAATAAGATCCGATCCATTCACCCCCCCCACCTCGTGCAAAATTCCAACAACCCCATCCTTGAAAAGGAGTCTGACCACCTGTAGCGGGAGTTAAATTCGCAAAAATACCTCTCATATCTTTTGGAAAGGTTTTTAATTGAATATCAGAAGGTAAAGGATCTATTTTGTATTCTCTACAAATAGATTCAATAGCTTTACATTGTGCTTTATGTTGATCTTCTGTGAAGGCTTGAGTAGTTATAAGTCCTAAGAAATCTGGGAGACCTAAAGCAACTGGATCAATAGCTACATTTTTTTCAGAAAAGCCTTGCATAGCTTGTGTCCATCCCATATTAAGGAAAACAAGATCACAGATTCCTAAACCAGCTTTTGAAAGTTTAAGCATCATAGGGACTCCAATTTCTACTTTGGAGCCAATAGGCATGTAATCAGTTCGATAAGGTAATTTGGGCCATAATTTAATAGCACCTTTGGTGACTATTCCTGTTGCTCCTTCCCACCCTATAAACAATCCAGCTAAATCAGGTAATGGTTGTCTCCCATACCAATGATTTGAAAGACTACAAGAACCTACCTTTATTAATTCACCAGAACCTAACACAACTTCCATTCCATTTATAAATTCTGCTCCAGTTCCACCTATCATTCCAAGATCAAACATCCCATAACACAAACAAGAAGGAATGACACCAGTCCCTGGAGGTGAAAAAGTAATTCCTGCTCTAAAATTAGGATGATACTTATCTAAATATCCTTTTAAATCCGCCCAAGTAATTCCTCCTTCTACGACAATATACATATCATCTTCATTTACTTCAAGTACTCGATTCATGCGCCTTAAATCAACAACGATACCTCCTTTTCGAGGGTTTGCAATAGAACCGAAATTTATTCCAGAAACCCAAGGCACTATCGGAATTTTATATTTATTTGCAATTTTAACAATCTCTTGAACCTCTTCGGCAGCTTTTGGCATAATTGCAATATCACAATGACCTTCAGGTTCTGCAGTTATAAAGTCATAATGATAGAGAAATTGTATCTCAGGTTCATCTGAAACATATTTATTTCCAACGATTTGTTCTAATTCTGCTATAACTTTACGTTCAATCATTTTTGGAAACCTTATTCAAATTAAATTAATTCATTTTTTATGAAGATAATTTGTTATAATAATTATTATATTTAAAATACTTATATTTATAATTTTAAACTCACATAAGAGTTTGAGCGAATAGTTTAATTTTTTCTTTCATAACCTTCAAGGGGGTAAAACGTTTATCTCCAACATCAAATTCAATAAGAAGCATTGGAATTCCCAATTCATCCATAAGAGCTTCTCTTAATAATTGTGGAAATGATCCAAATTGTTTACATGCTAAGCTTTGAGTATAAATAAAACAATCAGCACTAAATTCTTTTGCCATTCTTAGACAATCTTCGAGTGTGGTATAATAAAAATCAGTAGATTGTTTAACCATTGGCCACCCCATCGATTTTTTCGCCATATCATAAAACATTTTATCTAAATCTGATTTAGTATTAATTGGATCAGAAAAGTTATAATTAAAAATATCAAAGAGGATACTCATACCTAATTCTCTATCTAACCATTCACAAAGAGAAATATCGAAGTAAGTAACCATATAAGGCCAAATAGATCTTATCTTTTCTTCTCCACCATAATGCTCTTTTGCTTTATATCTTTTTTTTGTGATTTTAAGCATTTCCTCATAAAAAGATAAATTTTCATATGTTCCAGAAATTTGAATGGATATCCCCGCAGAGACTGCATTATACATATTTGAAATAGGACTAGGTATTGCTTTTGTTAATTCAAATATTTCTAATCTAATCTGTTGCACTTGATTTTCTATTTCAATAAATTTTTTCATTTTTTCAAAATCTGGTACTTGTCCAATGATTTTTCCAAGATCAATTAAACCATTTTTGATCTGCTCACCATGATATCTAAAACTACTTTCATCTTTTCGAAAAGGCATATCTGCAATAATTAAAGGAATCTTTTTCTCATACATGAAGAAAGGATATGAAGCACATGTATTATCACAAGGTCCAGTTGGGATAAAAATTGCATCAAATTTGAAAAGATCATCTAATGTCATCCCCATTGGACCTTTTTGAGCTGTACAAGTATGAAATGGA
Source organism: Candidatus Hermodarchaeota archaeon (assembly GCA_048885925.1). Classification (GTDB taxonomy): domain Archaea; phylum Asgardarchaeota; class Lokiarchaeia; order Sigyniarchaeales; family SOKP01; genus Loki-b32. The sequence goes on from JBHLLG010000001.1 coordinate 95,968, forward strand.
TGCCCCCAATTTTCCATTAAATCATAATATTTTTCAATACCATTCAATAACATAGTTGCTAAATAGTATCCCGTTCCTTCAAGACATACAGGCATACAGTCAAAACATGAAAGATATTCAGCAGGAAGGGCAAAATGATATCCAACTATTGGAATGCCATCTCTTGCCTTTTTAAGACTTCTTTCCAAAGCAGATCTCACTTTTTCTAAACCAATCCTCAATACAGGCATCCCATTTTCTGGAAGAATTCCCTTAACTAATTGTTCTGTTGTTGAGACAGCTTCATATAGCATCCTGACTGGTATTACTCTATTCTCTTGATTATAAGGTTCTCCCATTCTCTTTCACATCTTTTTTAATTAAATTTTTATGATTTATGATATCATTTCAACAAAAGCCTCTATCCTAGTCTGTAACCTTTTTGTATCTACTTGAAAAAATTCTCTATCGATATTTAGAATCGGTATATCTAATTCTTTTAATTCATGTGCTAACATCATATTGTCACAGCCTACTAAATCACAGTTATTGATTCTTTGCAATATTATTCCATCAATATTTGCTCTTTTAATCTCATTTTTCATAAATTCTAACCTTCTAATATGATCATTCATCATTCTCGGGCATGACACTCTGTAATAAAGCCTTTTCGCAATACATTCTAATAGATTATTACTATTGTTGATTATTACATCATCTAAGAAATTACGGGTTCCAAAACATAAGAAATCTGATATTATTATAGCGCCAGATTTCTCTATAAGCTTAGTGAAAGTAATGTCATCAATTTCGCTCCCAATTAATATTATTCTCTTTGCATCAGTTTTTATTCCTTCACTTTCTTTTAAAATATTAAAAATTCTACTTAATTCCTTATTAGCAAGATCTTTCGGAACTGAGGCATTTGCTATTGACAATTTTAAAGCTTCAGTTCCATTTAATTTAGGAGAGTCTAAAATCTGTAATTCATGAATACATCTTAAAAGTTTCCGATTCATATTGTGAAGTTCTATGGATGATCGAAGTTTCACTTCTGTAATTGACTTTTTGATGAAATTTTTCTCAATATTCTCTCTGAATTCTTTAATCTCTTTTTTATACCATTCAAAACCTTCATCTGTTATAACATGGGGCATAGAGAGATAAAATCTTGGAACTTGTTTTATAAAATTCTCTCGTTTGAACACTTTTAAATCGAATAATTCAAACATTCTACGAGAATGATCACATGAATTACACACGAATAGAGCATCTAAAAAATCATAAATACCTCTTAAAGCCATATCCAATGTTGCTCTAATAAATGAACAAGTAAATCTGACCATATAAATATCAGCTAAATCAGTATGTTCATGTCCAGTTGCTCTAATTCTAAAAGGTAATAAATCAGCTGCGTACAATAATTCTTCAGGAATATAAGTACAATAGTGACCTATAACCATCTTGTTATTCTCTTGCCATTCAGTTATATATGGATTGATTATCGTGTGTGAAATATTCAAAAAGGGATCATTTTCTAAACTCATTTAAGAACCTCAATTATTTTTATAAATAATATGCTTGCCTATCATTATGGTTCTCGCCCATTTTAGTGCACTAAAATATGATCCCTTAATTTTTATTTTTCGAGGAATAATGTACTTTAATAATTTGATTAGTCCAAAAAGATTACTTTTAGAACGTATAATCTTACTAAATACTTTAAGAATTTTATCTTCTTTAACAGCTATAGTAACTTTAGAGACAGGATTCTTAGCTTTTTCAACATAACAATCAAAATTATTTCTATCTCTAGTTAAAATAAAAGTAAGATATTCATCCAATTCTTTAAAATAAATTTCAATTTTCTGTCCTTCACACTTCCCAATTTTCTTAAAAGTGTCATCAGAGCCAAATAAATCAACTAACATTTTAGCTAATCTAGCTAATGTAAGAACTTTTGTTTCTTTTATTAAATTACTTGCTCTTATCGTTCTATCCTCAGTTTCTATTTCTTCTGTTTGGCTAATAAGGAGCACCAATAATATAAATTTTCGATAATTATAATTTGAAATTTCAAATTATTTAAAAATTCTTTTTAAACTTTAAAATATCTTAATATAATAAGGTAAAACATGATTTAATGAAAATAAAAAATTTGAATTAAGAAAATTCACTTATTCTTTTTTATTTCAAAATTCACATCTTCGAATTTATTATGAATTGTACGATAAATTTTAAACTTACCATCATCTACAGCATGTTTGACAATTTCATTAATCTCGTTTTCATTAATGAAACTTTCTGAAATTAGTTTTTCAATTTTTGAGTAAATAAGTTCCTTGATCTTGTATGTAAATCTACTTTTTTTTTTCTCATTAATCGCATCTGATAATTCAATATGTTCCTTATGATCCCATATATTTTGGATAAGTTCATCAACACCCTCTCCAGAAATGGCATCAGTCATAGAAACAGGTGGTCGCCATCCACTTTGGAAGATAGTATCATCAAGCATCATTTCAACTTGCACCGCAATATCTTCTCCACCCAGATCTTTCTTATTGATAATATAAATATCTCCGATTTCAATTAATCCAGCTTTTTGCATCTGTATAGCATCACCATAACCAGGTACTAATACAACAACAACAGTATAAGCAAGATTATAAATATCGAATTCAGATTGTCCAACACCAACCGTCTCAATTATTATAATATCCATTCCATACGCTTCATACAATAAACTAATGTCAAAAACTGCTCTTGAAATTCCTCCTTTATATCCCCTTGAAGCAAGACTTCGCATAAATACATTGGGATGTAATGAGATGTTTGTCATGCGAACTCTATCGCCAAGAAAGGCACCACCACTAAAAGGTGATGTTGGATCAATACATATAATACCTAAACTTTTTCCATCATCTAACAACTTTTTACAAATTGCTCCAGTTAGAGTACTTTTTCCAACTCCAGGAGAACCCGTAATTCCAATAATATAGGAATCGTGTTTTATATCTTCAAAATGCTTAAAAATCTCATGAGCTTTTTCTGGTTCATTTTCTATTATTGTAATTAATTTAGCTAAGGCAATTTTATCCTTCTTTTTAAAATTGGTAATTAGTGTATTTATGTCATATCCAGTTTTCAAATAAAAGCATCCTCTAAGAAAAAATAAGTAATAAATTTAATAATTTGAGAAAAAAAATTTAACAAGGCTTTTTTATTTTTTGACATGGGATTTAATAAATTCGACAATATCAGATGTCATTGATCCAGGACCATATATGTTTGCAACACCCATCTCTTTTAATTTAGAGAAATCTTTAGCTGGAATAACGCCACCAAGAAGTATTATAATATTATCCAGAACTCCGCGTTCTTTTAATAAATCAATAACTTGCTGGGTATAAGCAAAATGAGCTCCTGAATGGATACTTAATCCAATTACGTCAACATCCTCTTGAATTGCGGATTCAACGATTTGTTCAACATTTTGAAATCCTCCAAATATAAGTTCCATTCCAGCATCCCTAATAGCTCTTGATACAACGATTCCACCGCGCCAGTGTCCATCAATACCCGGTTTAGACATTAACACCCTTATCTTCTTTTCACTCATACGTCCCACCTCATTAATTAGATTGCTAATGGAGGATCCCAAGTTCCCCATATTTCTCTATAGATATTACATACTTCTCCGATTGTAGCACCTTCCTTTGTTGCTTCCATCACTACAGGCATAACATTTTCTTCTTTCTCGCAAACATTTCTTAGCTTATCCAAAATCCTTTCTAATTTCGCATTGTCTCTTCGGGCTTTTAATTTTTCAATTCGACGGACTTCAATATCTATTGCTTCTTTATTAGTTCTAAAAACATCAGTAACAGTATCATAAGGGACCGAATATTTATTTACTCCAAGCATTATTTCATCTCCGGATTCAATACGCATTCTTCTCTTATGGAAAGCATCCCTCATTTCTTTATATAAGAAACCTGTAGAGAGTGCTTTATCAATAGTACCAACTTTTTGGATTTTATCGATATATTTCCATACTCTATCTTCAACTTCATCTGTTAACCATTCAATAAAGTATGAGCCTGCGAGAGGATCTATTGTATTATGAATTCTGGTTTCATCTGAAATTACTTGTTGAGTTCTTAGAGCAACTAAAGCTGCCTCTTCAGAAGGTAAACAAATAGCTTCATCATACGAATTTGTATGTAGAGATTGGCATCCACCTAAGTTTGCTTCTAAGGCTTGAATTGCTGTTCTTACTATATTTATTTTAGGTGATTGTGCTGTTAAAGAAGATCCTGCAGTTTGTACATGGAATCGAAAACCTAAATTTCTTGGATCCTTAACTTCATATTTATCCTTCATTAATTTGTACCAAATTCTTCTAGCTGCTCTGAATTTTGCTATTTCTTCGAAAAAATCTTTATGTGCTGCTAAATGAAAGGCTAAACGCCCTACAAAATCATCAGCTTTCCATCCTCTAGCGATTAAATTCTCAATGTGAGAACATGCACTTGCAAATACAAAAGCTAATTCCTGAACAGCATCTATTCCACCTTCTCTATAATTATATCCTGTAAAATTTATTGGATGCCATTTCGGAACATTATTCTGCGCTACTGTCCATTCAATGAAATCACACGCTAAACGAAGTATATGGTTAGGAGGGCTATTCTTGTAGGGAATATAACCTACTGTCATTGTTAAAATATCGTTTTGAGTTGTTCCCATCAGTTGTTTGATATCATATCCTCTCATTTGAGCCATATTAAAATACATTGAACATACCGGAGCGGATGTAAAAGGTTCTACAACTAACGCTACACTAATTTTATCTATAGGGATATCTTCAGTTAAAGCAAAAAGGCTGTCAATACAATAAAGTGGCACTCCAGATGTTCCTACCTCTGGAGCTCCATCCTTTTCAGTTGGGTCAATACCATTAAATGTTAGAGCATCAACAGCAGCACTAAATCCTGTTTCCCCATTTTCAAAAAGAAACTTCCATCTTTTATTAGTTTCTTCTGGAGTACCATGACCTGAAAACAACCTCATAGTCCATAATTGTCCCCTGTACATAGAGGGATAAACGCCTCGAGTATATGGTGCTACTCCAGGAAAGCTGATATCATTTAAATAATCTTTTTCTTTTATATCTAAAGGAGTGTATAGTGGTTTAATTGGAATTTCAGAATCTGTAACAAATTTTACATTACGTTGTTTCATTCTTTCACTTAATTTGTCCCATTTCTCTTTTTGTTCTTTGATCTTTTCCAAATAATTTTTATCAAACAATCTTAAATCACTCTAAATAGCTAAATATCTTTAAGTAATTAAATAAAATATAATTATAATAATTAACTAAACCATTTAATCTTTTAAAATAGAATCATTAAAATAAAAATACATCATTATAGGTCAAGATTAAAATGATTTTTCAAAACATTATTGATATTATTTTAGGATGGATATATGATAATGTATTCAATATATTAGCTGTTGCTCTAGCAGTAATAATTGGATGGTTAGTTTATATAATTTTTAGAAAGCAAATTAAAAGACTACAAAAGCAGGAAAAATTAGAAGAACAGACGGCAAGAAATTTACAGCGAATTGTAAAAATCATAATAGTACTAATAATTATTAGTATGATTTTAGTCCAATTTGTTGAAGCAATTGGTTTAATCACATCATTATTTACACTTGTTGGAGGTACGATTATAGGTTTCGCAGCGATTAACACATTTGGAAATGCAATTGCTGGCATTATAATAATGACAAGTAGACCTTTTGTCGCTGGAGATTATCTCTTCTATAAAGAAAGAATGGCAGAAGTTCATGAAATAAAATTAATTTATACAATATTAATAGATTTTGATGGGATAAGGATCTCTGTTCCTAATCAGAAGTTGCTATCAGAAGAAGTAGAAGAACTAAGCAAAAAAGCAATAATTAGAAGAAGGATTAAAATTACAGCAGATTACAATGAGGATAATAAAAAAGTAGAAAATGCTTTATTAGAATCAACCAAATCAATTCCTGGAATTTTAAATGATCCAAAACCATTTGTAGCAATAACGGATTTTCAAAGTTTTGCTGTTGAATACACTCTTTTTGTGTTTATTAAGGAGATAAAATCAATGTTAAGGATAATGGCTGAATTACGGTCATCTATACTTGCCACGGTACATAAATATAACATTGATATAAGTACCCCCAGTTTGGTTAAAAGGATTTAGTCTTGAAAATAATAAAAATTTATCATTTTTTTTGATTTATGGTTATTTAAGAATGATAGTAATAATAGATGTTATAGATCTATAAAAAAAGTTTATTTGAGGTGAATAAATAATTAGATCTCTTTCAAGTAAAATTGTAAGAACTAAAAAGAAATTAAAAAAAATAGGTGAACCTCCAGGAACATTAGTATATACTGGAGAAAAGCCTATAGTAAAGACTAAAATAAAGATAATTGATTATAACAAAGATTCCTATACTATTCGTGAAGATATAAAGATTGATGAGAAATTAGTAGAGATAAAAAAAGGAATACTTAGATGGATTGATATTACAGGATTAGCAGATGTAAAGATAATTGAGGAAATAGGAAACCAATTTAATATACATCCTTTGATTTTGGAAGATATTTTAAATACTAATCAACGTCCAAAATTCGAAGATTATGAAAATTATATATTTCTCGTTTTAAAACTACTTTTATGGAATGAATCTCATGAAATTTTTGAAAGTGAACAAATTAGTATACTTTTTGGATCAAATTATGTGATATCATTTTTAGAACAGGAAAGTGATATTTTTAATCCAATATTTGAAAGAATAAAAGGTTCTAAAGGGAGAATAAGAATAATGGGAGCAGATTATTTGGCATATTCTTTAATGGATGTAATCGTTGATCATTACTTTCTAATTCTAGAAACTATTGGAGATATAATTGAAGCTTTAGAGGAAGATTTGGTAAAAAATCCTGAACCTGCAGTTCTTCAATCAATATATCGTTTAAAGCGGAATAGTATTGAACTAAGAAAATCAATTTGGCCATTAAGACAAGTAATTAATAGTTTACAGCGAGAACAATCCGATCTTATAAGCGATGGGTTACAAATTTATTTAAGAGATATATATGATCATATTTTTCGTATAAGTGAATTATTAGATAACTATCGTGATATTATTTTTGGGATGATAGACATATATCTATCAAGTATTAGTAATAGAATGAACGATATTATGAAAGTACTCACCATTATCTCAACTACATTTATCCCTATTTCCTTTCTAGCAGGATTTTACGGGATGAATTTCATTTACATGCCAGAGCTTTCAAATCCAGTAGCTTATCCTATACTAATCTTTGTAATGATATCAATATTTAGTATAATGTTATTGTTCTTTAGGAGAAAAAAATGGATTTAAATTAACCACTCACTATAACTCCAGGATGCCTAATCTTTTCTCTATCTGAAAATTTAAAGGAAAGATCCCTCTTTAAATCAGCAAGTTTATTTTCTTTTCTTTTTATATCTTTTTCCTTCTCAAGTACATCATTTTTTTGTTTTAATAATTCATCTTTTTGGTTTTTTGATTTGTTTTTTACTTTCAAAATTTTATCTTCAGATGCTTTTGCGCGTATTACTTTTATATAAATATATTGCATATTAGCTAATTTCTCTCGAGCTTTTGCTACATCCATTTTTTCTTTAACTAGTTTTAATTTTTGTTCAGCAATTTGTTTCTCAACTGAGGCAATTTTTTTGTTAATTTCGGCAATTTCCTTTTGATTTTTTGCCAGTTTCTCATTATAAATGGCATATTCATTTTCAATCCTTAATTCTTCGTCTGAAAAATCTAAAATATGACTCTCTTTTATTTCTTTTTTTTCTTTTGCTAATACATTCCTTTTTTCGGCTAAATCCTTTTTTATATCTGCTAATTCGTATTCAATTTTAAGTAAATTCTCTCTGGCTTTTGCTTTCTTAATCTCCGCTATAGCATTGATTTTTAGCTTTTGGGCAAGTTCTTTCTCATGTTGAGCTATTTTCTGATTTTTTTGAGCTTCATTCTCAATTAAGCTTAAATTCTCCATATCGTTTTACCTTTATAATTATTAATTAAAAATAGGTTTTAGGAACGATTAATAGCTAGAACAATTAATATTTATATTTTTCTGGCTAGTAATTTCTAATTCTAGTTGAAAATAACTTTTTAGTTTAAATTTAAGTAAAAAATTACTATTTAATAATAATCACTAAGTGTTTGTTATTTCTTTGTTTAAGCTAAAATTTTAAATATTTAAAGTAATAATTGTGACAAAAAATAAATGTTGAAAATAGGAGAACTAAAAAATGAAAAAGGATAATGATGATGAAAATGATGATGAAAATGATGGTGATTACGAAGAATATGATTCTGAAGATGAGGATGACTGGGAAGAGGATGATTGGGATGAGGAAGATGATGAAGACTACGAAGAGGATATAACTGATTATGATGAGATTTATAGTTAATTCTGAAATTTCTAAAAAAGACTATTAATAAAAGTAGTTAAAAATATTTTTGATTTTTACATTTCTTTTTTTAATTAATTCACGTTTTATGAAAAAAGAAGATCATTTAATCTAAAATTAGAATAAGTGGTAGAACGCACCAAGTCCTATCACATTTGAAATTACTGCCGAAAAAAATAATTGGATAACATCAAAAGAACTTAACAATACTGCGCTAAAGGTCCTAGTATGTTCATAAATAATAGTATTACCAATAGTTACAATTAAAAAAATAATGAATGTAAACAAGACAGATGGTAAATATGTGTAATTTCTAGCTAATACCATTAATATAGCATAGATTATAAAAGCAGAAACAATTATGATTTTTGCTTTATTTTTTTCGGATTTAATAAAATTTAACCTTGGATAAAGTATTTTTCTAAATAGAATCTCAATGGAAAAATAAATTGGAAAAATAGCTATACTTATAATGATATTTAAGAGACTAGAAGGCCACATAAATGCAAAGGGATAGTAGAATGAAAAAAGCAAATATACAATAATAAAATACCAAGCACAGATGGTTGTATAAACAAGAATACTAACATTAAATTCTTGCTTTAAAACTCTTTTTAACTTTTCTTTATTAAATCGAATCCTACGCTCCTTAAAATGTAAGCCATATGCGATAAATTTGATGGTTAAATAGCTACCACTAAATACTAAGGAGGCATAAAATATTCCTATTAATCCAAATTCATTACTAAAATAAAACCAATTTAACATAAAAAAAGATGAATAAAATAGAATTTTAAGAATATCAATAACTTCAAGAATTTTTTTTTTTCTAGAAGATTGATTTTTTTGATCTACAGTATTCTTATTATCATTAGAGTGAGTTTTTAGTCGAAAGAATTTAGCAGAATAAGACACTAAAAGAAAAATTATTGAAATGAGTAAACCTAAATTCAAGAATATTAAAACATAATTCCAAATATATGTAATAGTTATTGATCCATTAATCGAATCAGAACCGAAAAAATTTAACTCAAACCATTTTATTGAATCTATAAGAACCTTATTACTAAACAATTGATGTCCTCCACCAATTAATGGTTTTGTTACATTAATTAATGTACAATTAGTCAATTCTTTAGCTTTTAATGCATTATCATCATAATCAAGAACCTCATCCTTCACGTGCATTATTATTAATAGGTTTTCACTGTTAGTACTATTCAATAAATTTACAGGAATATAGTGCTCATAGTTTTGCCATTTAAGACCGAAACGAGGTGGAGTGAAATTTACAAGTGGCGCCCATGCGACAGTAACTTTAAAATCGGGATTTAAAGCTTGATTCATAAGTACAACCATACCTCCAAGTGAATGACCAATGAGTCCTATTTGAGATTCATTTACATTCGAGAAAAATGACAAAGTTTTTAACTTTTCAAGTAATTTTGTGCAATCTTGAGCAAGAGCAGGTGTATTGGTTGATTCATCAATATTATTAATTGTACCAGTACTCTCGCCATGTCCCTGATAATCTAAGGCAGCTACATAAAATCCGCGCTTAGTAAATTCAATAGGTATTCTGAGATCGAAATCTCGCTTACTTCCAATCCCATGACAATAAATAATTAATGGCTTTTTTTCTTGAAAAGATAATGTTTTGGTTGGGTAATACAAATTAGCAAAAAGTGTTGCACCAGCTGAGCTAAACTGAACTCTCTTATATCTTTGATAACTTAAATTTCTATTAAATTCTAAACCGATTAGGGTAAAAACTAAAAGTATAACTAAAAGCACAATTTTCTCGAGATTTTTAAGATCTTCAGTTTTAATATCTTCTTTAAAAAATGAATTAAGCTTTTGAAATACTTTTTTTTTTATTGATAATAATATTTCTTTTAATCTTTTTGATTGAATAATAAATCACTAAAAGTTTCAAAATTTATTAGATTTTTTTAGCATAATAGGTTTCATTCTTTTGAAATATAGTATCTAAATTTATCGTCATCAATTTGCCATGTATCAAAAAAATCAAATTGCTTTTTAGTATTCCACAACTTTTCAATATTAATAATGCCATTGTATAGATCTGTTAAAAGTGTCTTATCGCAGGGATATTTTCGGTGTGATGGATAAATTTCAATGATTTTTTGCTTCTCATATAATTCTATCAATTTTGAGAGAGTTTTAAGAACTATTGGAATTTTTTTTCTAGAAGGTAAAAAAGTGTCTCCATAGTAGGCTACATCACCAGTGAAGAGTTCACCTGTACTAGTAAGAAGGCATATAGAGCCAGGAGAATGTCCTGGAGAATGAATTATATTAATATTTATTTCACCTAAATCAAAAAAATCTCCATCTTTTAACGGTTTTATATTTCGTGCTGGAGTAATTAAAAAGTTCTTTTCTTTATAGCGATTTACAATCTCACAAGGTGAATCTTTCAAAAACCAAAGATCATAGGGCTTTGAAATAATTTCTATTTCATATTCATGCACATATACTTCTTCAAATTCATTATTTCCTAAAACATGATCCCAATGTACATGAGAGTTCAATACTAATAATTTTCTATTGCCTATGAGATCATCAATAATTGGTTTCAAAGGGTAAAGTCCACACCCCGTGTCAAGTAAAAGAGCGGTATGAGCCCCTAAGATTAAATACATATTAAGAGGATCATTTGTATATACTGGATGAACTAAAGAGATATTTTCTTTTATTGCATATAAATAATCTTTTTCTTTTGAGATTTCAAAATGTGGAATATCTACGCTCATACTTCAAATTAAGCATATAATAGATTTAAAGTTAAGGTACCATTAGAAAAATTTTAAGAAAAAAACTGCTCTATATATTAGATATTAAATTACTTTCTATAATCAACTTGAGGAAGTTTGTTTATAGGGTAAGGTAAGTAAGCATCATCAGGAATAGGATCTATATAGATATTTCTAAACTCTTTATTTTGCATTCTACAGAAAGGACTCCTATGATTGAAGGCCGGGTGTTTCACCATTCGCATCCATATCTTCTTTAAAGGTTCTTTACGTACATTCCCGAAAGAGAGAGGTGAAAAATCGCAAGGAGAAATATCCCCATAAGCAGAAGCGTAATATTGAATATTTGCAGCAAGACATCCGATTCCTGAAAGATATGCTTCTACAGAATTCTGCCACGATTGAGATGAAAGAGGAGGTACAATCTTTTTCCTAAAAGCCTCAGCAGAATATTTATGAAGTTTTTCTCGTAATTTAAATGTTAACATCTCACTCGTATCATGCAGTAAGTGTCCAGTAGGTACACAATCGAAATAGATTATATTTTTTAAACCAAGATCACTAGCTAATTTATGGAGCTTTTTATAATAGCCTTTTTCTGTTCCAGAACGAGTAGCATAACCAGAAAATCCTCCAAAGATCCCTTTTTCTTGTGCTCTCTTAACTCCTTCGATAGCAGTCTCAAAAAGACCAGGCATTCCTCTTAATTTGTTATGTTCTTCAGCATAAGGTGAATCTATACTCAAAAATACCGAATAGAGTCCCGCTTCTGATAGTTTGTTTACATTTTCCTCCGTGAGGAATTGTCCATTTGTGAACATAACAGGTAATGCTTTTTTCTTATTTACATAAGAAACAAGCTCGAAAAGGTCTTCACGTAGTAGAGGTTCTCCTCCTGTAAATGCAATAATTGTTACTCCTAGTTTTTGAGCATCATCAATTAACTTTTTTGCCTCATCTGTAGTTAATTCTATCTTATCCTTTTGAAGATGCCTTCCAGCACTGCAATGAACACATTTACACTGACATCTATAAGTTATAGCAAATGTCATTGCAATTGGGAGCGGATACGGCATCAGTTGAGACCTCACTAGACCTTTTAAAGCACGTATCATAGGTCTACTTCCAACTGGTGGAGCAAAAGTATTTGAAACGATTTTTCCTTTCCATCGTCCAACCTCCATATTTTTATAAAAATTAGACTGTAAGAGAATCATGAAAATTAGCCGGTAAATACTTAACCTATCAAGAATTGGATTGAGAATACCTGAACCTACAACTTGACCATTCTCAAGCTTTTTGTAACTTATGAGATTTCTCCCAAAGAGTTTTAAAAAAACTTGTTCAGTTTCCATAGTTATTTTTTTCCAAAAAATTATTTTAATTAAAAATAAAAACAATTAATAAATAGGCTTTTAATTCATTTCTTATTTGATTTTTTTTTGTTTAAAAACGTATTTATTTAATTAACTAATTTATAGATTAAGTTTAAAATTATTTAAGAATTGTGAAAAAAAATATCTAAGAATTTAGGTAAATTAAGATTTATATTTTCCAATTTCTCACAGAGATAAAAATTTAATAAAATATAATTAGGATTGTTAACTAATTCTTAAAAATAGATTATTTAAAAAACCAAAAATTAATTGTTGATTTTATTATGGATTTTTCCTTAACTGAAAAACAAAAAATGTTGAAAAAAATTACAAGAGATTTTGCTGAGGAATATATTGTATCTGTAGCGAAGGAAAGTGATGATAAGCAAGAATTAGATCCAACTGCCTTCAAAAAAATGCAAGAAATGAATTATTTTGGTGCTTGTTTACCAGAAGAATTTGGAGGAGCAGGGCTTCATAATGATACAATAGGATTTAGTATAGTTGTTGAAGAAATCTCGCGTGCAGATGCAGCCTGGGGAATCACCATTGCTGTTCATAATGGCGTCGTAGCTTATCCGATTTATAAATTTGGGACTGAAGAGCAAAAGAAAAGTTATTTAGAAGATTTAGCAAGAGGTAACAAAGTTGGAGCTTTTTGTTTAACTGAACCAAATGCTGGTTCAGATGCGGGTGGAGTTCAATTAACCGCAATTAAAGATGGAGATGAATATATCTTAAACGGGACAAAAATCTTCGCAACATCAGGAGGTATAGCTAAAACACTGTTAGTTGTAGCGAAAACGGGAGAAAAAGAAAGTAGAAGAGAACTAACAGTGTTTATTGTAGATGGTAATAGCCCTGGATATTCAGTTGGAGTAAAAGAAGATAAGTTAGGTGTTAGAGCCTCAAATACTTCAGAACTTGTATTTGAAGATGTTCGAGTACCAGAAGAGAACATTTTGGGAGGGTCTGGAGAAGGTTTTAAAATGGCAATGAAAATTTTAGATTTCGGAAGAATAGGTATTGCTGCTCAATGTGTGGGTCTAGGACAAGCAGCATTAGAAGCTTCAGTTAAATATTCAAATGAAAGAGTACAGTTTGGACAACCTATAGGGAGGTTTCAGGGCGTACAATGGAAAATAGCTGATATGGCTTGTGCAGTAGAATCAGCTCGATTATTCACATATAAAGCAGCTTATTTACATGATAAGGGAGAAGATTTTGGAATGGCTAGCTCAATGGCAAAATTAGTTGCCTCCGAAGCTGCAATGCTGGCTGCCCATGGTGCTGTTCAAATCCATGGAGGATATGGTTTAATGAAAGCATATCCCGTAGAAAGATATTTCCGTGACGCTAAAATGGGTGAGATCTATGAAGGAACGAGTGAAATCCAAAGATTAGTAATTGCAGGTAACCTTTTACGAAAGGGAGTGCAATAATGAGAAGACAATTAATAATTATAAAATAATTGCATAATTTTCTAATTTTTAATTTTGTTATCGGAAAATTTATTTTTCTAGCATGTTTTATTCGTTTCAAAAGAGATTATTAAATTATCGAGTTAAGCTAATGAGGTAGTAATTTCGGATTGAAAATTTTTGTGTGTATTAAACAAGTACCAGGGGTTTCAGAGGTAAAAATTGACCCAAAGACAAATACACTTGTAAGAGAAGGTGTTATGTCAATTGTTAATCCAAATGATCGAAATGCTATTGAATTAGCTTTAACGCTTAAAGAAAGTCAAGGAGCAGAAGTTATAGCTTTAAGTATGGGACCTCCACAAGCAGAAGAAATATTACGACAAGCTCTAGCAATGGGAGTAGATAAAGCATTTTTATTAAGCGATAAAGCTTTTGCTGGGGCAGATACTTTAGCTACATCACATACTCTTGCTTTAGCAATTAAAAAAGTATTAAAAGAATCTAATTCTGAAGAGAAATATCTTATAATTTGCGGTACCCAAGCTATAGATGGAGATACAGGGCAAGTTCCTCCAGAATTAGCAGAAGAATTAGGAATTCCACAAATTACTTATGTTCAACAAATTGAATTAAGTAAAGATAGAATTATCGTAGAGAGAAAATTTAGAGCAACAGAGATAGTAATTATTGAAACGAAATTACCTGCATTAATTTCAGTTTTACCCGAAATAAATAAACCTAGATATCCAAGTGTGTCAGGAATTATGAGAGCTTATGAAAAAGCAAATGTGATATATTTAGATTCAAATACTTTAAATGCTGACAAATCAAAAATAGGATTACACGGATCGATGACTGAAGTTAAGAAAATTTTTTTCCCTGAAAGAAAGGTAAATCCTATTATGTTAGAAGGGTCCAGTGAAGAAGTAGCTAAAAAATTATGTCAATATTTAAAAGAAGATAAAATTTTCTAAGAGGACTATCTATTTGAGCATTAAGATTGATGAAGATTCATGTACTGGTTGCGCTAGTTGTATGGAAAGCTGCATGTTTGATGCTATTAAATTAGATAATAATATAGCAAAGGTTCTTCCAAGTTGTACTCTATGTGGAGCATGCATAGAAGCTTGTCCTGAAGAAGCGATTTCATTGGAACGGGATGATATTAAAGAACATAAAAGAGATATTTCTCAATTTAAAGGAGTCTGGGTAGTCGCAGAGCATTATAAAAATAAAATTCAAAACGTATCATTTCAACTACTTAGTAAAGGAAGAGAATTAGCAGATCTATTGCAAGTAAATTTATCTTTTATTATTCTAGGAGCAGATTTCGATGATAAATTAAAAGAATTTAGCCAATACGGGATGGATGAGACCATCTACATTAAATCCCCGATTTTGAAAGATTATTATTCAGATTTATATACAAAAATAATTACAGAATTAGTATTAGAAAATAAACCTGAAATTATATTAATTGGAGCGACCCCTACTGGAAGAGATTTTGCTCCAAGAGTGGCAAAAAGACTGAATGCAGGGTTAACAGCAGACTGTACAGGATTAGAGATAAATAATGAAACTAGAGATCTACTTCAGACTCGTCCAACATATGGTGGAACGATTATGGCAACTATTAGAACTCCTTCTAGTAGACCACAAATGGCAACTGTAAGAGCTGGTATTTTTAAAATGCCCGAGAAAGTAAAAAAGAATGTAGACATTAGGATACTTGATTATGAGTTTAAAGAAAAAGATTCTGTCTCAAAAATTGTAAAAGTGATAAGCAAAACTAAGAATAGTGTAAATCTTGAGGATGCTAAAATTATTGTTGCGGGAGGTCGTGGTGTTGGTTCAAGAGAAAAATTTCGGATTATTGAAGAATTAGCTGAAGTATTAGAAGCTGAACTTGGAGGATCAAGAATAACTGTTGAATTAAATTGGTTGGATCCAGACCGACAAATAGGCCAAACGGGTAAAACTGTAGCTCCAAAATTATATATCGCATGTGGAATTTCAGGTGCGATTCAGCATATAGTTGGAATGCAAAATTCAGAAATTATAGTTGCAATTAATAAAGACCCGAATGCTCCAATCTTTAACTGGGCTCATTATGGTATTGTTGGAGATCTTCATGAAATAGTTCCAGAACTTATTCAAGAATTTAAAAAACTAAAATCTGAAGAATAGCTTGATAATGGGAAATTAATATAACTAATTTTTTACTTTTTTAACATTTAACCTAATTATTTTTAACTTAGAACATTAAAACTCCATGAGAGTGATAGGTTAAAAAAGATAAGGAGTAATGGAATGTTATTTTAGTATTATTCGTGGAGGAATAAATTATGGGCTAAAAACAAACATTCCACTACCAGAAAAAAAATAATTTTTTTTCCTAATATGCATCTAGTCACCCCTCCTAATAAATCTTATCTCAAATTTAATGAACGTTCTATTCTATTATTGCGTGAATTGTATTGCTATGGTATAATTATGCGTTTATAAATTTATTATTTCTCTCATACATCCTTATTTTAAAAATAAAAGTGAAAAGAATTCATAAACTTAATTTAAAAAAAAAAATTTTCTCTAATTTCATGTGAAAAAAATTAATTAGTTTAAAAACTATCATCCGAATTTTATAACAAAGTTTTGATCAACATACTTTTCATAAAAATGATTGTGGATTTTATTAAGATCTTAATAAGAGCAAAATATTAATATGAAGGTTGAGTTGTTAAATGCTTAAAGATTTAATACCCGTTTTATTACTTTATTTACATTTTATTATTAATGATTATTTAGAGAAAGGTATTTAAAATAATAGTATAAATGTTTGAAAATTTTTACTTTAAAATAGACAGTATATTATAAAGGCGATATTATTAAGAAATTAATTAAAAAAAAAAGATTAGTTATTTGAATTTATGTAGGACGTTTTGTTAAAATTTTACCTTTCTTCTTTAAAACATATATAACAACAACAGCTCCGGCCGCTGCTGGGATGCCAATTACTAAAGCAAGTACTAATGCGGGATCTAGTGGTGGAGTATATGATGCTTTCACATCACTAGTTGTCAATGGAACAGTATTATATTGACTTAGAGAGAGATAAAAAGTGACATTTTCTTCAGATGACAATACTTCAAATAGTAATATAAAGGAATCAGAGAAAACTCCAAATTCAAAAGTTCTATTAGTATTAACAGTTGTTGCTATAGTATTCCATTCAGCATTAGGTCCAGCATTACCAATCCAAGGAAGATCTTGAAGTATGTAAAGTTCGTAATCTCCTGTGCCTAAACCTTCTACGGTAGCAACTAATTGTGTCCATTGATAGGGTTCACCAGAACATTCAAGAACAAAATAACTTTCGCCACCACCATAGGGAAGAGTACTTTCAGTATGGTTATATGTTGTGGTTAAATTGTAAGTATAAACCGTACCAGTAATATTAGAATATCCCGATAATGTATAGTTTGTAATATCTCGTGCATGAAGAATTGGAGTCTGGACTCCGATATCATAAGTTTCGTGGTGGGCGTAATCCCAATAATTTTCAACAGCTAATCGAACACTTACCACACCTGAGTATGTCCACATTTCAGGAATAATCAAGAGTTTATAAGTTCCAGCTTCAAAACCAATAGTCATTGGATCAGTACCCCTAATAATAGATGATACTCTACTATCATACTCAGGATAATAATCATCCAAACTGATTACTAAATTTGTAATATCAGCTGGTTGAGTTATACCAGATGGACCCCAATAATTATCAAATTCATATCCAGATTCTCCAATAAGGAAATATTGTAAGTTTCCCTTAACTGTAGCATTTAATAACGTTAGTTCTTGTAATACAGGTACAGTTGCATAATTTCCAGTGCAATCTAGTCTCATCCAGAAATAATCTGTTTCTGTTATATTTGGATCTATATCTAGACCTCCAGTTCCCCTTATCCATTGATTAAAATCGACATCTCCTAAATTAAATTCAATTGTACCATCTGCTGTAAGTTCGCTTGTACCATCGTTAGTTTCTGATAATACTGCCCATCCTCCATCGTATATGTAACAAGCCATAGTTCCACCAGCTCCGAGAACTGAAAAATCGAATGTCATACCAGTCCATATAGTTGGGGCTCCTATATAAAAGAAATCGCTTGTTGTAGAATCACCATCTAATGAAAAAACAGGTTGAGGGTAACCAAAACTATAATATTCTGAATCTGTTCCATTATATGTATAGAGATATGTAGGAGAGATTGTAGCAGTTGCTCCAGAATTATTTGCGAGTAACATGGTGGTATTTAATCTAAATTGGCCAATATCTGGAATTTCTATGTTAAGTCCTATGGGATCTTTTAGACCACCGAATTCAGAATCAGGTTGTAAATTAATAGTGGCAAATTCTGAGGGATAATCTGAAGGATAGGTCATTGTATTAATCGGTATTGAATCTTCAGATAAATCATATACTTGCGAACTGATTTTAAAAAGTCCATTTGCTGATGGATTCATGTTTATGATGAAAGCTTTATATGTTCCTGCAGGCATGTAATGCCAATAGAAATTTGTTGAATCTACAGTTCTTGTCAAGATGGCAATATTAAGAGCACCATATGTAATTTCTTTTGAATCTCTATAAATAAAACCAATTAAAGCTGGCGCTCCAAGAGGGCTAGGCAAACTAGTATAATTAAAACGTACAATCGAATCTTCTTTAACTGAAAACTGTACTGTTGTTGGTTCATCCATATAAATACTAAATGTTGTGGTATCGCCTAATTCATATTTATAATTATTAGCCTTTCTTAAGAGTAATGAATATCTATACCAATCTTCAAACACGACGTCTGTAAAGGAAACATAAGCAGCACCAGTTTTAGGAAAATATACCACACGAGATCCTTCACCAACATCATGATCAAGAAGGTAACCATTTGCGCCTGGAACCCAGATGTCTATTGTTGGAAGAGATCCCGTTGAAAAATCTTCAAAAATATCTAATACAAATAATTCTCCTTTTTTCCCTGTAATTTTAAACCAATTTGATTGCCACATAGCAGTTTTAGATATATCAAGAGTTGCAAAATCATCAAAATTTGCTGCAAATTTTGCTGTATTTAAAGGTAAGGAAGAAATATCAATGTCTAAAAATTCTAAGTTTAAAGAGGCGGGATCAGAAGCACTTGTTACTTCGATAATTAGGCGATAAGCACCTACTTCACTTGCGGAAAAAATCAGATATTCATAAAGTACATTAATTCCCATAAAATTTGCGTCTTCAATATAATAATGCATGCCATCCTCAAGAAGCTTTCCTGAAGGAGATGCTAATAAATAATCATAATTAACAAAACCAGGTGTTAACCAATCTATTTTTAAGACCTTTGGACCTGTGCTTTTAACAATTAGATCAATCTGCATAGGCTGATCAAAATTGAACGGTTTAGTAAAAACTCCACCTTCTCCCATTGCATAATAATCAAAGACAGTACTTACAGTAAAAGGTGATAGAATCTCAGCTTCAGCGTTATAAGCAGAAATATTTAACCATCTAACTTCATTCCAAGGGTCAATATCATCAGTAGATGACTCACTCTCTGTCAAATAACCATCTAAATCTGTTGGATAATATAAAGAAATATCTTCACCAGGAAAACTAACTATTTCTTCTGCGACAGTACTAGTTCCTAACCAATTGGTTACTGTGAATTTACCTTGATTTGTTCCATCAACATATAAAGCACCCTTTGTATTAGGAGATGGAATTATTGCTCCATAACCTTCAGGACCTAGAGGATCTTCTTTATTAAGATTAAAAACAGCATCTTCTTCTATAGCTGTTGCTAATCCGTTAGTTAGAGTAAAAGTATTTAGTAAAAAGAAGAAAGATATCGCTAAAATTACGACTAACTTTCTGTTTTTCATCAACGATTTCATATTTAATCGTATATTTTTTTTTAGATTGATCAAAAAAAATTGATCTGTAAGCTAATAATGAGTAATTTATATATTTAAATCAACGTGTACAAATATCCGTATATTAATAATCGTTTATCCTAAACAATTGCAGAATAGAAAATTTAAAAATATCATCGATCAATAATATCACTTAAATTTATTAATTAAATGAACTGTTGTTATATTATCAAATCTGTTTGAAATCTATTTAAAAAAAGTGATATGATTTATAATGTCAAGTAAGGAATCAGAAAAAAAACATTATGTACCATTTATTGGGCGTCTTGAAGATTATGTTGGTCGATCACCTTTGGATTTCTATAGTTGGGGCCACATTGCCTTTGGAATTGCTGCTTTCTCTATTTTTTCATTAATTATAACTCTCTGGGAACTTTTTATTGGACCTGCTACTATGCCATGGTTTTATATTTTGATTTTTGTTCTCGTTGTTGGTGTTGGATGGGAACTAATTGAAAATACCATTATTTGGAAGTTAGGATTAAAATATGAAAATAGGAAGGATTCTCTTATTAATGCATTATTCGATATTATCTTCGTTGTTGGGGGTGGTTCGGCAACATGGCTAATGAAATGGATAATTATGGATGTTATGGGTCATCTTGGTAGATGGTTTTATTTATCAGCATTAATTCTATTTTGTCTTGTTTTAATCGCTTATTTAATTGGATTCTATATTACAAATGAAAACACAAAAAAAGCAAGAAAAGAGCTTGGTAGTGTTATTAGTTAGAATTTATTAAGAAATCTTAAACTTCTAATTTTTTTTATCATTTATCAATTACTCTTTAAATCATAACTTTCTAATGCAAATAAAGCAGCTCCTATCGCTCCGATTAGTTGTGGATAAGGTGGTATTAAAATTTCTCCATTAATTTCCTTTTGTAAAATTTCACTAATAATACTATTATAAGCAATAAGTCCTCCCGTTAAAACAATTGTACCATCTAATTCTGTCATTTCGATTATTCTCTTTATAACAGACCCAAAAGCACTCTTTATTAAATCTTCAACTTTTTCTCCCTCTTTTATTCGAGTAAGAATTTCAGTTTTAGCAAAAACAGTACAAAAGCTTGCAAGAGGAATATTTGAAGTGGATCTAGCTGCTAAAGTATTTAGTTCTAAAAGTGGGATATCTAGTTTATATGCAATTTCCTCGATAAAGGCACCTGTACCCGCAGCACATTTTCTATTCATTTTAAACCGAATAATTTTGCCAGCTTCATCCAGCTTAATAACCTTTGTATCTTGTCCTCCAATATCGATAACTGTAATTTTCTTTGGAAAGAAATGATATGCACCTTTAGCATGACAGCTAATTTCAGTTTTATCCATATCAGCAAAATTTACTTTATTCTTTCCATACCCCGTAGCTGTAATATGCTTTATATCAGTCTGCGGTATTGATGCATCTAATAGTACTTTTTCAAAAACAGTTTTACTTGAATCCTCAATAGAAACTCCAGTACGCTTAACAAATGAACTAATTATCTCCATTGTATCGTTAATAAGAACTGATTTTACATAGGAAGTACCAACATCAATCCCAACAAAATATAAATTAGCCATAATTGAATAGAAATCTTAACCTAAATTAATCACGATTAATTGGAGGTAATTCACATCCTTTAATTAATGAAACAAATATTTTATTATATGGTGTTGGAATCCCCTCGATTTTCCCATATTCTACAATTTTTCCATTGAGAAATCCTATTTCTGAAGGATTTCCAGCATTAATATCTGCTTCCATTGAAACTCTATGGTGTCCTGCTTTATCCAAATAATTCATACATTTATCTAAAAAGTCCGGTTCGAACTTAAGACCTCGAGCTCGAGCAACTTCTATTCCCTCACGTAGTATTTCTCTGCAAATTTCTCTCGTTTCTGGAAATTCCATTGTTTGTTTCATAGTTGTACGGGTAGTAACACAGACAGGACTTATAGTGTTAAGTATACATTTTGTCCATTCATACTTTTTGATATCCTGAGTAAAAATAGTTTCTAAATCAGATGAATTTATAATATCTGCTAATTTTTTGGCTTTTTCTTCAGCGTTGGTTGTTAAGACGCCTAAATAATTGGGAGGATTGAAAAATGACATACGAATTACTCCATCCTCTATAATATTTCCCGCATAGTTAACTACAATACGTAAAGAATTTTCTTCGCCCACAAATTCTGCAATAAGTTCCTCTGTATCAAAACCATTCTGCAGACTAATTAAAGTTGTGTTTGGCTTCGCTATTTTTTTAAGTTGTGGTAATATTTTTTCAAGATGTGATGCTTTTACAGCGATAAATATAGTGTTTAAATTTTTATTTTCCAATTCATCTATAGAATAACATATATTCTCATTTGGAAATTTTACATTGAAATTCTTGAGGTGGGTTAAGGTTAACCCTTTCTTTTTTATTTTATCCATGCGACTCTTATTAATATCAACAAGAACCACATTGTGTTTTGCTTTAGCAAGATGAGACGCTAAAATCCCACCAGTTGGACCAATACCAATAATGCCAATTCTAAATTCTTCACTCATATTGAATTCTCTTTAATTATTTATAAAAAGTATTTAAATTGATACCTCTAATAGTTTTTTCATTAATTCTGATAGTTTTTCTGCTGCAATTCGCCTTTTTTTAAGATTAATTGTATTTGCATCAAGAAATTGAAGTGCCCCAGGAATGCAAAATTTGACACACAATGGGTCACCCTCACAAAGATCGCATTTTAAAATTTTTCTATTCTTATCAATTCCTATTCCGCCAAGCGGACAAAACATTACACAAAGTTTACACCCTACACATAAATCTTTATCGATAAGAACTGCGCCTGTCTTCTCATCTCTACTCACAGCACCCATAGGACATACTATCTCACAGATAGGAGTTTCACAATGTTGACAGATCATTGGTACGTATAAACCAGCGTTTTCCCATTTCACAATATGAATTCTTGCTCGGGAAGGATTGCTAACTTTTTCATGAAAAAGAGAACATGCATTTTCACATAACCTGCAGCCTGTACATTTTTCTGGATCAACAAATAATAATTTTTGCATTTGATATCTCCCGATTTTAAATGATATGAGTTGGTTCCTTTTTAATTCCTAGTCTTTGGAGTGTTTCTTCTTTAGGAACTCCGTTTTTATCCCAACCATGGAGGTTATAATAATCATTGAGCATTTGTTCAAATTTCTCTCTGTCGATTTTTAAACCTTTTACTCGTGGTAATCCTATAGGGGTTGGTTCTTCGAAATATCTTTCTGGTAATATATCATCTTTTCTTGAAAAACCTTCTCTTATATTAAACATTCTTTCAAGAGTGTAAATCCTTTCACCAATATCCATAAGTTGAGAGCTTGAAAACAGCATACCAGTAGCTAGATGGATTAATTTTGAAAATTCCTTCCATTTTGGAGCATGAACAGCTAAAAATACTGTTTGAAATTTACATGTACCAATTGAATCAGTAACTGCATACAAGAGTTCTTGCCACCATACCATACGACTCTTCCCTTCATATGATCGATAATCTGAAGACATTTTTCCTCCGTATATTTCCTCTAAAAAATCCTCTGGGAGCCCATATAGATCAATAGCTGGGCGTCCTCTCAAATGATCTGCTCCTCTAGTTGATGTAGCAATATTTAAAGCTAAACTGGGTGTAGGACGTTCATCTGAATGTAAATTACTCATACCTTTTACTTCAATAGCATAATACCTCGACTCTTCCCCTAGTTTAGGGATAGCAATCTTGAATCCGTCAGCCAGTATATCACCGAAGCCTTCACGATAAGCAATTTTTCGAATAAGTTCATAAAGAACCTCTTCATTACCCCATTCAAGTTTAAGTCCATCTGTCACTTTTTCAGTTAGTATTCCCTTTTCATACAATTCCATTGCCCAAGCAATAAGTCCTCCAGTTTCTAATGTATCCAAACCATATTTGTTAACTAAATGATTTGCTATAAGAATAGTCTCCATATTTTTGCAATCCACCATCGTACCAAATGCTCCTAAAGAAGTATATTCCGGTCCTTCTGCAAAAAAAGGAGCAAAAGTACCTTCTTTCAAAGTATATCGATGGCGACAACTTACTGGGCACCCATAACAACCCGACATTCCAATTGTATATTTATCCATTTCTTCAGGTTCGATATCCCAACCTTGTTCTAATTGATTTAATTGAAAATTTTTAGTTCGAATCAATCCTGTAGTATTTGTTGTACTATATATTACAAGAGTACCCCACTTAGATGCTGCTCTAGAATATCTGTTCTTCATTACCATGTCAATCATTTCTTTACAATAAGTTAAAAGTTCCTCGGGGTAAGCAAATGTGATATCCATAGTTCCGCGAGCTGCTATTGCTTTTAGATTCTTTGAACCCATAACGCAGCCCATACCAGTACGTCCAGCAGAATTTTTCATTCCCGTTCTTATATTAGCAAAACGTACAAGATTTTCTCCCGCACATCCTATTACTATAGATTTGATTTCTTCGTCTCCATGATCTGAACGTATCAAATTTTGTGTTTCAAATGTATCTTTTCCCCACAGATGCTTTGCATCTAATATTTCTATTTCTCCATCATGTATCCAAAGATAACTCGGTTTCTCCGCTTTTCCTTTAATAACTAAATGATCAAATCCAGCCATTCTCATTTCTGGTGCAAAGAATCCTCCTATATTTGAATCACCTATAGCACCTGTTATAGGGGATTTTGCTGCAATATCACATCTTCCACTCCCCATTGCGGGGATTCCAGTAAGTAAACCTGCACCTATGAGTAATACATTTTCAGGACTCAAAGGATCAATTCCAGGTGAAAGATGATTATAGAGAAGATACATATTTATCCCTCTCCCTCCTAAAAGTTGCTCTCGAATTGATTTTGGAATTGATTTTTTTGTTACTTGCCCAATGGATAAATCAATATAAGCAATTTGTTTATTCCAAACTATTCTTATTCACCTTTATCTCTTAAAATCGTTTTGTTGCAAATCAGTGTGCTTTTCGATGAGATGGGAATATGTACCCACATATACTTCAGAATTGAAATCAGAATTAATTTTAATATTAGAATTCACTTGTAAAATTAAAAAGTTTTTACTTTTTATTTAAGTTATCCATTAGTTTTAAATATTTCAACGAAAACTAATAAGTAATGAATTATATTAAAATAACATAAGAGAACTCATTTAACTACAATTTTACAATTAAGAAATCATTAGAATGAGTATTTAATCCTTAAACACAACTTAATTAACAAATAATACTTTACATTTAAATGTGATTTTTATATGACTGAAGAACCTCAATGTAGGTGCATGAATTGTCTTGAACGTTTTCCAGTTCAACCAAATGCCAAAGAAGCAACTTGTCCTCACTGTAATGTTAAATATAGAATATCTTGGCCATGGCCAGGTCAACCAAAAGTTCGAGGATTAGCAAAGTAAGGCTAAATCATTTAAAATTCATTGATAATTCAAGTAATTCTGTAATATCATAGATTTTTAATAATTTATTAGTAAGGCCTTTAGTTCGAGAAGCAAAACGGAAATTTAGCTGGCATTGCGGGCATGCTGTTGTTAGAATGTTAACATTTGTAGGAATAAAATCCTCTTTTATTTTTGTTTGAGTTGATTCTATACTTACTTCATTATTAAATGTCCAAAGTCCACCTCCACCTCCACAACACCGAGCACAATTTCTATTTAATGGCATCTCTATCAGCTTAAGTTTGGGTATTGCTTTTAATATATTACGAGGAGGATCGTAGACATTACTATGTCTTCCAAGTGAACAGGGATCATGATAAGTAACACTTAGATCCAAAGGTTTAAGCTCAACGTTTTCACATTTTATCAACTTCTCAAAAAATTGAGTGGTATGTAATATTTTGCAGGGCATCTCAATATCTAAAATCTCAGGAAAAAGTCTTGTAAAAGTGTAATAACAACCAGAACACGGAGTTATAAGAGTCTCTGCTTTAGTTTTTTCAACTCTTTCAATAACACTTAACGCAACTTTTTTTGCTTGTTCCCATAAGCCTGCAGAAATTAAAACATAACCACAACATCCCTCTTTTTGTCCTAACATTGAAAAATCAATGTCAATATGATTTAAAATATTGACAAGAGATAGAGCTGTTTTAGGAGTCCGAGTTGCAACAGTACAACCTAACCAAAAAAGATTTTCTGCTTTTTCTGGTAATTTCAAATTAGAATAATTTTTTACCCTTGAAAGTCGACGGGTAGCAGGTATACCACTAGGATCTCCATGCCTAAAAATGTTGCTAGAAGCTGTATGAAAAATTTGTGGAACTAAATTATTTTCAGCTATTTTACACCTTATAAAAAGTATAGCTTCATGAAATTCTAAATCTTGATAGCATTGAGCAAAACAAAGACCACATTTCGTGCAATTGTATAAAATGTCAACAATCTTCTGCGTAAGATTTAAATCACCTTTCATTATACCTCTAGTTACGAGCATTCTTCCTTTCGAGGAATACGTTTCAACGCCATTAAAAGATGGATTTACTGTGCAATAGCCACTACATGTTGTACACTTTTGACATTTATTTAAGATTTTCCCTAATAGTAAATTCTGGGCTGCTGATGCAAGGTTTCTATATGTTCCATACCCTCTTATAGGAAACATTTTTAAAGTTGTGATATAATCCTCTTTTTGATCGGTTTCACTCAAACAACTTTCGAGTCGAGGTATTTCCACATTATCTAATAAAATTATAGGTTTAGAAGCTCCGTTTATATTTTGTTTAATTTTTTTACCTCTCTCAATTAAAATTAGGTCCTCTTTTTTGGCGAATTTTTTTAACTTATTTTCTTCAGATAAAGAGGAAGTTCTAACCACAATATCAGGTTTTACGTAATTCTGATCTAAAAATAATTTTTCAAAAGAATACACATAGAGATCCTCTAAATCTGTTAAAATTTGGCCCTCTTCTAAAATCCGATTTATATTTTCGATAATTTCATTTTTAGAATTCATTCGTTTCACTTCAATTAAGAGGAAATAATGCTTTACTTGAAAATATTAATTAAAAATTTTTAAACTTGTGATTAATCTTTATAATTCTATTGAATAAAATTTTTAACACCAATAGAATATTAAAGACTTAATGGCAAATGTCATATTAAAATTAATGACCATTTTTTCTACTGATGTTGGAGTATCAGAGATTCAATATTCCGGTGTTGATAAATTAGGTGATGTAATAGATCTATTTATGAATAAGTATGGAAACAAAATACGTAAAAGTTTTATAAACAAAAAAGGAAAATTAGAAAGTCATGTTGTGATTTTGGTCAATGGGAGGAATTATTTATTTTTAGAGGAGTTAAACACAAAATTAAAAGATGGAGATCAAATAGTTATATCTCCTCCTTTAGTTGGGGGATAATATCTAATAAAGAAATCCCAAAACGTTTAATTATAGAATCAGCAAATTTACCCAATCTGCCACGAGAGCTGGTTTTGTCTGGCCCTTAATTTCGATCGTATGATGTGAAGTAAATTTCATACCTTGTTTTACTAATTCAACTTTTGAGATATATGACACATCTCGAATATACGCTCCAACAGGAACAGCGGATATAAATCTAATTTTATCAAATCCATAATTAAGAATTGCTTTCGCATCTGTAACGTAAAATTGCATTGAATCTCTTTGACCATCTTGTAAAGTAAAGAAACCTAACATAGACAAAACAAAGAATCCATGAGCCACAGTTTCCCCGTAAATTGACTTTTTTGCTTTTTCAGGATTTATATGAATATATTGATGATCTTTAGTGAGATCAGCAAACTTATTTATTTCTTCCTGAGTTACTTGGTACCAACTTGTAACAAACTCTTTTCCAATATAATTTTTTATCTCAATGGCTTTTATCTGATTTACCATGATTTTTCTCTCAATATAAGATATTTTTTATTCATTTGCTTTTTTATTCTAAACTCAAGTTTCAAAATCTTTTATTAACAATTCTTTAAAAATTATTCTTAACAAATTTGAGATTTGTTTTTGATAGCGCAAATTAACCTTCTTCAAGTTGTTCTATAAAAGCCTCTATACTTGTTCTTGATTGTTCATCAGAAACACACCTTAGATCATTTAGATCTCCATTTATGATTAGATTCGGAATATTTATCTCTTTTTCAAGTCTTTGTGGCATTCCATAGCGAGAGTTTGTATTATGCGGACAAGTTTTAGCATCATGGAAAATGATACCATCAACTTTAAAGAAATCCGTCATCCTCCGAATATATTTTTCTTTATATTCATCTGAGCGGACGATAAATAATTCAGTATAGGCTTTTGCCATGCTCCTAAAAGGATCATTTTCACTAAAAGCTGAAAATATCCAACTATTGCAGTAAGTTGAAGCAACTACGCATGTTTTAAGACTAGCAAACAATTCAGAATAGTGTTTTAATCTTCCCCAAATTGGCATTCCTTCCCAATAAAGCCTAAAACGTTCGTCTTCAACAGCTCCAACGTTGCTTTCTATTCTTTGTTGAAGTTCTGCTAATAAAATATTGTAATAATCTACCGCCTGTTGAGTTCCTCTCATAACGACAGCAGGAGCCATATGAATAGTTCCATCAAAGAATGTAAATGGCGAAGGTATAGTAGCTGCAGTGTCTAAAACTTTTTTCCAAAGCTCCGAACATTCACGAGAAAGTGATACAACTTCTCTTAGTTTATTAAGGTCAAATTTAATTGTTGAAAATGGTTCCAATTGTTGAACCAGCTGTTCCATCTGCTGTGATATAAACATCATATGTCCATCTGTAATTTCACCTATAGTTCTTGGTGTAGAAATACCCATAAGTGGTACTTTAAATTCATTAGCAAACCAGTTAAACCAATCTTGAACCTCTCGACATTGGTTTGTGTTGAAAACTAATACATCTGGTTTTGGGATGCTTTTAATATCTGGATATACTTTAGATAATGGAGTTAATTGTTTTAAATAAGCACCTATGTCAGCAGTAAGATAAGAACAGATTTCAGGTGAATATCCTATTGCATTAGCATAAGGAATTAAATCTGTAGCCATTCTAGAGGCACCTAACATCGCACTATGGTTCTCTGGGAAATAAACTTTAAAATCTAGACTTCTTAATATTTCTGCTGGACCAACACTGGAACACCAAGCAACCTTCTTATTATCACTTTTAGAAGCTTGATCTAATTCATGATAATAATCAGACATTATTTGTCCTAATTGTTTCGCAGCCTTTATTTCCTTTCTAAGCATTCAAGAAACCTAATATTTAATTTAAATAAATGCGAAAAAAATAAATTTAAGATTATACTTTAATCTACTTTTACTTCTAAAATTAGGGCCGCACCAGTATCACCAGCAGCACAACCATCTGCGAGACCGTATCCTCCGCCTTTCTCCACAAGTTCTTCAATCAATTCTATTATAATTCTCAACATTGTAGGTGCTTGAGGATGACCGAATATTAGGGAGCTTCCATAATTATTCATATTCTTCCAATCAACATCCATCTCTCTAGAGAAATATATGTCGTTGACTGCAAAAGGATTATGTGTTTTAATTACAGATATATCAGCTATGGAAATCCCCGCATTTTCTAATGCTTTCTTTGCAGCAGGAACTATCGCCATAGCCATATAGCCTTTTTTTGTTTTGTGATCTCCGTATGAAACAACTCTAATTTCAACATTTTCTCTCTTCCTTAATTTTTCTGCTTTTTCTTTTGTAGTTACAATGATGCCACAATTACCATCTGCTGGATGGGTTTGAGTTCCAAAAGTTATTGTACCATTTGGGAGTACCGGCTGAAGTTTAGTAAGTCCTTCCATGGTAGTAGGGTAAATACCTTCATCTCCTTTTACAGTAGCTAAAACCTTTCTACCAGATCGATCTTTTACCTCAATTGGTAATATCATATACTTTTTTTGGAATGCTTGATCATCTTTCAATGAATCTTGATATTGATTATAACGAAATAGAGTGAGCTTATCTTGTTCTTCTTTGGTAATTCCGACTTCTTTAGCAACATTCTCACCTGTTTCGATCATCGCATTTTTAGCATAAGGATCATAACCAAAATTATCCCATACCCAATTTTCTGAATCTAAAGTGCTCCCAGGTGCTTGAGGATTGGGATATGCCAGATGAGGTCCATTGGAACATCGGTCTGCACACACTACAAGAACATTATGATTAATTCCTGTCTCTATATGTTGAGCTGCTATTGAGACAGAATTGGTTCCAGTAGCACATGCTTGACTGATAATTGGTCCCGTAGTTACTTCTGCTCCAATCATACTTGCTAACCATGGCCCTCCATAAAAACAATTAAGTTGTGGGATTGTTAAACCAAATATAAGTTGATCGAATTCTTTAGAAGAAATCTTTCTTTCATTTAAAAATCGAGTAGTAATTTCTGCCGCAAACTTTATAGCATGGAGATTTTGAAAACTCATTTGCCATCTTGAAAAAGGTGTACTCCAATACTGTCCATAAGGAATATAAGCTTTTTTAAAAGACATTTTTCTAATAACCAAATTTATTATTTAATTAATATTTTGAAACTTTCTTATTTATTATTAATTTGAATATTAAATCGTTCTCTTAATTTTCGGTGTATGACTTTTCCAGAACCAGTTCTAGGCATCTCTTCGGAATGAATGCATAAAAATTTTTTTGGTATCTTAAATCTGGCTAACTTATCCTCACAATATTGGCGCATTTCTTTATTAAAAGTATCTAAGTCAACTTCTTTATTTAAAACACAACAAGCTGTTACACTTTCTCCCCATTTGTAATCATTCAATCCAACTACAGCACATTCTACAACTGAAGGATGTGAGACAACTACTTCCTCTACTTCAGAAGGATAAACATGTTCTCCCCCTGTTATAATCATATTAGCTTTTCGATCTACTAAATAATAGAATCCATCTTCATCCTTCTTCGCCATATCACCTGCGCTAAAATACTCCCCTTTAAACGACTCCTTAGTTTTTTCTGGTAGTTTATAATACTTATCAAACATTTGTGGACCACGGGAATAGAGTTCACCAATTTTTCCTATAGCTACAGGATTTCTGTCCTCATCCAGTATTTTTATATTATCAGTTCCAATGCATTCTTTTCCGATTGAACCTAATTTATTCATTTGATCTTCAGGTCTAAGAAGTGTTACTAATCCTGCTTCAGTTGAGCCATAGGCTTCAAAAAGTTTAGTTTTGCTAAAAAGTTTCATAACATCTAATTTCATTTGTTTTGTAGCAGGAGCAGATGAGGTCAATAATGTTGTTATGCTGCTAAGATCATATTTTTGTTTAATTTCATCTGGAAGGCTTAATATTAAATTATAATGAGTAGGTATCATTGAAGTAAATGTTATTTTCTCACGATCAATTATTTTCAATACCTCCTCAGGTTCAAATTTATATTCTATATGAATATAAACCGGAGCTCCAAGGTAAGTAAATACAAATGAATAAAAAGTAGAATTTACATGAGATAATGGCATTAAAATCATACCATAATCTTGAGGAGTGAAAGAAAATTCTGCTTCATTAATTAAGAAAAAGGAGATATAGGAACGATGTGAACGTATAACTCCCTTTGGTTTCCCTGTTGTGCCAGAAGTATATAGAATTACCCATGTATCCTCTGGATCAACTTTTATAGAAGGATATATATTTTCACCCATTTCTACAAGATCTTCAAAATATTTCCAACCTTCTGCCGGTTTATCGGCAATCAAAACGCGTTCTACATCCTCAAATCCCAATTCTATAGCTCTCTCCCATATTTTTTCTGTCGCTTCATAGAATCTGGATTCTATAAATAACCATTTCGCATCTGAATTATTAATAATAAATGAAATATCATCTGGATGTAAACGAAAATTTAATGGTACAACAATAAATCCTCCCTTAGCTGCTGCTACATATAATTCCATAAATTCAATGCAATTATTAGATAATATCGCTACTTTATCCCCTTTTTTTATTCCACTTTTAAGTATTCCATTAGCAAGTTTATTAGTCCTTTCATTTAATTCTTTAAATGTTAATTGACGTTTTATATCTTTCAGAGCAAGTTTGTTTGGATATTTATTAGCATTTACATTAATAATTTCGCCAATATTAAGCCATGTCATGCAATTATCCTCCTATCATATCCCATTTTGTTTAATTAAACAATTTCTCAGTTTTAACGATTTAGAACGATTTTAAAAATATTTTAATCTTATTTTAAACATCAAAGTTATATAAAAAATTTTACCTTTTCCCATATTTATGGGAAATTTCACTGAGAATTAATAATCATAAATTTTATTTTAACTAAATATATAATTTCAGTTAAATATGAAAAAGAAATGATAGAAAAATGAGTTTACAAGGATGTTTATCAAGTCGAAAAGATTGTTCAGGAGAAGGTAAAATATTATCATTTTCAGAAATCTTGGATATTTGTAGATCAACCAACCAAGCAGCGCCATCAAAATCTTTATTTGTTGTATTGCCAGATGCGGAGGATTATTCGGGAGGGATATATTTGTATAAGGATGAAGAGTTAAAATTAATTACAGATAAAGAGAAAACCCAATATTCGTTAGAGCTTTATCCAGAATTGATTAGGAAAGAATCAATTGAATTAAATGAATTAGTGGATGTGGGCCTTATTTGGCAATATCTTTCATTAAAAACAGAAAGTAAGGGACTTGGAGTATCTCAACGAGCGAGAGTTCCGAAAAAATATAATAAACTCATTAATAATACACTTAATCAAATTCATGCTCTATTATATTCAGTGGCGGTTCGTGAGAGGGATAGGGGAACTTTAGTAGAAGATACTTTAGAACCTCTCCAAAAAGAAAAAGAGGAAGGTATTATTTTACTAGAAACACCAACATGTTACAAAAATCGCGCAATCTATAAGAATGAATATGAAGGTATTCCATTAGAGTCCGTTATCTTTAACAAAATAGAAAAAAAGAACCCAAATTTTACGAATTTGCATGAGATCTCTCAGTTATTATGGGCTTGCCAAGGTGAAAATGATCATGCTACTCATGGAAACAGAGATGATTTGGAGAAAAATGGGTATGGTAGGGTCCACGCTTCTGGATGCGCAGGGTACGCTGTTTATCCAATAGTTATTGTAGATGATCTTGCTAATCTGCAAAAAGGATCATATATATATAACCCTGTGGGATATTCCGCATTAAATCGATGGATTAAGGTGAATAATAAGATTACTTATGACCATTTTCTTAAATATTATGCATCAGACAATCATAAAGATGAAATTGAAAAAGATTTTAACATTAATTTCTCAAATTATGCTATTCTATTATGCATTGACAGAAAGAAACCATGTGCTGGATTTATGCACAAAATCATTAATTTACAATATTGGGCTGAAATTGAAGCAGGAATGTCATTAGCAGGTTTACAATTACAGGCAAACGCTTTAGGCTTAAAATGGCAAAAATGTATATTATTAAATCCTGATGATTCGAAATATCGAAAACTATTCAATCTGGATTCTGCTGAAGAATCAATAAATAAATTAGCATCTAATCTCGTAAATCGCGCAAAAAATGAGAGAATATCCCTTAAAGGGAATTTAGTTCCAGCAATTTTGTTTTTCCTACAAACCTAATTTTGCTATTTATCAAAAAAAAATAATCGAAATAATATATGTTAATTTCATAAATGATTTAACCTTAAATCATTATTCATATAGGAAAATAAAATTAAAATAAAAAAAAATTACATAATTAATACTTGGGCTTCTCCATCTGTTACAATTTCATTTTTCTGGTTTAGTACTTTAGTTTCTACATCTAAAAATTGTAAAGTTCCACTTTTACCTTCTTTTGTATATTTCTTGGTTACTGTTGCTACTGCGGTTAAAGTATCTCCAATAAATACTGGTTTTTTAAAGACTACCTTTTGAGAAGCATAAAGCGCTCCCGGACCAAATAAGTGAACACCAAGTACTGCTGAAATTAATGCTGAACTAAATGCTCCATGAACTACCCGCTTACCGAACATTTGAGTTTTTGCGAATTCTTCATTTACATGAAGAGGATTAAAATCTCCACTAATGCCTGCAAATAAGGTTACATCTGCTTCAGTAATAGTTTTACTACAAGAAGCAGAAGTTCCTTCTTCATAATCGTCAAATTTAACGATTCCTGTTTTTGACATAAATTAAACTAATGAAAAGATAGATAAAAATATTGACTAATTAGACTTAATAAAAATCTATATTTGCTAATATCATAAATGATTATAAGGTGAGATTATATGGTACTTTCTCTTGAAGGTTGGATTAATGGGATTTTATCATGGATGATACAAAAAAGAAGAAGGACCTATGCTCGAAACATTTGAAAAAGATAAAAATGCATAATTTAATAGGGAAAAAGTTTTTGATTTTTACTTTTTGTTTTGAAACGCTGAATAGGCTAAACTAAGCCATCCTAAAACAAATGCTATGCCTCCAAATGGTGAAAATATTTCAAACCATTGTAAACCAGTTAAAACAATTAAATATAAACTCCCACTAAAGAGTAATATTCCTGCTAAAAAAAGCCAACCTGCTAAATCTAAAGCTTTTCCTAGATTTTGAGAAGATAAAAGAGCCACAAATATTAACGCAAATGAATGATACACCTGGTATCGTACAGCTTTATTAAATGTTATGAACCGTGCTTCACTTATTATATCTTGTAGTAAATGAGAACCAGCTGCACCAGCAGATACTCCTATTGCGGCAAGAATAGCCCCCAATATTAACCAATAATTTCTTTCAGTCATTTTCTTTATAAGATTTTTATTAGTTTTGTTTGATTATTTCTTTTTTGATTTTGGAATTAATTAATTTTATTCCTATATTTTAAAATCATATACATTCAGAAGGATTAATAACTAATTTTGAATGAACAAAGAGTTGGAGGAGATTTTAATAAATATCTTTTATATTTAGATTTAAAATAATACCATAAACCTAAAACCTTAATACTTAGCTCATGATCTACTAGTATTAATAAAATTTAAAGAATTATATGAATTTCCAATGTCTTCTGAATTTGAAAAAAAACTTGAAAAATATGCTGAAGTAATTTTGAACGTTGGACTTAATCTACAAAAAGGACAGCGTCTATTGATTGGTGCAAGTAATCCCAGTAATCGGGGAACTCCTCTCGAATTGGCCTCATTTGTGAGAGTCATTGTTAGGAAGGCATATCAAATGGGAGCTAGATTTGTTGAAGTATTATGGGATGATCCACAATTGCGTTTAATTCGATTCATGCATGCTCCTCGTGATTCTTTTGAAGAATTAGCTACATGGCGAAGAGAAGCACAACTGGAGTTTGCCGAAAATGAGGATGCAGTTCTCGCAATTGGTGGCCAGGATCCTGAGTTGTTCGTTAACCAAGATTCTGAACTTATCGTGACTGAAGGAAAGTCAGTTTCAAAACATTTTAAACCTGTTATGGATCTACTAGTAAAAAATGCCTTCAATTGGACAGCAATTGTAGCGCCGGTCGATGGTTGGACAGAAAAAGTGTTCCCTGATCTTTCCCTAGATGATCAAACAACCAACTTCTGGGAGATTATCTTTGAAGTGTGTCGGATCAATTATGACGATCCAGTTTCAGCATGGCAAGAACATATATCTCAACTAGTCGCTAGGTGCGAATACTTAAATCTAAAAAAATATAAATCATTGAAATTGGAAGCTCCTGGGACAGATATTACAATTGGACTTCCTAAAGGCCATATATGGGGGAGTGCTCTATTTGAAACTCCAAGTGGCATTGGTTTTGTAGGAAACATCCCAACTGAGGAAGTATTTACTCTACCTCATAGAGATAAAACTGAGGGTGTGGTAAAAGCAACAAAACCTCTATATTATAGAGAGAGTGTAATTGAGGATTTTACTCTTACTTTTTCGAAGGGAAAAGTTATAAAAGCAACTGCTTCTAAGGGACAGGAATTTTTAGAAGGATTAATAAAATTTGACGAAGGTGCAAGTCGAATAGGTGAAATAGCACTTATTCCGAACAGTTCACCGATTTCGCAATCAGGTTTGCTTTTTTACAATTCTCTCTTAGATGAAAATGCTTCATGTCATATAGCTTTAGGAAGAGCCTATCAATTCAGTTTACAGAATGGTGAAAAGATGTCTGATGAGGAATTTATAGCTGCGGGAGGTAATGTAAGTCTTATCCATATGGATTTTATGATCGGTTCAGAAGAAATGGATATAGATGGAATTACTGAAGATGGTACAGCTGAACCAATTATACGAGATGGGGAATGGGCTTTTGAGGTATAGTTTAAATTAAATTAATTCTTCTAAATCCATTTCATTATGTTTATTCTTTGTTCGCTTGATATAGATTGTTCGTAAATTATCAAATTCCGCTTTAAAACATGTTTGACATTCCTCTTGCTCATCAGGAGTAGCAGGTTCAATACGTACTTCATATCCAATTGATTTATACAATTCTACATATTCATTAACCCTATGTTCTTCAATTGTAAATCCTTTTTCCCAGTCTTTTCCTCTGAGTGGAACATTTAGATTTCTATCATCTTTACTTTTTTCTTTATCTGAAACCAAAATTATTGTCTCCCATTTATTATTTTCTTTCTCGAATCTACATTAGATATAATTATAATGTTCAGTTTAAATCTTACTCTTTTTTGTAATCCTTCTGATTTATGCTTTTAGTGGCATTTTATTCCCACTAAACCTTTTCTATTAACAAATTTTATATTATTGTGGAAAATTATCTTAAAATAATAATAAAAATAAAAGAAATCAAAAACATTAAGTTTTGAAGTGTTAGTAATGACTTATACAAAAGAACCAAATTTTACTCCTAAGGACCCAAAAGATTTTGAATTTAAAGAAATAATTTATGAAAAGAAAGATTGGAAAGCTACTGTTACTATTAATCGTCCGGAAGTTTATAATGCGTATTCAACCCTAACATTAATGGAAATGATTGAAGCTTTTCACGATGCTGCCTGGGATAATAAAGTTGCTGTAATTATCTTAACAGGAGCAGGTGATAAAGCTTTTTGTACTGGTGGAGATGTAAAAGAATATAGAGAAAGATTTACCGTACAACCTGCTGAGTATTGGAAATGGATGAGCATTTTTCAAGAAGCTCATGATGTTTTTCGAAATATTGGTAAACCTACTATTGCAAGAATTAACGGTATTGTTGCAGGTGGAGGGAATGAATGGCAAATGGCTTGCGATTTAGCTATAGCTGCAGATCATGCTACTATTAGGCAGGTAGGGACAAGAGTAGGATCTGTAGCTTGTGGAGGAGCAACTCAGTGGTTGCCTATTATTGTAGGGGATCGCAGAGCAAGGGAAATTTTATATCTCTGTGAACCTATCTCAGCGCAAAAAGCGTTAGAATGGGGCTTAGTAAATGAAGTCGTACCGTATGCTGAAATCGATGGGGCTATAGATAAAATGTCTCAGAAACTTATTGATAAGTTTCCAGAATGTATGAGGTATACGAAACAACAAGTTAATTTTTGGAAAGATCTCGTTTGGCATCAAACTATTGGTCATGCTAAAGACTGGTTATCAATTCATTATGCTTCATGGGAACCACTTGAAGGAATGACAGCATTTGTAGAAAAACGTCCTCCAAACTATAGAGGCGTACGAAAAAGTTCTCACCCTGAGTTCTTATGGGGACCTCCTTCAGTTACATGTCCTTCATGTCAAGCAAAGAGTTTACCTTCTGATTTCGAGTTTTGTGGTAAATGTGGAGCAAAACTAAAATAAAAATGAAAATTTTTTTTATTAGAAAAAAGAATTAAAATATCTTAAAAGAAAATAATAGCCATATTGAGTGAAAGGATTTGACGAACGATTTAATTATCGTTGAAAAAGCCGATAATATAGGAAAAATAATATTCAATAATGGTCCGTTGAATATCTTAACAATAAGTATGATGGAGCAAATTAATAAAGCTCTTGATGAATTTCTTGAAGATGAATCTTTAAAAGTAGTTATTTTCGATCATAATGGAAAAGCTTTTTCCGCAGGAGTTGACGTTGGCGATCATATAGGTGATAAAGCTCCAAAAATGATTAAGGAATTCCATGGGATTTTTAGAAAGCTTAACAAATTAAAATGCCCAACAATTGCATGCGTTAAAGGAGCTGCATTAGGAGGAGGATGCGAAATTGCTATATTTTGTGATATTGTACTCACCTCAGATAAAGCTAAATTTGGACAACCTGAAATTAAAGTGGGAGTATTCCCACCAATAGCAGTCTTAGCTTTTCCCCAAATCATAGGAAATAAGAAAGCATTTGAACTAATTATGTTAGGTGAAATTATTGATGCTAATGAGGCTCATAGACTTGGAATTTCTAATTATATGTTCCCTGTTGATTCATATGAACAAGAATTTTCCAAATTTATTGAATCTTTTAATAATTTAAGTACGTTAGTTTTACAATATACAAAGAAAGCGTTCAACAAAGCTTTAGGAATTGATTTTGAAACTAAATTGAATGAAATTGAAGAATTTTATCTTAAAGAATTAATGTCTACACATGATGCAAATGAAGGTTTACAAGCATTCTTAGAGAAAAGATCACCCAAATGGCAGAATCGTTAATTTTCTTAAATTTAATAAGAATTAGGTTTAAATTGAAATAATAATAAAACAAATTGTAGGAAAGAAAGATGAAAGCAGCCATTTTTGAACAAGTTAAGGAACCTTTAAAAGTAGATAGCAATTATCCTGACCCTAGTATTTCAGGTGAGGAAGGTCATGCAATAATAGAAATCGAAGCATGTGGAGTCTGTCATACTGATTTTGGTTATTTAGAACATGGAGTACCTACATTTAAACAACCACCTCTAATACTAGGTCATGAAATATCAGGACGTGTTAAAGAGGTAAATGAGGATGTTAAACATTTCAAAGTAGGAGATCATGTTATTATTCCTGCTGTTTTATCCTGTGGATACTGTGTTAATTGTAGAACAGGTAGAGAGAATATTTGCCTCAATCAGATAATGCTTGGAAATCATATTGATGGAGGATTTGCTGAACAAATTAAGGTTCCTATAAAAGATGTGGTTCATCTTCCAACTGAAATGTCATTAGAAGAAAGTTGTATAATTTCAGATGCAGTTTCAACACCATACCATGCTGTGAAAAATCGAGGTCAAGTAAGACCTGGTGATTGGGCGGTGGTTATAGGTTGTGGTGGAATTGGTTTAAATGTGGTCCAAAATATTAAAGTAGCAGGAGGTCTAGCCATAGCTGTTGATATTGTCCCAAAAAAGTTAGAGGTAGCTAAACAAATTGGCGCTTCGGAAACTATTTTAGCAAAAGGTATGGATGAAAAAGAAATTGTTGGAGCTATTAGAAAAATAACAGGAGGAGGAGCAGATATAGCATTTGAAGCTATCGGACATCCCGAGACAATGAAACAAGCATTTAATAGTTTGCGAACTGGAGGTCGTCTAGTTGCTGTAGGATATTCAGCTAAACGTTGGGATGGATTCGATATTGGTCGTGTAATGTTTCGAGAGATGGAAATAATGGGAAGTCTTGGTTGCCGTCCTGTTGATTATCCACATATTATTAATTTAGTAAGGAATGGTTCACTTCAGCTTAAACCACTAATTACTCATAAATTCCCATTGTCGGAAATTAATGAAGCCTTTGACGTCATGCGTCGTGGAGAAGGAATTAGAATAATTATACAATGTCAAAAGTAGAGGTTTAATAAAATTTTTAATTCATTTTTTACTTTCAAAATTAGAATGAATCAAGGGGATATAAAGATTGTTTGAACAATTTAAAGATTGGTATGAAAATCGTCATGATTACGCGAAAAAATGGAAAGAACGGACTGGTGGAAAAATAATAGGATATTTTTGTACCTATGTTCCTGAAGAAATTCTCTATGCTGCGGATATCTTACCAGTAAGGATATTGGGAAGTCATGAGCCACAAGATGTCTCTGAACCACATATCTTTGCGATGTTCTGTCCATTTTGTCGTGATTGTTTAGCACAAGGCTTGAAAGGGCGATATGATTATCTAGATGGAATTATGATAGCTCAAAGTTGTCTCCATATTAGACAAGCTTTTACGAGTTGGGATCTCCACATTCCTGTGGATTACAAATATTATTTACCACACCCAATGAATGTTCAAAGTTCTCATGCTGTTCCTTATTTAACCGAAGAGTTAAAATTATTCAGGAAATCAGTCGAAGAGTGGGCTGGAAAACAAATTTCAGATGAAGATGTTAAGCGCGGAATTGAAATCATGAATAAAAATAGACGACTTTTACAAAAAGTATATGAATTAAGGAAAAATCCCAATCCGCCATTAACCGGTCTTGAAGCAATGCATATGGTGGTATCTTCGCAGATGATTGATAAACAAGAACATAGTAAAGCCTTAGAGGAACTTCTCCAAAAACTCCCTTCAAGAAGCTTAGATGAGCCAGGTGAGCGATTAATGATATTGGGATCTGAAGACGATGATACTGAATTTGTGGCAATGGTTGAAGATTTAGGGGCAAGATTCGTAATTGATGATCATTGTACTGGTACACGATATTTTAATACTTTAGTAAATACAAATGGAGATCCATTAGGTTCAATAGCAGAAAGATACGTAAAACGTACACCATGTCCAAGTAAGGATTGGCCTCAACGCACAAGACTTGAAAGCATTATTCAATTAGCTAAAGAATATGATGTACAAGGAGCAATTATAATGCAAATGAAATTTTGTGACCCACATGAGTTAGATACAGTCATCATAAAAGAAACTTTAGAGAAAGAACTAAATATTCAGACATTATTTCTTGAATTTGATGTTACCGTCCCAATTGGTCAATTTAAAACGCGGGTAGAAGCGTTTCTTGAAATAATAAGAGAAGAGGATCTATTTTAAAAAAAAAGAGGATTTAAAATGATGGAAACAAAATATCCAACCGAACAATTGATGTGTTGGAATAAGGCTAAAGTTCTCAGAGAGAATTATTATAAAGATTTTGCTGAAGCCCATGATAAAGGAGGGTTACGATGGGCAGGAGGAGCATGGTCTTTTGATGCTATTCCTGCTGGTTTAGGAGATGATGTATATTCCCTAACTGGAGAACCTTATGGTGCAACAGTAGCCTTTAATGATAAATTTGCTTTGGAGTGTCATGAAGCAACTGAAGCAAGAGGATTCGCACGAGATCTATGTTCTTATATGCGAAATTATTGGGGCTCTATTCTTATTAATAAATACGCATGGCCACAATTTTCCGAAGAATTCCCAAAACCAGACTTTATATGGCAAGATCATATCTGTTGTTCACATGCTAAGTGGTATCAAGTGGCAAGCGATCTTGAAGGAGGAATTCCTATGTTTGATATCGATGTATCAGTCGGACCATATGAAGAAATAACAGAACATAAAGTTAATTATATTGTTGGACAAATGCATGATGGTATTAAATGGCTAGAAAAGATTACAGGAAGAGATTATGATGATGAGTTATTAATTAAAGCAGTTAAGAACGAATTTCGTACATGTCATTATTGGGCAGCAATTTGCGAGCTTAATAAAGCAATACCCGCTCCGTTAGATGAAAAATCAATGTATTCATTATATGTTCTTGGAACTCTAAGAAAATCTGCTCAATGGACGGCAGATTTTTATGAAAAGGAGTTGTATCCAGAAGTAAAAGATCGTGTAGCAAGAGGTATAGCGGCTGTTGGAAATGAGCGGTGTCGAATTATGACAGATACTCAACCTCCATGGGCATTTTTAAGAATATTCCGTTACTTAGAGCAATATGGATGCGTTTCAATTGGAAGTCTCTATACATTCGGTTTGATTGGTTTATGGGAAATCAAAGAAGATGGAACTTGGGGTCCTAGATCTATTCCTGATTTTGAAATTACTAATAGAGATGAAGCTTTACGAGCTCTGGCTGAATGGAATTTAAGTAAACCGGAATGGCAACATTTTTATCATCCAAAACTTAAATCTGATATGATGATTAGAATCGCAAAGGAATGGAAGTTAGATGGCGTCTTTTTGCATTTTAATAGAGGATGTGAAGGTTTAAGCCTTGGAATTGCAGAGAATCGTTTGGCTATACAAAAAGCAGGGATTCCAACAATGCCATTTGAAGGAAACATGGGAGATGAGAGAGAATTTGATCTTGAGAGAACAATGAAGCGAGTAGATGCCTTCATGGAGTCATTAGGAATAGAAAAAATGAAAATTTAAAAAGAGCGTTGGAAATTAATCTCATGAAACGATATATAACCATAATTATCAGCCTTTTTACAATACTGGTGGTTTTTTTCGCGCCTTTTGGTATCATGATAGATTTAGGTCCCGGGCCAAATAGTATTGTTTCAATGATATGGGAAGTTCCTCTTAGACCAGCATGGTATTCGATTCGGTTTTTCAGCGCATTTCTGTATTATTTTGAATATATTTTTTTTAGACTTATCTTTGTAGTATATGTTATTCTATTAATGATTGGGAAATTTAATAAAAAGCGGTTTATATTGATTGGTTTGATAAGTGAGCTTATTCCTTTAGTAATGGCAATAGTTTCAACATTTATCCTTAATGAACATGGAGATAACTTGCATCCAATCATATATCCAATCCCATTTTTAATGATATTTGATCTAATTATAGTTTATTTAACAAGCAGATTAGGTCTTATTAAAGTAAATAATGAAATTTATAAAAATAAAAATTTAAAAGAAAATATGGAAAGTGGTTCAATGTGATAACAGCGGGAATTGATTGCGGATCGAAAAATACAAAAGTTGTCATTGTAAAAGAGGGTGTTGTTTTATCAACCGCTTCGGTATTAAGTGGTTTTGACCAAGAGGAATCAGCAGAACAAGCATTAAAGAATGCTTTAGAAAAAACCGGAATAAAACGTGAAGATGTTGAACATATTACGGCTACAGGAGCAGGGATGGAAGCAATAAAGTTTTCTCATAATACAATCACTACGATAACGGCAGATGCTAGAGGTACTTATTCAATATTTCCTTCAGTTCGTACTATCATTGATATCGGAGCAGAAGAAGGATTAGTTGTAAAAGTTGATGAGCAAGGAAAAGTTAAAGATTTTGGAATAAATGAGAAATGTGCTGCTGGAGCAGGTGCGTTTATAGAAGCTATGTCAAGAGCTTTAGAAGTGGATATCGAAGATATGGGAGAACTTTCTTTGAAATCCACAAAACAAATTCCTATGAATGCTCAATGTACAATCTTTGCAGAATCCGAGGTAGTTTCATTAATTCACCAAAAAACTGCTAAAGAAGATATTATTAAAGCCGTACATGATGCAATAGCAGATAGAAATACAAGTATGGTACGTCAGATAGGTATTGAGCAAGATGTAGCGTTGATTGGTGGTGTTGCTAATAATATCGGTTTTGTAGATGCAATGAATAAGAACTTAGGTTTTGAACTTTTAGTACCTAAAAATGGAATTGCTCCAGAATTTGTTAGCGCATTAGGAGCTGCGCTTATAGCTCAAGATAAAATAGGAGGCTAGAATTATGTCAAATGCAGAATCAGAAAAGGAATATTGGAGATGGACTGAATCTCGTTATACTAGTCCTGATGTAAAATGGGAGGATGGTGAAATTATTTCAGCAGGAGTGGATGTTGGTTCGGTTAGTACTCAAGCAGTTATCATGGTAGATGGAGAAATTTACTGTTATTCAAGTATGAGAACTGGTAGTGATAGTCCTGATAGTGCTAAAAATGCTATGGATTGGGCACTCGAGGGTACTGGTTTAACTTTAGATAAAATTCAATATGTTGTTGGAACTGGATACGGTCGAGTTAATGTTCCATTTGCAAAGAGAGCTATTACTGAAATAGCATGCCATGCAAGAGGTGCTAATTTCATTTATGGTCCAGAAATAAGGACTGTATTAGATATGGGGGGTCAAGATTGTAAAGCAATACGATGTGATCAACGCGGTAAAGTTACAGCATTTCTTATGAACGATAAATGTGCAGCAGGAACAGGAAGAGGTATGGAAGTATTTGCAGACTTACTTCAAGTACATATCAATGATGTAGGTAAAATGTCTTTAGAAGTTGATGAAGAACCAGAGCCAGTTAGCAGCACTTGTGTTGTGTTTGCAAAATCAGAAGCAGTAGGATTACTAAGAAAGGGATGGCCAAAAGAAAAAGTTTTAGCTGCATATTGCTCAGCTATGGCACATCGAGTTGTGACTCTATTATTACGACTTGGAATCGAGGAAAAATTTGCAATAACCGGCGGGATCGCTAAAAATATTGGAGTGGTTAAAAGACTTGAAGATGAATTAAAACTTAAAGCTCCCGAGCCGAAGATTGATCCCCAAATTGCAGGAGCGATTGGTGCTGCTTTATTTGCTAAAGCTTTAGTTGAAAAAGAACTTAAAAAGGCTTAAATTTATTTTAAAATATTTAAAAAGAAAGGGAAGTAAATGACAAAAGCAAATTATGGTTATAAAGATGGTTCTGGGGAATACTTTATTACCATCGATACGGATTTGTGTAATTCATGTGGAAAATGCGTAGAAGCATGTCCAGTAGCTGTTCTTGAAATGGCTGAAAATGAGTTAGATCCTCTAGGAGATGAAATTATTGCGATAGTTTCTGAAGAACATCGTAAGAAAATAAAATATTCATGTGCTCCTTGTAAACCGGGTGGTAAAACA
The DNA here is from genome assembly GCA_048885925.1 of Candidatus Hermodarchaeota archaeon. GTDB lineage: Archaea > Asgardarchaeota > Lokiarchaeia > Sigyniarchaeales > SOKP01 > Loki-b32. Next base: position 140,868 of record JBHLLG010000001.1, read on the forward strand.
AAAGAACTACCTTGTGTAGAAGCATGTGAACCAGGAGCAATCTCTCACTCTTGGTAATTCATAATTAAATATTATAAGATACAATCCAAAAATACTTTAAAAATTGAATTTTAAGATTTTTTACTTTATTTTCAAGAATATCACGTATTTCCTTCTTCGTGGGAAAATTTTTTAATATTTCATATTCTCGTCCATCCTCTAATTTCCTTATTTGATAAGTATTTCCATGAATATCCATTCTGCTAATCGATATAGAACTTCTCTTTACATGTCGATTATCAATAAAAATAATAAGAGCATTTGGTTGAACTTTTGAATGAAATAATGTAATAAATTGTTTTAATTTAGATTTTGGTATATGAGACCACCAAAAACCAGCAAAACCAGCCGAAAAATTACCTTGAATTTTGTTTAATATATAAACATCATCTTGAATAAAGATTACCTTATTTGAAGGAATGCCACGATTTTTTGCTATTTGAAGTACCTCATCATTAATATCAACAGCAGTGATACATTTTGATACAATTGCGATAGTTTTTGTCCAATATCCCGTTCCACATGCGATCTCAAGAACTATATGATCTTTTAAAAGAGTTTTTAGCAATTTATGAAGTTTCTTAATATCTTTTTGACGTTCGGGTCTCAAATATGTCTTATCATATTCATAAGCCCTATCTGCATAATATTGCTTTATATTGTTATCAATTCTTCTAGCCATATATATGCTATTCTAGTCAAATTGTAGTAATATATTTATTATATTATCTTATTTTGTAGTGTAATGAAATTCTCAAATTTATACAAATAAATCTTAATTTTTGAATAATATATATTGAACTATACCATAATTTTTTTTTAAGATTATTTCTAGATTTAATTAATTTTAGAGAGTGCAGAAAATGGATACAATATCAATAAATATTAATGGGACTAAAATTGAAGCTGAGAGAGGATCTACGATTTTAAAGGCATCTCAAAATGCCGGAATATATATCCCTAGTATTTGTGCGCATCCTGATTTGCCGGCATTGGTTGGTTTAAAGCCAAATGAGGAAATTTTCCAAGGAGATTCAAAATTCATAAATGATAATTCTCAAGAACATCAAGGATGTCAGCTTTGTATAGTGAAAGTAGAAGGGATTGAAGATTTAACAACTTCATGTAATAAAATTATTGAAGAGGGCATGGTAATCTCAACTGATACCCCCGAAATTCAAAATTTTCGCCGTGAAAAATTAAAAAATATACTCTCGAAACATCCACATGCATGTTTAATGTGTGCACAACGCGAAGGTTGCCCTCGTGAGCCATGTTCACCGAATGTTCCAATAGAAGAAAGATGTTGTCCAATCTTAGGAAGATGTGAATTACAAAAGGTTGCAGAATATATTGGAATTCGAGAAGATACTCCACGGTATAAACCTCAAGGACGCACTATTATTGACAACGACCCCCTCTTCATTAGAAATTACGAATTATGTATCGGATGTACTCGTTGTGTGAGAGTTTGTAAAGATGTTCGTGGTATTGAAGCTTTGGGATTTGTTTATTCAAATGGAGAAACTATAGTTGGAAGCCTAGCACCTACACTTAAAGAGTCAAGTTGTAAATTTTGTGGAGCCTGTGTCGAGGTTTGTCCAACAGGAGCACTTACAGATAAAGATATACTCTGGGCTGAAAGAGAAAAATTATTAGTTCCTTGCAAGGATGCTTGCCCAATAGGTATTGATGTGCCAAGATATATAAGATTAATAGCAGAAGGAAAATATGGTGAAGCAGCAGCAGTTATTCGCGAAAAAACACCTTTTCCTACAGTTCTTGGTAGGGTTTGTTTCCATGATTGTGAACTTGAATGTCGTCGAAATCAAATTAATGAATCTATAGCTATTTGCGCATTAAAGCGTTTTGCAATGGAACATGATAGTGAGTTATGGAGTTTAAAAGTAAAAATAGGATCTCCAACAGGTAAAAAGATAGCTATTGTAGGTTCTGGTCCTGCGGGTCTTACAGCAGCATATTATTTAAGAAGATTTGGGCATGCTGTTACTGTATTTGAAGCAAATTCTTATGTAGGAGGAATGTTAAGAGTAGGAATTCCGGAATATAGGTTGCCACGAGCAGCCCTTCAAAAAGACCTTAACCATATTTTGAGTATAGGAATTGATATTCAAACTGATAAAGTCGTAGGAGAACATTTATCACTTGATAATTTGAAGAATCAAGGTTTCAATGCAATGTTTTTGGCTATTGGTGCTCAAAATACGAAGAAGCTCGATATAGTAGGTTCAAATTTACCAAATATTCTTTGGGGTCTTGATTTCCTAAAGAGAGTTAATCTTGGTGAGGAAGTTAAAATAACGGAGAATATAATTATTATTGGTGGAGGTAATGTAGCTATAGATGTAGCTTTAACAGCGCGACGATTAGGTGCAAAAAATATACAATTAATTTGTTTAGAATGCAGAGAAGAGATGCCTGCTCATGAATGGGAAATTCAAAAGGCAATAGATGAAGGGATAACATTAAACTGCTCATGGGGTCCAAAAAGTATAGTTGATATGGATGGTAAAGTTTCTGAAGTAGAACTAATCCATTGTGATTCGGTATTTGATGATAACAAAATTTTTAATCCCATTTTTGATGAAACCAAAACAAAATCTATTAAAACTGATATGGTTATAATGGCTATAGGACAAGTCCCAGATTTAACCCTTTTAGGAATTGAAAACAAAATTAATCTCTCTCCATCGGGTTTAATTCAGACAAAAGAAAAAAGCTTAGAAACAAATATACCTGGGATTTTTGCTGGTGGTGAAGTTATAAATAGTCCCAGTTCTGTTGTTGATGCAATTAAAATGGGACGATTAGCAGCTTCTTCAATTGATAAGTATTTAGGAGGGAAAGGTGAAATTGAAGATATATTTATTGAAAGAGATGTTCCTGATCTTTTCTTAGGACGAGATGAAAATTTTTACGATAAACCACGTGTTAAAATGCCATTATTATCATTAGAAGAATGTTTGAATAGTTTTGAGGAAATTGAACTAGGGTTTAACGAAAAATTAGCATTAGAAGAAGCAACCCGATGTTTAAGGTGTGATTTACGATTTAATATCTTACCTGCTGTACTTCCACCCCAAAAATGGTTAGATTTGACTAGTGAGAATATTCGAAATGTACCTGAAATTGAAGGTGTGATTCAAATCTTGAATGAAAATCAAGAGATAATAATTATACAAGGAACTACTAATTTACGTGTAGCGTTAGAAGAACAGCTAAAAATTAACCCAAAAGCTCGCTATTTTAACTTCAATGAAGATCCAATGTATACTAAACGAGAGAGTGAACTACTTCAACAATTTATGCAAGAATTTGGAAGATTCCCGGAAGGGAATGAAGATCTTGATGATGAATTATTCTAAAATTTAGATTTTCTATTCATTTATTTTTGGAAGCGAAAAATAGAATGTTGAACCCTTATTTATTCCCCCTGATTCTACCCAAATTCTTCCACCATGTAGATCAATAATCTTTTTAGCAATATGTAAACCTAAACCAGAACCTTCGGTAATAATATCAAATCCCTGACCATAGCGTTCTATTTTTCCGAATTGAGTAAATAATCTTTTTATTTGTTCTTCTGTGAATCCAATACCATTATCTTGGATTGCAATTGTTATGAAATTGTCCTCAATTATAGATTTGACTCCTATTATCCCATTTAGTGGGGTATATTTGATTGCATTAGTTATAAGATTATTAATTACATGACGTATCTGTTCTTTGTCAAAATTAATTATTAAATTATCATTTATATCTACTATAATTGAATGTCCTCTTAATTTAGCAAAACTCCTTAATTCTTTCACACTTAACTCAATTAGAGAAGATAAATTATTTCTAACCATATTTAATTCACCTTCACCTGAGTCTAATTCAGCTTTGTGCATGATATCATAAATTAGGGTTTCTAGACGGAGAACGCCTTTTTTGATATGACTAATTATTTGTAGTTCATCAATACCGAGGTTATCTTTATAATTTTGTAATAATAAATCAGCATATCCTTTAATATGCATAACTGGTGTTTTTAACTCATGAGATGTTCGAGTAAGAAGCTCAGATTTTAATTTACTTAGCCTTTTCAATTCTTTTTCTGCTTTTTTACGATCCGTAATATCCTCTCCTGAACTTAATGTTCCACTAATATTACCGTTCTTATCATATAACGTAGTATTATGCCAGGCAATGATTCTCTCCTGACCTTCCTTAGTTATTATAGGATTTATGAAAAATTCAACTGATTCTAAATCTCCATTTATTATTTGTTTAAAGATACCAGAAATTTCTTCTTTTAATCTTGGAGGAATGCAATTTTCAAACCAGTTTAACCCTATTAATTCACCCTCTTCATAATTGAGTATTTCAAAACCTTTTTTATTTAGTAACGTTATTATGCCATCTCTATTTAACGCTATTAGAATAACTCCTGCTAAATTTAAATATGTGTCTGCTTGTTCACGTGCCCTTTTTATTTTTTCTACCGCTTTTTTTCTTTGAGTAATATCATGAAGGATCACTAACTTTGAAAATGTTCCATCTGCTCTCTTTATAGGTGTTGCTATGATTTCGTAAAATTTGTTAGTTACCAGACTATCCCACTCCCATCTAATAGATCCATATGTAATGTTTTGTAGCGTTTTACACCATGGACATGGTTTTGATATATTTTGAAAATATTCATAACATTTTTTATTTTCAGATGAACCAAATGCGTTTTTAAGGGAAGGATTTACGAATTCAATTTCGTAATTATTATTGATAATGTAAACACCATCTTCCATTGAATTTAACATATTAAGGAGATTATCTCTTTCATCTTTTAATCTTTCCTCAGATTCTCTTAATTTAATCTCTGCTTGCTTTGATTCAGTAATATCTTTTACAATTGCTTGAATTAATATTTTATCTTTTAAGTGCACTGCAGAACTATGCCAGTATAACCATCGTTTTTCACCATCTTGTCTTACTATTTCTATCTCCACTGGTTTGAGTTCTTTTCCTTTTGATCGGTCTTCTGCTCTTTTTTTAAATATTTGTAGTAGTTCATTTGAATTTTTGAATAAACTAATTATTTCTGTAAAGTTCTTTCCATAACTAAGTTTAGAAGGAAATCCAGAAAATGAAGTAGAAGCTGATGTATTACCCTCAAGTAAATTTCCATTCTCATCAAATAGGAAAATACCAAGAGGAGAATTATTAAACAAATTATGATATTTTTCTTCAGAATCTTTTAATTTTTGTTCTGCAATTTTTTTATTAGTAACATTTTGAAGCGTAAAAACTAATCCTTCTACTACTTCAGTATCATTTTTAATAGGAATTAAACTCCAATCCCAATAAGTTATCCCTCTTTCTGGATGTTCTGCGTACTCAAATGATTTAGCATATGCAAAATAAGGCTCACCTGTTTCTACAACCTTCCGAAAAATCTCTTCATTCTCTTTATTTGGATACAAATCAAAATGATTTTTACCAGGAAAGTAGGATTCATCTTTATCATCAGCCTTAGCATAAGCGCGATTAACTTTAACAAAATTAAATTGAGAATCTAAGTATGCTACCAACATATGAGTATGATCCAAAATAGCTTTTAAAATTTGGTCTGCTTTTCTCTGCTCAGTAATATCTCTAACAAATATTGCGACATGATCCTTTGAGAAGTAAAGATTTCTAGCTTCATAGTGATGAATGACATTATTTATAGGAAGTGAATATTCAATTATAGTTGGTTTCTTTGTTTCTAAAGTCTTTTTAATTGCACCATAATATTTTTCAGATACATCCCTGGGAAGAGTCTCTTTAATTTTTTTTCCGAGGAACATTTCGGGAGTCAAAAAAAGAATATCCTCATTTCCTTTGAAATCTAAATGCCTCCCTTCACTATCTACGAGGAAATACAAATCAGGAATTGCTTCGAAAATTCTCTGAAACTTCTTAATTGATGCTTTTGAATTTTTGGTCCCATACATTTCATTAGCGACATTTTTGTTAAATTCTGACAAAATAATCACATTCTCTTGGATATTAATATTCTAAAAACTAAATTTTCAAACGACAATAAAAATATAATTTAAGAATTATTATTTATTCCTTTTTACAAAAAGATATAAAAGAATTTTATTGTAAAAATAACGAAACACTAAAAATTGAACTTAAGCTAAAAGAATATATCTTTTTTTAATTTTCATTCAATTTTTCCTTTAAAGCATTAGTCAATAAGGGCAAAACTTCGCAAAGATCTCCAATAATTCCATAATTTGCCACATTAAAAATTGGAGCATCTGGATCTTTATTAATTGCGATTATTATATCGCTGCTTTTCATTCCAACTAAGTGTTGGATCGTCCCTGATATACCACATGCAATATAAATTTTTGGGGAAACAGTATTTCCACTCTGTCCTACTTGTTGTGATTTCGGAATCCACCCTAAATCTACAGCAGCTCTGCTTGCTCCTACAGCAGCATTTAATACGCTAGCTAAATTCTCAATTAATTTAAAATTTTCCTTACTTCCTACACCTCGTCCACCAGATACAATAGTATCTGCCTCACAAACCGGGATACCACATTCACCACTAGTTCCCTTGATTATTTCTTTTGTCTTTACTCTTAAACTTTGAAGATCTATCGTTATAGGTACTTCAATGATTTCAGCATTATTATTTTCTTGAATTGGTGCCATTTCCATAACATTAGGTCTAACAGTCGCCATTTGAGGACGTGTTGAAGGACAAATAATATCTGCCATAATATTTCCACCGAATGCTGGTCGTGTCTGTAATAGTAACCCATCTCTTATAGATAATCCAGTACAATCAGCAGTAAGTCCTAATTGAAGAGTGGCAGCCACTCTTGGTGCTAAATCTCTTCCATTTATAGTTGCTGGATATAATACAATATTTGGGTCATATTTTGCAATTATACCTGTGATAACAGAGGAATATGTTTCAGTATAATAATCCTTAAGTGCTTCATGTTCGGCAATATAAATTTTGTTAGCACCACGTTTTGAAAATTCTGGAGCAAATATTTTAACATTATCTCCTATAAGTACCACACACACTTTTTGTTTCAATTCAGTTGCCAGTTCTTTTGCTTTACCTAATAATTCAAAAGATACATTTCTGACCCTATTATCTTTTGTTTCAGCAATAATCCACACATCTTGAAATTGTGATAAATCAACTTCCTCCCTTTTCTTCCTTTGAATCTTGATTGCTTCCACATTGCACTGATCCACACATGCACCACAAAGAGTACACTCATCTCCAATAATAGCAATTTTTTCTACAATTGTTATTGCCCCAAATGGACATGCTTTTTCACAAAGTCCACATCCAGTACATTTATCCTTATCTACATTTATCAATCTAAAGCACCTTATCCTTAGTTAATAATTCGATTAATTTTTGAACCGCAGCTTCAGATGACTCCTCTTTAATAACAACACCTTGTTGTCTTGCTGGGGGGGAATAAACTTTAATGACTTCGGTTAATGAGCCATTTAATCCATAATCTTCCTTATTACCCCCCAGTTCATCAGCATCCCATGTAGAAAATGGCTTTTTATTAGCTTTCATTATATTCATCATGGGAGGGTTAGTTGGTTCAAACGAAGACGGGGTTATTCCTGTTATTAGCACTGGAAGTCTTACTTCTACAATTTTGTACCCATCATCTGTTTGAACTTTTGCAGTTAATTTTTTACCTTCTAATTTTTCAACACTTTCAACATGAGTTATCTGAGGAATACCTAACTGAGCTGCAATTTCAGGCCCTACTTGAGCAGTGTCTCCATCTATTGCTTGTAAACCACAGAATATCATATTATAATCTCCAATTTTTTTGATACTTTGAACAAGAGTATAAGACGTTGCCCAAGTATCAGCACCAGCAAAAACCTTATCACTTAGCAGGATTGCTTTATCTGCACCTAATGCTAAACACTTCAATAATGCTTTTTTAGCTTGAGTTGGACCCATAGAAATAACAATAATCTCGTCACCTTCTTTTTTGATTTTGATTGCTTCTTCAAGTGCAAATTGATCAAAGGGATTTAGTATACTAGGGACTCCCTCTCTTATTAGAGTGTTTGTTTCAGGGTCAATTTTAACTTCAGTTGTATCGGGAACTTGTTTTACACATACAATAAATCTCATGGTCTCATCAATATTTAACTAGGATTCTATATTCAATCTCAATCTTTTAAGAGTTAAATAAAGATATTAAAAATATAAAAAAAAGTTAATTAATATTGTTTCTTACCAAGTAGCTCTCTCGCTACAATCATTTTCATAACTTCAGAACTGCCTTCTGCAAGTGAGAATGATCTGACTGCTCTCCATGCAGCTTGGTCAGGGCACTCTCGTGAATATCCAAACGCACCTTGCCATTGCATAACATCATTTATTGCATTACAAGCCCATTCAGAACAGAACATTTTTCCCATAGCAACAATTTTACTGGTTTCAAATCTGCTTGCTTTCCCTTGCTGTTCTAAGTCAATAGTCTTTAATGCTCTATAACCCCAATCTCTTAGCATATTTAATCTAGTATAGTGTTCAGAGAGCTTAAAATTAATTCCTTGATATTGTGATAATGATTTTCCAAATGATTTTCTTTCCTTGATATAATTCATTCCATTTTCTAAAGATTTTAAACCTGCGGAAGCGCATATAACTGTAATTAATGCCCTTGCGTATTCATATCCCTCATGTAAAATATAGAATCCTTTGTTTTCTTCACCGATTATGTAATGCTTAGGGATCTTTACATTGTCAATTGAAAAACCTCCACACGATATTCCTTCTCGTCCTAAATCAGCAATATATGTAGGAGTAATCCCTTCAGCGGTTAAAGGTAAATAGAAACAAGTCATTCCCCTCGTTCCTTTTTCTGGGGTCTGATGAGCAATGGTAACATGACCACCACCATGAGTTACAGCTTCTCGAACTCCACTGATATACATTTTCTCACCATTTACCACAAATCCATCCCCATCTGGCTTTATTGTTGTCTTGATACCACCAACATCAGAGCCGGCATCGCTTTCAGTTGTAGCTATTCCAAGAAACCATTCTCCTAAGACTGTTTTTGGAAAAATTTCTTGCTTTGCTTCTTCTGTTCCATATTTGTTCAAAAGGAAACCCCAAGATGCTGGAACTAAGTAATATACACACGTAGAGCCTGTACAATCTGCTCGTGCCAGTTCTTCAGCAATTACACCAGCACTTACAGCGTCTAAACCGGGTCCTCCATATTTTTCATCAGCTGTACATGTCATTAGTCCTAATTCAGCCATTCCTTTAACGACATCTCTTGGAATTTCTTTAGTTTCTTCCATTTTAAGAGCAATCGGCGCTATTTTACTCTGAGCGAATTCTCTTACGGATTCTCTAATCATTTCTTGCTCTTCAGTAAATTTAATACTCATAATTCTTACCTCATTGTTAATAATTTAACTGTATACCTTTAAATTACGTAAAATTCTTAAGGTTTATCATTCAGTTAAAATATCGAATTAATTGGGAATAAAATGGGACTAATGAATAAAAAGACAGAAACCAACTCTACTGTTCTACGATTGTAAAGCCTGTTTTTTTTAAAAGATTTAGAGCTTCTTCTATTATTGTATCATCAACTCGTAAAATAAGCATAGATTCGTCTTTAACTAATGTAGAATAAAAATAATCAATATTAATTTCATTATCTCCTAATGTTTTAGGTATCTCATACAATGCATTTGGATGATCATTCAACCGTACGGCAATGACCTGTGTGGTTGATAATATAAAATCCCTTTCCTCCAATAGATCAATACATTTTTCTGGTTTATCTACTAAAATCAAAATCAAACCATAATCACTTGTTTTTGCTACAGTTAAAGCTCGTATAAAGATCTTATTATCCATAAGAAGTTTTATGAAGTTTGCAAGCTCACCAGGTCGATCCTCGAGATATACACTAAGCTGAATCATTTTTAAAATTTTTTTGAAATTAAATTGATGTTAATTTTTAATATTCCCTTTTTTTTAAACTTAGTAAAAAAATTATTATGAATAAGTGATCTTAAATTAAACTGATGCTTAAGGATTTTTACGAGAAACATAAAAATTTTTCTTTTAGAACATTATCAGAGTACTTCTTATCTCCTGGAATAAGATGCAAATTTGATCTTTTGAAAGAGAATATTAACACTAAAAGAGAATTTTTTAGTGGTATTGATCTTGGCTCTTCTGGAAATTCTATTCTTTCTTTTTTAGATAATATTAATCATAAATCTTTTCTTGATATTGCAAACCTCCCATTAAAGCAATATGTAAGTTTACCTGCCTGCCATCCTTTATGTGGTGATCTTATATCATTACCATATAAAGATAACACTTTTGATTTTGTGAGTGCTCTTGATGTTTTAGAACATGTTAAGAATGATGAGTTAGCTGTATTAGAGATAAGCAGAATACTAAGGAAAAATGGAATAGCTGTAATTACAGTCCCTCACAGAATGAAATATTATACAAATCAAGATAAAATAATAGGACACTATAGAAGATATGAAATAAATCAAATAATACCCATGTTTAATAAATTCAATTTAAGAAAATTAAAAATTTTTGGTGTGTATGGTAGTTTGATGATAATTGCAGATATTCAATCTGCCAATCCTAAAAAAGTAGAAAAAAATCTTATAGATTTAAGAAAGAAGTATGAATCTAACAGTATTTTTCGAAAATTTTGGAATATAATAGTTAGAATTTTTTCCACGTTCATGAAAATAGATGCTAAATATCATTCTAATAATAGAATTAGAAATTTAGGATTAGTCTTTATAAAAAAATAAATAATTCAAAAATTACTCAAGATTTCTTTTTTTTATTTTTTCGAAAAGTTTTTTATATTCTTCTATATACTTCTCTTCATTTGTTTGTTCAATCTTTTTAAGAAGTTCTACTGATTTTGTTAGAATCTCAGATTCCTTTTTGATTTTTTCGTAGTATATTTTTTTAGTTTCTGAAGTTTTTGCTAATTGTAATTGATCTTCATACTCTTTAATTGATGATTTAATTTCATTTTGAGACTTAATTACAGATAATGCTAATTCCTTCTTTCTTTGTTCTAATTTTATGCAATTTTCACATACTATTTCACCCGAAATTTCTTGATCCTTTTTAACCATAAACGGATTTCCACAAAGAGTACAAGGAACAAGCTTTAAAACAAAATTGTCGTTGTTAGAATCGGGCATATTTAAATGATAATTAAATGCTAACTTAAATATTTACTTAATATTATTATCTTGTCATAATAATATATTATTATTTTATTTAGTTCTCCCTTTATAGAAAAATAATAAAATCTTAAGGTTTTTCTAATAATATGGATATAATTGCATTTTTAATCTTATTAATTTCTGGGTTTGTATTTGGAATTATTAGTAGTATTGCAGGAGTAGGAGGGGGTGTCTTTTTTGTCAGTTTTATGGTGCTTTTATATGCAATTCCTATTAATATAGCAATAGATACATCAATATTAATTATTTTAATCTCCTCTGGAGCGGGATGTATTACCTATTTTAAAGCTGAAAGACTTAATTTTAAACAAGTCTTAATTTTTTCTTCTTTTTCAATATTAGGTGGTTTTTGCAGTACTTTATTATTTTTATTTATTGAGTTAGATAATACTATTTTAAAAATATCGTTTGCATCAATTTTATTAGTAGCTGGATTAAATATGATTTATAAAGCAATTAAAACTAAAAATGAGAAAGAAAATCAGGATGGTATAAAGTTTACCAATGTTGATTTACAACTCCATGATTACAAAACTAACTTAAAAAAGTCAATACCTTTATTCTTTCTAGCGGGATTTATAGCAAATTTATTAGGAGTCGGAGGAGGAATTATTAATACCCCTGTGCTTCATATTATCCTTAATTATCCAATCCATAATGCCACAGCTATATCTGTAGGAATTATTTTTTTTACGGCCATCTACAATACTATTGCTAAAAGTATCGTTGGTCAAATTAATTACATTATTGGTATTTTTATTGGAATAGGTTCGATAGCAGGCTCTATATGTGGAGCAAAAATTTCTGGTAAAATGCCAAAGAAACAATTGCAATTTTTTGTTGCGATTGTATTGATGGGTTTAGCCATAAGAATGTACTTTTAGAAGGTGATTATCAAAAATTTATAAATTTTGATACTTAAATTTTAATTGGACACTTTCAAAAAATATGATATCTAATCCAAATTAAAAAGTAAATTCGGAGAAAAAAATGGTAAAAGTAAAGGACATTGAGAAGATTATGGATGATTTTATGATTGAAGCAGATGATAAATTTATTGATATCAAACGTTATCTTCTCAGCGAGTTTGATTGGAAAGTAGATCCTCATAAGAAATCACAATTTATGATTAGAGGCATTCCAATAGAAGATAATATGAAATTAAGTGATTTATTAAAATCCTATTTACCTGATGAAGTGTTAACTCTTAGAGAAATTTAAAAATGGTAAATTAGCTTAACCTAATTTTTGATTAATAATTATTTTTGTTATAAATAAAGTAAATACATTATGGTGAAATTGATTAAATCTGAAAATAATAATGAAATTTCTATTAGTGATCAAATAAAAAAGTTTGCTATAAATGGTCTTTATGGATTTAATACCATTATATTAATTGGAATGGGTAGACGTTTAGGTATTTTTAATTACTTACATGAAAAAGCTAAATCATCATATAGTTCTGGTAAAAATACTGAAATAATTTTTACACCAATCGAACTTTCTGAAAATTTAAATTTGGACTTTAAATATTTAGATGGTTTTCTTCATTTGGCTCTTGAATGTGGAATATTTGAGATTGAAAATTCTGAAAAAAAAATTTTGAAAACAGCGCCTTATGTATATGATTTACTTATCGACCGAAATAATGAATTTTATATTGGAGGGACGCTTGGTGCATTCTATTATATAGCTCCAGCTCAGGATACATTAATAGAGCATTTTAAAACAGGTAGAGTATGGAGTATCAATGATTTACCTGGAGATGTTATGAAAGACATACAGGAACGGGGTGCTAGGTTTGGAGCTTTAGTAGAAAGATTGTTTTCCAAAAAATTTGAAAATTTTTGCAATAATATCAAAGGGAGAGTTACCATTCTTGAGGTAGGATGTGGATACGGATTTAATTTAGAAACCTGGGCAAAAAAATATAAAAAGATAAGATTTGTTGGAATTGATATCGATCCTATTGCATTAGCTCATGCAAAAAAAATAATAGATATAAATAATTGGAATGAAAGGATTGAAATTTTTGAGACTACTGTTGATAAATTTAGCCACTCCTTCAAAAAGAAGTTCGATTTGATTATATTAAATCAAGTTCTTCATGAGATGAACATTGATGAGAATTACCGAAAAGATGTATTTAAGAATCTATATTCCTTGTTGAAGGATGATGGGATTCTACTTATTGGAGAGAGTATGATTCCTGACACTTTTGCTCCAAAAAAAAAATTCCAACTTTTTGATATTACTCACAAGTTTACAGAAGTAAAGGCTTCACTTTTTTACGATGAAAAAACCTTTCGAGAGTTCATTTCCTCAACACCCTTTACACAATCAGAATTTATCAAAGAGGGTGGGAGTAGTATATGGGTAATTAGAAAGTGAAAAATTAACTCAATAATCTCATCAGTTTTACATCTTATTACTTTTTGTGCTCTTATAAATAAATTTATTAAGAATAAAATGAAAAGTTTGATTAATAAACTAATAATTAAAATAAGGGCAAACTAAATAGATCCTATTTTAAGTGAATAAATTCACCTCTAGCGTTCTCATATGGCAGAATTAACTCAAGTAGAAGATTTATTGGAAAAGGCATTAACTGAAGAAAATGCTTATAACTGGAAACAAGCAGCGAAACTATATAAACAAATTGCAGAATTGTATTTAATTAGGGGAGCCAAGGAAAGAGCAGCTGAAAACTATATGAAATGTGGAATGTCGTATTTTGATGCTGTAAATGCATCAGAAAATGTTGGTGAATTAGAAGAAAATACTAAATACTTACTCAAATCCCTGAAGGCCGGTGCTAAAATCAATAAGGAGATTGGAAATATGTCTGACGCGTTAGAATGTGATGGATTAGTATTTCTGACTCAAGCACTATATTTTATGGAGGCCAAGCAAGAAATCCTGAATTCAGCTAAACAATCTTTTGAGTTTCTTAATAAAGCCATCGAACTTTTTGATAAAGAAAAAACAAATAAAAATGATCTAGCGAGAAAATTATATAATTGTTCATTTGCTACGGTTTTCCTAGTTTATTGTAGTTTCGATAAAATAAATTTAGATGAAACCTTGCAAAAAGGTTTCGATTTCGCGTATGATGCTTGGAAAATATCAAAAGATGTTAAAGACTTGAAAATTCTCACTGATTCACTAGATTTGGAGATCAATAATTTATGGAGTTTAGTTGCTTTCTTAAAAGATTTCCAGAAAGATGAAAGTTGGATTGAATATTTGAGAAATTTTCTTGTAAGGTGTGATGAAAGCTTAAAAATTATAGGAGAATGTAAAAATTCTCGCATACTTCGATCGATTTATTCAGCTATGGGTTTGGCTTATGTTAACCTTGCGCATTATTATATTGAGGAAGAAATAGAACAACGAAAATTATTTGATAAGGGTTTGGACTTTCTGGAACAAAGCATAGAATTTGCTCGAGAATCAAGAAATAATAATGCTTTAATTTATCTCTTATATTGGATAAATTTCTTAGCCCTTGTAGCTGGTAAAATAAACTTTCTTCAAAAAAGAATTAGTAATGATATTGATGAGATCACCAAGATAGGAGTTATATTTGAAACTACAAATTTAGCTTCATACCCATTTGCATATTACTTACCTGCTTTTTATTACTCAAACATTGCTCAGTGGAGCATTTTTACTCCAACCCAAAGAATTTCTTATGCTAAAAAAAGTATTGAGTATACTAAAAAAGCTTTAGGAATATCAGCAAGTACACTTGTTGATACTTGGATGTGTCAAGCGTTAGTCTGGTCATATTCTCAATTAATTAATCTAACAGCAATAAAAGAAGAGCGTAAAGACCTTATTCAAAAGATGCTTAAGTTTACGAATCAAGCTAAAAATTTTGGAGAAAAATCTGAAGGTGGCTTAATTCGTGCCGCTGGTTATTCTTCCATATATAAGGCTTATAAAACACTAGCAGATATTGCTGAAAATAAAGAAGAAAAAATTAAAACTTTAATTATTGCCGTTAACGCGAATAAAAATTATATAAAACATGCTAGGGAATCTAGAACTGGTAATATATCAGCTAGATTGCGATTAGGACTTCTATATGAAGAATTAGGTATTTTATCATCAAATAACGATACAGTTCTCCAAGCGAGAGAGTTATTTGATAAATTAATTGATGAATGCATTGATAGAAGATATTACTCGTATGCTGCTGCTGCCTGTGAATATTCTGCTCGGATTGAAGACAGATTAGGCAATTATCTTGTTTCAGCAGATTATTATGGAAGAGCTAAAAATGGATATTCGGATTCATTGAAAAATGCTGAATATAAGCTCCTTAAAAATAGAATTAATGAAAAAATAAATTATGTAAATGCTTGGAGTTTTATTGAAAATGCAAAAGCATCCCATAAAAAAGAGAATCATCTTAAAGCTAAGGAAAACTATGAAAGAGCTATTGAAATTTTAAAGAATCTACCAAATTTTAAGTTTGAATCAAAATATTACTTAGCTTGGGCGGAACAGGAAGAAGCTGAAAGACTCAGCAAACTTGAGAAACACAAGGAAGCTACAGAACATTATGAAAAAACCAAAACAGTTTTTGATGATTCTATAAAAGTCATGGAGGATGTGGCTAATAAGATTAAAGATAAATTCACATTAGAAAGGATAAAAAAACTTGAAAAAGTAGCACGATTACGAATTAAATACTGTTCAGCTAGATCAAATGTAGAAAAAGCGAGAATTCTAGGAAAACAAGGTGAATATTGTGCTGCTGCTGAATTGTTTGCTTCTGCTGCATCTGAATTTAGAGATGTTTGCAATTTATTTAAAATTGAACGAGAACGAGGAGAACTTGAGGCAGTTTATTATCTCTGTAGAGCATGGGAAAGCATGGAACTTGCTGAAAAATATTCTGACCCAGAAAGATTTGCAAAGGCAGCAACCCTATTCACTAAAGCAAGTGGACTTTTTAGTGATAGTAAATTAAAATTACTCGCATCTGGTAATTCCGCATTCTGTCAAGCATTGGAATTAGGATGTGAATTTGATGAAACTTTTGAATATAATTTAAAAGCTGAATTGTATCCAAAAATAAGGTCAATTTTAAGAAAGGCTGCCTCCTCTTATGAAAAGGGGGGTTTTGAAAACGGAAGTAATTGGGCTTTAGCAACCGCGACTCATTTTGATGCTACTTGGTCCTTGATTAAAGCGGATGAAGAATTAGAATTTGAAGAAAGGAAAAAACTGTTGGGAATTGGATCGGATTATTTGAAATCAGCAGCAGAACTTTTTAGTAAAGCAGGTTATAATGATAAAGAAAGAGAGATATTAAAACGTTTAGACATGGTAGAGAAGGAAGAAAAAATTATTTTTTCGGCTTTAAATTCAATTGAAAAACCAAAAATATCAGGAAGTACCGTTGGAATTATCGCTCCGGCATGTTCATTAGAAACTAGCCAATCCCCTAGATTAGGTGAAGTTACTCAATTTACTCTAGAAGAAAGAAGAGCCATTGTAGAGAGATCTGCTAAAAAAAAATATGAAATAATCTATAGAGATTTGTTTAAGGAATATCCAAGAGCTCAAAAAAGAGAATTTAAAGTTGGCATTGCCCAAATTGGCGTATCTAAATCAGGTAATATTATGGGAGAATTCTATAACATGACATCTTCCGGTCTATTGGGACTCAGAAAGGATAAAGTTGAAAGTATCCGAAGTATTGTTAGAAATATGATTGAAAATGCGAATAAAGAAGGTATTAGCGTTTTAATTTTCCCAGAAATGTCAATTGACCTCAATTACGGAGAATTTTTAGAAGATATTTCATATTTTGCCAAATTATATGAAATGTATATAATTCCAGGCTCTTTTCACAACCAAGGAACAAAACAAAATATTGCTATGGTTTTTGGACCAGATGGGATTCTTTGGGAACAAGAAAAACATATTCCTGCTATAATACATTTTAGAGGAAAAAGATTTAAGGAAAATATAGAAATTGAAGCCCTCCCTCGAAAAATATTTGTATGCAATACCGAATTTGGCCGAATAGCGATTGTTATTTGTCGTGATTTCCTTGATATGGATTTGAGGGTAGAGTTAAAAAATTTTGAACCTCCTGTTGACATTATTTTGAATCCTGCCTTTACACCTGTTACTTCTGATTTTAAAGCAATACACTTCGATGCTCGGAGATCTATCTATGCTTACTGTTTTTTTGCTAATATTGCTGAATTCGGTGAATCTTTAATATACACTCCAGAAAAGGATCGCACTGAAAGAATTCTTCAAGCAAAAGAAGAAGGTTTAATATATAAAGAAGTGGATCTATTTAAATTGCGTTCTGAACGGAAAAAATGGGAAAAAAAAGAAAATAATGAAGTCAAATTCATTCAAAGTACAAGATAGTTAGAACTATCTCTAAAACTATGGAACTAACTTTGAATGAAAAATATTAAAGTAAAAGCAGAATAAAGAAATCTAAATATCTTAAATAATTACCATCTTAATCTTGAATTATAATTAAATTTATTAAGTATAAAACGAAAGATTAATCAATATAAATTAGTATTCTATAGGGCAAATTAAATAGATCCTATTTTAATTTACAAATTTAGTTTTTAATCTCTCATATGACTGAACTAACCGAAGAAGAAAATAATTTATTGGAAAAGGCATTAGCAGAAGAAAAAATTTATAATTGGTTGGAAGCAGCCAAATTATACAAACAAGTTGCTAATAGTTATTTGAAAAAAAATCTTCTAGAAAAAGTTGCTGAAATTTATAAGAAGCTTGGATATTCATATTCACGAGCAGCTTTCACTGTAAAAACAAATGAACAATTTGTACAATATATCAAAGAAACCATAAAAGCTTATACAGATGCATTGAATATTTTTGAACAAATTGGAAATAAAGCTATGAAATTTGAATGTGAAGCGGAAATTTTTCTTTTCAGATCATATATAACAGATTCTTTTTCAACACAAAAGAAGGACCTCATCAACTCATATGAGCTTTTCGTTAAATCAAGCATAGAATATTCTAAGGAAGATTACCAAGAACACATTGCCAGAGTTTTGAGTCACGGTGCCTATGCTTGTATAGCAAGTGGTTTTTCTATAATTGATCTTAAAGAATTTGATGATCATTATCAAAAATGTAAAGATATTGCCCTTAAGGCTCAAGAAATTTCGAAGAAAACTGAAAATGTTCAATCTCTTGCCTATTCGTTATGGGCAGAGTATTATTTGACGTTAATTCAAGTTTATATAAAACCATTTAGATGGAATGAGGATTGGAGAGAAGTTTTCAAAAAATATCTATTAAAATGCGATGAAAGTTTAACTTTAATTGAAAAATATGATGATTTAAAAGCTTTAGCTATGATTTGTATTACTTATGGCAATGTAAGTGGGTTTTTTTCGATTCATTTCATTGAGGACGAAAATGAGCAAAGAGAGTATATGGATAATGCATTGAAACTACTAGAAAAATCTTCAAATCTTGCTAGAAAATTAAACGATATTGCTTTAATAAATGAGTCTATATATTGGTTGGTTATGTGGTCTATGCTTGGAGGTAGAGTTAAGTATCTCCAAAATAAACTTGCTACTAACCTTGAACGGTTTATAGAGATAGGAAATATATTTAAAGACACGTATACTATATGGAATTTCCAAGAAAATGTTTTATTAGGAGCTTATTATGCTAATATTGCCCAAAGGAGTTTCTTCACATCAGATCAGAGGAAATCATATGCCGAAAAAGCAATTGAATATGCAAAAATAAATTTGACGAATATGCCAGATTCACCTTTTATTTCAGATTCTCATTTAGCATTAACATGGGCATATTCACAATTAGTTATTCTCGGTAAAAAAAAAGAATTGCAGAAGATTAATGCCCAAAAAATGCTTCAATATGCAGAAAAACTTGGAAAAATTGCTGAGAAATATGAAGGCGGGTGGGTTCGAGCATATGGTTATTCATCTCTCTATAGAGCCTATAAAACTCTCGCGGATATTGCTGAGAGTGAAGAAAACAAAATTGAAATGTTATCACTTGCCATAGAAGCTTCCGAAAAGTATATGGAGCATTCAAATGAATCTCGAACAGGTATCATTACAGCTCAAGTACGCTTAGGACTTCTTTATGAAGACTTTGGCATTTTAACTAAAAATAATGATATATTTATAAAAGCAAAAGATTTATTCCTCCAAGTAGCGAAAGAAAGCCAAAAAAGAGGGTATCAATCTTATACAGCCGCAAGTTACGAATACTTAGCAAGAATAGAAGATCGCTTAGGTAATCATACAGCTTCAGCAAATTATTATGAGATGGCACAAAATGCATATGGTGAATCATTAAAAAAAGTTGATTATAAACCATTAATAAAGAGAATTAATGAAAAATTGAATTATGCTAAAGCTTGGAACTTAATTGAAATTGCTAAAGTTAATCATAAAAGTGAAAATCATCAAAAAGCTAAGGAGAGCTATAATGATGCTTGTGAAATCCTAAAAAGTCTGCCAAGTTTCAATTATGAAGCAAATTATTATTCTGCTTGGTCATCTCAGGAAATTGCGGAACAACTAAGCAAACAAGAAAAACACGAAGATGCTATTAAGCAATATAATATAACTATAGATATGTTTGAAAATGCAATTGCAATCCTAGAAAAACGGTTAAATAAATCTAAAGAAAAGATAGAACTTGAAAGAATCGACAAAATTATAAAAGTAGCCAAATTAAGGACATCATATTGTTCCGCTAGAATAGATGTTGAAAAGGCAAGAATCGTAGGAAAACAAGGTGAACATGTAACAGCTGCAGAATTATTTGCTTCAGCAGCATCCCAGTTTAGATATGTTTGCAACCTATTTAAAACTGAAAAAGAACGAGTAGAATTAGAGGCTGTATATTATTTATGTAGAGCTTGGGAAAGCATGGAACTTGCTGAAAAATATGAAGATCATGATAGGTTTTCAGAATCTGCTAATTTATTTATAAGAGCAAGTAATTTATTCACAGATAGTAAATTGAAATTATTAGCATCAGGTAATTCTTCTTTTTGCCAAGCTTTAGAACTTGGATGCGAATTTGATGAGACTTATGATTCTGAAGTAAAAGCTCAATTGTATTCTAAAATTAAAGCAATGTTAAGGACAGCAGCGTCTTCTTATGAGAAAGGAGGTTTTAAGAATGGTGGTGATTGGGCTTTGGCTACATCTACTTATTTCGATGCAGTATGGCATTTAATAAGGGCGGATGATGAGTTAGAGATTAGCAACAAAAAAAATCTTTTAGATATCGGAGCTAACTATTTAAGATCAGCAGCGGAGCTTTTTAGTAAAGCGGGATATAAAGATAAGGAAAAGGAAATTTTAGCCCGTTTGGAAAGATTGAAACAAGAAGAAAAAATATTAGTTTCAGCTCTAAATACAATTAAAAAACCTGCGATATCTAGCAGTACAACGGGTATAATTGCTCCTGCCTGTTCATTAGAAACTAGTCAATCGCCCCGGTTGGGTGAAGTATATCAGTTCACCGAAGAAGAAAGAAGAGTAATAGGAGAAAGAGTAGCTAAAAAGAAATATCAAATTATTTATAGAGACTTATTTAAAGAATACCCTAGAGCTCAAAAAAGAGAATTTAGAGTTGGCATAGCTCAAATTGGTATATCTAAAAGTGGAGATATCTTAAATGAGTTTTACGAGATGAAAACTTCAGGTTTATTAAGCCTCCGGGAAGATAAGCTTGGAATTCTAAGACCTAAAATTCAAAACATGATTGAAAATGCACATAAAGAGGGAGTTAATGTTTTACTTTTCCCAGAAATGATAATTGACCTTAATTACGGTGAGTTATTGGAAGATATTTCTGATCTTGCCAAATTATATGAGATGTATATAATTCCAGGCTCGTTTCATGATCAAGAAACAAAAAGAAATATTACTAGAGTTCTTGGACCAGATGGTATTCTTTGGGAACAAGAAAAACATATTCCAGCAATAATAAGATATGGGAAAACAGAATTCAAGGAAGGTATAGATGTAGGAGATATTCCTCGAAATATTATTGTTTGCAATACAGAATTTGGGAGAATTGCAATTTCTATTTGTCGTGATTTTCTTGACATGGATTTAAGGGTAGAATTGAAAAATTTTGAACCTCCTGTTGATATTATTTTAAATCCTGCCTTTACGCCTGTGACTGCTGATTTTAAAGCAATACACTTTGATGCTCGGAGATCTATTTATGCATACTCCTTTTTTGCTAATGTAGCTGATTTCGGCGATTCTTTAATATATACTCCTGAAAAAGATCGCACTGAAAGAATTATTCCAGCAAAAGAAGAAGGATTGATATATAAAGATATTGATCTCTTCAAATTGCGTTCAGAACGTAAAAAATGGGAAAAAGAACAGAAAAAAGAAAAACAATTTATCCAAAGTACACGATCATAATTTTTACTTATTCTAAATCTGTGATTATTTTATATAAAATATTTTAAACTTACACATCTAATATTAATTATTCTTAAAGATAAAAAAATGAAACCCAGAAAGCCAATATTTCTAATATATGATTAAAATATAATTGAGGATGGTAAGAATCACTCAAGTTGAATTGTTAAATCGAGCAGAAGCAGAAGAAAAGAAGTATAATTTAAAAGAAGCAATCAGATTATACAAACAGGTCTTAGAGAATTTTATAGATAAAGATGATTTGATAAAGGTTGCACAGATTAATGAAAAGATCGGAAATATTTACGTTTTAGCTACTTTAACAGCTGATACTGAGAAAGAACTTACAGAAATGATAGATGATGCAGTAGAAGCATATGATAAAGCAATAAAGATATATACCGAAATGAATAATAAAGTAAAGGTCTTAGAATGCATGGCAGGACAATTTAAAGTCAAATCGGACAAAGGAATATCTCCTGAATATAGTAGAAAGCAATTACTTGACTCTTTTGAAAAATACATGGAATTAAGTGAAATCTATAATAAAGAAAATGATAATAAGAATTTATTAAGGATTTTAAGCCAAACTTCACTTACTTTAGCGTTGTTGTTACAATGCTGTTATGATCCTATTGATTTTGAGGATTTATTCCAAAAAGGTGATGATATAGTCGAAAGAGGTTTGAATCTATCATATGAACTTGGATATAAACAATATATAGGAAATTTCTTTTTTGTAGGAAATTTCATCATTGGTATTAAAACTTGGGTAACTTTTTCCAGAATAGATAAACTTTTCTGGAGAAATAGTGAACATGAAAAATTACTAAATAAATTCCTTGATAGAAGTAATGAAGGGTTAAAGTTCATTGAAGAAAGTGATGATAAGTTCAATAAAGCTTTATTTTATCATTTTATAGGTTCTATAAATTGCCAATTTGCAGCTAGGTTTATTCATGATGAGAAAGAACAAAAGGACCTTGCTGATAAAGGTATAAAATATTGCGAAGAAGCTTTAGACCTTATGAGAGAACTTAACTTTAAGCCATTTCTTATACATTATATATTTTGGTTAGATTATTTTCTTGGTATTTTAGGAAGGTACCAATATCTTCAAAAAAGAATATTAGGAGACATCACTGAAATTCAAGAAAAGGGTAAAGCTTATCAAAATATATTTTCATTTTGGGGTTTTCTGACTAATTTTTTATCAGCAGTATCTTATCAATTTTTTACTCAAAGAAGTTATTTGAAAACAGATTTAAGAAGAACTTATGCAAAGAAAGGAATTAAAGAAATAGAGGATGGATTAAAAAAACTAAATTTCGGACCATTTTTTTCATTATCATATCAGATTTTAACTAATCTATATTCCCAATTAGTTCATCTAACTCCTAAAAGAGAGAAACGTGAGAGTTTCATCGATAGTATGTTTAAAAGTGCATCTGAAGCTGAAAAAGCTGGTAAAATGTATAAAGCAGGAATGTCTAGAGCTGCTGGTTATATTTCATTATACCGTGCTCATAAGACTTTATCTGATGTTTTAACAAATAAGGAAGAGAAAATTAAGAATTTATCAATTGCAATAGATGCAATTACGAATAATATTGAATTTTCAGTTGAATCATATAGAGATTTCATTGCTGATAGGATGCATCTTGGATTATTGTATGAGGACTTAGCAATACTAACTAAACAAAAAGAACCCTTGTTTCAAGCAAGAGAACTATTTCTTCATTTAATAAAGGACACTAACCAGAAGGGTTATTATTACCACACTGCTGCTGCTTATGAATATTTAGCGCGTATTGAAGATAGATTAGGAAATCACCTAACATCCGCTCAACAATATGAAATGGCAAGTAATGCTCATCTAAAATCATTAGAAAAAGTTCAATTTAAACCATTAAAGGATCGAATTAAGGAAAAGAGTGAGTATGATAAAGCGTGGAAATTAATTGAAAATGCTAAGGTTAATCACAAAAAAGAGGACCATTTAAAAGCAAAAGAAGAATATGATATGGCTTGCGAAATCCTAAAGACTTTGTCGAAATATAGATATGAGGCTTCTTATTATTCATCTTGGGCATATTTAGAAGTTTCAGAAGATGCAAGCAAGAAAGAAGAACACCAAGTGGCAATTGATAAATATCAGGATACAAAAAACTGTTTTGAAAAATCAATAAATATATTAGAAGATACTTTAACACAGTCTTCTAACAAAATTGAGATAGAAAGAATAACTAAACTCAAAAAAGTAGCGAATGTTAGGATTAATTATTGTTTAGCCCGTATCAATCTTGAAAAGGCTAGAATTCTTCAAAAACAAAGCGATCATCTATCTGCTGCTGAGAATTTTGCTTTAGCGGCTTCTCAATTTAGAGATATTTGTACTATATTCAAAATTGAAAGGGAAAGAAAAGAATTAGAAGCAATTTATCATTTATGTAGAGCATGGGAAGGAATGGAACTTGCTGAAAATTATCAGGAACCTGAAAGATTTATAGAAGCCTCAAAACTATTTCTAAAAGCCAGCAATTTATTCATTGATAGTAAATTAAAGTTGTTAGCCTCTGGTAATTCGTCAGTTTGTTTAGCTTTAGAAAATGGCTGTAAGTTTGATGAATCGACTGATATGGGAAAAAAAGCAGATTATTATAAGAAAGTAAAAATGATGTTAAGAAAAGCATCTAGTTCATATGAAAAAGGTGGATTTATCGTAGGGGCTGATTGGGCTTTAGGAACCACAATATACTTCGATGGTCTTTGGCACTTAATAAAAGCAGATGAAGAATTAGAACTTAATATTAGAAAAAAACAGTTAGAAGTGGGTTCTAAATATTTAAAATCAGCTGCGGAGATATTTGGAAAATCTGGATATAAAGAAAGACAAGAAGAAATTTATGAGAAATTAAATAGAATAGAAAGAGAAGAATTGATTTTGTATTCTGCTTTGAATACGATTAGCAACCCTGTAATCTCAAGAAGTACTGTTGGAATAGTTGCTCCTGCGTGTCCAATAGAATCAAGTTTATCACCAAAAATAAGTGAAATCAATCAATTAACCTTAGAAGCTACTGAGTTATCAGAAACCCAAGAAAAAGTAAAGAAATACAGTTTAAAATATAAAGACTTGTTAACTCAATATCCTAAAATACAAAGAAATGAATGCAGAATTGGAGTTGCTCAAATTGGATTATCTGAATCAGGAAACATTTTAAAAGAATTCTTTAAAATAAAGAAGTTTGGATTATTAGGAATTAAGGAGGATATAATTAATTCACTCAGATCAACTTATAAAGAAATGATTGAAAGAGCCAATTCTGATAGAATTAATATTCTCGTTTTTCCAGAAATGATGATAGATCTAAATTATACTGAAATTATTGAGGATTTAATGAATTATTCAAAAGTTTACAATATGTATATTATTCCAGGATCTTATCACGATGAAAAATCTAAGAAAAATATTAGTGTAGTTATTGGTCCAGAAGGATTTCTTTGGGAACAAGAAAAACATATCCCTGCAACAATTCATATTGAAGGTAATAAAGTTAAAGAAGCAATTGATACAAGTTCTTATCCTAGAAATACAACTATATGTAATACTGAGTTTGGTAGAATTGCAATAGTTATCTGTCGGGACTTTCTTGATATGGATTTAAGAGTGGAATTGAAGAATTTTGAACCACCAGTGGATATTGTTATTAATCCTGCATTTACACCAGTTACAGCAGATTTCAAAGCAGCTCATTTTGATGCACGTAGATCCATCTATGCTTACTGTTTCTTTGCTAATGTTGCTGAATTTGGTGATTCGCTAATCTATACTCCCGAAAAAGACCGCACTGAAAGAAACATCCCAGCGAAGGAAGAAGGCTTAATATATAAAGATATTAATCTTTTCAAATTACGTTCAGAGCGTAAAAAATGGGAAAAAGAGCAAAAGAAAGAATTGCAATTCATACAAAGTACCAGATAAGGTATTTTTTCAAGATAAATTTTAATAACACAAAAAAATAATTAATGAATTAGTGAAATCAATAGCATTTCAAAAAAATCTTTAGCATGATTGTCAAGAGTAACCAAGAAGAATCTTTAATTAAAGAAGCGAAAATTGAAGAAAAGAATTATAATTGGGAAAAGGCAGCAGCTTTGTATGAACAAGTGGCTAAAATATATTTAGATAGAGAAAAATTAAAAGATGCCGCAAATATTTATATTAAACTAGGGGATATATGCATGCGAGCTATCTATGCATCAGAAATTAAAGAAGACTATTTAAATTGGAGTAAACAATCTTTTAAAGCATTTCAAAAGGCGGAGAGTCTTTTTATCCAGATTAATGATAAACTTCTGAGTGATGAATGTAAAGCTAGAGCACTTTCAGTAACAGGCTTTGTTATTACTTCAGTTGAAGAGGCGAGAAAAAATATAAAAAAATCAGTTGATATTCTTTTAGAACTTATTGAAAAATATTCAAAAGTAAATGATACTAAAAATTGGATAAGATTGATAACCCTGATCATTGGGTCAATCAATTTATATGTATTTATAACTTCGGATCCTTCTGAATTGGAGTATTATAGCCATTTGGCTCGTACTTTAATAGAAAAGGCTTGGACTCGTCTAAAAGAAATTGATACAATCGAAATTAGAAGTAGCCTATTGTTTGGTGAGAATATATTAATGCTTAATATTAATAGATGGACGGAACTTACTTATGGAGATAAAAATCAAGAAAAAGTTAACAAAAAATTTTTAAAGAGATGTGAAGAAACACTAAATTTAGTGCAAGCTAGTGATGATGAGATTAATCATAGCTATCTTGGAGAAATTTATGGTATAACGGGTTTCGTATATTGTATATTTGGGAGTTTACTTGTTGAAGAGAAAAAGGAACGAGTAAAGTTAGCTGAAAAAGGATTTGAGTTATTGGAAAAATCTGTTGCTTTTTTTAAAAATTCAAGAAATATTCTTGGAGCTATATCATATACATATAGTACAGATTATCATGCTGGTCTTTTTGGTAGATTTGAATACCTACAGAAGAGAATTCTAAATGATATGCGAGAAGTACAGAAATTAGATAAAATCTTCGATAATTTATATGCTGGGCTTTATAGTTTTATGGATTTCATACCTATTGATTATTATAACCAATTTGCTAGCAGAAGTTTTTTAAGGGCGGATACAAGGAAGTCTTATGCTAAATTAGGAATTAAATATGCTAATAAATCATTGCAAAGACTTGCGTTTGGTCCTTATATTATATTTATTTATCAGTATTTAACTCATTTTTATTCACAACTAACTCTTCTTGCTTTAGAAGATGAACCTCAGCAGGACTATATTCAAAAAATGTTGTATTATGCTAATAAGGCTGAAAATCTCTCAAAAGGATATAAAGGAGGAAATGTAAGATCAGCTGGTTTTACTTCGCTTTACAGAGCATATAAGACTCTTGCTGATATTTCTAAAGATAAGGATGAAAAAGTTAAAAATTTAGAACTTGCAGTAGAAGCTGCTAAAAAAAATATTAAGTATTCCATTGAATCTTATAGAATTTTTTTAGCAATTCAAATACGTTTGGCTTTAATTTATGAGGAATTAGGCATCCTAACTACCGAAGAAAAACCCCTAATACAAGCAAGAGATTTATTTCTACGTATAGTTATTGATTCTTCAGAAAAAGGTTATTATTATTATACAGCTGCTTGTTATGAATATATTGCTCGTTTAGAAGATCGCTTAGGAAATCACATAGTCTCTGCTGAATATTATCAAAAAGCACAGGAAGCACATGAAGACTCATTAACTTCAATTAAATATAAGCCATTGAAAGAAAGAACTAATGAAAAGATAAAGTATACCAAAGCTTGGAATTTTATTGAAAAGGCCAAAGCATATCATAAAAGGGAAAATCATATAAAGGCTAAAGAAAATTATGAAGAAGCAGCTGAGATCTTAAAAACCTTACCCAATTTTAATTATGAAGCAGCTTATTATGGCGCTTGGATAATTTTAGAAGAAGCTGAGAATCTTAGTAAACAGGAAAAATATGAAGATGCTATAAAGAACTATAAAAAAACAAAAGATCTTTTTGATAATGCCATTTTTACAATTAGATTTATAAGGAAAAATGTTAGAAGGTCAAAAGAATTAAAAAAACTTGAGAAAGTAGCGAAAGTAAGGATGAATCATTGTTCTGCTAGAATAAATCTTGATGAGGCAAGGATTTTAGGGAAAAAGGGGGAACATATTGCTGCTGCCGAAAAATTTGGTAATGCTGCGACTCAATTTAGAGACATTTGTATATTGTATAAAATTAAAAGAGAACGAGCAGAAATAGAAGCAATATATCATCTCTGTAAAGCTTGGGAAAGTATGGAATTAGCTGAAAATTATGAGGATCCAGAAAAGTTTACAGAAGCAGCAAATTTATTTTCAAATGCTAGCGATTATTTTACACAAAGTAAATTAAAGTTCCTAGCTGAAGGAAATTCTAATTTTTGTTTAGCTCTTGAAGAAGGATGCAAATTTGATCAATCTCATGATATAGAAGTTAAAACAAGCTTGTATCCAAAAATTAAGTCAATTCTCAGAAATGCAGCAAATTTATATGAAAAGGGCGGTTTTAAAAATGGGGCGGATTGGGCACTTGCGACATCAACTTATTTTGACGCAGCATGGTATTTGATTCAAGCCGACAATGAATTAAATGTAAATAAAAAACGGGAATTTTTAAATTATGGATCAAATTATTTAAAGTCATCAGCAGAACTATTTCATAAAGCGGGATATAAAGATAAGGAAAAAGAAGTATTAGAAAGATTAGATAGAGTAATTAAGGAAGAAAAAATACTCTTCTCTGCCTTAAGCACAATTTATAAACCTTCTGTTTCAAGAAGTATAGAAGGCATTATTACACCTTCATGTCCGATAGAAACAAGCCAATCACCACGGATTGGTGAAATTCAACAATATTCTGAAGAAGTAAGTACTTTTTTAGAAAGAGATAGTAAAACAAATAAATACGAAATAGAATATAGGGATTTGTTAAAAAATTATTCAAAGTCACCAAGGAATCAGTGTAGAGTTGGTATTGCTCAGATTGGTATTTCCAATTCTGGTGATATAATGAATGAGTTTTATGAGGAAAAACCTAAAGGTCTTTTAACGCTCAAAGAAGAAAAAGTTAGTGATATTGAGTCAAAAGTGAAGCAAATGATTGATAAAGCAAATGAAGAAAGTGTTAACATTTTACTATTTCCAGAAATGGCAGTAGATCTCAAATATAAGCAATTTCTAGAAGATATTTTAAATCTCGCTAAAAAATATGGAATGTATATTATTCCTGGATCATATCACAATATTGAAACAAAAAGTAATATTAGCTTAGTTTTTGGCCCTGAAGGAATACTCTGGCAACAAGAAAAGTATATTCCTGCCATCATAAGCCTAGGGAGCGGCAGATTTAAAGAGGGAATAGAAAAATCTGTTTTACCTCATAAAACAATAGTATGTAATACAGAATATGGGAGAATAGCTATTGCAATTTGCCGGGATTTTCTTGACATGGATTTAAGGGTAGAATTAAAGAATTTTGAACCACCGATTGATATTATATTAAATCCGGCTTTTACACCAGTTACAGCTGATTTTAAAGCGGTTCATTTTGATGCGCGTAGATCTATTTATGCTTATACTTTTTTTGCTAATATTGCTGATTATGGCAACTCCCTTATTTATACACCAGAAAAGGAGCGTGTTGAGAGAAATGTTCCTTCAAAACAGGAAGATTTAATCTATAAAGATGTAGATCTTTTTAGGCTTCGGTCAGAACGTAAAAAATGGGAAGAAAAACAGAAAAAAGAAAAATCTTTTATTCAAAGTACAAGATAAATTTAAAAAAAATAAATTATAAAAATAATTCATTTAATAGTAGAGGAATAGATTAGTAAACTTAGGTAAAAAATATTCATATAGAACTCATTCTGAAATGGTAAAAAATGAAAGGAGAGAGAGAGGAGACTTTATTAGAAATCGCTCGAAATGAAGAGAAAAATTATAATTTAGAAAAAGCTGCTAAATTATATGAAGAAGCAGCAGAGAGCTTTTTAAATAGGAATTTGATGGAGAAAGCTGCGAAGGCTTTCAGTCAACTTGGAGGGGTTTATTCAAAGGCTCTAGAAACAGCAATATCATCAGAAACTTTTTTTAGTACCTGTAAAAATGGTATTAAAGCGTTTGAAATGGCAAAAAAACTTTATAAAAGAATTGAATCGAAACCTAACATCTTGGAATGTGAAGCAAATACATTCTACATTAATGGATTGATTTCAGGCTCAATAGCAGAGGTAAAAGAAAATTTTAACAAATCATACGAGATATTTTTAGAATCTAGTAAGTTTTTTGAAGAGGAGGGAAACAAAGAAGCTACGGCAAGAACTTTAAGTAATGTATTAGAGATATTACTTTTCAACGTATTCAATTGTGAACATTCATTAGAGGGTAAAGAAATCCTCGAGAAATCTTCTAAATTAGAAGAAAAATCTTGGAATTTTTCAAAGGAAATTAAGGCTATTGAATATCTTGGTCTGGGATTTCATCTTGGAACAACCACTAATCTCTGGCGAATTCTTAGTACAAATTTTCAAAGGGATGATCGACTCTACAAATATATCAAAAATATTTTCTTGAAATTTGAGGAGCTTTCAGAGCTAGCTAGGAATTGGGATGACCCTAGAGTCCTTGGGATGGTATATTACGCAGGTGGAAATGCGTATTGTGCATATGCTACTCATTATGCTAAAGATGAAAAAGAACAGGGAGTTTATATTGATAAAGGTATAGACTTACTTGAACAATCATTAATTTTCAATGATCGCGCAAAGAACTCATTAATGAAAATAGTCACGATTTTTTTTATAAATTGGTGGGCATATTTCAATCGGAGGCTTAAATATGTCCAGAAAAGAATTTTTAAAGATGTTAATGAAATCTTAAAATTAGGAAAAGCATATGAGGACTCTCCTACATTTATATATTTCTTAGCGAATTTACTGCCTGCTTTTTATTATGCAAATATTTCTCAAATGACAATGTTTACCACACGCCAACGAATATCTTATGCTAAAAAGGGGGTTGAATACGCTAAAAAAGCGTTAAAATTTTTCGAAGTCCTGCCTATCTCTATTTGGTCACTTTTAATGCTAATTTATTCATATTCACAACTAATTGTTCTCACATCATCAAGAGAAGAACAAGAAGAATATTCTAAGGAGATATTAAATTGTGCTAAAAAAGCAAAAATCATCGGTGAAAAGTTTGAAGGAGGATTGGCTCGAGGATTTAGTTATAATTCCCTTTACAGAGCTTATAAAACTCTTGCTGATGTTACCGACGACAAGGAAAGCAAACTCAAAATGTTATTAACAGCCGCAAAAGCTTCTAAAGATTACATGATGCATACTTGGGAATCAACGACCGGAAATCTCACAATGCAATTGCGGTTAGGTCTACTTTATGAAGAGATTAGTATTATTGCGAATAATTCTGAATACTTGGAGCAATCAAAAGAATTGTTTATCCAAGTTGTTGAGGAAAGCATCAAGCAAGGTTATTTTTATTATGCAGCTGCAGCGAATGAATATATTGCCCGAATAGAGGATCGATTAGGTAACCACTCAGCTTCAGCAGATTATTACGAAAAAACATTTGAAACTCATAAAGATTCATTAAAGTATGTAATGTACAAACCACTTATATTAAGAATTAATGAAAAAATCAATTATGCCTATGCTTGGAGTCTTATTGAAAGAAGTAAAACGTTTCATAAAAGAGAAAATCACCTTCAAGCTAAAAAATTTTACGAAAAGGCTTACGACATTCTCAACAATTTATCAAGATACAAATACGAGGCTGATTATTATTCTGCATGGATATTGCTAGAGGAAGCAGAACACTTTAGTAAGCAAGAGATGCATGAAATAGCAACAGAAAAATATGAGCTGACAATAAAAGCCTTTGAAAATGCTACGGAATCTTTAAATAAAGCTTTAAAGGAATCAAAAAATAAGAGAAAAAATGAACGAATTGGTAAACTTATAAAATTAGCTGAAGTAAGAATAAAGCATTGTTTGGCTAGAATCAATGTTGAAAAAGCGAGAATATTAAGTAAACAAGGTGAATATAATGCTGCTGCGGAACATTTTGCCTTAGCAGCAGCAGAGTTCAGGGAGGTATGCAACAGTTTTACAGTCGAAAAAGAACGGGAGGAATTAGAGGCGGGTTATTATCTGTGCAGAGCGTGGGAAAGTATGGAATTTGCAGAATATTATAAAGATTCAAACAGGTTCGCAGAAGCATCAGCCTTATTCATAAAAGCTAAAAATCTTTTCTCTTCAAATATAATGAAATCATTAGCATCTGGAAATTCTGCTTTTTGTCAGGCATTAGAAATTGGTTGTAAGTTTGATGAGCTAACTGCAGCAAAAAATAAAGCTGAGTTATATCCTAAAATCAAAGTTATGCTTAGAAATGCAGCTTCTTCATATAGAAAAGGTGGATTTGAAAATGGAGCTGATTGGGCTCTAGCAACCTCCTCTTATTTTGATGCAGCATGGTACTTAATCAGAGCTGATGAAGAATTAAGACTTGAAGAGAAAAAGAAACTTCTTGATATTGGATCTGAATTTCTTTCATCAGCTTCAAATTTATTTGGAAAAGCAGGTTATAAAGAGAAGGAACAAGAGGTTTTTAAACAGCTGGAAATGGTTAAAAAAGAAGAAAGTATAATAATTTCAGCTTTAAATGCGATAAAAAAACCATCCGTTTCTGGAAGTACTATTGGAATTACCGCTCCAGCCTGTCCTTTAGAAACAAGTTTATCAACGAATTTAAGTGAAATTCGTGAATTGTCTGATGCCAATCTAGATGAAGATGATCTTGGAAAAAAGCCCTCATCTCATGTTAAGTTGAAGATAAAGGAAAGTGGTATAAAAACTGGTTTATCGGTTGAAGAACAAAGAGAACTAGAGAAATTGGAATATGAACTTAAAATAGAAGAACAAAAATTTATCTGTGTTGTCCATAAAGGACAAATTGTAGGGACCGTATATATTTGCCCAAATTGTAGAACTTGTTATTGTTTAACGTGCGCTTACTCTTTAAAAGCAAATGGAGAAAAATGCTGGACATGTAATAATGAAATAAAACCATAAATTTGTGATTATATAATTTAACTATTTTATTTGTTAAATAAAAGCAGCCATATCTTTGCATTTCTCAGCGATTCTTATCATATTCTTTATCTTATCTTTATCTTCATAATCTAACTTAATCAATAAAGAATTTGCTTCTTCTACTAATTTATCTTTTCTTAACCAAGCTTTGTGTGCTAGGACAAGATCTTTTTTTAAGTAAGCATTCATAATATTATTGAAATATTGATTGATCTCTAAGAAGAATTCTTTAACATTCTCATTAACTTGTAAATCTCTTAAAATTTTACCAATCTCCTCTATTTTTTCACAAAACATTCTATAGTCCATAGCTTCAAGTGGCGTAAAATCTGTATCTTCTGAAACATACATCCCAGTTCTCAGATATGTTCTGATATGTGTTACCAATATAAAGTAAAATTTTCTTAACTGATCAAAATTATATTTCAAATCATCAACTCGGTCTGCTATTACATTTTCCAACATATCAGCAACTAAATATAATAGGCGTTGAATAAGTTTCTTTGTAGGGATATTTTTATAACCAAAATTTTGTATTACTAGTCTTTGTCGTTGATCTTCAATTATTTCTGTATTCGGAAGTCCATTCACTAACCATCTTATTTCACCTCTCAGATCGTTATCAATCTCTTTATCTGAGATTACAACTATATTGGTTTGACCTGACAGACAGTTTTTTACAATTTCTCTTGCAATAAATGGACTTGAATGAAGTATTAGTTCTTCACTCGGATTTATATCCTCTTGCTCATGTTTCGGTGAGATATTTAATGAACCATCATGACGAATGGTTATTGCTACGGGTGATTTGGGACTTAATTTAAAATTTTCAATCCACTTTTTAGGTAAACTCACAAAGAACGAGCCACTTATTTTTTGTAATTTTCTAAAAATTGTATCCATAAGTTATTATTGGACGAATTTTTATTTAAATTTGTTTAAACTTTTTTTTCTTCCTTTAATTTTTTATACACAACATTAATTAATTGTTTAAATAATTTATTATTTAAAAAATATAAAATGATGGAGGAAAGAAATATGAAAACAAGTAGAAAAGAAATGGAAGTAATATTGAAAGAGATTTTTGACGAAACAAAGCATTCTGAATCTAAATTTTCGATTTCCCCATTCGGAAGTCGAGGAAAAAAATATTTATATTTATATAAGATACAAAAAAATAATGGAGGTATATAAAAATGGCAACAGTAGAAGAAAATATAGTTTTAACTTTAAAAGAATTTGTTAAGTTTAGACTAATAGAAGAAGTTAAAGAAAAATTAGATAAAATTGTAGAGGAAGTTAAAGAAAATTTAGAAAAAGAAATTGAGACAATTGTTATAAAAAAAGAATCTCTTGATCCAATAGATAAAGAGCGAGAAGAAAGAAGATGGAAGAAATCAATGAACTATTATCAATTAAATCCACGAAAATTCACTTTTGGATTAAAAGATTTAAATTAGAATTAGCTCAAAGGATTTTTTTGCTCATTTTTTAAATTTTATTTATTATTTTTATTGATTATTATATTTATTCCAGTGATATTCAAGAATAATCTTCTGAAAAATCTTAAATTTATTAGATAATATAAGAATTTAACTAATAAAATCGAATTTTCCTCGAGTTGAGTTGAAATTTCAAAAGGCTTTAAGCTTCTTCGTCTAGAATATATTTTTTCTGTATTAATTCCTTGCTTATTATGTATATATTTGAATGGGTATGACATAGTTTCCCAAATTTGGATATTATCCGGTTTTGTTTTTTATGCAATAACGGGAAACACACTAAATGATGTAATTGATATGACAGATCCAAATGAGAAAGAAACTTTAGAAAGAGTAAAAGGTTACAGTAGAAAAGAAATAGCAGTTCTTGCAATTGCAAGCTTTTTGCTAGGAACCATGTGCTTCATAAATGACATTTTAGTGAGACCCATTTTAGGTGTGTATTTGATAATTATAGTAATTATGGTGATTTTCTATTGCCTTTTCAAAAAGCTGGTTATTATCAATCATATAATTTTGGGAGTCTCTCATATAATTATGCCATATTTTATGATAAAAATTAATGCTGAAGATGTTTATATGAAAATTTTGCCTAACATTGAATTAAACGAATCTCTGATTCTAGCAGCTATAACTGCTGTGGCATTTACGGGTCAGATGGTTCATGAAATGATTGATGGAGATTCTTTGGCTAAATTAGAACCAAGAAAATCTCAATTAGTAATTTGGATTGCTTGTATAATTTCATTGCTTATTGCTATAATTTCATTTATTATTACGAGATATTGGGTGTTTATACCGATTGTATTTTTCCCTATTGGAATTATGTATATTTATAGAAAACCAAAAACTAATTTATTAGGAAGGAGATCACTCAAAGATACTGGAATTTTGCTAGGAAACCTTATGTTAGCTTATTTGTTAATATTAATTATTGCTCCATAAAAATAAATTGAAGATTTTTTGTAAATAAAAGATATTAAAAAAATTTAACCTTGATATTAGATGAATTCAAATTTCATAAAGAAAGCTAAGTACCAGATAAAAATTGATGATAATTCCTCTCAATGTTTAACTTGTGAGAGAAAATGTAAAATTTTAAAAGGAAAATCAGGATTTTGTAAAACTCGGATAAATAAAGATGGTAAAATTTATTCAATTGTTTATGGATTGATTCCTGCGTTATCTTTTAATCCGATAGAAAAAAAACCTTTGTACCACTTTTATCCTGGTAGTATAGCAATAACTATAGGAACTTATGGCTGTAATTTTTCTTGCTTTTGGTGTCAAAATTATCACTTATCAAAAACAGATCCTTCAAATGCATATCAATTTGCGACCTCTGATGAATATATCTCTCCTGAAAAGCTTATTGAAATTGCCATAAAGAGAAAATGTAAGGGAACTTCAATATCGTTTAATGAGCCTACCTTGTTGTATGAGTATTCATTAGAAGTTTTTAAGTTAGCTAAAAAAAATGGTTTATACAACACATATGTTACCAATGGATATATGACAGAGGATGTTTTAAGAGACTTAGTAGAAGCAGGTCTTGATGCTATGAACATAGATATAAAAGGCGATTCTAATATGGTTCAAAAATATTGCGGGACAGATGTAGAATTTGTTTGGAGGAATGCAAAGTTAGCTAAGGATTTAGGTGTTCATATTGAAATTACAACCTTATTAATACAAGGATTAAATTCCACTGATAATATTGTTAGGAAACTTACTGAAAGAATAGTCAATGAACTAGGCATTTTTACT
This sequence comes from Candidatus Hermodarchaeota archaeon, assembly GCA_048885925.1. GTDB lineage: Archaea > Asgardarchaeota > Lokiarchaeia > Sigyniarchaeales > SOKP01 > Loki-b32. The sequence goes on from JBHLLG010000001.1 coordinate 177,207, forward strand.
CCATATCATATAAGTCGTTTCTTTCCTCATTATAAATCAAAGAATTATGGATTATTAGAACCAACCCCTTTAGATCTTTTATATAATGCTTATAATATTGCAAAGGATGTTGGTTTGAAATATGTGTATCTTGGAAATATACACAATACTGATTATGATAATACTTATTGTCCAAATTGTTCTAATTTAGTCATAAAAAGAAAAATTTTAGGAATTGAAGATTTATATTTGGACTCTGAAGGAAAATGTAATTATTGTGGATTTCCAATCTCCATAATTTAATGTTTTTCTAGACTTTTCTTTCACTAATCTAATTATGAGGTACTTTATAAATAGCAATTTGAAATTATTTTTAGAAAAGCAAAAATTCAAAATTCATTTTTTACGGTTTAAAAAATGGCGAAAAAAAATTTATCCAATAAATCATCAACTTCAAAATCGCCTTTAAAAGAGTCTACCCCGAAGAATACAACAACAAATAAACCCGTATCTAAGAAGACAGTTCAAAAAACAAAAAAGCCTATGGATAACCTGGCAATATTGCAGAATTCACCTTATTTAAAACAACCTGAACAGACTCAAGCAATTAAAAAAAAAAGTACATTAAAGGAACTTTTTGAGAGGAGATTACTATCTCAAAAAGAAGAAAAGATGGAAATTGTATTATCTGGTCAATACCAAGAGGCCCTCGATTTAATTTATGAAGCAGATGCCTCAAATTTGTATCCCATTTTAGTAGGACCTCCAGGAATTGGTAAAACAACTTTATGTAGGTATTATGCGCAATCAAGAGCTGAAATTACTGGAAATGACTCATTCGAGTGGATTACTTTTGATGAATCAACTAAACCAGCTCACTTAGTTGGGTCTTTTGACCCTGCAACTACGATACAGAAAGGCTTTTCTTTCGAAGCTTTTAATCCTGGTCCTTTAATAAAAGCAATGTTAAATGGTGGATTATTTCTTGCGAATGAGGTGAATCGTGCTACTGAATATACCCAAAATTCTCTTCTAGAACCACTAGAAGAGAGAACTCTTTCAATTCCTCATATAGGAAGAATAAAGGCATCACATGGATTTTTTTTTATAGGAGCAATGAATCCTTCAGAATTAGTAGGAACACATAGATTAGGGGAAGCATTAAAGGATCGATTTAATGTTTGGATTGAACTAGATTATCCAGATAAGAAGACAGAGATGAAAATAATTGAACATAACAATCCATATTACAAAGTTGATGAGAGTACACTTGAAAAGATCTATCTTATAATAAATCGAACTCGAACTCACCATCAAATTCAAACACCAGCAAGTTTGAGAAGTGGAATTGCCTTAGCACGTCTTACAGGTATAGAACAAAAAAAAACAAAAAATGAACCGAATAAAATTCTACGAGATATAGCAGGTAAAGTATTATTTGGAGCAATACAAACAAAACCGGGAGTTAAAGTAAATGATGTAGTTAACAATATAATCTCTCAAGTAGTTGGCTCTACATGAAATAGAATAAAAATTGAAATATTTAAGGTAAATAAATTGATTTTTCCCGAGGACCCAATTTGGTTTTCTCTTAAACTCATAACTGCATTAAGAAAGCATGAAAAATGTGTTTATAAACCCTCAATTAGGCAAGCAATTGCTATCTGCAAATTGATATTAGCTCGATTTTTAAATAGAGGTATGTGTGAAGCTGAAGACTTTATAGAAATTGCTGTAGTTTCAAGTCCTTTAGAAAATCAAGATTTAGCACGAAAAATTGCCAAAGAATTATTAACATATTCAGAATCTTCTGAACTAAAAACATCAAGAGATTTAAATGAATCTGATATCCTAAGTTCAATGAAAGCAAAAGACATGGTTGACGAGTTAGGAATTGATTTAGATGAATTAGATGAGATTTATGATGATTTAGAATTCCTAAGGAATAATTTTAATGAAATAGAGAATCTAGATTTGGATTCGTTGATCGAATCTACATTTGATAACTTTTTTGATAAATTTAGAAATGAACTTCAAGAAGATCCGTACAAAACTGCGTTAGATGTAATTGAGAGGAATGCAATTGCAAATTATGATAAATTTAAAGATTTGGAATCGTTTTTAGATTACGCGAAAGATCTTTTAAGGAAAAAGTTTGACCATTTAGAACCGGAAGATATTCCTTTCGCTGAAAAATTAGGAATATTAGAAGATATCATTAAAAATTCTAATTTAGCTAGAGAAAGAATTCTTTCTCAACTTATAAAGGAACAAACTGCGGGAAAAAACACTAATTCAAAACTAAAACACCAAAATAAAAATACAGGAAATTTAGACTTAGCTTTAGCCTTTAAAGATACTTTTCAAAATAATTTTTATGACGCACTAAATATGGCTGAATTTGCACTAAAGACAAAAGCTTTAAGTGTTAATAATCAAAATGCTCTAAAAAGTCTAATAAAACAAGGTTTATGTCAGTCAAATATCAATTTAGGTCATCTATTAAATTCAACTAAAATAGTAGGCTCAAATTTAGGATTAGACAAACAAGAATTAAATAAAATCGTCAGTAATAGCTTAAATTTACCATTCAAAGATACATATCAATATGTTAAAGAATATGACCAATATTTTGGGGGGAATTTATGTGAAGAATATTTAGGAAAGATTAATACTGATTTCGATAATATAACTAATCAATCTAATTTGGGAGATATAAGAAATCATTTAATTAGGAATCCTACGAAGACCCCTTCATGGCGAAAATTATTGTCCAATGTAATTGATAAAGAAATCCAATCAATTAAAAAGGATTTTAATCAGAATGATGTACTAAATGCCCAAATGAAGAATCTTACAGATATATTGATCGCTCAGAAGGATAATTGTACAGATTTTGTATGTAGATCTCAATTTAATAATAAAATTCAAGATATTGTAAATCAAACTACAGAATTAGCAGTAAGTAAAGAAAATTTGAGAAATTATGTAAAAAATTTTAACGAAATGGGCTTTTTGCCACATTTAGATTCAATAAAAAAAGCGGGAAAAAGATTAAATATGACTGAAGCGGAGATTCTTAGCTTAGTCGAAGCAGACTTCAAATATTTTAAACAAATGGTTGAAGAAAGAAGTACCAATTATCAAGGTTATAGAGATTACCTAAAACAATTGAAGCTTTCTCCTCAACAAGTTGATCAAGTTGTAAGATCCGCTTTAGGAAATCTCCCTCCACAAACTACAAATTTAGAAGCATTAAGTGCGTTAAATGAAAGATTTATGTCCCAAGTTTTAAATACTGCTGAGCAAATGGGGGATCAAGCTCTTGATATGGCTTTTTCTTCTTTGGGAGCTGGAAGTGGATTAGATCTACTTGAACAATGGTTTTTTTCAAGACATAACATATCAGTGAAAGTTAAAAGAAAACTGAAAGAAATAATAAAACACATCATGATCGATTTAGGTATTAGATCTGCAAATTCACTTATTGGGTCAGCAAATTCGGGTCCGATTGTAGAAAATATTGTAATACCTTATACACCGGGTGATGATTTTGAGTTAATAGATTTAGAAGAGACAGTAAGTAACCTTTTAGAGGGAGGAAAAACTGTAGAAACGATTACAAATGATGATTTTCTAGTCTCAAAAACAACACAAGGCCTTCGTTGTCTTGTAATGGAATTAGATATAAGTGGCAGTATGACAGGACATAAATTATCCCAAATGGCACTTTGTGCAACTATGCTTGTCTATGCTTTCAAACCAGAAGAATTATCTCTTACATTCTTCGAATCAAATACTCATAGAATTAAGGATTTGGATCAGGAAATTGAATTGGAGAAAGTTGTTGATGAGCTGCTAGATATTACTGCAAGAGGCGGAACTTGCATTAATTCTGCTCTTAAGTGGGCAAATCATCAATTTGAAAAAAAGGCAAGGTCAAAGCACAAGTTGAATATTCTTTTTACAGATGCAGATGTATTTGACTTTAAAAATAGTATGCTGGAACTAAAAAAAGTGAGTGAAAAAGATGTGAAATTTGTAATGGTTGTTCCGAAATTTGGATTTTCTCCTGTTATGGCAAAAAAAATGGTAGATGAAGCAAATGGAGTACTTTTAACCTTAAATCAGTGGAGAGATTTTCCAAAATTGATCTCTGAAATTATTACTAACCAATAATATCTTCATTTTGTAAACTAAGCAGGTGATCATATTAGATCTAAAAAATAATCTTAATAATATTGATTTTTTCAAGAGGTATTCTCGTGGAGCACGATTAAGTAGAGGAAAAAATATACCAGATAAAAATATAATAAATTTCAATGCTGAAAAAGTTCCACAGATAAAAGTTATAGCAGATGTTCAAGGTTCAGGGAATTCTAGATATGTAATTCATATTATTCAAGAAAATAATGGGTTTAAAATAATACACGATTGCCCAGATTTTAGAAAAGGATTTAAATTCTGTAAGCATATTGTAAAAATCTTTCTATTACTTGACACTGATATCTGTAAATCAATTTGTCAAAATTATAATAGAATTATTTTTTCATCAAATTTTGATTTAGTTAAAAAAAGCAAAACAGAAAGTTACATTATTAAAGCTGAAGATTTAATCCAACAAACTAGATATTATGAAGCAATAAGTTTCTTAAATCAAGCATTTGAAGAATCTAAGAGTCTTGATTATTTAAATAAAATCGGAGAAATAACTTTAAAGTATGAATTATTTGATTTATTCCTGGAATATTCTGTTAGATATAAAGAAATAGTAAATAAATATTTAAACGATTATCCAAAAATCATATGCTCTACAATCTCTAGACTGAAGGAGTATGGTTTTTCTAAGAAGGTTGAGATTTTAATTAATAATAAGAAACTTTTAATTAATTTTCCAAAGGATCAATTAATAAAAACGTTAAGACAGTCCGATATTTATAAGATAGATATGCCTATTCTTAGATATTTATTATTACATAATTTGGATTCTAAAATATATGTTGATGATTATTTTAAAGATATTTTAAAAAAGAATAAATTAGATTTGAAAGAATTTATGGAAAAAATTACATTAGATTTAGTTAATGAAGCAATATTGAACATGGAATCAGAAGAAGTAATTGATTCTTATTCAAAAATAATGATTGATTGTGCATTTAATAATTACAATAAAATTAAATCTAAAATTGATGATTATAAACGTCAATTAAGAGAAATTTATAAGGAGAGCCTTAAATCAAAACATGCTTTTCTAAGATCACTCGTTATAGCAAATACTAACTCAGATAAATTAAGACAAATGAAGTTTACCAAGAAATATAATTACCCTTCTTTAATTTGGGGTTCTACTTATAAAAATGAGTCAGATTTATATTATTATATTCTAGAAAAGTGTGGATTTGAAAGCCATCATTTAGAGTATACCGAAGTAAAAAACTTTATTGAGAATTTCCCTGTTTTTGCTGAGATTTTTAGTGGAAATAATCCAATTACTTTTGAAATCAAAAACTTTTGGGGGAGTTCTGATCCAAAAATTATGAATATTGTCCAATCTGATCCGATCGTCGAATTAGATTATGAAGTAAACTTCCAAGAATTAGAAAAATTCATATTAATTGAATGGGACTTAGCACAAAAACCTATTTTAGGTAGTTATATCTGTCAATTTTCTGATGGATTTTTAATACCAGACAAATCACATCCTCTAACTCATTATATTAGACCATTTGATTTAATATTATGTGAGAGAAAACCGATAGCAATAAAAAGTGATAATATCAAAATAATGAAACCTTTAAGGAGAATCAGTATAAAATCGGCTATTGAATTAATATGGGAGGGAATTGAATATATTGCTTCTTATATACCGCTAAATATAATAGAGAGTTTAAGAAATTATCGAATTGACGAACTTGATGCGATTGAAAAAATATATGAGAAGTTTAACAATGCTTTTTTACCTGATAAAGAAATATCTAAAAATGAGTTTCAAGATTTTATTCAAAATAATATTGTTAAAGAACTCAATAAAGCGTATTTAAAAATAATAAATGAACCAAATTCCAATAATAAAGTTCTGAAAATGATTGGATATGAACAATATTCAAGGATTTTTATAAGACCAACAATTATACAAGATTTTCAAAAGGGCGATTTAAAAAAAACTTCACTTCAAGAGTTAAAACTTGATCTTAAGAAATATATTTCAAAAAAGCTAGCAGATTTAATTAAAAATCAGGAATATGATTCTATAGACCTGAAAGTTTTAAAAAAATTCCCGAAGTTTAAAGTGTGGACAGTTAAGCTAATCTATGAACTAAAACAGCAACTTGAAAAATGTAAAATTTATCAAATAGGTGAAAAATCTTATGATATTCAAAATCTTCTAAGAAATTATTATGGTAAGACAATTATATTAAAAGCTTTAAATGAAAATTTCGCTAATAAAATGCCTAAAATACTTATTTCTGAAAGTGAATTATCTAAAATAATTGAAAATTTTAAATACTTAAAGCTTAAACTCCCACAAATTATTGAAAAGAAGATGTAATTAAAAATTTTTGACTAAAACGTTAAAATTATATTTTTAAGGGATTTATTAACTATGATGAATGAACATTTATTTGTTAAAATTAATGGGTTAAAAATCTGTTATAAAATGCAGGGTGAGGGTAAACCTGTATTTCTAATTCATGGACTTGGTGTCAAAAAAGAATTTTGGATTGCTCAAATTGGAGCCTTATCAAGCAAATTCAAGGTTATCTATTTCGATCTTAAAGGAGCTGGGAAAAGCGATCGCCCTAGTGAACCTTACACTATGGAGACATATATAGACGAGATTCGAGGATTATTAAATTTTTTAGATATTACAAAAGCACATTTTATAGGGCACTCTTTTGGAGGTATGGTATTAATCAATTTCTGTTTACAATATCCTGATTATGTTGATAAGTTAGTTTTGATGGCAACTTTACCAAATTGGCCAAAAGATCCTGGTGGGCTTGAAAGTTGGAAGAAAAATCAAATTGAATTATATGAAGCAGCTTTAAAAAACCCAGTAGAGACATTTTATACTAAAATGAAATTAAGATTAACTCGTGGATTCTTAAAGTTAATGCAAGAAGATCCAAAGAAGAAGTTCCACGATATCTTTTCTGCTGAAGATTTAATACAAATGGGAAAAATAGATCCTATGAAACCTAGAGATATTATAAATATGTCCAACGTTATGGGAACACACGATACATTGGATCGTTTACATGAAATTAAAAAGGAAACTTTAATAATGGCTGGCGAAAAAGATAAATTGACTCCTAAAGCCATTTCTTTTCAAATAAAAGAAAGGATTCCTAATAGTATAATAAAATTATTTGAGGGTAGTCATTATTTTCCTTTAGAAAATGCTCCTGAAGTTAACCAAACTATTATAGAATTTTTAGAAAAATAAGATAAAGTTTGTTTCGTAAATTGTATTTTAGTTTTACATATTTAAAACTTATAGTTATTATTCAATTTCCTACTAAATGCAACCTCAGCCATTCAATTGTATGTTTAATAAACTTTTTCAGATGATCTTTTTTAAAGTCATGAGGTGCATTATCTACTTCTATAAGCTTCTTTTCATTACTTGGTATAAGATTAAATGCTTTTCTTGTTAATTCATAAGGAACTTGATTATCAGAAGTTCCTTGTACAATTAATATAGGAATATCTAACTTTTTTAAATGATTTTTTACTCGAAACTTCGCAAAATCAGTCATAAAACTTAAATCGATAATAACGGGTCGTTCTTCTATGGTTGATGGTATTTCTACAGGACCTTTGTTTATGTCCTTAAACCAAGTTGATTGATCATCAGTGGTATGAAGAAACGTCACTGGTGCCCAAAAAATATAGGTAATGATTCCTGGTAAATTAGCTCCTAATGCGGTAAGTCCTCCGAATGATAATCCTAAAATAGCAATATTAGTATAACCTTGATTTTGCACCCATTTATATGCTGATTCTAAATCCGCAATCTGCTTAAATAATGTAATAGGTACTCTTTCATTTTCTCCGGAACCCGTAAAGTCAAAAATTAGAGCATCATATCCCTCTTTTTTACAAGCTTTAGCCAATTCAGGAAAACGTCCCCATTCATATTTATCACCTTTAAAACCGTGACACATCATTAGAATCGATTTTTTTCTCGATTTTTTATTGTATAAATAGTGGATCGCATGAAGATCACTTCCAGTAGTGCTTGAGATTAATAATTTGTTTTCTATCATAGATTATTCCTTAATACCAATAATTAAAGTAAATAATAAAAGATATAATAATTCTTATAATTATTTTATAACAATACTTATTTTCATTCCAAGTTTTTAATTGTTATGACTAATTTATTTGCTGATGTGAATGGTATAAGAGTTTGCTACGATATTCATGGAGAAGGATATCCAATTGTCTTAATTCATGGTTTTGGTTTACATAAAGAATTTTGGGTTGCTCAAATACCAGCATTAGCCAATTATTTTAGAGTGATATCTTTAGATAATAGGGGATCCGGAAACTCAGATCATCCAAGAGAGCCCTATAAATTAGAAACTCTTGCTGATGATGTTAAATGTCTTCTGGATGTATTAGGTATTCAAAAAGCCCATGTAATCGGATGGGCAACTGGTGCAATGATAGCCCAGTATTTAGTTCTTCAGTATCCAATGCGAGTAAATAAACTTGTACTTATAGCAGCTCTCACAAAGATTCCTGTAGATAAATCTGGGCTTGAAATGTTCAAGAAAAGCCAATTAGCTTTCCATAAAGAGAAAGAAGAAAATCCTGAAAAAGTATTTTTCGATAAAATGAAACAACGGTTTTCTCGAAGTTTTTTTAGACAATTGTATGAGAAACCAGAAGAAAAATTCCATGGAATCTTTAATTCTAGTGATTTAATGGAATTAGTTTTTAAGGATTCTTCACAACCACATGATATTGAAAATAGAATCAATGCTATAGCAGGATTAAATACAATTGATAGAATCCATGAAATATCAAATGAAGTTTTAGTACTTGCGGCAGAAAAAGATAGAATATCTCCAAAAAGTGTAAGTATAGAATTAAATAATAAATTAAGAAGAAGTAAATTAATCATATTTGAGGGAGGGCATTATTTTCCATTAGAAAATGCTCCCGAAGTGAATAATTCTCTAATAGATTTTTTAAAGGATTAAACTTATCTTTATTCCTAGTTTTTACTAATTATGACTGAATTATTTGCTGATGTGAATGGTATAAAAATTTGCTATGAAATTCATGGAGAAGGAAAACCGGTTATTCTTATTCATGGATTTGGAAGTACTAAAGATGAATGGAAATTAGCTCAAGTCGGTCCATTATCAGAAAGATTTAAAGTAATAATAATGGATAATAGAGGTGCAGGGAAGTCGGATCACCCTGATGAACCATACTTAATGGAAATGTTTGCAAATGATATAAATTCCTTGATGGAACATCTTAAAGTTGATAAAGCACATATTATTGGATTATCTCTTGGTGGAATGATTGCACAAACTTTTGTGATTAATTATAATGAAAAAGTTGATAAATTAATTCTAATAAATACAACTCCTAATTTCCCAAGTGATCCTAGTGGAATTGAAATGTATAAACAAAGTAAAATTGCTAAATATGAAGCAATTTTGAAAGATAGAGAACAAGCATACTGGGATTATGGAGTTGGGGGTTTTTCAAGGAAATTTAGAAAGGAATTAAAAGTAGACCCTAAAAAGAAAATACATGGTTTATTCTCAACAGAGGATTTGATTATGGACTTTTTAAATGCACCTTCTACTCCTCAAGATAGCAAAAATCAAACAAATGCACTTTTAAATTTTAATGTTGTTGAGAAGTTACCAACAATTAAAAATAAAACATTAATTATAACTGCTTCACATGATAAAACCTTGCCAAAATCTAAAAGTGAATTGATTCATGAAAAAATACCAAATAGTAAATTGGTAATCCTTGAAGGTGTAGGGCATGGATCTTGTTTAGAAAAAGCTCCAGAGGTTAATAAGCTAATTTTAGATTTCTTAGAAAATTAAAATATATAAATTATGACTGAATTTTATGCAAATATAAATGGGATTAAAGTTTGTTATGAAATCCATGGTAAAGGATATCCTATAACTTTAATTCATGGCTTTGGTTCAAGAAAAGAAGGCTATAAATGCCAAGTTCCTGTTTTATCTAAAGAATTTAAAGTAATAACATTTGATAATCGTGGTGCTGGAAAATCTCAAAGGATTAAAGATCACTATACTATGCAAACGCTTGCGGATGATATTCGAAACTTGTTAGATTTTCTTGAAATAAAAAAATCTCATATTTTAGGTACTTCTATGGGAGGAATTATTGCTCAGCAATTTGTTCTAAAATATCCTGAATATGTTAATAAATTAGTATTAGTAAATACTGTCAGTGGTGCCCCAGATAATGTAGGGTTAGAGTTATTGAAAAAAAATAGATTAGAACAATTAGAACTAATTAAAAAAAATCCTGAGAAGGCATTTTGGGATAACGCTCATATCTGGTTTTATCGTAAATATCGAAAAGAACTAAAAGAAAATCCTAAAAAAAAATTTTTTGGAATATGGTCAGCTGAAGATGAGATTCGAGAAAGCACGATTCTTATGCCAAATGTACGTGATATTGAACTCCAAATAGAGGCACTTAAGGGATTTAATACAATGGAGAAATTATGTCAAATAAAAAGTCCTACTCTACTATTGGCAGCTTCGCATGATAAAGTATGTTCAATGAATACTATTGAAGAAATGCATAAAAGAATTCCCAATAGCATTTTTAGAGTTATTGAAAAAGCAGGTCATGAATCGCCCAAAACAAGAGCTTCTGAAGTTAATAAGATTATTATTGACTTTTTGAAATGTTAAAATTCAATTTATTTAGATGGAAAAAAAGTAATTTTTTCTAGATAGAAATTTTAAAAGGCATTCTAAATTTTCCGATCTAACTTACAATAACCCTTATTATTTATACAGAAATGGAGCAACAATTGCCAAATCGTCAAAATAAAAAATATTCAATTAAGTCTAAATATCCCGAATTAAGCGCTTTATGGATAGGACTCTTTGTTGATATTTTAGGATTTTATATAATAATTCCATATTTACCTTCATTAATTGTAACATATAACACTACACCATTAGTTATTGGATTACTTCTAGCAACAAATGCTATTTTTACCCTTTTTTCTGCACCAATGTGGGGGAAACTAAGTGATAAATTTGGTAGAAAACCTATGCTTTTAATTGCTGAAGCAGGAACTTGTTCAGCTTTTTTAATTTTAGCATTTTCAAATTCTCTTACTCTACTTTTCATTGCTAGAATTGTTGATGGTATTTTTGGAGGAAATTATCCTATAACTAAAGCAATTATTACAGATAGAGTACCTCCTAGAGAGCGAGGACTTCAAATGACCAATATTGGGGTAGCTCATACTTTGGCAGGTCTTGTAGCTCCGGGATTGGCAGGTTTTTTATCATTATATTTTATATTTGGCCCAAACTATCCTATAGCACTTCCTGGTTTGATTTCGGCAGGATTTTCCTTTTTAACTATTATAATAACAGCCTTCTTTATAAAGGAATCATGGCCAAAATCGATTAGAGAAACTGCTAAAAAAGAAATTAAAATAAAAATAAAGTTAAGAAAAAATAAAGAAGCATTATATCTATTAACACAGTTTGCTTTTCATACATTTTCATTCACAATGTATGTTACAACCTTAGCAATTTTTATTGGCTTAATCTTAGGACTTGATACATTTGGAGTGAGTATTTTATTGACAATTTCAGGCGTATCACGCGCAATTGTACGTTTTACATTGTTTAAACCGAGTATGCGAAAATTTGGTGAACGGAATATGACAATACTTGGATTGTTGATTTTAACGGTTACTTTTTTCCTATTTGGAGTTTTTGGAAGTTTCTATCCAACAACTTGGATCTTCATAACCTTAATGGTAATTATAAGTTATGGGGTTTCAAGCGCAAGAGGTTTGTTAATGAGTAAAGTAACTGAAACTGTTACACCAAAAGAAATTGGAAAAATAAATGGTTATACTTCAACATTAGATAGTATTGCCCAAATTATAGGCCCATTATTAGGAACATTGTTAATTCAAGAGTTTAATGCTTACTTTTTTGGACTTGTAATGGGTTTAATTGCATTTGTTGCATTTATTATGGCTTTTAAAAAGATTGTGCCATTGATGCAAAAAGAACAATTTAAGAAACTTGAAGAAATTATAAAATCGTAAAAAAAGACATAATATTTGTCAAATAGTTTTTTATAATCTGTTAATATTAGTTAAATTATGGAAATTGATAAACCATCAAAAACAGATGAGTTAAGTTTTGAAGAAAAACAAGAAAAAACAGTAGAGCTTCCTGCTCTAGATTTTTTTAAAATTAATTTTATAAGTTTTTTAGTACCTCTTTATGTTTGCTTGGGACTTTTCCTATTATTGGAATATGGCCTTATTAATTTATTTTCTATACCTCCCATTATTCACATATTTCTATTACCAATTGTTTTCTTGATTCTTTACTACATATATCTTATTATTTTAATTGAATTCACCGCTTTCTGGGCTCGAAGCTGGAATAAAAAATCTCCTCCAAAAGAGGGAGTTTTTAGGAGGGTGCTTGATGATGTAAAAAGCGAGGAAGGTCGAATGATGAAATATTATCACAAAAGAGGGTTTATAATTAAATATCCTATATGGTTAACTTCAAAATCACCATTTCCATGGCTTATTAATCGAACTTTAAGAAGAGTAAGTCATAATAAGATTGGTAAGAATGTTATTTATAATGATGCATATGTAGGATTAGAGTTCACAGATATTGGGGATAATGTATTTATTTATCCAACTAGTGCACTTTCTAGTCATGCTGTAAACTCTATTTTTGGTAAAATTACGATGCTTGAGATTAAAATTGGTAAAAATAACACCTTATACCCCGGAATAATTATGGGTTGCGGGGCACTCACTACGGATAATAACGTTATATATCCAAATACAGTACTACATAAAAGCTGGCGAGGAAAATCGGGAAAATTTTATTATCAAGGTAGTCCCGGTCGGCCAATAGATACTAATAATAAAAATTAAGTGGAAAAAAAGAGTATTTTTGATTTTACTTATCTTTTAGGGAATTTACCATGTTTTTGTAAGAATTCTCTGTATGAATTTACTTTATCTAAAACTACTCCTGCCAACTCTAAACTTTCAAAAACGGGAACATTACGATTCAGAAGTTTCAATTTGAATTTATACCTACTTTTATATTCCTCAAAACCTTCATTAATTTTTAGCATGACACAATACATTGGTTTAGTACAAATTCTCTTCGCTTTGGATATATATCTTATAAACTCCCTATTAAGATCTAAATCTTTAAAACCCATTTCTTCTAGTATATCTTGAAAACTACCAAATCTTTCAGGATCTTTAATAAATACTATTGAGGATATATTTGGATCTTTGTCCAATGCCAAAATTGTTCTATAATAAATATTAGGTTGGATACCTGAACCTCCGAGATCTAAAGGATTTGTAAAATTGGTATTTACGTTAGGTAGAAATCTTTTCATCTTATTTATTGTTTTTTCTGTTAGACTTGGGATTTTTAAGTTGTATTTTTCAAGAATATCAATAGCTTCTATTGTGGATCCCCCTCCAATTCCAATAACTCCAACGGATCTTGTGTCTGGTAAATAAGTTAAATTAAAAGTTGAGGCTAATGCTGCGAGTTCATTTGAATTATTTACTATACAACTACCTGTTTGTTTAGCCACTGCAGTCCAAATAGCGTTATTGCCTGCAAGACCTCCTGTATGTGATAAAATTGCTTTTTTTGTTGCTTCTCCAAAACCTGCTCTCCATAAAATAACTGGTTTCCTATTCAAATTACACTGTTTTACCATTTTCATAAATTTTCTGCCTTCTTTCGTAGATCTTAAGTTTTCAATATATAATCCAATAATTCTTGTATAATCATCATTGAGAAAATATTCTAAGAATTCTGCTGGTGATAAATCTAAGGCGTTTCCAATAGATATAAACTTTGAAACATGAAGTCCATAAGAAACAACTAATTGTGATAAATTTTGGGCAATTCCACCTGATTGAAACACTCCTCCAAAATTCCCTGCTTTTCTGGATTGTTCTAATGCAAAATAGAGTCCCGCTTTGGGATTATAAATTCCTATACAATTAGGACCTATAATTCTTACGTTATATTTTTTTGCTACATTTAATAACTCTTTTTCCAGGGATTCATTCCCTACTTCGCGGAATCCAGATGCAAAAACTGTCGCAAAAGGTACTCCTTTTTGACCAACTTCTTCCATTAATTGAGGACATAACCGAGCAGGAACAGCTAGTATTGCATAATCTATAGGTTCATTAATTTCAAGAATAGAACTATAAATTTTATATCCATATAATTCTTGTCCGCTTAAACGTGGATTAAACAAATAGATTGGACCCTTAAATCGATTTCTCATGCATCTGAGGAAAAAACCTCCGCTACCAGGATCACGACTCACTCCAATTATTCCAATTGATTTAGGAAAAAATAATTTGTCAAAATTTATATTTTGAGGAGATTCTATAGTAGACATATGAAAATATATATAAAATAGATAATTTAATTATATAGAATAATAGCTTTTGACTAAAATACTTTATTAATAAGAATTACTCAAGACTTGATTTAATAAAGCAATATCATCAGTTATAATTCCATCAACACCTAATGCTACTAATTTTCTCATAATTCTTTGTTCATTAATCGTCCAAGGAAAGACTTTTAAGTTTTTTTGATGAGCATAAGAAATAAATTGGGCGTCAACCAGATGATATTCGGGATTTATGGCATAGAATTTATTATTTATCGCCTTATCGATTAATTTCCTTCGAACATCCCATTTAATAAGTCCATCAGAATGCAAATTCTCTAGTGCTGCTAGCTTTAAGTTTGGTTCTAAGTCTCTAAATTTAAACAGATATCTATGCACCATACAAGAAATAATTGTAGTATCAATATAATTATATTCTTTCAAAAGATTTATTATTTTGTCCTCCATATTAGCAGCAGCAATGTGAAGTAATAAATTGATCTTATTATTTGCAAATTCGATGATTTCTCGAAAGGTTGGAATTCTTTCTCCCTCTCCAACATCTAATTTTTTTAGTTCTTTCAAAGTTTTGTTTTTTACTAATCCAGGTTCTGCTGTGATATTAAAGGTGTCTGGATCATGAAAGATAATAACTTCATTATCTTTAGACATTCTTAAATCAAGTTCGATGTAATCAGCTTTTAGTTCTAATGCCTTATTAAAAGCTTTAAGAGTATTTTCTGGTCCTGTTTTCTTCCCACCCGCATGTCCAATTATCAAAATTTCATTGTTATCATTCATAAGAATTTTTTGAAAGTTGTTTTTTATTTCTTTTTCATCTTTTTATTGAATAATTTTTTTGCTTTTGAAATACTATTTACAATTATGCCATCAACACCAATTTCTATCATTTTTATCATTGTTCTCATTGTGTTAATTGTATAAGTAAATACTTTCAAATTGCGTTTATGAGAATATTCAATTAAATCCTTATCTACATTCTTATGTCGAGTAACAACTATCGGAAAATTTAAAGTTATTACATCTTGAACCATTTTTTTTCTTTTATCCCATTCGGGGATAAAATTTTCATTAAATGGTACGATAGCTGCTAATTCTAAGTGTGGTTCAATTTTCCTCACTTCTAATAACTCATCAATTAGAAAGGACTGGATTATTGTAGTATCTATTACTTCTTCATCTTTTAAAAGATTTATTACTTTTTTTGAAATGCCCTGAGCTTTTATTTCACAAAGTAATTTTATTTTTCCCTTAGCAAGCTTTATTACTTCCCATAATTCAGGAACGCATTCCCCTTCTCCAAGATCCAGTTTTTTTAATTCTTTCAATTTCATTTGGTCTATAGAGCGATTAATACCCATTCTTCTAAGTATATCAATATTATGAATTACTACAAGCGCCCCATCTTGAGATTCATGTACATCAAATTCTATATAATCAGCACCCAGTTCAATAGCTTTTTTAAATCCTTTTAAAGAATTCTCAGGAGCTTCATCGTAAGCACCCCTATGTCCAATTATAAGTGGTTTCTTTACTTGTTGGCTCAAATTATATTGGCTCTCTAAATTGTTGAAATTAGAACTTCAAATTTATTTAATTTGCATCAAATAATTTTTTAACATTTGAATATCATTGGTAATGATACCATCAACTCCTAATCTTACTAATTCTTCCATCCTCGATTCTGAATTAACTGTCCATGGAAAAACTTTTAAATTACTCTGATGAGCTTTACCAATAAATTTCTTATTAATAAGAAAGTGTATTGGATTAATAGCATAAAACCTATTATATTTTGCTTTTTTAATCATTTTCTTTCTTGAAATCCAACTGCTTATCCACCCATACTTATTTGGGTTTAAAGCAGCCAATCTTACTTTTGGTTCGATTTTTTGAATTTTATTCAAAACATCATTTTTAAAGGAACTAATTATTATTGAGTCAAGAAGATCAGCATCTCGAAAGATATCAACCAATTCCTGTTCAATTCCTCTTACTTTTACTTCACAGTTCAATCCTATTTTTCTTTTTGTTAATTTAATTAGCTCTTCTAATGTAGGTATTTTTTCTCCCGCTCCAAAGTCTAACTCTCTTAATTGTTCAAGAGTCATACTTCTTATTGATCCAAGTTTACCAGTGATGCGAATTAAACTATTATCATGAGAAATAACTATTTTATCATCTAGAGTTTTTCTAACATCAAATTCTATTATATCTGCTCCTAATTCAATTGCTTTTTGAAATGCTTGAAGTGTGTTTTCAGGCGCAATACTACTTGCACCTCTATGAGCAATGATTAAAACATCTTTGCTTTTGAAAAAAATATTGATTCACATCTATTAGTCTATTTTTGATTTATTAATCATTAAATTATTAGTTTTTTAAAATAATTTTTTTTTATAATATATTAAAAACGCTGAAGAGCTATTATTTACATAATATTTATTTAATTAAATATTCTTTTTATCAAATCTGGATTCTAAATTTTTATGAAATATCTGTTTGCTATACATAATTAAGAGTTTACTTTTTATTTTTTTTTTAATAGTAAACTAATAATTTAAACTAGAAATTTAAATACGTATTAACGTAACATTTTTGTTAGTTATGCGTTAAATTTATAAGTTGTATTTATTTTTTATATTTCTGATACAATTACCCGTAATAAACAATAAGTTTAAATAAAAAAAATTAGAAAAACATAAAAAGTGCGTAAACAATAAAACTATGATGCGTTTCTGTCCGAACTGTGATAATATTTTAATCCCCAGAGATGGAAAATTATTCTGTAAAGCATGCGAAGTAGAATTCAAATTGGACACTTCAAATCCAGAAGACTATACAATAAAAAAGTCAATCAAGCATGATGAGAAAGAAGCTGCTCCAATAATCATCAAAGAAGGTTTAAAAGGCGAAAAAATTTCCGCTCAAGATCGCAAGGCTTACGAAGAATTTTTTGGTAGTTCTGAAATGGATAGTTTTTAATGTTCTTATTAGGGGAGCTATACGATAGCTCATTTATTCTTCCTATTTCTTGACTAATATTTTATTATCCAAATTTTAATTCTTAAGATTAAATCTTTAAATTGTTTGAGAAGTAATTAAATTATAATTAGAAAAAAAATTTTAACAAATTAATACTACAAACTTTCTAAATTTGATATATATGTCAGAAGAGAAAAAAAAGTTAAAAGGTTTCGCTGGAATTGTGTCTAAGCAAATTGAACCTCTGAATCAAAATGAAAAATTTAAAGAGAAATTTAAAGATACAGAAGTAAAAGTATTGTTAAATGCAAAGGATGGAAAATGGGCAGCTTTATTAATAATAGATAAAGGAAAGATTTACGTAGAAGGAATACAAAATTCACCTAAAGAGAATATTAAAAAGAAAAATGCTGGATGGGATGGGTTATTGGAGACTACGACACCTATGTTTCTAGAGCTTCTAGGAAGCGATAGTATCTCAATGGGAAAAGTTTTTCGAAAATGGTTGACAGGAAAAATAAAATTTAGAGGATTAAAGCATGTATTAGTTTTACTTCAACTATTTGAATTATAATTTAAGATTAAATATATCCATTAAGGATATCATCCTTTCTTTTAATTTCTCATTATTATTTTCATCTTTTAAGGAATTGAGAATTACCTCTTTATCATTTTCTGATATGGAATCCTGAAACAAATCAAGAAATTCTCTTAAAAATATAACTTTCTTATATGGATTTTTTTGTATTTTATTTAGAAAATCTTCAATTATAAGGTTAGATGATACTTTCTCCATTTCTTCTTTCGATTTGATTTGAGATTCCATTCCTATGAATTCTCGTAATATGGAATTTTTATTGATAATATTCTGAGTAATTTCTTTTAACATCTCATTTCTAGAGGGAATTGAGATATTTGTAATATAATCCATTATTTCAGAATTTTTTTTTTCAATAGATTCAATCATATCAAGAATTTTTTCCTTATTTCCTCTTTCCATAATATATTAAATTTTAGTCTAAATTTTTAAATTTAACTGAAAATAATTGTTATTTAGATTATGTTTACGACTGAGAAAGAAAAACTGCATAAATTTCAAGAGTTCATTGGGTATGAGTTCAAAGATATATCCTTTTTAGAACAGGCTTTAACAACACCTCAATTGTCACATTTGAAAGGATCGAGAAATTATGAAGCCTTAGAAACTCTGGGTGATGCTGTTATTAAGATTATTTTTATTTTAAAATTATATAAAAGAGGTATAACGGATCCAGGAGAAATTACAAAA
Source organism: Candidatus Hermodarchaeota archaeon (assembly GCA_048885925.1). Taxonomy (GTDB): domain Archaea; phylum Asgardarchaeota; class Lokiarchaeia; order Sigyniarchaeales; family SOKP01; genus Loki-b32. Next base: position 196,171 of record JBHLLG010000001.1, read on the forward strand.
ATTAAAGCACTTCTCGAGAGTGATAAAAAATTCAAAAGAGTTGCGAAAAAAATTAATTTAGAAGAATACATCTTTAAAACAGAAAAGCAAAAAATAAAGGGTACTCGAATTCCTGCTGATATTTTTGAAGCTTTATGTGGAGCTCTATTTCTTGATTCTAATCTAGACTTAAGTTTAGTAGAACATAAAATGATTGATCCTTTCTATGATGATTTAAATTCTATCATTGATGATTCTATAATTTCAAGTAAAAATCTGTTATTAGAGTATTTACAGAAAAAATTCAAGACCAATATCGTGATTAAATTAGATTATGAAAAAAAAGGTCTTGAGCATGAATTGATATGGGTCGCTAAAAATCCCAAAATCTTAGAAAAAATTAATCAAAAAGAAATAGTAAAATTACCTAAAAGGCTGAAGTCCACTAGATTTACTAATAAAAAAGATGCAGATAAAGATATTTATGCAAAAATATTAGATTTTTTAATAAATAACCAAAACAACGATTCTTAAAATGCTTATTTACTTTTTTATTACCATTTCTAATTTATGTACAAAATAATGAAGTAGTTTGATTGTTCTAATAAATTAGAAACTAAATTTTTTAAAAATTATCTAAATTTCATTAATTGAATCAAATTAATGATCTGAAAAAGTTTATTTTACCATCTTGATATATTAAAATAAAAAATTCCTTAAAAAATATCAATAGATGTTTAAAAGAAAGAAAAAAAGAGAGTAGAGGGAATTTAAAATGTCCAAATCGCCAATAATAAAAAAAACACCAGAAATGGAAGATTATGAAGAAGCAACGGGAAAATTAGCAATATGGAAAGGAGAGATTTCAAAAGATTTTAAAAAATGGGTGAAAAAGAAAGAACAGGAAAAAATTAAGCAAGAAAAAAATGCTATACTTACTCAATCGAGGAGTGAAAAGAAAAAGATGAAGATAGAATCTCTTGATGGGAAGATAATCGGAAAGGATTACGAACATCTAATTGTAGTTGACGGTCTTCACAAAACCTATCTACTTGGGACTACTGCAGTCGCAGCTTTGCGAGGCGTTGATTTAACAATCGATTCAGGAGATTTCGTAGACATTATGGGTCCATCAGGATCTGGGAAAACAACTTTATTAAACTTGATTGGTGGATTAGACACCCCAACTCGGGGAAAGATCTTTTTAGAGGGGCGTAATATCTCAATGCTTTCAGATAATGATTTAGCAGAAATAAGACGTGAAAGAATCGGATTTGTTTTTCAATTCTATAATCTTCTCCCACAAATGACAGCTATGGAGAATGTGATGGTCCCATTACATTTTTCAGGGAAATTAAGTCGGCGAGGTAAAAGAAAGAAAGCAATGGATCTTTTACGATTAGTTGGACTAGATGAAAGAGCACATCATACCCCTTCTGAATTGAGTGGAGGCGAACAACAAAGGGTTGCCATTGCAAGAGCTTTTGCGAATGATCCCGCAATTTGTGTGTTGGATGAACCAACGGGTGATTTGGACTCAAAAACAGGCGTAATGATCTTAAACCTTCTTCGAGATCTAAATAAACGTGGTGCTACATTCGTTGCAGTAAGCCATGATGCAGCAGTTTCTGAATTTGCTACTCGAGTATTCCATATGAGAGATGGAAAACTAACCCATGAAGGAAAAGTGGGTGGATTAAAAGAAACCGATATTATGCAACTAAAACGAAAACAAGAGACTGAAATAAATAAGGAGAAGTGCAAAAGTAAGATTTTTCAATACCTTTACGCAAATCAAGGCAAAAATGAGATTCCAATAAATGAAATAAGAAATAATGTTCCTTCTTCTATAGTTATAAATTTACCAGAACATTTTAATGATGTTCTACAGGAGTTAATTGAAGAGAATAATCTTTTGGGTAAAATTGAGGGAGATTTATTAATTCTAAATTAAAAAATGTAAACTAAAATCGAATATATATTAGCCATATGACAAATATTAAGCTAATTTTTAAATATGCATTTCTTGATCTTAAAAAGCAAAAGATTAGAGCAATATTAGCAATAATTGGAATGCTTATTTCTATAGGTCTTCTTACAGTTGTACTATTTCTATCAGATTCTATTGCTGTGGGTTTTGTGGACTATTTATCTATAGATTCCGGCAATCAAGATGCTGTAATTTCTGTAAGACATTATAATGAAGAACCTGATAATAGATCCTCCTATTTTGAATATAATCCTCTTATTAACATAATTCAAGAAACAACAAATGCTATTGAAAATTTCATACCAAGAATGGAAATAGAGGGATCAGTTAATATTTCAGAAGGTTATTATACAACAAACATAACAAATGAAGAAGAATGGTGCACAATTTCAGCAATAAATTTTACTTTGGAAAATCAGTTAAATTTTGGATCTTTTTTGCATCCTATTGATAATCAATTGCTCGATTTATATGAGCTACCTTTAAATCACTGCGCGATTTATTATGGCTTCAATGATATTATTAAATATTCTGAAGGTGATACAATAGAAATTAAAATGGAATTAACTTATGGGAATATTACCCTTAACCGTACAAAAAATCTAATAATCGATAAAATTTTCGATTTCAACTTAAAATGGCCAGTGCTGTACCGTAATAGAAATTTAATTGTTGTTGACATTAATACTCTTTATCAATATTTTGGCCAAGAATTATTCATAGGAAAATGTAGCGATTTAATATTAACATTTAAAGGAAGCAGTAGTTTGTATGATATTAGGAATTTAGAGGATTCTAAAGCATTTATTAAAAATATTGTTGCAGATATTCAGATTGCAATCGGAATCAATGAATATAATATAGATTTACCTAAATTAAGAGTCTTAGGATGGTACGAATCCCTCAATGTATTTATTGTTATAGTATTTGTTTTCGTTTCAATTATATCAATGCTTATTTCAGGTGTTCTTATTAATGGTATATTAAAAACCTCTGTGGAAGAACGAATAAGAGAATTTGGTATATTTAGAACTTTAGGGGCAAACAAAAGGTATAATTTAGCTATTGTGCTGATGCAGGGATTTTTATTATGTAATTTTGGAGCTATTTCAGGAATTATAACAGCATTTATTATTTCCCGATTTATAATAATACCTTTTGCAAATACTGTAATTTCGCAAAGTACATTGGGATTTGGTCATATACCTTTTACATTTACATGGTGGTCTATTATAATATCATATATTATGGGTATTAGTGTAGGATTAATTGTTAGTATATCACCTGCATTCAAAGTAATGCGTCTTCAGTTAATCGAATCTATTCACCCATATCGTCATGAAGATACATTATATCATCTACAAAAGAAAGCTACGGTGAATTATAAATTAATTTTAGTTGGGATTATTTTAGCATTTAATGGAGGATTTGTCTTTTATGTAATCCCTCGAATTATGGTTGCAAGTGATTTATCACTCTTTGCTGGAACGTTGATAGCAATTTTGCTAATATTTAATATTGGTTTGACACTCGCAGGTTTGGGGCTGATACCATTAATTTTGAGGTTGGTGATTGAACTTTTTCGCCCATTTGCCCGAAAATTACATAATGTCATTAAAATCTTTATTTTTAGATATCAGCGAAGAAATTCTAGCACTATTATTATTTTTGCATTGTCTTTCTCGTTCGTCATTTTTACCTCATCACTTATCAATACTCTATCAGCTCAATATTCCGCTATAACTCAATTATCATATGGGTCAGATCTAGTTATTGAAACTACTGGTTGGAAAGAAGCTGATCAGAGATTTCAAGATCCTTTTGGAGGTGGTGGTTTTGGTATCATGGTTAGCAATGAAAATTCAATTAATAGAAAAGAATCAGTAAAACTGCAATATAATATAGATTCTATAAATCCTAACAAAATCATTACCACAGAATTTGAAGAAAATCTAATGGCTATCGACGGGATTGAGAAAGTTTCATCTGTCTTAGCCATGCCTTATCAACTAACTCAAATTTACGGGGAGGAGAAGAAAGAATTTGTAGCAGAAATAGGCGATTATGCAGGTTTAAGTACACAAGAAATTACATTAATCGGAGTTGATGAAGAATATCCTTTTACTGTGAAGCGACAATTTATAGAAATGACTTCTGGAAATATTGATACTTCATTTAATAGTTTATTTGATACGGGTCAGCCATATACTTGTATTATCTCTGAGGCTATTTCGATAAATATGGATTTGTTATTGGGGGATAGAGTTAGGATTGTAATTCAAAGAGGTGATGAGTTAGAAATATATCCTTTCCGAATTGTTGGGGCAGCAAAAAGTATGCCAGGATTTTCTCAAGAATTTTCAGGGACAGTAATGGCTGCATCGATGGGTGGGGTGTTAATCTCAAACGAAGTATATTTGCAAATTTTGGATATTCCTCCAGTACCTTATTTAGATAAAATTTTTGTTAAACTCCGAGAAGATAAATTATCTGAAGCTCATCATATTGAGAAAACTATTGAGGATTTATATCAAGTAAATTATAATTTTAGGGTATCTAATCTTGCTAGAATGCTAGCACAACAAAGATCAGCTTTTTTTGTATTAGATACACTTTTTACCCTTATTTCGCTAACTACAGTATTTATTTGTGTTTTTGGATTACTTTCCTCTTCATACTCCACAATAATAGAAAGATATAAAGAGATTGGCATTGTGAGAACTTTAGGTTTAAAAGGGAGAGAAATCAATCGCTTATTTATTCTTGAGTCTTTAATAATAATGATAAGTAGTGGGACTGTAGGGATTATAGTTGGTTGGCTTACAAGTTGGCTTGTGACAAGTCAAATGATGGGGACATTTCTAGGGATGCCAAGTTTAATTTATGTACCTTGGTTTAATATTATATTAATTTACCTACTTTCTTTTGTAATGATTTTCTTAGGAATGAAGTTATTGTTAAGGAAAGTTAGAAAAAAGAAAATCGTAGAAATATATAGAGAATCGCTTTAATGGGGTGCAAAAATAATGAGAATAAATAAAATAATAATAATTTATATTTTACTTTTCATGGCCTTTCTCACACCCTTAATCACAATAATAGATTATTCTAAGAAAAATATCTTTATAGAAGAAACAAATGTATTAGAGATTAATAAGAATCATTTGAAATCTTCAGATATAGCTGGCTCTGATCTTTATTCTGAAAGCATTGATGCATTTGTTGCTGGAAATAAATCTATTATTAAACAATCACTTTTTACAAATGACACTAACATTCTTTCTCAATTTGACTCAAATGATCCTGCTTTCTATAAATGTAATGTATTTATAAGTGCTTCAAATGGTATAAATTCGGAAATTTTTCCAAGAATCTTAACTGAGAGCGGATTATCTTCTCACTATTCTACAAGTTTCAATAATTTTGCTGGATTTCTTTTTTATGATAAGGATTTGAAGAGTTCTGATGCAAAATTAAGAGCAGAAAGAGCGCTTGAGATAATTAAAAGAAAATTTATGATCGATCTGATAATGGTTAATACATCAGAACCCAATTTTTTTCCTTTTGTTGGAGCTTGTCCAAATTGGGATTGTTTTCTAAGTGAGCTTACAAGTAATTTTCCGATGGATGGGTATTGGAAAGCTTTTGATTTCGAACGTTTAACGAGCCAAGAATACGTGGAAAATTATCATATTTCCTCTAGTTTTATGCTACTTAATTCATTAGATTTTTTTGAAGGAGAATATGATATTGAAATAGATCAGGTTAATTTTAATTTAGAATCCCTAGATTTATCTTTCCTTGAAGGAATAGAAGTTGAAAATGTAATCGATCAATTCAATAATACAGCGGAGATCTATGGAGATATATTTAATGTAACAATTTCAGAAGATGAATTAGAGCAACTTATTGAAAGTTTTAGTTCGTTTACACTTGCGTCTGATTCAAACTATGCAACAATATCAATTCAATATGAGGGTTTGAGTGGAGGTATACAGAAAATTAATGATAATCAATATAATTTCAATTTATGGAACTCATTAGGTTATGAGGGTGAACCTCTAGCTCCAAGTGAAAAAATTTATATTGCTCTGGCGGGTGCTTTTATGAGTGAAATTGAAATTAATATATTATGTACAGATATTATTGATGCAACTCCAACAAATTATGAATTTTCCGAATATCTATTAGAACAAGTAGGTTTAATTTTTTATCTAAGTGGAATTGATTTAGATATTGAACAATTAAAAAATTATTCATTTGATTTATTCTGGGTTAATGAAGAAGGTATAAAACATTCCTATATTAAACCAGTTAATCTGGAAAATCCATCTGATATAATTAATATAATTCAAATACTAGGGTTTCAAGGTTTTTCTTTTATTCCAACAGGTATTATAAATCCTATTGAAGATCTTTCAGTTACATACAATACTTCTAATTCAGAACCTAATTTAATACTTAAGAAAGAAATAATTGGAGGGAATGGATCATATGGAGCATTTAGAAATTTTTCATATTACATCTCTACAAAAAATGTTGGAAACACTATTGCTTGGGGGATTCCTACCCCAGTTCCTCTTGAACTAAATAACTTCTTTCTTCTTCTAACACTTGGCAATCAACAACTTGCTGATCAACTTCAAGATACTATATGGGAAATTATTCGGATTGAGTATCCAAATCAATATGATTCATTAGAAGATTTTTTTAATTTTGATGAAGATCCTCGAATATTTTGTTTTGATACGTTTGGTACAGGTGTATATGATGCTTTCTATCCAGATTTACTTAATTTTACAAATTTATGGCCCTATAATGAAAGAATGGACAATGTAATTAACAAACTAATCACAGGTTATCCTCTAATAATTGATGCATTATTAATTTTAGGGCTCACTCCTACCGAGATTAAAGATCTGTTTATGAATAATAATAGTATATGGAATGATGATAATTGGAAATTGAATCCAGGTGAAATTATTTCATATCAAATTAACAACTATTCTATTGCAAATTTAGACACGTTTTCTCCGTTTTATAGAAATAATTTCACGATTCAATCCACCCCATCAACACCAAGAATTATCTTGGGGTCAGAAAATACTGGAACAACACCAGCAATGGCATTATTAAATGATAATGAAAGCTGGATAATTGATTCCGCTGAAAAGTTTTTAGAACAAAGGATTCAAATTGAATTTATTTTTAAAAATGATACTAAAATTGATTTTATTAATAATACTTTAGAAAGTGTCTCTATAATAATAAATTTCAGTGCTCCGGATGATTTACAATCACTTAATTTTGAAATTTTTGATTTTAGTAAAGAAGAATTTAGAAATATTGATCCATATTTAGACTCTATTATAAATAACAGCTGGACATTCTCCATCATTAAAAATAACGATTCTCTAAATTGGATTTTTTATTCGCCAGAAAATAATGACTATACTGTGCTTTTTAGAATTACGGGTTCTGATTCAGAAATGTTTAATATATCCATTAATGATCTAGATATTGAATTTTCTAACAGAGATATTAATATTTATGAGGATCAAGGATCATATGTCTTTTTTAGCTCTTCAACGGGTAATATTCAATTTGAGAGGCATTCAAATTCAATTCCACTTAGTACTTATAATGCAGCATTATTGATAGCAAATTCTTCTTTAACTAATTTTAATTCAAATCCTGGGGATCTCAATACTTATACAATTTTCCTAAAGAATATTGGTTCTAATATAGCTAAAAATATAACAATTTCATTATTAATTCCTGGCATAATTGAAAAAACTAATAATTTCACGCTTCAAAATAGTAATTTAACATATTTCTTAGCCGAATTGAGTCCCTTACAAGAAATATCACTAAATTTTACATTTTATATTCCAAATTCAATATCTATTAATCAAATTTCAATTTCATACCATAATCCAGAAAATATTGAAGGAGGAAATACGTCTAAAATAGTGAGTTTTACAAATGAGGTTTATATTCTGGCATCAATTGATTATGACTCTTACATTCCATTTGTTAGAACTGTTGCGATTAATTATAGTACTCATGAATCCTATTCAACTGAAATTGCACCAGCTATAGGTGATAATTTTAACTTGACAGTTAATCTTAGAAATGTGAGCCCTAATGGATTTAGTATTCCAGATCTGAATCTATTAATGAATGATCAGTTTGGTGATTTAAAACGAATAGATAACAATTCTATTTACTTTAATGATATTGCTTATAATGAAATAAACTCATTTAATTTTACTTTAAAGAAAGTAGGATGGAGAGGTTATTATTATCCTCCTATTAACTCCATTAAAAGTTCAGAAAGTAGAACAATCCAAATTTCTGAATCTTCTTCCATGATATTAGGAAATATCAATTTTTCAATAATTAAGTCTGTGAATAAAGCACAAATAGAAATTGGGGACATTATAAATGTTGTTGTTGAAGTGGAAAATACAGGAACAATTAGTATTATGAATATTAAACTTAATGATATGGTTAGTTATTCTCAATCAGAATTCTCTTTAGTCGAAGGGAAATTGGTTAATATAACAGATTCCTTAGATCCTGGTCAAAAAGATTATTTAAAGTATTCAATCAAGGGAAAAAAACAGGGTTTAGTCAGTTTAAAGCCTGCAAGCATTAAATTTTATTATCTTCATCAAAAATTAGTGATTTCTAATGACGTTTCTCTCAAAGTTATTACTCCAATATTAAGACAGTATTTATATATTGCTTTACCATTTTTAATCTCCTTAGTTATATTAATTGCCTATTACTGGCAAATTAGAAACTACAAAAGGAAGAAAAGCCAATATCAGAGAGCTGAAATAAATCTTTTTGAACTCAGCTCAAGAGAATCAATACTTAAGAAAGAACAGACTCTACGAGAAAGACTTAGCATTTTAACAAATAAATACAAAGAAAAGAGCATTATCTTTGAAACGAATAAGGGATTTGATAATTCAGATAATTCAATCAATAAAGGAGGTTAGAGATGAGAAAAAAGCAAATATCTTCTTTATTATTACTCATGATCTTGACACTTTCAATTTATAGTTCTATTCTTTATAACATAAAACCATATTCTTTTTCCCAAAATGTAATTGAAGAGGAAGAAAATGTATTTGAAGTTAATTCATCCAGTCTCTATAACAAAAATATTATTGTCTTTTTGAAAAAACCATTATTCAATAGTACAGTTAGGAATCGTTTTGAATATTATGGAGGAATTATAAAAACAGAGTGGAATAATCAATTCAACTCAATTTCAGGATTTGCAGGTATTATGCCTCTCGAAAACAACAAAACTGCTTTTCAAAATGAGTTTCGAGATGTCATTATAGAAAATGATGAGATAATAGAGGCTCAAATGAATTATGCTTCGATTCAATCGGGTGCATTTAATTCAACAGGATATCTAATGGATTCAAAAGGAAATACTAATTCTTCTATAGCCGTTTTTGATACTGGGATTAATCCTAATCATGATTATTTTCCAAAAGGTTATGACCCCATAGATTTAAATGGTAATATTGTAGGATGGGAGAATTTTGTTGATGCACAAGGTATCTCTGATGATAATGGTCATGGTACTTATATATCATCTATTATTGCTGGAACAGGAATAGACACATATGATTCCAATTCCCCTTCTATAATTAAAGTTCATGGTAACTATTCTCATATAGAATTATTTGATGACTCTTTTGCGTCAAATAATTTTAGCTTAAAAATTTTCTCTTTCAATGCTTCTAAAGCAGATTCAAACATTTTAATTAATTCATCATGGAATTATGAAGTGGAGGGGATAGATAAATTTTGGTTTGAGTTATATTATAATAATAGTTTAGTCAACTCCTCATATAATGAAATTCCCAATAATGATTATGTTATAAATTATACAATTACTCCAGAAACTTTAGGAATTTATGATTTATTTATAAAATACCATAAAATCTTTTCGGCTTATCCAATTTTTTCTTTTAACTCTCAAATCTCTTTTGTTCCCGAGGTTTATATTGAAAATAGAAATCATTTTACGGGTATTGCGAATGGGACTAAAATAGTCGCTTATAAGATTTTAAATCAATCAGGAATCGGATATTGTTCCGATTTAATATCAGCTTTCGCAAGTGTTATACAAAATAGAAATACATCTCATATTATTAGTATTTGTTTAAGTGTTGCCACATTAGGAGAAGATGTAAAAGCAGCAAATGAAGTTATTAATGAAGCGATTGAGAATGGAATATTAGTTGTAATTGCTGCTGGAAATACAGGTATAGACATTTCAAATTCATTTAATAAGTTAGCCCAAAATAAAAATGCAATAGTAGTGGGCGCAACAAATGATATGGATCAGGTTACTTCATATAGTAGTATTGGTAAAGAATTTAAGAACGTCACCAAGCCAGATATAGTTGCTCCCGGAGGAAGTAAAGTGCCAGAGCATCGTTCAATTATATCAGCAGATATCGAATATGATAAGGCTACCGCGTCTTATGGAACTTCAATTGCTACTGCGATTGTATCTGCTGCTATTAATATTTTAATTGAAGCAAAATGGGACAATTGGAATGAATGGAACACTTTAAATTTAACAGAATGGGTAAAATATATCAAATCATTTTTATTAATGACTGCTTCAGAAACCAATCTTGAAAGAGAAGATGATCCCGCTACTGAAATAAATGAGAGTGAATACTCACCATCAATATCTAATGCACCTATAACAGATGGGCTGAAAGATATACATGAAGGATATGGGAGATTAAATATTCAATCTGCTATTGATGCCTTAACTAAAAATGTACAAGTTAATACTGTTGTAAATGGAAGTTTAACAAGTTCTCAAGAAAATCCTGCTGGTCCTCATGTATTTGCCCGTCAGATTAAGCTTACTAAGGATATTCAATATATTTTTAATTTATCAATTGCAGATTCAAGTGCTAATTTCGATATGTATTTATTTTCAAATAAATCAAATAACTATGGTGAACCAATTCTTCTAGAATCCTCAAGAAAAGGGTACGGAGACTTTAATTATTTCTATTTTACCCCCAAGTTCAATGAAACTAATTGTGTAATCACAATAAAAGCACTTGAGGGAATAAGCGACTTCTCTTTGAATATTTCGACCATTGCAAATTATTTCAAACCAGAATTAAAAATTCCCGAAATCAGTTATATTGGGGGTTCTAAAAATGCAACAATTATAAGTTTTCAAGAATTTATGGGGTATGAACCACTAAAAAATTATAGTATTGATAGTTATAGGTTTTATATTGAATACTATGATAATGATACTTCAAACGTTCCTCCCCAAGAAGTATACGTTTCTATTTTAGAAATGTCGAAAAATTTCACTTTAACTCAATTTTTTGCCCCAGATAATAATTATACTGACGGTGCTTTATTCATTAGTGATTATGTTCAATTTTCTGGACCTGGTATATTTAACTACTTCTTTTTTGCTAGTGATGGGAATTTTAAAACAATATATCCTGAAACAACTTATTTCAATATTACAATTGAGTTCCCAACAGAAAGTATAGAATTCCCATATAATCATAATTTTAACGATGGGTTTGGGAATTGGACTTATACTGGAACAGGATGGGGATTATTATCTCAAAATAATATAAATGATAATAGATCGAGGATTTATCAAAATTCATGGAATGCTCTATTTTTTGGTACTTATCATGATTATCCAAGTAATTATACGTATCAACCCATCAGATTAACCGAAGATCCATTTCCAAATGGTTCATTAATTAGTCCATTATTTAATTTATTAAATCTTAATGCAAGTACAACCGATCCATATGTAAAAATTGGATTTAGAGTAAGTATCAACGCAGGAGACTTTATTTATTTGCAAGTTAATCTAAATTGGACTGGTTGGATCACTCTAAGAACATATACAAATATAGAACAAGAATGGTTTATGGAAATAATCAATTTAACTCAGTATATTGGATATTTTATCCAATTTAGATTTTTAACGTCTCTAGATGAAGATTATGATTCTGTGAGTTATAAAGGATTTATTTTGGATTATTTTGCAATCGAAAATTATACTAATGAAAATTCACCATCAATTATATTTGATTTAAATAGAAATATTCCATATACTCAAGGTTCAGTTTATGAGAAATATACATTTTCATGTGAATATTTTGATTTAGATAATAATTATCCAGAATTTGTTTATTTAGAAATTGATAATAATAATTACACTATGTATAATCTCTATGGTGACTGGAATGCTAGTGATTATAATATAGGGAAAAAAGGTATATATTTCCTTAGATCTCTGATACTAGAAGAAATTTCCAATCAATCATTCAGATTTCATATTTCAGATGGAAAGTATTTAGTTACAACAGAATTTTATAATCTAAATAATACCCTCTTTAAATTTATTAATCCTATTCCTTTAGAATTTAATGTTTATAAAGATAATAAGCATATTGGATATTGTTTTTCAAATACAAATTTATCAGATTATTATATAACAGGAATTCCATCACAAAAAGAAATAACAGCTTGGTTTGGGGGAGATAATACTTGGCATCCAATAATTCGGCTTAATAGTCCTCTTATTTATGGAGGTAGAGGGCAAAGTTTTGGAGGTTTTGAACAAGGATATGGCCCTAATTGGGATGCAAATCTAATTACTCGATTACTACATTTGCGAGGTGAATATAAGATATATTTTGAATTTGATTATGAAATTTCTCTTCAGAATGAATTTTTTGAACCTGAAGATCAACTTGATAGATGTGTTATTTCAATATCAATAGATTTTGGTGAAACCTGGGAAATTCTTGAGGAATTTACATATGAGAGTGAAGAGCTTTCTGGAAGTAAGAAATATGATATTTCTCAATATTCCAATGAAGATATAATGATAATGTTCACATTAAATACAAATGATAATATAGCTGGATTAGGATATGGGTGGCTGTTATCTAATATTTATATTGGTTATGATAGATCTACAGATTTCATCCATCCAGAAATTGAAATAATTAGTCCAGAGCCTGACACAAGAATAAAATCAACAACAATAATAAGGGCCCTTATCACCGACAATATTGAACTTGATGAATCAAGAATTTATATATATCTTAATAATAAGAGTGTTGATATAAATAAGCTTACATTTACTAGTGATACCGGAATTTTAGAATTTATCTGGGACAGTACTCAAAATGCTGATGGTAAATATGAAATCAAAGTAGTAGCCTATGATAAAACGGGAAATAAAGCAGAGTCTTCAATATTAGTAACAGTAGATAATATGAGATGGTGGCAAACATGGGGACCTTATATTATATTAATTACAATTATAGTGGCCGTAGGATCAATATTATTCATTATTTCTGAAAAAAAAGGGAAAATATGGATCCAAAATATTAAAAACATCAGGGCTGAAAAAGTTAGGCTTAGAGATATTGATAAGGATCAAGTTATAAAACGAATAGAATTAATTGAAAAAGAAGAAGAATTATCACGACCTTTAACCTTGTACTGTAAATCTTGTAGATCATGGTTTTTCTCTGATCATTTTGATATAATCTGTCCTGTCTGTGAACATGATCAAATTTACGCAGCTTATTATTGTGAAAATTGTAAAAACTTTTACTTTTTTGATGAACCAAGCCAAGATTACTACTGTAAAAATAAATCTTGTGAAGGAGTGAGATTAATTAGGAGAGAAAAAGAAGAAGTTCAAGAATTTTTAGCTGCAGAAGGAAAAATTGTAAGGAAATTTGAAAGTAAGAGTAAAAAATTTAGTATTTTAGATGAATATAAGAATTTTGAAAGGTGAGATCAAAAAAATATGGAATTAAGAAATTTTGTATATAAAATAAAAAAACATATAAATCTCCAATTTTTCAAACATTCTTGGCTTGATCTCAAACGTGATAAGGCAAAGGCAATTTTTGGAATCTCCGGTATAGCTATTTCATTATTCCTTCTGACGACAATTGGAATGCTAAATGACACAGTAAATTATAATTACTTATTATATGTTACCTCAACTACGGGAGAGTCAGATATAATGATTACTAGAACTATTCAAACAGATTTGACTTTTGACCCTTTCTTTGATGAAAGTATAATTAATAATGAGTTGAAGGAAATTGACGGTGTTGATACTCTATTTCCGCGTATTATGATGTTAGTGGAAGTATCTTCTGAAAAAACAAATGAAAGTGGTTCATTGCAGCTCTATGGTCTTGATTTCACAAAGGAAGCTACAAGCGGAAAAATTGGAGATTTAATAATTGTGGATAATGAGGGAAAAGAAACAAATGAAATCTATAAAGATGAACCAGATGAGGATGAATGTGTTTTATTATGGAATGTAGCGGATATTCTTAATGTTACAAGAGGAGATATAATACATTTAGAATATCAAACTTATGAATTAAACTTAACAGTTGCTGAAATTTGTATTCAAGATCTTAAATTTATGCAATTTGAAACAACTTTGATTCTTGTTAATTTGGAACAAGCTCAGGACTTTTTAAAAAGAGCAAATCAAATAAATTTTGTTGTAGGAACTATCAATAATCCTAAATCCGTCTATGATGCAAGTGATTTAACAAGAACAACTCGGAGACTTAGAATAATTGGGTCTAGAATACAAGAAAAATTAGATCTTAATGAATTTAGTGTAAATTTACCAAAATTGGAAGAACTTGAAGCGGGTCAATTTATGTTAATGACAGTTACAATTGTATTCTGGTTTATTATAATTCTCTCGACACTTATAACAGCAATTCTAATAAATAGCATTCTTTCTACCTCTACTGAGGAACGACAAAGAGAATTTGGAATTGTTCGGGTTGTTGGGAGTAAGAAAATATATCCTATGAAAATGGTTCTTTTTGAAGGATTGATGCTTGGATTATTTGGGTCAAGTATTGGAATGATTCTAGGGGCTACCTTAACTAGACCGATTGCTCGTACTATTTTTCCACTTTATGGATTTCGATTCAAATTTTCTGAAGTAGAATGGGTGATTCAACCCCAAACTCTTCTGATAACATTTGCGATAGGAACTTTAGTATCCTTAGCAATTTCTCTATTGCCTGCTCTTAGAACCGCAAAAATTAACATTATTAAATCAATTACACCTTTTCAAACCAAAGAGGAAGGGTGGGAAGTTAAAAAAGAAGGAAGTATGAATGTAAAAAGCTTTTTAGTTGGTATTGCTGTTGCTACTATTGGTATGATAGTTTTCGTTTTATTACCGAATATTTTTGTTACTGGTAATTTGATGATGATATCAGGTTTATTTATTGGTTTACTTGCTGCTATTGTAATTGGATTAGTTTTTGCATCAGTTGGATTAATTCCATTAATTCAGAAAATCTTTTTAGGAGTAATTTCTCCAGCAATAAGGAAATACTCAAAAATTATAGGGATCTCCCTAAAGAGATATAGAAGGCGAAATACTAGTACGGTGGTTATGTTTGCTATAAGCTTTTCGTTCATTTTTTTCATTACGAGTGTTACTGAAATGGAATCCGAAAATACTGCCTTAAATCTGAAATTCCAATATGGTTCGGATTTAGTTTTAATGAATCAAGAATTATTTAGTCCAGAAACAGCTCTTACACTTGAAATGGTCGAAGAATTAAAAAACCTACCTGGAGTGGATAAACTTGCCATTTCCCTCCATAATACTTTTGACTTTCAAGCTACTTTAGCGGCGATTTTTGAAGTAAGTGAAGGTCAAGTTGGTTTTTCAGGAGGTTCTTCGGAAGAATCAATGTTGAATTTGTTTCAATTTTACTCTGCTCAAGAGGAAGCAAAAATAAAAACCACAGTAGGGGATATTATGGATTTTGATGTTGTAGATGCGGGTTTTATAGGTATTAATGAAGATTTTGTGAATTTGATAGATAAAGATTTATTAATATGGAAAAGTGATGGTAGTAATACAGAATATTCCTTTAGAGAATTATTCAACTATAATAATACATGCATAATAGCAAAATCTATCGCGAGTTTAATTGGCGTAAAAGAGGTAGGGGAATATGTTAGAATTACATTTTATGATCCTCAAATTGAAAATCATACAGGTACTGTTACATTATTTAGAGTTGTAGGAATTTCGGGTGGAATTCCAGGATTTTATAATTTTCGAAGTAATGAAATGTCAGCATATGGAGGAGGATTGATGGTTTCATTAGAGAATTACATGCGTTTAATGAATGTTAGTAATCCAGGAGAAGATAATATGATTGTAGATAAAGTATTTATAAATTTAATAGAAAAAAGTGAGGAAAATATAGAAGAAACTAAAGAAGAAATTCGTATAATGTATCAAGAAAAGGATATAATTATCGATGATGCTATTTCTAAAATTAATTTTTATGAGGCTACTACAGAACGACAAAGCTTCATAATGGAATTAATATTAACTTTCACTATTATTATAAGCATTTTTGGGTTAGTTAGTAGTATGTATGCTGTTATTTTAGAGAGAAAATTCGAAATCGGTATTCTTAGGTCCATGGGAATGAAAGCCAGAAATGTAAGAAATATGTTCTTATTAGAGAGCATGATTATTTTGCTTTCCTCAGGAATTATGGGCACAATTATAGGCACCTATACAGCATATTTGCTTGAAACAAATATGGGGCTTATGACAGAGATGCCAATAATCTTTACCATTCCTACAGATGTTTTACTAAGAGTATTTATATTGTCAATTTCATTCGCTTTTCTCGGAACTTATGTCATTTTGATTAAATATTTCTATAAGAAATCTATAATGGATATCTTCCGCCAAACTTTTTAATGAACAAAATTATATTATTTTTCAATTTTTTTTAAGAAAGTCTATGAATTTTTTTAATGCTTGGCCTCTATGAGAAACTTTATTCTTTTCCTGTATTGATAATTCGGCAAATGTTTTATGTGGTATTGAATCTGGTATAAAAATTGGATCAAAACCAAATCCTTTTTCTCCTTTAAGTTTTCTTGATACTTTTCCCTTCACGACACCTTCAAAAAAATATATTTCTTCAAAAGGTTTAAAGAATAAAGCGATCATAGCTATAAAATGAGCTTTTGAATTAGTGAAATTATCAATTAATTTAATAATACCTTCATTTCCGATAGTTTTTAATACATATGAGGAATAAACTCCCGGAAAGCCATTAAGAGGGATATCTACAAAAAAACCAGCATCTTCTACGAAGTAAGAGCCATTTATTTTATCTTTTACGCTTTTTAATTTATATAAAACGATATCTTTGATAGAATCTGCTTGAATTTCGATAGGTTTAAGATCTGCCTGTTTCAGAACATATCCCACCTCTTGCCTTGTAAAAATGTCCAAAACTTCATTATATTTATGATTATTTCCTGTTACAAAGTAGATTGCATTTTCTTCGTTGTTCATAATTAATATAATTATAAATTATTAATAATCAAAACTAATTGATCTAACACATATAGCTACAAAATTCCAAAATTTTATTTTGTATATTTCTTTAATTAATTTATCATAAAATATTGATATTCTATTTAAGATTCTATAAACCATAGGAGAATTACATAAGTAATGGCTCGGATGCATAGCAGAAAAAAGGGACATAGTGGCTCAACCAGACCTGCTAGATTGGAAAAACCAGTATGGGTGGAGTTAAGTCCGGAAGAAGTTGAAGGAGAAGTAGTCAAATTAGCAAGAAAGGGATACTCCAACTCGATGATTGGTACTATTATGAGAGATTCTCGAGGAGTACCACTAATTAAAGTGGTAACAGGTAAAAAGGTAAGTAAAATTCTTGAAGATAATGAAATTGAAACAGCTTTACCAGAAGACCTTGCAAACTTAGTACGAAAGGCTTTAAATATTAGAAAACACCTTGAGGAAAATCATAAAGACTTGGAGTCCAAGAAGGGGCTTAATCGCTGTGAGTCCAAAGTTTACAGGTTGATAAAATATTACAAGAAGAAGAAAGTATTACCTGTAGATTTCAAATATGATCCAGAAAAAATTAGAACATTGGTAGCAAGATAGAGGGAAAAAAAGTGAGTGCTAAGGGGAAAAAGAAAAAAGCAAAAGCAAAAAAAGTCTCGTTTAAATCTAAAAATTGGTATCAAATCATAAGCCCTAAGAATTTTAATTTCAAACCAATTGGAGAAGTTATAGGGACTGAAAACACCCTACTTGGAAGAACCGTAGAAGCTCTACTATTTGATTTTACACAAAAATATTCTGATATTAATTTGAAACTAACTTTTCAAATAAAAGATGTTAATGAGGAACCACAAAAATGTAATACTATTTTTCAAGGTCATAGTTATACAAGTGATTTTGTAAGGTCATTAATTGGTAGAGGAAGTACCAAAATACAAACAATTATCAATTTGACTACTAAAGATAATTATGGATTTCGTTTAACGATGATTTGTACGACTATTAGAAGAGCTCGAAGTAGTCAGCAAATTCTAATCCGAAAAATAATGAATGAAATTTTATTAGAATTTGCTAAAAGTTTGAATCATGAGAAATTCATCGCAGGGATAATCTATGGAGAATTTCAAAATCAAGTCCAAAGAGTTGCTAAAACAATTTATCCCTTATCTAGTGCTGTAATAATTAAGAGTAAACTAACATCTATACCTGAAGGTGGCGAAGATAAAGTAGTACCTGATGATCAATTCGAAATTGTTGAAGTAGAAGTAAAAAGATCAAGAAAATCAGAAATTAAAAGATCTGAAAGAATTAATGTTAAAAAACTTACCCAATCTAAAACGAGTCCTTCCGTTTCTGCTGAAGAAGATATTTCTTCTGAAGAGGAAGAAGAAGGGGCAGATTGAAAAAATCTTAGACTAAATTACACTTTAAATTTTTGACATCTATTAAGTTTATTTTTTATTCATAGAGTTATTTTTAATAATTTGTGTGAATTTTTTTATTTAAACAACTGATAAAGTTAATATTTATGTCTTCTCAAGAAGGAAATAGGAATAATCTATATAATTTTGACGATTTTTTATTCGTAAGAAATCATTTCAATTATTATAAAGATGATAATTTTTTACAATGCCTTATTAAAAAATATGTACCTGAAGATGATTACGAAAAAATTGATAAAGAACTTCGTGCTCTATCGGATTATATTTCATTTAGATTTCGAATTCTTGCTGATGAAGCAAATGAACTTGAAAATAGGATAAAAGTCACAAAGGTTAAACATTTTGATGCTCATAATCATCGAATTGATCGTATAGAACGATGCTTACAAACTGAAATATTAGAACGCGAAGTATTTAGTCTGGGTTTATTTGATCCAGCAAGAAATTCTCCATGGAGTAGATTTATTAAAATGATTTTATTATATGAAAATGGAGAAGCGGGTGTAATGTGTCCTGTAGCTTGTACACATGGATTAGTTTGGTTAATGCAAAAATATGAAAAAGAGTTATCTCCCGAAGCTTATGAAATTTTAACTAAAGTGAGAGATGGAACAAATGGTGAATATTGTAGAGGTTCTCAATTTGTAAGTGAGATTCAAGGTGGTAGTGACGTTCCCGCTAATCTTGTAGAAGCTATTTATGAAGAAACTGAAGGTTCTGATGAATTCTCAAATAGCTGGCGATTATATGGACAAAAATTTTTTTGTTCAGCTGCTCATACCGATTATGCACTAGTTACTGCTAAACCAAAGGGTACACCATCTTCAACAAGGGTGGCTGCTTTTGTTGTCCCTTCATGGCTACCAGGTAATAAAGAACGTGAAATAAGAAATTCCTATACAATAGATCGTCTTAAACCAAAATTAGGTACTGCAGAATTACCAACAGCAGAAATTACTTATAATGGATCGGTTGCATATCCTGTAGGTCCACTAAAAAAGGGACTTGCAGATGTTGTGGGTATTGTACTTACATTATCAAGATTACATGTTGCTTTTGGAATGGCTGCTGGGGCATTACGAGTAGCAAGAGAAGCAATATTATATTCTCAATTTAGAACTGCATTTGGTGTTCCTATCTCTTCATTTCCGATGATGATTAATCAAATAAACGAATTGGATCATTTTGCAAAAAGAACAGCAGCAGGTGCATTTAAATTATATTCAGAGTTCATATATTTTGATGAAAAACTTGTCAGTGGAATTAGAGATTTAGAAAAAATTGAGGATCTTGAAGAACGGAAACGTCGATTTAGATTACGTGAACTTATTATGCTTCAAAAAATTGTGGTTGCTGATGAAGCTCCAAAAATGATAAGACAAGCCATTTCATTTTTTGGAGGTCATGGAGTGATGGAAGATTTTCTTTCTTTACCACGCTTCCATCGTGATTCTATGATTATGGAATTATGGGAAGGTCCAAGAAACGTACTCCTTACTCAAATTCATCGGGATTTAGCTAGAGTTAAGGATTGGTATTCAGCTTATGATTTCTGCAAAGATTTATTAACGGGGGGCGATGTTGATCTCATTGAAAATTATGCAACAGAGTTTTCTAGGATAATCTCGCATGATAGCCTTCTTAGAAATGATGAAGAAACTTTAAAAATTTGTCGAGAATGGGAAGAATTTTCTAATAAACTTTATATTGCATTTCAAGAAATAGCTTTCAAAGAACTTAATTATGATGATGAACCTTTGAAATTTAAAAAATTATTACGCAAATTTAAAAAACGGGAGTTTTCAGAAGAAAAAGTAGAAACGATTATTCAGTAAATATTTACTATATTTAAAATAATTGATCAAATTCTTTAACTAATTCATTAAGGTAAAAACGTAGGTGTTTGTAGGGTCTTAAATCTCCTGAAAATTCTTCTCTAAAAGCAGAATCTAAAGACATCTTAGCTTTTAGTTGTTTAAAAACTTCCTTTATTTTATAGAAATTTCCAGTAGCAATAAAGTCAATTGAATATCCATAAATGGTACCAAATAAAATAATTTTTTTACTAGCATTATTTTCAGTATCACTAATATGAATTTCTTTGATTTTTGTTTTAGTGCGGATTTGGGTGTTCATAGAGATTGTTGCTAACTTGGCAGAAAGATCTGAGCTAAAAAGTTCGATATTTTCAATAGTTTTTTCTCTTTCTAAGTTTTTCAAAAGATTTTGGTCAAATAATTGAGATATAATAGGCAAACCCTGAGCAGAAATGCCTGCATATAATATTGCATTTTCTCCATTTTTGATTATTTTCTCATAAATTATTTCTTCTTCTAATGATTCAAGATATTTGTCTTCTAAATATTCTACTATTAAATCAATAACTTGATGAAATGTAGGTTCTTCTGAAGTAAATTTCAGTCTGGCGAGATCTTTATATTGAGTATTGACTTGTTTATAAAATTCGTTTAGCATATTAAAAACTTCTTGTGAACCTATACTAAAATTACCAATAGAACAAAAAAATAAATTTTGTCCCGCGCTTGTAACTATATGTTCAACAACAATTCGCTCTTTTCTCTTTTTATAACTCTTTAAGCAAATCTTTTTCAAACGCCATGTATTTCTTGGATTTATAGAGCGTAATAGTTTTTCTACAAAAAGTACAATCTCAAATGCATTGAATTTTTTATCATTAGAACAATAAAGGATATCATTCTCTAGTATAATGCTAAAAGAAGAGATCATAAAAAAACTCTAAAGAAAATAGCTATAATTTTATTGAGAAAATTGTTGAATATATTAATTTTTTTTGGTTTAATAAAATAAGGTTTAGTTTCTTTTAAATTGGGGATTTTTATTTAATTTTTATATCATTCATGTTAATGGGTAAATCTTTTTTCGATTTCTATTTATGAGAATAATAACTTATAGAACTATTACATACTTATTTGCTATTCAATATATAAAAAATTCAATTTAATATTAAATGAATATGGAATGTAAATGGATTTAAACGATATTGCTAATGTGGTATTATCCAATATTAATGGAAAAAGAGCTTGGGAATGGATAGCTCGAATTTCGCAATTTAATCGAATTCAAGCTTCAAAAGGTTTTCATCAAGCAGCTGAACTTATAATGAAAGAATTGGAATCATTAGGTTTTGAAGATATCGAATTATTCAAATTTCCTGCTGATGGAAAAACTAAAACATGGGGTAATACACATCCCTATCAATGGGAAATTAAAACTGGAGAATTATGGGTAATTGAACCTATTAAAGAAAAAATATGTGATTATAATGAAACACCACTATCTATTATGACTCATTCTAAACCATGTGATGTTATAACTGAAATAATTGATATCGGAAAAGAAGTCAATATAGATGATTTAAAAAGAAAAGATGTTCAAGATAAACTAATTATGACTTCTGGGGCTATATATCTGTTTCGTGACATTCTCGAAGATTCTGGGGCCCGTGGTATCATATACTATCCTGAATTAGAACGTGCTGGGAAAGAGCTGGATAAAGTCATATATAATGGATTATTTTTAACTCAAGAACGATTCAAAAAAGGATTATTTGGCTTTAGTATCAGTTACAGACAGGCTATGCGATTGAAAGAATTATTAACGAAGGGAAAGGTAAAAATTCATGCTAAAATTGAAGCAGAATTTTTAGAGGGAAATTTAGAAGTATTATCTACTTCAATTAAAGGTCTTAGTTGTCCTGATGAAGAAATTATCCTTATTGCACACCTTTGCCATCCTATTGCTAGTGCTAATGATAATGCAAGTGGTTCAGCAGGTTTATTAGAACTTGCTAGAACTTTTATAAAATTAGTTAAGAATAAAATGATTCAACCTCCTAACCGTACATTAAGATTTCTTTGGGTGCCAGAAATTAATGGTACACTTCCTTGGATTAAGGAATATGAAGATTTAATAAAAAAATCTGTATGTTGTATCAATTTAGATATGATAGGGGAACATCGAAATAAAATTGGGAACCCTTTAATGATTTATACTACACCATATTCAACCCCATCTATATTAAATGATATTATAACCTTCTTTACTAAATTAATTGCCGATCATCAGAAAGGTATTGCTATTGATGGATCTATCGCCCCATTAAGTTTTAGAATAAAAGCGTATGATGGGGGAAGCGATCATATGGTTTTTCTTGACTCATATTTAGGTATTCCTTCTGTAATGATAAATCATGATGATCCATATTATCATTCTTCAATGGATACTATAGAGTTTTGTGATTCTTCAGAACTTAAACGAGTAATTGGTATAGCCGCATGCACTGCTTATATTTTTGCTAATATTGATAAAGATTCAATAATTCCCATTTTACCATTGATACATGAAGGATTTTATAATCGTATTGGGAAAACGACTTACTTACTAGATAGTTTAGTTACAAAAGAACTTACGAATGAACAAAAAGAGGATAAGATCCAAATTAATGAGAAAATTGCTTTATTATACGATTTAATCAAGGCAATTGCAGAATATGAAAATAAGATTATTAATTCAATTTTAAACATTAATGTAAAGCTAGCTGAGAATCACTTTTTATTGAATTTAAAAGAAGAGATTAAAGATTGGTACAAAAATCAAGAACAGAGATATACTAAACTTTTAGAATTTTATGGAATATCCCCCAATATATATGAACAAAGAAATTTACTTTATTCATCTAAATATATTAAAAATTATGAGGGAATACTTTTTTACAGAAAATTTATCTTTCTGCTTCATAATGTTAGGTTTAAAAAGTTTAGCGATCAACTTAAATACAACTTTTTAGGACCTATACACGAATTACTAAATCTATTGAATAATGGATTTGATACATTGAGAATTAGTAGTTATTTGTCTCTTCAATATAATACTATTCTTTATCCTAGTGTAATTCAAGAACTAATTGATTTTCTAGTGGAGCAAGAAGTTATCAAGAAGATTTAAATTTTAATTTAATATAGCAAAATTTAATTTTAATGGGTTGAGATCCTATTTTGAAAAATCTTTACAAAAAGTCATTATTTATGAAACATTCAAATAAATTTTAAAAAAACTAAGATTATTAAAAACTTAAATAAAAATATTAAATTTAAAAATGGATTCATTAGAAACAATAGATACGAAAAAAATTGAGAGGGCTGCTAGGTTACTACTTAATTCAAAATATGCAATAATATTAACTGGAGCAGGAATTTCAACAGAATCAGGAATTCCAGATTTCAGAGGTAAAGATGGAATTTGGGAAAAATACAGACCAGAAATATATGGAAGTATTCAATCATTTTTAAAAGATCCATCCAAGTTTTGGAAAATGGCAGAAGAACTCGCACCAATGCTATTTAATGCAGAACCAAATCTAGGTCATTATGCTATTACCGAACTTGAAAATATGAATATTATTAAAGCAATTATTACTCAAAATGTTGATGAATTACATCAAAAAGCAGGTTCGATCTTAGTATATGAAGTTCATGGTAATATAAATAGATTTACATGTTTAGGATGCCGAGCTAGCTATACTAAAGAGCAAATGTTACGAAAATTAAAGAAAGAAAAAGTACGTCCGCCAGTTTGTGATTATTGTGCTGCACCTTTGAAACCTTCTGTAGTTTTATTTGGAGAAAATTTACCTAATTTTGAAAAATATATGTCAATCGATCTAGCAAAAAAAGCAGATATTATGCTAATCGCCGGATCTTCTCTCGAAGTAGCACCAATTTGTAATTTACCATTATATACCTTAGGAGAAGGCGGAAAGTTAATTATTGTCAATGATGAGCCAACAGATCTAGATGAGAGAGCTGAAGTTGTTATTAACAATAAAATAGGAACTATTTTACCTTTAATAGTAGAAGAAGTCAAAAGAATTAAAGCTATGGGATAATTTTAATCATAGATTTAAATATTTTTAATAAAGTATTATTTTAAGTCTAATTAAATGATAACTGAGAATATTATTGTTAAAGATTGGAGAACTATTGATTTTTCCTTCGGATTAGTTTACCCTAATATCTTTAAAATTGGGATGTCTTCATACTCGATTAAACTTCTCTATTTCTTAATAAATTCTTTTAAAAATATTGTTTGTGAACGCATTTTCTTACCTGAAAACATTAATCTAAAATTTCCCGCATCGAAAGATTATTCTTCAAAAACTCTTCTGCGTTCTATTGAAAACAAAATATTACCAAAAAACTTCGATATTTTAGGATTTTCAACACATTTCGAAAATGATTTTAAAAATATATTATGGATATTAGAAAAAGCAGAGATTCCATTGACTTTTCAAGAACGTCAGGAACTAATAAATGAAAGTCAAGCTCAAGTGCCAATAGTAATAGCGGGGGGTCCTGTAATAACCTCAAATCCAATACCTTTAAGCAAATTTTTTGATATTATGTTTATAGGGGATTCAGAAAATAATTTAAAATCATTCTTTCAAATATTTCAGATTTATATAGAACAAAAAATGAATTTTAAGGAGTTTTTAGTAAAAGTAAGTGAAGTAGAAGGGATTTATGTTCCTGCACTAAAGAATAAAGTATCAAGAGCTATACTTAAAAATCTTGATGATTCACCCAATCCAATCCTTCAATTAATTTCAAAAGAATCAAAAGAAAAAAAAGTTTTTGAAAGTAACTTTTTAGTAGAAATAAATAGAGGGTGTCCTTATCAGTGTAAATTCTGTATCTCATCTTTCCATAACTCTCCATTCAGAAATAGAAGTTTTGAAAGTATTAAAAAAGTAATAGAGGATGGAATAAAATTTTCTAATTTTAATACGATTAGTCTTATAGGATCCTGTGTATCGTCTCATCCAAAATTTATTGAAATTTGTAAATTCATAAGAGATAGTGGAAAAAGATTAACCATTCCTTCAATTCGAATTGAGCATCTAACTCCAGAAGTTATACACTTATTAGAAAAAGCAAACATTAAGACGATTACTATTGCTCCAGAAGCGGGTTCAGAAGATTTAAGATTTGCACTTGGAAAAAAAATATCTAATGAAAAAATATATTCCGTTTTAAAGCAAATTAGAGACTCTCAAATTAAAAATGTTAAATTTTACTTCTTAATAGGATTACCTAATGAAGAAGAGGAGAATATTGACGATATTATTAACTTATTACAATCAATTGATAATTTAGGTTTTGAAAGAGGTTCATTACGGGTAAATATTAATCCTTTCGTTCCAAAACTTAATACTCCTTATGAAAAAGAGGTATTCTTCTATTTAGAAGATAATTTGAAAGAACTAACCAAGAAATATCAAAAATTAGAAAAAGAACTAAAAAAATTAATATCAATAAAAATAAAATTTAAAAATTTCAAATTTATTATAAAGAATTTTAGACTCCAAACAGTGATTTCCTTAGGAAATAAAAATATTTCAGATATTCTTTTACATTATTATTTTAATGGCGCTTCTTTTGGAGCTTTGCAAAAAGCTGAGAGAGAATTTGAATTCTATATGAATAAATATTTATTAAAGATTAAAGATTGCTATAGCCCTTGGGTTATTTAAATAGAATAAAAAATTTAATCAATTTTTTTAAATACTTTTTTCACGGCTCCACAGACAGGACATTTTTCAGGAGGATCTCCTTCATGTGTGTATCCACATACAGGACAAATATAGATATCTTTTTTCTTTAAGTCTTTTCCATTCTCAATAGCTTCAAAAGCAACCTTATATAATTTATGGTGAACCTTCTCTACTTCGTTGGCATAATTAAATGATCTTTCTGCAACTTTATTCCCTTCTTTTTTAGCATTTTCAATAAACTCAGGATACATATTTGTAAATTCATGATGCTCACCGTCTATTGCTTCCTGAATGTTTTCTTTTGTGGATTTTATCCCACCAAGAGCTCTAAGATGGTTATGAGCATGTACAGTTTCTGCAGCGGCTGCAGCTCTAAAAACTTTAGCTACTTGAGGAAATCCCTCATTTTCAGCCTTTTCAGCAAAAGCTAAATATTTACGATTTGCCTGCGATTCACCTGCAAAAGCCATCATTAGGTTTTCTTCTGTTTTTGACATAACATTTGCACATCTAATAAAATTTTATTAAAAGATCATATTTGGAAATTTTTTAACTTGTTTTTTATAATTCATAAATTAAACAGTAATATTGGAAGTTCTATGTATGAATTATGCTTTAAAAATGTAAATAATGAGTTTGAATTTAAAAATTAATTTATATAATACTAATTTGTAAGTATTTTAGTAATAGATTCAGATATTTGAGAAAAATAACATTCAGCTACTCCAACTTTTACGTAGTACTCAAAAACTAGAATTATAAAGTACTTATTTTTAACATATTCAGAAAAGATAAATCTCTTATCTTTAAGAGTATAAAAAAGTTTTAATATAGAATTATTATAGATTTTAACTCGAAACTCAACCTCTTTTAAGAAATTTTTCAATTCTAATTTATTGTATGAAGAATATATAACTTCTCCTCTGTCAGTTAAAACAATAATTCCATCAATATCGTCAATTATCGTAATTCCTTTTACATATTCAATTATTTTTGCTTCTAAATCTAAATCGAACTCAGTACTAAGCACATCATCTATTATATTTTCGATGATGTCATTAAATTCTCCATCATATACTATTTTATCGTCAATGTTAATTCTTTTTTTTATTATATAACCCATAATTCGCTTATTGACTTTTGAAATAATTTCCTCAAGAAACATTTCATTTTCAATAGTATCACATAAAATGTTATAATTTATGGAACCTTTTTCAAAAATTACAAATTTTACATCTCCCATTTCTATTGTTTTAAACTTTTTTCCAATCATTTCCTTAGAAAATGACATTAAAGCAGTAATAAAGGGAGAAACTAGGTTTTTCTCTGCTTTAAAATAATCTGTGAAACTTTTACCATAAAAGCAGATACCTGCTTTATTATAAATAAATAGATTATGAATATTAATATTTTTATAAAAACGCTTGATAATTGAAGGTGTTGGCATTTGATTTTGTATACCCATGATAAAATATTAAAAACGAACTATAAAAAGCACAAACTTTTCAATCTTCAACTAAATTAAAACTTAGTATCGTTTATTTCATCAATCCATGAATGAACTCCCTTGAAATCTATTTTTATAGGTAGAATTTGGATTCCTTCCTTTATTAACTCCTGTTCAATTTCATTTTTAGACCCTTTAGCTGCTAGAATTGTTGCTGAACCACCACCCCCAGCACCATTTAATTTGAATCCAATTGCTCCATTTTTTCTTGCAATGTATTCAGTTTTTTTTATTAGTGAATTGGTCATCAAAGGATGTAATTTTTGTTGTGCTTCCCAATTTTTGTTTATGATATTACCTATTAATTCAAGATCTCCTGAATAAATAGCACTTTTCATCTCATAAGCATAATTCCTAATGGCTTTAAATGAATTAATAGTAAATTCATCACCTTTTTGATAATTTCTAATAACTGCTTTATGCATCTCATCCGAGCTTCTTGAACTTAAATAAACCAAAATCAATTGTTTTTCAAGTTGATGAATTTTATCATTATCAAGTTTTATTGGAGTAATTTTCACAAGGGGATAATTAATCTCCATAAAATTAATACCACCAAAAGCAGCAGCATATTGGTCTTGAACGCCACTTTCTATTTTTAATTCTTCTACCTCAAGTTTATGAGCTAATTGCGCAATCTGCTCTGGTTTTAGATCCTTATGGGAAAAAAGAGACAATGCGCTAATTAAAGCAACTGCAACACTTGCACTTGTTCCAGTTCCGCAACCAGGGGGTGCCTCTGCCTTGATATTTACATCAATACCACTTTTAATATTCATTCGTTTTACTGCAGCTTTCAATAAATCAAGAGTTCCATCATATTCAATTTTATTAAAATCGAGAATCATAGTTTGTAAATTTAAATTCTCTGAAACAATATTGATTATATTTTTATTATTTCGTATAAGCCGAACACTACTATAAAGATCAACACTAATATTAAAAACAGCACCTTTTGGATAAAACCAAGTGTCAGTCCATCCTCCAATATCACATATTCGAATAGGTGCTCTTGAAATTATGACATTACTCAATAAAAATCACGATTGATGTAATATCTATAAAAATATTTTTTTAATTATAATTTATCATAATGATAAGAATTTATTGATTTAATTAATAGATTTTTTCTCAACAAAATTTTGTCCCAAATCAATTATGCGAGTAAATAGGAGATAAGAAAATGGATAAAAGATAATCCATAGAAAAATTCCAATGACCTTGGTTTTTAGGATCTTTCTTTTTTTATTTATTATTTTAGGAATTTTGTAATAAATAAGCTTCTTTTCATTTTTTTTTTCACTTATTATTCCTTTCCTATTAAAACCTTGTTGAAATTGATTTTTTTTTAGTGGTGATTTAAAATCCCTGTAGACCCATATAAACCAACCTGCAAAATATTCTTTCGAATTAATAGTTTTAATTGTATAATCTATGATATTTAATTGTTTTTCTTCACTGTATTTTATCTGTTTATTCCAATCTGCATGAAATCCATACTTTGCTCCTGCTCCAAATTCTGTATAAATCCAAGGTTTATTAAAAGCTGATGTTCTAATGATATCTAAAATTAAACTAATCATTTTTTCATGACCATAATACCAGCCAAAATATGTATTTATAGTCGCTACGTCAACGTATTTTCTTGTTAAATCAGGTATCAATTTTCTTGAAACACATGTAATAATCCGAGTATCATCTAGCTGTCTTGCGAAATTGATTAACTTTTTAGTAAAGTTAGCACATTTTCTTTCATGTAAAGGAACTTCATTTCCTACACTCCACCAAATTACTGAGGGGTGATTTATATCGCGTTTAATAAGTTCTTTTAACATATTTTCTGCTGTATTATAAGTAAGAGTATTTTTAAAATCGCAGTGTTGATATACAGGAATCTCTTCAAGTATTAACATTCCTATTTTATCTGCTATAATAATTAAATCTTCATCATGAGGATAATGAGCTGTTCGAATAGAATTAAAACCAAGAGATTTGATGTTTTCAATATCTTCTTTTCGCTTCTCATATGGAATTGTTCTCCCATAGGGCATACATTCTTCATGTAAACTAATGCCTTTCATGTAGATTTTTTCTTTATTTAAATAAATATGAATTCCATTGATTTCAATTTGTCTTATGCCAAAATGAGTATGAAAAATTAAAGAATCTTCAGACTTAAGTGAACTATTATAAATTTTAAGAGAATATAGATAAGGAGTTTCTGGACTCCATAATTTAGGATTATAAACAACTAAAAAAAAACCTCCTTTTCTAGTCTTATCATGAGCAGTTCCTTCAAATAATATTTTTTCTTCTAAATTGTCCAATACCTGCCATTTTATTGATAGCTCTCCAATAATGTTATAGAAAACATCAACTATACTCTCTTGTCTTGTCTTTAATTTTGTTTTAATAGTAATATTTTCTATTCTATTTTTATTTAAAATTAATATATCTACATCTCGATAAATTCCCCCCCAGTTAAACCAATCGAACGAAAACCCTGGGATTCTATTTGATTTTCTTTCGTTATTAGTTCTAACAACCAGAAAGTTATTTTTTTCTTTAATTAGATCACTAATATCAAAATAAAAAGGTGTAAATCCCCCTTTATGTTGACCTAAATATTTTTCATTAAACCATACTTTTGTATTGTAATTAGATCCCTTGAATCTAATTTTATAGTCAAATTTACTATTATCTCTCCTATAATTCAAGTCAAATTGATAGAAATGCCAAAAAGTACCTTCAAAAGTCTCAAATCCGTTAAGAAGGTTATAACTATGGGGGATTTCGATATCAATTAGATTATTATGACTTATATTGTAACCTTCTTGAAAAAACCATTTTTTTTGAATTCCTAAATCCGCAATATCAGGTTTACATTTCCATTTTCCGTTAAGAGAAATAGTTTTCATCAAATTTTTCCGTAGTTTTGAATTAAATCTATGATTTACAATTTGGAATTTGTTATTTCTTACTAAATTTATCATTTATTTTAAATTCTGCTTCAGTTTTTACAAATTTATAAATTTACAAAAATTGCATTTAGGGGGTTATTATTCATCGTTTAAGATGATCTGATCTTAAAGTTTAAAAATAAGGAAGACGGAATAATAATTAATATACATAATTTATATTAATCATATTTAAACAATATTGGAGGAATGAAAAATGGCTAAAAAAGCAGCTGGTGGTGTTGAGGCTCTTTTTGTAAAAAGCAAAGTTCGAGACTATATTAAAAGTAAAGGATGCAATACAAGTGGGGATCTAATTGACGGTCCAGCACTTAACGATGCAATTATTAACGTTCTCGACAAAGCGATTGCAAGGGCTAAAGCCAACAACAGAAAGACTGTTCAGGAAAAAGATTTGTAATCTTTTTTAAAAGTATAAATATTTTTTTTTCGTATTATTTACTTCTTTTTATCTTTTTAAAATTTTTTAAGGAAAATTAATAATTCGGTAGTCTATTGAAGTTTAAATCAACAAAAGTAGATTATGCAATTAACACACTCAACCCACAAAAATAAAGAATAAATATTCCAAACCTAATCGCCTTATGCCTTATCCTTTTTCTTAGAATGAAAAGGAATATTTTATTCTTATTTACTTTTTTCTCAAATTCTCATTTTTTTACATTTTGAGCGATTTCTTTGTCAATAATGAAAAATCCAATGGATAAGATACTTTTTAATCTTTGGAGGTCATCTTTAAGCTTTTTAACCCGTTTAAATGGACCTGATACAGCAATTATTTCTAAGCATTTTTCATATTCCAAGTGAACATGCATAGTAGATATGATAATATCATGAAAATGATGCTGAATGTCATTTTTTAAGATTTCATCTGTTTGTTGAACATTTGCATATATAGATCTTGAAGAATAATCATGATCATGAACAGCGTCATGTAGATTTTCATGAGTATGTTTTTGATTTATATCTACGTGTTCATGAGCCATCATTATTGTTATGCATCCAACAACATTTTCGGATACTACCGATATATTTTCTTCTTGTATTATAAATAGGTGCATAGATTTCCGGATGGCATCAGATCTTGAAATTCCTAACTTATTTCTAAATTCCTCAAATTTAGAGTATAAATCTTGAGGAAGAGAAATTGTAAAACGTTTATATTCTTCCATTTTAGGCAACTAAATATATAAAATTAAAGTGAAATGAAAATATTATTTCTTAATTAAAATAGCGATGGGCACACTAGCTTGTCTCCATTGTGCGATCTTTCCGCTAAATGTCAAGTCTAATTTTACTCGTCCATGATCACCAATAATTATCATTAATGAATTTGGTCTTAATTGTTTATAATTGCTCAAGATCCATTTATCAGTCCTATTAATTAATTTTTCAATTAAATCCTCCGGCGTTCGTTGTCGTAATTGCTGTTGTTGCTTATGCAAATTCTCAAAGTCTAGATAGTGCATCCATGAAAGATCGTGAGTATTAATAGCTTTTGCTGATTCAACCCAGGTACTCATGTCTGTGTCTTTAGGAATAGATTTCGTACCCCCATCATATCTATCTAAATCTTTTTTTCTTCCAATAAAACAAGATGTTTTACCAGCATCATTTATGGCTTTTAATAGATGGAACCCATTAGGATCAACTTCAAAACCACCAAATAGTAATTGGTGTAATACTCCTAAAGTATAAGGATTTTTAGTACTCAGTAAAGCCATAAGTTCTGAATTCGTTATCATAAAAGAGGGTTTAAAAAAAGTTATTTCAAATAGACCGAAATTATCAATTAGGTTTATACTTATACGTTCAATACCCTCATATTGCTCTATTATTTGTTGAACTGGTTCTGGAATTGTATTAACAGGAGGATCAATATTAAGTAATTTTAATATAGTTGCTGGTAATTGATTCATATAGCATTTAAGTGTTTGTAGTTCGCTCATAATTGTGCCCTAAACTTGAAATGGTTAATTATTTTATGATAATTCTTAATATTATAATAATGATTATTATTAATATTAGTTTTCTTATGATTATTGGATTATTAATCGGAAAAATTTGTAATGAGAATATTATATATTGATCTAAATAATTCTGGAATTTCAGGAGATATGTTTTTAGCATCTCTTTTAGGGTTAATTCCGGAACCAAATAAAATTTTAACGCAATTACAAAACTTAAAAAATTTTCTATCTAACATTTCAAAATTAGATATTGAATTAATTAGTACCGAGTTTACGGGAATACAGTTAAAAAAGTTAAAAATAGAAATAAAAGAAACAAAAAATAATAGAACTGCAAAAACTTTGGAGAAATCATTAAATGATTTTTTAGCAACCTGCCAAATTTCTGATCTGGCAAAAAATTATGCAAATAAGGTTTTAAAATCTCTAATTCAAGCTGAAATTGAGGTTCATGGAGATTTAAGTAAAAATATACATTTACATGAACTTAGTTCTGTTGATACTTTAATTGATATAATAGGTACTGCTATTGTTCTTGATATGATCCATGGTTTTGATAAAAATTTACGAATATTTTGTAGTAAAATCCCTCTTGGTGGCGGTAAGGTTAACATAAAACATGGTTCATTAGCCGTCCCCGCCCCTGCTACTCTAAAGATTCTGGAAAAATCAAATTTAATTACTTTTGGAGGTCCAATCGATTCTGAACTCGTTACTCCAACTGGAGCGGCTCTACTCGCTAATCTTGAACTAGAAGTGGTTCAATTTCCTCCTGAAATGAAGATTTTGAAATCTGTTTATAGTACTGGTCAAAAGAAATTTAAAAATTTTTTGAATATTTTAAGAATATTATATGGTGAATATAAGAATTTGAATTATATTGATTCAAATCATGTTTTACAAAAATATATTCAACAAATTTCTATCTTGGAGACTGATGTTGATGATATATCAGGAGAAATTCTTGGAAATTTTATTAAAGAATTAGAAAAAGAGGAAATATTAGACATTCAAATTTGTCCAAGTATCACTAAAAAAAATCGGCCAGGATATGTAATAAAAGTTCTTTGCTTTCCAGAATATACATTCCAATTAATAGAAAAAATAATGCTTGAATTAGGAACTTTAGGAGTAAGATTTAATATAATTGACCGAGTTTGTATTGATAGAAAGATTAAAAAGACAAATATCACCATATATGAAAAAGTCTATGAAATAAACTACAAAATTTCTTTTATTAGATCAGAAAAGGGAACAAAAATCGTTAACATCAAACCTGAGTACGAGGATTTAAAAAAAATAAGTGAAGAAACAGGCTTAACTGTTAAAATGGTTCAGATTATAGCACAAAAAGAAATAAATAAAAACTATAATCAACTTTGAAAAATCCTGAATATTTATTTAAAAACTATAAATAGAAAAAAAAGTGAGTTTAAAAATAAGATTCAAATGAATAAATTTTTAATATTTATCAATATGAAACTTATTCATGTAATACTCATCTTCAACCATTTCTTTTGAAAATTCTTTTATTCTCGCAATTTCTTTAATAATTTCCTTGACTTTTCTTAATTTACCCAATTCTCGGAATAGTTCAGATGCTTCTTGAAATGTCTCAATAGTTTTATCAAAATTCCCAGATACCTCCATATCTTCAGCAAGATACACTAAACCTTCAGCGGTATCTAATTTCTTACCTAATCGTTTTTGAATTTTTAAGGATTGATAATGATATTTCATACTTTCAGGGTATTGCTTAAAGATTGAATAAGTTCTTCCTAATGCTCTTAAAACTAATGCCTCTTCTTCAGGTAAATTATTTTCTCTGCAATGATTTAAAATTGATTCTAGAAATTGAATATATTCAGATTTATTTCGAATTTGCGATCTATCAATGCGTTCCATTGCTTTTTCATAGTTTTCTAAAGTGTTAAGGATATCTCCACTCTCAAAAAACTTTTTAGATTTCTCAAAAAGTTCAGTATGATCAATAGATGCGACCATCTGGGTCTCAACTACTTATTCTTAAAATTTTTTTTTAGATTTTATTAATTGAAAAATAAGTTCAATATTAATTATATTAAATTACCTATTTATACTTATCCTTCTTAAATTATATGTTTCTTTTACTCCTTAATCTTTCATGTAAACGGAGTATAAAGTCTATTAGTAAAATCTTTTAGGGATTTTATAAAGAAGGAGATTGTGGATTTACTAAAGCCTATATCTATTTAAATAAATAAAAGTAGATCTGTTATTTTAAACAATTTTAAGAAATAAAAAAAAATTGAGAATTAAATTAAAAGTTAATAATTCCTGCGATACCTAATGGTAAAAAAATGCATAAGAGTAGAAATCCAATAGCATATATTATACCTACTACTTTAACTTTTGACTTTCTTTCAGGTAAATCGTACACATAGAATGCTCCTACAAAAAAATGAAAATACCCTATTAAAAAGATAAGAACTGGATTATACCAATGCCACCAGACGTATTCCCAGATTAAATATCCACCCCAATTTAAGAAAATTTCTACTATTACACAAAAGAGGGCAAATCCAATTGCCATTGCCCATCGGTTAGGAAGTCCAAAAATTTTTTTATTTTTATCATCTGGTAAAAATTTAGCAAAGATTATTCCTGCAATAGAAAACATAAAAGCAATTTCAATATTCCATCCTATTAAGATAATATAAGCACTTGCTCCAGGAGTAGTCCAAAAGGCTGAGAAATCAGTAAAAACAAAAACGAGTCCGTTCCAAATCTCATTTATTAAATCTAATCCTAATATAGTCAAACCCGCAAATATTGTGCCCCAATTTCCCGTCTCTCTCGCTTTTTTGATCTCAACACCATAAATATATAATACTATCGCAAGTAGGGTAATAATATACCATCCATTTTCCGAATTCAGTTCTCGAAGTTTATCTAATGCTTCTAAAGAAGCTGGTGTTGGCGCCATAATTTACACTTTTTTAAAAATTTATTTTTGTATATTATTTAAAAAAAGTTTAAACTCGAAAGTTTATATAATTTTTCCACTTAATCTTCATCAGAAATTAAAATATATGATTTCAATTTTTATAATAAAGTTCAAATTTATGAATTAGCTCAAATTTTTATTCAGAATTATTCTGCAATTTTGTTTGCAATAATTGCTGCTGAAGCACCTGCTCCAAATCCATTATCAATATTTACAACTAATAATCCAGGAGAACATGATTGTAACATAGTAATAAGTGCACCTTTTCCCTTTTCACCAATACCATATCCGCTTGATATAGGAATTCCTATTACAGGCACATCTACAAGCGCAGCTACAACCCCGGGTAATGTTCCTTCCATACCCGCACAAACAATTATTACGTGGACTCCCTTCTTTATCATATCGCTCAATGGAGTAAAAATTCTATGTAAACCGGCAATTCCTACATCATAACTCGAAATTACTTCGCAACCCATTGATTTAGCAATTATTTGTGCTTCAGTTGCAATAGGTATATCCGAACTACCAGCTGTAATAATCCCTATAATCCCTCCTTTTTTAGGAAAACTGTAATTATGATTTTTAATAACAATAATTTTGCCTAATTCATTTATTTCGATGATATAATCTTTGCTATTACCAAATTTTTCAAATAAATTTCTTTTTTGTTCATCATTATAACGAGAAATTATAGCAAAATTTTTACTTTTAAGGAAGCCAGAAGTTATATCCGTCAACATTGTAGGATCTTTATTCTGAGCAAAAATTACTTCTGGTACTCCTGTCCTTGTTTTGCGAAAGATATCAAGTTTTGCTACATCTCCAATTTCTTCAATAATATTCACTTTTAATAATTTTTCAGCATCTTCTAAAGATATTTTTTTATCAATTAATTTGAGAAGGATGTCTCTTATTTCACTCATTTAAAATCCCAATTTTTTAGATGTCCTTGTATAAATTTCATTAAAAATACATGAATTTTGTATTTTACTATTATTTCAAAAAAGATAATAACTACTTAAAATAATAATAAATTACTAAATTATCAAATATTAATCCTAATCAAAAGTGAAGAACTTATGAAAATTGATTATACATCTTATCAAGATGTGAAATTAAAAGGAAAAAAAATTTTGATGCGAGTTGATATTAACTCGAATATTGACACAGAAAAAATGGAGATCAGAGACTCTCCGAGAATTCGAGCTCTTGTTCCTGCTTTAAATGAATATTTTAGAAAAAGTGCAGTAATCATTTTAGCACATCAATCTCGCCCTGGAGATAAAGATTTTACAGATTTAGATATACATGCGAAAGAGATTCAAAAACATTTAGGGCGACCTGTAAAATTTGTAAAAGATATTTTTGGAGAAAAAGCGATTCAAGCAATTAAAGATCTTAAACCAGGTGAAGTTTTAGTTCTCGATAATGTTCGAAAATTTGAAGGAGAAATGATAGATTATAAAGATTTTTCTGAAGCAGAAAAAACTAAAATGATACAAACCCTTTATCCTTTAGTTGATTATGTTATTGTTGATGCCTTTGGAGCTGCTCATCGAGCTCATGCATCCATTGTTGGATGGCCAAAAATGATGGCTGGACCCATAACTGATGCAGAATTATATGCGTTAAAAAAAATAATGCAAGAACCAGATAAACCTATGGCGATGTTAATAGGGGGAGCAAAAGCTATAGACAAGTTCAAAGCTATGAAATATAATTTTGATAATGAAAAGTTAGATTACGCTTTATGTTCAGGATTAACAGCAATTTTGATCTTTGAAGCCTTAGGCAAAAACATGGGAGAACCAAACCATAAAATAATAGCTGAAGATTTAGAAAAAAATTTAACTATGATAAAAGAAACATACGCAAAATACAAAGATAAAATTATTCTACCGGAAGATTTAATTATTGAGGATAATGGTAATAGAAAAACAATTGGAATCGATGAAGCGGGTACTTATAATACAACAACGGGAGATATTGGTGAAAAGACAGTACAGAAATTCAATGAAATTCTGATGAAATGTAAAACAATTGTTGCAAATGGTCCTCCTGGCATATTTGAAAAAGAAGTATTTAGAAAAGCTACAAATGAAATTGTAGATACTATGGTAGCTGCTACAAAGAAAAATAAAGCTCTCACGATTATAGGCGGTGGAGAAATGGGAGCTGCAGCTTCAATGGCAGGTAAAGCTGATGATGTTTCTTTTATTTCAACTGCTGGTGGAGCAATGTTAGAAATCCTTTCTGGAAAAGATTTGCCAATGATAAGAGCATTGAGAGAGAAAAAAGCTTAAAATAATTAATTTTTATTTTTTTGTCCTATTCTTTATAAAATATTAATTTTTCTTATCTTTTCTTGGAATATTCCAATTCTACCTAATCTTTTTTTTTATATTTTTATAAGAAATTAGAAGAATAGCTTTTTTGATTAAATGTGCTTTCTAAAGTAATTTTATTAAATGATCTGAGATTTAAAGATCTAAATTTAAAGTATTGAAAATAAATGATTTACAGTATTTCGCAAGTGGACTAATAAAATATTTATTTTTAATACCACAAATTAATACAACAAAGTTTCAATTTTCGAAAAATTGAAATGGGCCCGTGGTCTAGAGGGAACTCATTTCCTGAGATTCTCGGAGAACTCGGTAAGTATCTAACCCGAAATGACGTCCGCTTGACGTGCGGAAGGTCGTGCGTTCAAATCGCGCCGGGCCCATCCATTTATTATAAAAATTTGATTATAAGAAAAAGATGCCCATTAGAATTCGTTGGTTGTCAAAGGAATATTTTGGTATAGGGTTAATGTTATTAGGAATGTGTGGAATGTTCCAAATATTTTTTATATCGATAGGTCAATATTTCTTAGCTATTGGAAGTTATTTCGTTGTAATATTAATACCAATTGGAATTTGGGTGGCTTTATTTTTTGCTACAATTATTATCTTTGAAAGTTATGCTCAA
The DNA here is from genome assembly GCA_048885925.1 of Candidatus Hermodarchaeota archaeon. Lineage (GTDB taxonomy): Archaea > Asgardarchaeota > Lokiarchaeia > Sigyniarchaeales > SOKP01 > Loki-b32. Next base: position 235,062 of record JBHLLG010000001.1, read on the forward strand.
GTTGAGCGCAGAGAGAAATTAAGGAGTCGATTTCGAAAAGCGAAAATTAAAAGTTCAAAAATAAAGAAATTTTTTAATTTCCCAATAACAAAACCGTTATTATTAGTATTTCTGCTTTTCATTGGTTTTTTCTTTAGTCTATTCTTTATCTGTGTAACATTTTTAAATAGTTCTATGGCATTTTTAATAGCAGAAAATCTAAGTGCTCTTTTTTGCCTATTAATTGCTAATTTAATAGAGAAAAACTACGGTCGAGTTAAGAGATATTAAAAATAAAATCCATCTCAGATAATATATTGCTATAGAGCAAATTTATATAGGGATTAAGCAACATTTATTATATAAAAAAAAGCTTTTAAAAAGTTTAATTTAATTAGAAATAAACAAGATTATTTAAAAATAACAATTTTTAACACATTATGGCGAAAATCGAAATTCGATGTCCAATTTGTAAAAAATGGAGTCATATAGAGATTTCAGACGATCTACTTAAGAATGTGTCAAAGGGACTTTTAGCATTGAATATTACAACAGGAATGATATGTGAACATTCATTTATCGCATATGTAGATAAAAATCTAAAAGTAAGAGACTGTTTAGTAGCAGATTTTAAAATAGAACTCCAAGAAAATTCAATGAGTCAAGCCACTGATGAGATTTTAAGTCCAGAAGCGGATATAATTAAGTTTGATCTAATTAAATTAAATTTGCCTGATTTATTAATTGTTAATATTTTAAGAACTATATTTTTAAGGAAAAAGGCGGTAATACTTTCCGAGGAGCAGTTTTTATATAATCACATTATTAACTTTTTCAAATATATTACACAAAATTCATTTAAATTTGATATAAATATTATATCTGAAGAAGATTATAAGAAGAATAAAAACGATTATGAGAGTCATATTATTTTAAAAAAACGAGAAGTTATTAGAGATAAAGATAAAATAATTGACTTGAAGAGATTAGATTTTGAGAAGTCAATGGTTCAAAAATTTTTAGCAGAGTATGATGTAATGGCTGGTTTAGTCATATTAAAGAATGAGATAAATAAAGCTTATGAATTTTCGAAAGAAATTGCAGAACTTATTGAAAGTCAGAGTGAAAAACCTATAACAGCTAAAATAATTATAAACTATCTCTCAGAAAAACATAAAGAGAAAATTCAAAAGCCATATTTAACATTTTTAATTGATATTGTTAAAAATTATTTTAAAGTTGATGTTCCTAAAATAGATGGAGTTACCAATCTGCTTGGATTATTATAAACGCTTCTTATACTCCATTGTTATAAATCACGATTTAGATTTTAAAAACTTATTGATAGAAAGTTAATAAAAATAAAGCAAAAAAAGACTGTTATTAAAACTAAACCTTTTACTTTATCTAAGGATCCCTTATATGATATATAATTGAAATATAATATTAATAATAGAAGAATAGACCAATTCCATAATGAAATCCAAATAAATTGAATATTCAGTACTATTATTCCACTAATCCCAAAAGTCAAAGTTAAGTTCCAGATTAATTTCCCAATCATTCCTCCTAAACCAATTTCAATACTTTGTTTTTTAATTGATTTTAGTATTAACGTTATTTCCTCTACATTAGTGACTATAGCAATAATGACAAAACCAAAGAAAGATTCAGGAATGGTGGTTAAGATTATAATATTTTCAGCAGAAATAATTAATAATTCGCCCCCTAAAAAGATAAAAATAAACCCAGTAATAACCATTATAAATTTTTTAAATTTGTTAGCCTCAATATCTTTTTCTGTTGTTAATTGAATGTTATTTAATTCATCACTAATATTACTAATTGATGTTTTTTTCTCTGTAACATTCTTTAAACTCCTTATTAAATATGAAATATAGAGAATAATACAACAAATTCCAGCAAAAAGCAACCCTAAATAAAATAATATAGCTGATAAAATACATAATAATGAAATGTAGATTAAATTAAAATAATATTGAGCAACTGGTTCAAAAGTAGTTTTATAAAATAAAGCAGTTAAAGCGAAGGGAACTGTTAATGCGGTTATAGAATTCCCAATTACATTTCCGACTGCGATATAAGGAAGATTATTAATCGCAGCAATAATCGATGCTATCGACTCCTCTGGATCAATACCAAGAATTAATAAACCAATAATAAAAGGAGATACTTTATAAAGAATACATAGAGCTTTCAAGTTATCTAAAAAGACGTCTACTGCGAAAAAAATTATGAAATAACCCGCGATAAATGAAAAAATCCATAAAATTATATTCCACATTCTTAACTATTAGAAAAAGATGTCTCTATTTTTTTTAATTTTGGGATTATTGTAATTATTGTTAAAATAGAATTATTTGAGTTTTGATATTTTGGTTATAATATATTTTTAAGTATTGCTTGAAGTAGATTAAAGTAAACTATCTTTTAAAAATACGAAATTTCTTACGTCTAATTTAATAAGAGTAGTTAATATTTATAAAAAAATAAAACCAAAAGAAATTGATTTATTTATATATACCCCAAATGAATTTAAACACATGACAGAGGATAACTTATTATTCAACATATTTTAAAAGAAAGAAGGGTTATTTATGAGCGAAATAAGTAAATATTCTAAAGAATCTAAAAGATGGTTGGATCAAGCAATAGAAGATTTGAATAGTGCTAAAATATTATTTGAAAATGAACGCTGCTATCTTTTCTGTTTTATATCTCAACAAATTGTTGAAAACGCTTTAAAATCTGTAATTTATTTTAATAAGGAAGATCTTGTTCTAGGGCATTCATTTAAGAAATTAGCAGATTAGGCTGGCAGTTTCGATGATAGGTTTATAAAATTAAGTAAAGAAATTTCTATTTTAGATAGTTATTATATTCCAACTAGATATCCTAATGGATTACCAGAAGGAATACCTGCTGAAGTTTTTAATAAAAAAGCTGCTAATGATGCATTAGATTTAGCTGAAACTACTATTAAACTAGTAAAATTATACTTAAACTCATAAATTAATCGATATCTTCGTGAAACAGCCCTTTCACGCTATTTTATATATCTTAAGAGAGTTCCTCAATAATATCTGAGAATTATCAACTCAACTATTATATAACGTATTTTGAAATTTGAATGATATAAAAAACCTTTAATAACAATATGATTGAAACTTAATTTATGAAGTATGAACAACTAATATATGAAGATAAGGGAAATGTAGTTTGGATTACTCTCAATAGACCAGAAGTATTGAATGCATTAAGTATGCAACTCTCAGACGAGATTGTATATGCTATTGAAGAAATCCGCAAGTCAACAAAAATTAAGTTTCTTGTAATAAAGGGTGCTGGCAATAATTTCAGTGTGGGAGATGATATTAAGGAAATGTTAAATTGGGGGAACGCTAATGACATAACTCGTCGCGTACGTTATTATCAAAATATGGCAAATCAATTAGAAGAATTAGATAAAATAACAATCGCAGCGGTTGATGGTTATGCTGTTGGAGGTGGACTGGAAATTACAATGGCATGCGATTTTGTTATTGCTACAGAGAGAGCTAAATGGGGTATGCCCGAAGTTGATGTTGGTATCACTCCTGGTTGGGGTGGCACTACACGCTTAGCAAGACTGATAGGTAGGCGTCGAGCTAAAGAAATAAATTTAATAGGTGCTTTGCATTCAGCAAGAAGAGCTGTTGAGTGGAATTTGTGGAATCGTGTTGTTTCCAATGATCAGCTTGATTCAGAAGTTGAAAAATTGCTAGAAGTTTTAAGTTCGAAGAATCAACAAGGCCTACGACAGTTAAAATTTATAATTAATCGCGGAGTTGAATGTGATTTATATACAGCACAAGGTTTTGAAGTATTATCCGGAGCATTAACTGCAGCTGTTAGTGGAATGTGGCAAGTTAAAGATGCAGACAAAGGTGCAGGTATAATAGGATTTTCTAAAAAAAATGAGCTCTGGGAAAAACGACGAGATCTAGCAAAAAATTTCTGGTCCGATTAATCATCCATTTGAAATTAGGTTTCTAGACATTTTAACAACTAAATTCTTAATTTTATCTAAGAAAAACATCCCCATCAAAACAAAATAAAAACATGCGCCGCCCGGGAATTGAACCCGGGTCGCCAGGTTTGTGCGAATTATGCTTTTCTGCTTAGTTCATGGCAACCTGGCATACTGACCACTATACTAGCAGCGCATTTTATAAATAATAAGAAAGTATGAAAAAATTAAAATTTAATTATTCTTCGTTATACTATTTCAGAAATAACTTGTTTGATTGTATTATTATTTATAAAATCTTCAAGTTGTCCTAGACTATTTGGTAATCCGTGTCGAACTCCAACTTCCTTACATTCTAAATAAGACATCGCTGTTGCCATTTTAGAAGTTTTTTCAAGAGAAAAGTTATTTAGTCTAGAAATTAGGATTCCCGTCAAAAATGCATCTCCTGCTCCTGTAGTATCTTCAACTTTTCCAACAGAATAAACACCGCTATTAATAATTATTTTACCATCCGATATTATTGAGCCATTAGGACCATCAGTAATAGAAATTAGTTGTATCCCCATTTCTAAGAAATGTTTAATCATAAGAGTTTTTTTATTTTCACCAGTAAACTCTTGAGCCTCTTCTAAATTCAATGATACAATATCAGAATTTGAAATCAAGATTTTTGCCCAATGTGGAGCATTTTTAATTATTGACATGCTAGGAGCAGCACAAACAAGCCCTCCTTGGTTTTTAGTGAAAGTAATTGCTTTTTGTATAGCTTTACAAGCTTCATCCTCTGTTAAAGAAGTCCACGCAAAAGCTTTGATGTTATTAAACAGCTCTTCTTTGACATCTGAGGGTTTTAATAGATTATTTGCACCTTTATAGGCAAGAATGCTTCGATCTTTTCCCCAAGGTGTTTTTAGTATAATTGATAAAGCTGTAGTATCCTTATCAGTCTGAATTACCTGAGATAAATCTACTCCACGTTTCTTTAGATCTGTTAAACATATCTCTGCTGAGAAATCATTGCCCATTACTCCAATATATGCAGTTTTTAATCCTAACATGGAACAATCTGCTGCTATATTTGCTCCTGATCCTCCAGGTACAAATCTAACATTTTTAACATTCAACTTACGCGAGTATTCGATTGCGGTATACTTTTTCACAATCTCCTTATCGAATAATTCAAACCTTATAATATCATCAATGTCAATTATTATATCTAAGGTGTTACTTCCGATCGCAATTAATTCAGGTAAATTCAAAATATTCACTAAAATGAAATTAAAATATTGATTTATAGAATAAGTTGAAAATAGAACATAGACTTTTAATAATTTTGCTAAGAAATACTTTTTTTAATATTAAAGGAAAAAATCAGAAACTTGGTTTTTTTAAAAGGTTTTCAAAGATTTTCTTTACTACTGGAAATAAGATCCTTCATCCTATTTATCATGCGATTTGTAAGCTCGAGAAATGCAAATTCAACATTTTCTCCTGTTTTAGCTGATGTTTCCATGTAAAAACAATCTTCCTTTTTCACATATTCTTCAATGTCACTTCTATCTATAATCCGACCAATTTCAGGCATTAAATCGGATTTATTCCCAATAATTATTTTTGGTATATTATTACTTACAATATTATTCATTTCTGCAATCCAAGTTTTCATATCTGAAAATGTTTGTTGTCTTGAAAGATCAAATATAATCAACGCACCAAATGCACCGTCATAAAAGCTACGATGAAGAAATTTAAATCTTTCTTGGCCTCCTATATCCCAAATATGAAGCTTGACAAATTTTGAGGGTTTATATTCTAGTGTTTTTGTTAAGAAGTCCACGCCAATAGTTAAAGCATATTTTAAAGTGAATTCATTATGTACAAACCTATTTATTAGACTTGTTTTGCCCACCGCACCAGGTCCAATAAGAATTACTTTAAACGTATAGTCCATTCTAGAAATTTTAATTTTATAATTAAATCTATAATCATTTATTATACTTTTAAATTTGATCTAAAGAAAATATTTTTACTGACTTTAATTTCCTATGTGTTAAAATTAGATTTTAGATAAAATTTAAATTAAGTTAAGAACAAAAAAATAATTTCATTCGTCTGATTTCAATCGCTTTAATTCCTTCTCTAATTCGGCAATTTTTTCATCTGAACCTGCACTCGGGAGTGCTACGCCCATTTCTACTTGGATTTCAGCATCTATTTCTCCTAAAACTTCATTAACATCTGAGTCTGTGACCGCTGTGTCAATTGTGATACTATCCATACCTTCTGTTGCAATATCAGCAGTAACTGCAAATTCCTCCATATCAACATCGATTTGGCTCATTAATTCTGTAAGTTGTGGGACAGAAAGTTGACTTTTTAAGGCTGATAAAGATTGAGCAATGCCTGTCATAATCTGAGCTACATCTTTAACTGCTGTTGCTTGTTCTAATTTAAACAGTAGCCCTTCTAGATTTGTACGGAAGATTTCCACAGCCCTAGACTGTTTTTTTACTTGAAGATAATTGCGTGCGTGAAATTTAGAACCCTCCATATCACCTTGCCTTCTTAGGTTTACAGCTTTATCTCTAGCCAATTTTGCACTCATCTCTAACTTTTTCGTTTGTCGCATCAATCTTTTATTAAATACTTTCAATTTAACTGCTGCGGAACGGACATTGTCTTTATCCCTTTTTCCCCCAGAGAGCCATTTTGAGATATCTTTAAGAAAACCCATAATTATCAAGACTAATTATTATATAATATATAAATAGCTAGAATGTATATATAATTTTTTGGAGACCAGTAATTATTCAAGCGTTTTAATCAGAAAATTTGATATATGCAAATAAAATTATTAATTATAATAATGCTAAATTAAATTAGCTTTAAATAGAAAAATTGTTTTGATTTAGTTATAATGTCATCAGTAGATTCGAAACTTTATCAATATGCTGTTCAAACAGCAAAACAAGCGGTATTGTTGGATAGCCAAGGTAAGTTTAGGCAAGCAATTAATCAATATCAACGAGCAGCCGAAATCTTGATGCAATTTATGAAATATAATAAAAATCCTCAAATGAGAATGCTTTGCCAAAAAAATATCGAAGAATATGTTGAGCGAGCAAAAATTCTAAAATCCCATTTAAGTGGGGTAAGACCCAGACATGTAAAGCATATTGAAGGTTCACCCGAAAGTAAAACTACTGAAGATGCTAAGTCCAATATGGGTGCTGTATCTTCAGAAGAGCAAGAATTAATTGATATGATTTCAGGTACAATTGTAACAGAATCGCCGAATGTTAAATGGAATGATATTGCTGGCTTGGAATCTGTTAAGCAAGCTTTAAGGGAGGCTATAGTATTACCAATAGCAAAACCAGAATTATTTACAGGTGCAAGAAAACCTTGGTCTGGTATTTTATTATTTGGACCACCAGGATGTGGTAAAACCTTATTAGCTAAAGCGGCTGCAACCGAATGTAAAGCCACATTTTTTAGTGCTTCTTCAGCTGATTTATTAAGTAAATGGTTAGGTGAAAGTGAAAAGTTAATAAGTTCACTATTTAAAGTTGCGCGTTTAAAAGCGCCAAGTTTAATATTTATGGATGAGATAGATTCGGTTGCAACTAAAAGAGGAGAGGGATCCGAGAGTGGTGGTGAAAGACGTGTAAAAACCCAACTTTTAAGTGAAATTCAAGGGTTAAAGTCTACTCACGACAAACCACTATTAGTTTTAGGTGCTACAAACCGTCCCTGGGATATTGATAATGCTATGTTAAGTCGATTTGAAAAAAGAGTACATGTACCCCTTCCTGATTTAAAGGCTAGAATAGGTATTTTTAAAATCCATACTGAGGGAGTTAATACATCATTAACAGTTGAGGATTATGTTGAATTAGGTGTAAGAACTGAAGGTTATTCCGGGAGGGATATTGCGAATGTATGCCGTGAAGTTATAATGCTCCCTGTACGTGAACTGGATATGAGCGGCCTTTTAGAAAACTCAGATAAAGAAGTAAAAGTAAGGGATATCAATTTGAAAGATTTTAAAAAAACGCTTAAAAAAGTAAAACCAATGATCAGTAAAGCTTTATTAAAACAATACAATGATTGGGCTGAAGAATTCGGAGAAGTTTAACAAAATCATTGAGGGTTAGAATGGAAAAGCAAAGAGAAAACTCCACTGAACTTTCACAGGAAGTTAAAGAAAGAGCTGAAAAAGAGTTAGAGGAATTGAGGAAAGAACTTGCGAGATTAAGACAATTAAAACAAGAAAAAGAACAATTAGAAATCGAAGCTACTCAGAAAGAAATTATTAAACAAGATGAAGTTAAATCTACTGAATTAGATTATATAGAAGATCAATTCGATAAACTCCAAGATATATTATCTTCTAAACTGGGAGAATTAGATCAACAATTATATCGACAACATGCTGACCAAATCGAAACTGAATTACAATCCCTTGAAGAAGAAATTATCGGGGAAAAGGGCTTAATCGAGAAAAAATTAACTGCTTATGAGAATTTATTAAAAGCATATCCTTGGCTCGAAGAAGAACGTAAAAAATTCATGTACACTATGCCTGATAAAAATAAAAATAAAAATGATTATATTTCATGGAAAATAGAGTGGGCAAAAGTTCTTTTTGATTATGCTAGATTTGCAGTTCTTCATATAATATTTACAAGAGAATTAATTACCCATAAACCTTTTTCAAATTTTACCCAACGAGAAGAATATATCATAGAAATTGCTGAATATTTAATTAATAATAATCAAGCTAAATGGCTTTCAAAAAAGAAAGAAAAGTTAAGAATATATTGGAAAACGCTTGAAGGCTGGTCAGAAGAGATATACAACTGGGCATATGAAAACGGAAAAATTGAACCCATCATGATTTATGAACTGAGAGAGGCAAGACAAGAAGATTTCAGTAAACTCCCAATAGAAGATCTTGAAGAAATTTTTAAGATTTTAGCAAAAAATCGTAAAGCAAAGGTTTTAAAATTAGAAGATGGTCAATTAGCGTTTAAAATTAGATTAGAATAACTTAATAGTTATTTTTATAATGATGGAAAATACCACTGTTTCCCTGTTAATATATTTTCTCTGAATTTGGCAATGCCATTCTTTTCGAGTGATTCTAAAGCGCGAATAGCGCGATCTTGTGACCATTCTAGATTACTACACACGTCTTCTAAAGTAATAACACCTTTTTCTTTTGCTAAATGAACTACTTTTGCCTCATCACTTGTATATTGAATAGGAAAGAATCTTACCATCAAGACACCTGAATCTAATTGAGTAATATCATCGATCACCCTTGTTTTTTTCAGCAATTTCAAAGCTTTTTCTACATCTTTCACTTCTACATTCCCTTTTAAAATCCCAGTATTAACTAATTCAAATACTTCTGATAAAGGGATAATACCTCCAGTTTCTTCCTTGCTCATTAATACTCTTTGATAAGCTAGCATTCCTAATTTTTGATGGTCAATCTTAGAGAATTTTTTCAATACATCATGTTCGGTTATTTGTTCGGTAATTATTTTTGAAGAGGGAATATTATATTTTTTCTGGAGTTCTTTAACTTCTTTTCTTAATTCAGGGGTCAAAGCCAACAATACACCATGCTTTTTTGCTAAATCTCGAAGTTTATCTTTTGTGAATTTCTCAACTGAAGCTTTTGCTTCCATATCTTTCATTTTAAGTTCTGCTGCTTTTTTTTTCATTGCTTCTTTTAAATCAATCTCATCTTCAATCTTTCGAATACCCATTTTTAGATAACACTAATTTTTAATACCTTTAATGATTAATAATTATAAATCTTCTTAATTCTTTCTATTTTGAAAGAGTATGATTGAATCTTCAAATTTTAGAGAAATTAATGAAATTGAAAAAGAAATCATTTTTCAAACACTTTCGACAATATCACCAAATTTTTCTCAATTCATGATAAGATCTAAGAATATATTATACATTTCATTTAAAGAGTTAAATTCAAAAACTAATTATCCAAATACTTTTTTAGTTTCCAACCTATTTCAAGAAAATTTAGGTTTGATTAAGCTAAATAGTAAAATTCATTCATTAGGTTTATATTTTGGGTTTTTTAAAAGAAGAAGATTTTATCTAAGTTTAGAAGGAGCAGAATTTCTATATAAAAAGGGGATGCTTTCGGCTATTAAATTTCTTTATGTTAATAAGAAAGGAGAGAAATCTATTTTATACGGGAATAACATTTTAAAAAATATGATTTTAAAGATCCCCTCTAATATCCAAAAAGAGGATTATTTACTTATATTTAATGAGATAGACGAAATATTAGCCTTAGCACAATCAAAAGTTGAAAGTAAAAACATCAAACAACTTAATCCAGAAGATTTAGTTGCCTTTAATTTGAGTGATAAAGGTATTTATCTAAGAGAAAAGCAATAATAAAATAGAGGATTTTTCTTTTTTTTGAAATTTAAAATTAGATTTCGCCTTTAACTCCCTGATGTTGATTAAGTAACCAACATTGTATTTTAGGATAATAATATTAATAAAGTTATAAAGACCAAATTTTTACAAAAATACTAGCTTAATTTTTTTATTAGGCAATAATAAAATCCTATAGTATCATGAATATGAGGATATAAACGTTGCGAGAATTTTAAATCATCCATTAGGGTGTTTCCAAAAACTTCTGTTAATCCTTCTGCTCCAAACTTTTCAGAAATTTCAATTATGGCAAAATTTCTTAACTTTTTTAAGACGGTATTGATGACTAACTCATTTTCTTCGGGAGCGATGGAACATGTACAATATAATAACTTACCTCCTAATTTCAAATTATTTAATCCAACTTCTAATAATTTCTTTTGAATTGAAGCCATTTTTTCAATATCTTTCATTTTTTTATTTTTTTTCCTACTTGGATCTTGTCTAATTAGTCCTTCTCCCGTACAAGGAGCGTCTAATAGTATCTTATCCGCTCTTATTTCTAATTGCGATAAATTAATAGAATCCATATTAAGAACAATCGAGTTGATAATACCCATTCTGCGCAAATTCATTTCTAAAGCGGGAATTCGATTTACATTTCTGTCGATTAGAATAATAGTACCTTTATTTTGCATTAATTGAGCCATGTGTGTTGCTTTACTTCCTGGTGCTGCACACATATCTATAACAACTTCATTTGATTTGGGATCGAGAATAATGGCTGATAGCATTGAAGCTACATTTTGTAAATAGTAATATCCTTGTAGAAATTCATGAGAAGAACCTAGATTGTATGATTCTTTAAGAATTTTAAATCCATAAGGAACCCATTCAACTTTTTCTAATTCAAATCCTTTTTCTTCTAATCTTTTTTTCAGTTCTAAAACAGAAATCTTTAATGTATTCACTCTTATTGTAGGGGTTAATTTTTTCTCGTTTGCTTTTAGCATATTTATTGTTTCATTTAAACCTAAGAATCGAATGTATCTTTCTACCATATAGGATAAATAATCATATTGCTTTGCTAGTTTCTTTGCATCTTCCTGCAATTGAGTAATAAATACATCAACTTAATTTCATTTCATTAATACTATTAAAAAATGATGTATTATATTTGTTATTAGAAAAGAGTTAGTTGCAATGATTGAAGTAGAAATAAAAGTTAAAATCTTAGATCCTGAATTAATAAAAAAAAAATTTGAGGAGAACAATGGAGTATATAAATTATCTTTATACCATGAAGATATTTATTTCAATATGCCTGAGGGATTGAGAGATTTTAAAAAAACTGATGAAGCCTTAAGATTAAGAAAATCTATTGAATTTAATAAAGCTGATAGATTGAAGAAAAAAATTTACAATCATTACATAACCTATAAAGGTAAAAAGATCGACAATTCTACAAAAACCCGAAGTGAAATTGATATTACAATTGAAGATACGGATAGTATGAAGAAATTGTTAACAGAATTGGGTTTTAAAGAAATATTTACCATTCAAAAGGAAAGGGAATTATATGAATTTAAATTTGAAAATACTCATATTGAAGTATTGGTAGATTATATACCTCTTTTAAAACAATATTTTATTGAAGTTGAATGTTTAGTCAGTTCTTTAGATCAAATCGAGAAATTTCGAGAGATTTTATTCCGATTTCTAAAAAAGTTCAACATTAAGAAGGAAGAATCAATAAGAGAATCTTATTTAGAACTAATTTTGAGAAATTTAAAACCTAACTATGGGTATAATTGAGTATATTAAACATAATATACCCAATAAGGATATGGAAAAGAAAAACTCTGTATCACTTTCTCAATTAAATATTGTTTAATATAAATTTAAAATAATTTGGAGTCCAATTTCTAAAATTGATTATTAGGAATAATGAATATTATAATATTTAAGTAAAAATATTTATTTATTTTAACTTTTAGAAATTGCACCCATTTTACCGTATAAAAGTTGGAAAATCATTCCAATAGCTATTACGGTAAATTTAAAAAATTTATTTCTTCAAATCTTTATATTCTCCATCCAAAATCTGGGCAATATAACGTCTTCCTTTAATAATCCACATTATTTTATGGCCTTCCCTTGCCTTTTTACCCCATTCTGACTTTTTATTACGATTTTGTTCAATGTATCGATATCCGAATAGATCGACGTAATGTGGCCCACTTGAAAATTTCTTAATCGGATATTCAATATCATCAATTGTGATACTTTTTTTACCTTCAAAGATCGCATTAAATATCTTTAAACCATTTTCTTTTATATTTTCCATAATATTCAATCACCTTAGATTATAATAGTATCTTGCGCAATAATAGCTTCTTGTGTTTTCTTTTTTAATTTAGTTGTTTTAATATCTTGAAGATTTACAGTTGTCTTAGGAAATATTGTTCCACCATTTAATCTTCCGAATGTTTTTTTCTTTTCATTAGAGAAAAGAGAGAAATTAAATTGCATTAAATCTTTCGCTTGCTGATCTTTAAATTGCATCAGCCAAGAAAATTCATCTAAATGCAGTAGGATCTCATCTAAAAGTGTTACTTTTTTCAATTCAGTTGTAAAATAAGTGTCACGTATTTGAATTGGAATTGGTCTACCCCATTCCTGTAATTCATCTATTAACATTAAAAAAAATGCTAAAGGGTTTTCTTCAAAATTGTAGTCTTTAAGCTTAGCTTTAAAATTGTGGAGTGCTATTGCTTTAGCAGCTAAAATATATCCGTGATTTTCATCATTATTTCTAATTTCTGTTGGAGTACCAAGCCCCCTTAAAAGAGAAAGTGCAGAAATGACCCCATGATCTAGTTCTATTTGATTCTGATAATTATATTCAGGATGCCCATTTGGATGATTTAAAAAAATTTGCGCCTCTTGAGCAGATATAGACGGAAATTTAAACCCAGCACCCTCCCTTATTAAAATTTGAGCTTCTTTAGATAATCCTTCTTCTATAATTTTTAGATATTCCTCTTGTTCACCTCTCCACGTTAAATTGATTTCAAAGGGAATAAATTGAAGATCCAACGTAGGGTAACATTTTAATAATTGATTTAAAAGAGAATAATTAACAGCTGTAGTCATTTTTCCCAATGGATATCCTATATCATGAAGAAGTCCTATAATCCACCAGAATTTTTCTTTTAATAATTTTTTATTTAATTCTGTTAAATCAGAAATAATTCCAGCTAAAGATCCTTGACCAATATCTTGTTCTAACAAAAAATCTCCTAAAACTGCTACACGAAGCGCATGTTCAGTATGATCTCTATAATATTTTTTTACACTTGTACTATAAAGAAAAGCTTCAAGGTCTGGTAAAGCTCTTATAAGATACAATAATCCTCTAGATTCAATCCCTCGTTCCTTAGATACATCAAGAAGAGCAGATGATAGATCTTTCCTTTTCCCAGTTATGAAATCTAAATTTAAATCTAAACCCTCAATATCTTTAAAAGATTCCTTTATTGCCATCTCAAGAGGTATCTGAAGTCCCGAAAGCATCTGCATTTTAAAATTAGAAAATTTTTTTCCAAAAGAACCTAAATTTGCTATTTCTCTTTGTGCTAACGCTAAATCTTTATCCAGATCTTTTAAAGTTGCAAAGGATTTATTTTTTTTTAGCTCTTCGAGAGCTTCGGGATGTATTTCCTGTAATGTTTTTTCTACTGATGACATCAAATCAGAAAACCATTTACTAAAACTACTACTCTGCCCAGAAATTCGATTTAGTATCCAATCATCATTTATTCGGAAATCTGACATACTAATACTAGAAAGTATTTAATATTGGTTTTAATTTATTAGGTTTTAATAATTTTGCATTTTTAAATTATGAATAAAGACAAAACTAGACCATTATAATAAAGAATTATAAAGAAAATAAACATTTCATGCAAGTCTGATATTATGATATATCTAATCTAATGATCTCGTGATGACAAATTGAAAGTGAACTATTAGAAGGTGCGAATAATTCTATATTATCTAATACTTCTACATAAGAAGAAAGAATTACTAAGTTTTGATTATTTCCCACTAATTTTGCGCCATCATGTATTAAACAATTGTCAGCAATAATTGTTTTATCTATTTTAACATTATTTGAGATATACACATCATTGTAAATTAAAGCCTCTTTAATTTCTGAATTTTCTCCAATATAAACATTGTCCCCAATGACAACATTTGGCCCAATTCGACAATTATTTCTCATAACTACATTTTCACCAATAGTAACGGGTGGATATATCATTGCTTTACCCTGTATATAAAGACTCTCATCAATTAGACTTTCTCGTTTTTCTTCAAGGTTTTTCAATAGATCATTCATTAATTGAATATTTCCTTCTAATAATTCTTCAGGTTTTCCAATATCTTTCCAGATACCCGAAATTGAATAATGAAATAATTTATCCTCACTAGCAAGTATAGGAAAAACCTCTCTTTCTATTGAAACTTTCTTGTTAGGTTTAATGTATTGAAATACCTCAGGTTCTAAAAGATATACTCCAGCATTAATAGGCATGGGAATAATTTTTCCCTGTGGAGGCGTATATTCGGTTTTTTCAAGAAATTTTAAAATTTTATTTGTACCTTCCTCAATAATTAGTACACCATATCTTGAAGGATCGGGAACAATTTTACTTGCGATTAATCCTACTCCTTTATAAGTTTCATGGGCATTAACCATTGTTTTAAAATCAAAATTTAAAATAACATCTCCATTTAACATAAAAAAATTATCATCTTTTAGGTAATCTTCAGCTAATTTTATTGCTCCAGCAGTTCCTAGTGGACTTTTCTCATTTGTATATTGAATTTTGATTCCAAATTTCTTTCCATCCTTAAAATAATTTTGTAAAATCTCAGACATCACACTTACTGCTAAAATTATTTCTGTAATTCCTGCTGCTTTTAATAATAGAATTTGTCTTTCTATTACGGGTTTATTCACTACAGGAATCAAAGTTTTAGGTATTGAACAAGTTAATGGCCGTAAACGAGTTCCCCAACCTCCAGATAAAATTACTGCTTTGGTCATTATAAGTATTAAATAATTTTGATGGAAACCATCATTTTTTAAGTTAATTTTAAGGAATTAAATTAAAAATTAAAATTTATTCAAAATTAGTTAAAAAGGGCAAAATATCGTTATAATTCAATTTGCTCTGGTCTTAAGCTTACTTCATCTTCTTTTTCTATCATTCGATCTTCAGAATCTTTGCGTATAGCATTTTTAAGATCAGTGAAAAACCAAGTTACAATAATACTTACAAATTGTAAATATAATATGATTATAAAAAGTAATCTAATTCCAAATAATTCTGCTAAAGGTCCAGAGATTATCATTCCAAGGGGTGTCACAGCAGTTGCAATACTAACAACGATTGAGAACACTCTACCCTGAGATTTTGGAGGAATCCTTGTTTGCAATATCGTAAGAAACATTGTATTTGCTATGGGAATTAATAAACCATGGATTAATGTTCCGATGCCCATTAATATAAAATAACCCTTTGGAGCAATTGCTGTAATCAAATATCCACCAATTCCAATAAAAATAGAGCAGAGTATAATTACTTCCTTGTTTTTCCAGTCTTTTTTAGTCGAAGCAATTATTGCACCAATAACAATTCCAACTTGTAAGAATGCGCTTACTAAAGCAAAATCAGCAGCAGTTCCAGAGTGATTTATTAGAATAAATAATGACATTAAAGTAGTAAATGGCATATTTAATAGATTGATAACAGAAATAAATATAATCAAAATGAGAAAACTTTTTACAGATTTTAAAATATTTATTCCAGATTTAAAATCCTTTAAATATGAAACCTTTTGTTCTCTCCCTGAATCAGCGGTGATTGAGGGAATAGTAATGAGTAATAATGGAACAATAGCAATAATAAAGGTAAATATATCTACCCATAGTATTTGTTCAATTAAAAAGAATGCTAGTAACGTCGCTGCTACTACTGGACCTATTACACGTATAATCCCTGTAAATAAATAGTTGATTGCATTCATTCTACTTAGATATTTCTTTGGTATCATGATTGGAATTATAGCATTAACAGTAGGAAAATGAATCGCTTGACAAATTCCTCGAAAAAAATTCATTGTAATAACAAGCCAAATATTCGCAATATCATTCAAAAATATTAGAATTATCAAGAACGTTATGAAAGCTTGAAGCGAATCTGTGACAACGATGGTAACTTTCCTATTCCATCTATCTATAAAAACACCTACGATCAATGGAATGATTACCATTGGAAAAAATCCTAAAAAAAGAGCAATTGATACATAAATTGGACTCTCTGTTACTTCTGCTATCCACCAGACTATTACAAACTGAATAATAGAAGATCCCAATAATGAGAATAATTGACCAACCCAAAAGAAAATATAACTTCTAAATGAATGTTCAGTGGCCGTTAAACCCATAAAAAATTAAATGAAATATTATATCAATATTTTATGAAATCTCTAAAGAACGAATTTTATCTGTTAGAAATAAATTAGACTTTTAAAAAAAATAAAAAAAGGTAAATTACTTTTTAAATAGCGGATCTGCTTCTTGAAGTGTACGTCTTTCGACTTTTCCCATAATACTTTTAGGGACTTCGTCAATGATATCAATCATAGCAGGACATTTCCATTTCGTCATATTCTTTTCTGTCCATGCTATTAATTCTTCTCCAGTTATCTTCCCCTTATATTCTGGCTTCAAAGCAACCCAAGCTTTTGTGATTTCTCCAACTTTTCCCGAAGGGTCTGGAAGACCTGCTACAGCTGCTTCTGAAACTGCTTCATGACTCATCAACATTGTTTCAACTTCAGCAGGAAATACTGAATGTCCAGCAACTTTAATTAATTGTTTCTTTCTATCTCTAAGTGCCACAGTCCCATCTTCATTCATGAAACCAATATCTCCGGTGAGGAGCCAAGTTCGACCATCCCATTTCTTTAAAGTATCCGCTGTTTCTTCAGGTTGATTTAAATAACCTTTCATAACTTGAGGTCCACATATACATAATTCTCCTGTGTGTTCTTCTCCATATTTTGATCCAGGTAGACCATCTGCTATTGGTCCCTTTTCAAAATCATTGGTATCAAAAATCGTCCAATCGGTACCAGTCATTGCCATACCAATACAACCTACTGGACTATCACCAAATAAATTCCCTCCACTTACAACAGGGCTGGCTTCTGAAAGACCATATCCTTCTACAATCCTTCCACCAGTATTTTCTTGAAATGATTTTTGTACAGGTGCATGTAAAGGTCCAGCACCTGAAATGCATAGTCTTAATCTCCCCATTAAGCCAGGAAATTTTTCAAGATGAGGAAAATCAGCGATCCTTTTAAACAGAATTTCAGCACCTGCATAAAAAAGCCCTTTTGGAGCATCAATATGCGTGATTTCTTTTAGAAATTCTTCAGTAGGTGGCGGTCGTGGAAAAAGCATCATCCATCCTCCCAAACCAATTGCTACATTCATAACAGCTGTCATAGCAAATGAATGGAAGAGTGGAATAGCGCCGATATCTCCCACACCAGGATCTTCTCCTCCCACCCACAAAACGCATTGAAGTGCGTTAGAAACTAAATTAAAGTGTGTCAATACTGTTGCTTTAGGAACTCCTGTTGTTCCTCCAGTCATAATATAAGTAGCAGTATGTTCAGTTGGATCAAATTGTACTTTAGGAAGATCTGGTTTTGTATCAAGAAGATCTAAAAAATTTATAGCACTAGGAAAATCAACTTTTCCTTTTGGAATTTTACCAATCATTTTTCCTAATGTCTTCTTAATTCCTGATAAACCTGAAGCTAAATCGACTATATTTGTGTAAATAACCATCTCAACATTAGTCTTATTAATGATTGAACGTGCTAACTCACCATATAATGCATCTAAAGTAATTAATACTTTTGCATTGGTTAATTTTAAGTGATGTAATACTTCCAAAGGTTTATAAGTTATATTTATACCCGTAGCAATTGCTCCCAACTTTGCAGTTGCATAGAAGCTAATTACATATTGAAAACTATTAGGTAAAAGATATGCAACCACATCTCCTTTCTTTATACCTAATTTATGAAGCGCTGTTGCTAAAGAATCTATAGCTTGCCCCGCTTCCTCGTAAGTCATCCAAGATTCGATAAACCACATCATTCGTTCATTAGGATATTTTTTTCTTTGTCTTTCGAAAAATTCTCCTAATGAAATTTTCTCAAAATTGTAATTCTTTGGAGTATTCTTGGGCCACCACTTCTTAAACCAAGCTTTATCCTCATTTACTTGCCATTCTGCCATCTAAATCACTTTTTATTTCATTTTTTTTTGTAAATTCGAATTTCAAAATTTTATTGTTGAACATTAAATTAAATTAGAGTAAATTTATAAAGTTTATATTAAAGAATTAAAAGGCTTTAGCGATATTTCAAGTATGAGTTTATTTCATAAGAAAGCTTTTTTAAAAATATAATAAAAAAAATTATATGATACTAATAATTCGAAATACATAGAAATTGAAATAATTGCTAAGGAAAAAAAAATGACATGTATTCACGGATTGGATGAAATAAATTGCCCCACTTGTCGAATTTTAAAATCAACTGCACCATTAAAGGAATTTTGGCCAAAAAGTCTTAACTCTCTTAATATTAAACACCCCCTTTTTAAAGATGATAATATTCTAGATCAAAAACTAAGAAATGAAATAATCAACAAAAAAATTAGCATACAATCTCCTAATTTTATATCAAAACCTCCTTCAATAACCAATATCCCTAATTTTGAAAATAAATTATTTTTAGATAGATTTAAAGATCTTTCTCTATCTAAAGAGGACAATTTTGGGATAACAAAAAAAATGTCTTTAGAAAGCCCTGAATGGAAATTTGAAGAAGAAGAATAAAATATCCAAATAATTTTTTAAAGAATTTTCGCTTTAGATTATCAATTTTAAGATATAAATAAAAGCTATTTAATCATAATAATAAAATATAAATCATTTTTAGAAATATTTTAATGTGGTGAAATAAAAAATGACTATGGACATTTACTGGCTTGGTCATGCTGCCTTTAAATTAAAAACACCAAGTGGAAGAATAATTTACCTTGATCCTTATCAGATTAAAGAAGGTGAAGAGAAAGCTGATATAATTGTCTCAACACATTTACATGGAGATCATTTTGATTCAAGCAGTATAAAAAGTCTTATGAAGGATGATACGGTTTTGATTGGTCCTGAGAGTATTGCAAGTAGCTTACAAAAATTTGATGGGACACCATTAAAGTTGGGAGACTCATTTGACTATAAAGATCTTTCAATAGAATTGGTTCCTGCATATAATATTAAAAAGCCAAATCATCCCAAACGGAATGAGTGGGCAGGTATATTAGTAAAAGCAGAAGATAAGATTGTGTACCACGCAGGCGATACTGAAAGAATTCCCGAGATGAAAGATCTGGCTAATCGAAATATCACTGTCGCTTTAATGCCGTGCGGAGGGACGTATACAATGGATTTTGATGAAGCAACTGACTCAGTTACAGATGTAAAGCCAAAATTTGCGGTCCCAATGCATAATTGGGGCAAAGATTTAACTGATTTTAAAAAGCTTCTCGAAAAGAAAGATCCTAGTATCAAAGTGGAAATATTAGAAGAAGGTGGGAAACCCCTAAAAATATAATTTTATTTATTTTTATAACCCAATTTCTTTTTTTATTTGTAAGAAAATTATTGAAATTTAAGTATTACATTTTTGAATTAATCATAATTTTAAATAGAGTTGTATCTAATTCCAATACATGTCAAAAGTAGACGCATTTATAAAAAGAAAAGAGGACGAGAAAGAGGAAAAAACATTAAGATCAAAAAGATATCAATGGTATATCGTAATTTTCATGGGTTTAGTGGGATTTCTTGATAATAACTTGAATTTAATGGAGGCTCAAGTAGTTCCTTATATACTTACTGAATATAATCTCCCTTCTAATGAATATTTTGCTTTCTGGCAAGGAATCTTTGGGATTGCTACATTTTCAGTTTTTATTTTATCTTGGTTTACAGATGCCTTTGGAAGAAAAAAGGGAACTTTAGTTTTATTACTAATAATGGGAATTCCATCATTTTTAATACCATTCTTTGCAGTTAATATTTGGATTTTTTTTATCTTATATACCATACTGATAACTGGCACCGTAAGTAATTTATGGGAGATACCGCTAAGTGAAGAATCTCCTGCCAAGAAAAGAGCCCTTTATGGAGGCGTAGCAACCTTAATAAGTCTTATACCGCTTGCTGCTATTGTAGGAGATGATACCTTATGAAACAAAAGGTAAAACTTTAGAAGAGATTCAAGAAGAAAGATAAAAGCAAAACATTTGAAATCATTAAAAATTTAAGTCCTACTTATTATTTTTATTCTATTTTTTCAAATTTTTTTATTATTTTCTAACTGTACTATTCTATCAATTTTTTAAGATAAGATTTTAAAGTATGAATTTTAAAAGTAATATATAAAATGTATTATATCTATAAATTTAGCGAAATAAAGTTCAAGATGTGAAGAAAAATGGAAATCGATGAAGATTTGAAGTTAAACACTACTGTTGCATATATCTCTATGGAGATAGCAGTTGATTCAAATATACCTACGTATTCTGGTGGATTGGGTGTATTATCAGGAGACACAGTCCGATCTGCTGCAGATTTAGAGATACCTATGGTCGGAATTTGTCTATGCTACAGTTCTGGATATTTTTACCAATTTTTCAATGAATTTGGGGAGCAAAAGGAAAAAGAAATTGCATGGAATTTCTATTATGAGTTTGATAAAGTCGAAAAGCCAATATCTCTAAAGATTGAAAATAAAGACGTTCTTGTAAGCGCTTGGCTTTATCGGGTAATAGGTCAATCTGGTCATGTACTCCCAATTTATCTTTTAACTACCGATGTTGAAGGAAATGAAGAATGGATGAAAAAAATGACAGGTTCATTATATGACAGCACCAGTCGATGGAATAGAATTGTTCAAGAAATAATTCTAGGGATTGGTGGTGTTAAACTTCTAAAATCACTGGGATACAATAACATTAAAACTTATCATCTAAATGAGGGACATGGTTCTTTTGCCACTCTAGAATTATTTAATGAATTAGGGAGCATTGATAAAGTTAAGGAGAAAGTTGTTTTTACGACACATACACCGGTACCCGCGGGTCATGACCGATTTAACAAAGATTTAGTCGATAAAGTTTTTGAAAGTAGAATACCAAAAGAAATTAGAAAACTGGCCGATGATAATGGTGAATTTAACATGACATTTTTAGGGATGGCTCTTTCTAGATATAGAAATGCAGTAGCTCGTAAACATGGAGATATTTCAAGAAAAATGTTTCCTCAATATGAAATTGATTATATCACAAATGGTATTCATTTACCTTTTTGGGTATCAAAACCCTTCAGAAAAATATTTGATAGAAAATGGCCAAATTGGAGAGCAAATCCACAAGTTCTCGAGAACGCCATAGAGATTGATGACCTTGATCTTTACGATGCTCACATTGAGAATAAGTTTAATTTGATAAATTATCAAAAAGGGCATTCTTGGAATTTATTGGATGAGGAATTGATTACAATAGGATTTGCTAGACGTTTTGCTACTTACAAGAGAGCAGTACTTATATTTCAAGATATTGATAGGTTAGGTAAGATTTGTAGAAATAATGTTCAATTTATATTTGCGGGAAAAGCTCATCCTAAGGATCAAATGGGCAAAGACTACATTAAAAAGATTCATGAATCTGGCGAATTTTTACATGACAATTATGGGGTAAAAGTTGTAATGATGGAAAATTATAATATGGATCTTGCTCACATGCTTGTATCCGGTGTTGACATTTGGCTTAATACACCTGAAAGATATCGTGAGGCTAGTGGTACAAGTGGTATGAAGGCTTCATTAAATGGAGTTCTAAACTTCAGTGTGCAAGATGGATGGTGGTTAGAAGGATATAAGTTAAATTCACTCGCAGGTTGGGCAATTGGTCCAGATGATTCAAATCCTAATGATCCAGGTGTTTCAAATAATTGGGAAATTGATTCGAAAGTGATTTATGATACTTTAGAAAGCCAAATAATTTCAACTTATCAAAACCACGATGAGTGGATCTTTAGACAAAAGAACGCAATCGCATTAGCTGCGTTTTTTAACACCCATAGAATGGTTTCCAATTATGCTGAGAAAGCTTATAAACTAAAGAGACAACATCCTTGGAAATTTATTGAATAAATATTTATTCTTTTTGCTTTTTCTAATCATTAAATTTATTAAAAGTTTTCACGATTAAATACAATTAATTAAATTAAATGAACAAATCTTAATGTAATCATCAAATTTCTTTTGGCTCATATAATCTTCCATAACCTGTTTTAAAATCGTTTCCATTGTGTTAATACCAGCTGTAAATCCTTTCATATCTTTTGTTAGAAGCAGCATAAAATTTTGATTTGTTGCTATATAAAAACAACCAGAATTTATTTCAATATTAGAATAGGTTTCAATAATATTATTGGTGTTTTGAATCGTTTCTGGTAAAGTTAATAGAACAATCAAAAAAGTCTCTGAAAACTCTTCCTTTAAATAGGAATCTCTTATTCCTGCTGCTTGTAAAGGGTTATTAGTATATGACTTAATTAAGTATTGAAGCTTGGTGAGATCCTTTCTTAATTTGCTTTTATTATGAAAAAAAACGAATTTATTATTTAATATTAAAGGTTCTTCATCTAAATACGTTATTTTTAGAGGAACTTTTTCAAATTTAAACTCTTTGAGGAAAGTGGACATTCTATTCTTTATAATCAATTGTTTTATTTAATTATAGGTAATTTCATTTAATAGAAAAACTTCATGAATTTAAATAGTAAGTAAATTTCAATAAAAATTTTGAAAATTTATGAAATTCGGAACACTTAATTTCGAAAATAGGTACTTTCTTGCACCAATGCTTGATGTTACCACTGGTCCTTACCGTAGGTTTTGTAGAAAATTTCAAAAGGTGGGTTTAGTTAGTGTTCCTATGCTATACACTAAAAAAATTGAAAAAAGTCCAAAATCTATCGAAAAAGAACTCTTTAAGATTGAAGAGGAGCGCCCTATCAGTGTACAATTAATTGGTTCGAATTCAGAAGCTCTGAAAAAAACAATCAATTATCTTGAAAGTTATAATTATGATGTTTTAGATTTTAATGCAGGGTGCCCCTCTAAAAGGGCAATTAAAGCAAAGGAAGGAGGGTATTTAATGAAAGATTTAGAAAAATTGAAATCATTAATTAATATAGCAAAAAAATACTCATCTAAGCCTGTTTCACTTAAAATTAGAACTGGGTATGATAAAACTTTTAATGTTGAAGAGATGGGAAAAATAATTAATGACTCTGATATAGAATTTTTAGTTATTCATGCGCGAACTGTCAAAGATAATTTTAATGAAAGAACTTTGGATTTAGATACTGTAAAACGATTAAAAGAATATATAACTATTCCACTGGTTGGAAATGGTGATATTATTAGTCCAAAAAGTGCAAAATATTTTGTTGATTATACTAAAGTTGATGCTTTAATGATAGGGAGAGAATCGATGGGGAATCCAGAAATTTTCAATCAACTCCACCACTATTTTACAAAAGGCAAAGAGATATTATTTAAAAAAGATTTTGATTTATTTGAAAAATATTTTGAGATTTATGAAGAAATTATTAATGATTTTCTTAACGGAATTCCACATCCATTTGGCAATGAAGATATTAAATTTATTGAATTGAAGCGGAATGCCATATGGTTAACTAAAAATATTAAGAACTCTAGAAACATAAGATTTGAATTAAGTAGAGCAAATAATCTTGCCCAAATCAAGAATATAATAAAAAAAATCACAGGATATAATTAAAAAACTAGATTTATTTAAGAATTTTATTTATATTTTTTTAAAAGCTCCTCTGGAGTATAAACTCCATCTTCAGTAAGTATACCTGTTACTAACCTAAATGGGGTAATATCGAAAGCATAATTTAAACAATCAACTCCATCAGGAACAATTTGAACTTTTCCTAATATAGTACTAACTTCTGTACTATCTCTCTGTTCAATTATAACATCATCAATAGTTTCATGAAGAGATAATGTGGAGGTAGGAGCCGCGACGTAAAAAGGAATATTATTATCTTTTGCTGCTAAGGCAACCAAATAAGTTCCAATTTTATTAAATACGGCATCTGAAGTCACTCTATCAGTTCCAACAATTACCTTATTTATTTTCCCAAGTCTCATTAATAATCCAGATGATGTATCTGAAATTACTTTTACTGGAATTTTATCATATTTTAATTCATATGCGGTTAATCTAGCTCCTTGTAATCTAGGTCTAGTTTCATCTGCAATTACTTCAATTTTTTTCCCTTGTTCTATTGCTGTTCTCACAGGAGCTAAAGCAGTGCCATATTGAACAGTTGCAAGTGATCCAGCATTACAATGAGTTAAAACTACATCCCCATCATTCAACAATGCTGCTCCATTTCTACCGATACTTTTATTAACATTAATATCTTCTTGAGCCATTAGTTTAGCCTCTTCAATAACAAGCTCCGATAAATTAGTAGGTTGATCAGGATAATCTTTAATTATTTTCCAAATTCGATCAACAGCCCAAAATAAATTAGATGCTGTAGGTCTAGTATTTCTAATTAATTTCGCAGCATCCTCCATTTTTTCAAGGAAATCCTCCTTCTGCAATCCTTTATATTCGATTGTAGCTAAAGCCATGCCCATTGCTGCTGCTACACCGATTGCAGGAGCACCACGGATATTCATTACTTTAATCGCTGTTGCTACATCCCTAAAATCATCAAACTCAAGAAACTCAAGATTATATGGAAGTTTAGTTTGATCAATCATTTTTACCTTATTATTGAAGAATTCTATAGAAGGAATCATGACTATATGTAATATTGTAAACTTTAAATAATTAATAAAAAGTAAATATGACCAATCAAAACTAAATTTTAACTACTTTTTTTTTAGTCATCAATCACGCAATCAGCTTCAATTTCAACTAACCACTCAGGATCGACAAAGCTACTCACTTCTAAAAATGTGCAAGCTGGTCTGATATTGGAAAAGTATTCTCCATGTGCTTGAGCTGCTTCTTTCCATTTAGAAATATCAATTAACATTATTCTGGTACGAATAACATTCATAAGATTGCCTCCTGCATCTTCAATTGCTTTCTTTATAATATTTAAACAGTGTTTTGTTTGTCTATACAGATCAGATGGGTAAGCTGTTGAACCATCTAAAGCAATTGGTGCAGTTCCTGACACAGAAATAATATTATTAATTCTTACTGCTCTTGAGAAGCCAATATGCTCTTCATATGGAGATCCTGAAGAAATATTTTTTCTTACCATGAATCTCTATAATAAATTAATCCTTAAAAAATAAACTTTGAATGGGTTAATTAATTGATTTGTAAATTAAAAGAAAAAAGGATATAATTCAAGTATTTTTATGTGCATCAGATAAAAAAAGTCATTTGAAAATAAGAATGATTATAGAAAATAATTTAATTAGAATAACTATCGAAGAAAATCAGAATTTTACATCAGAAAGAGTTGAAATAAAGGATAAAGATAACATTATTCCTGTACTTGCTAGTGATGATGGATATAGTACTTTATGCTACTGGACCAAAAATGAAAGAAAAACAAAATTCCTTTCATATCGTAAAAGCACTAAAAAAAAATTATATTACCAACTTAATGATAATGATTTTCAATTAGATTTAGATTATTGCTTAGAAGAGAATAACATTATTCACATTAGATACAAATTATTTAATAAAAATCCAATACAATTATCAAAACTACTTGTAAATTATTCTATTTTATTAGAAAAAGATCCAGATTTTACTTGGGTTCCGCATCATTGTCCTGGAGAAGATTTTGTTATTGGAGACCACGTATTTCGCTCACCTGTAATAATTTACAAAAAAAATAAATATACCTTTGCATTCATTCCCGATTTGAAAACCCTTAGAAATAACCACCCATTTCAATCTTTTATTAATTTCAATTTAAAACCTTATGATATAGATAAGAAACCTCAATTATCTTATGGATTTGGAAATTATAAACCAGTTAAACATAAACTCTTCAAACACGATCCATTAAGAGAATGGTATATTGAGCCGAATACAGATTTAACTTTTCGTTTTTATATAATTATCTTTATTGATAAAGATATCGATGACATTCTACATATCATTAATAACTTCTTTTGGGAGAAATATGGTAAGAAATATATTAATGAAAGTTTAAATCCTCAGATTTTACCATATGAAAAGAATGTTCAAGAAGGGTATGCCGCCATTTTTGAACGTCATAAAGTTTGGGGAGATTTTAAGATAAGTAATATAGATTGTGGAGGCATTTGGTTTAGATCATGGGCTGGAAAAAAGAAAAAAGCTATTGAATACATAAAACCTGAGTATTTAGATGATTTTCGAAAAAATAGTACATCTGGAATGCCTAGTATACAATCTAAAACTATTGATATGGTGAATGAATTAACATATGACCCAGAAAAGGTTAAGTGGTTTGATAGCTTTACACGTAAAAGAGCATATATTCCAAGGACTGCAGAAATTTGGAATAATGCATTTTTTCTCAATGTTAGGACAGGTTTTGGTTTAGTTTTTTTTGGAAAGTTATGGAGTAATAATGAATTGATTGAAAGAGGAACCAGAACTTTAAATACAATACTAAAATTATCTCGAATTAGGGGTCTATTCCCAAGTGTAATTTTTCCTTCCTCACCGAATTCTGAAGTAATTTCTACTATTAATGGGCTTAAAGCATTTGGTTATACAGATGATTTTCATGTAGTTGATTCATGTTTAGCAATGTATTGGGCACTTAAATACTATGAAGATCTCGAAAAGAATGAAGAAATCCTTGCGAAATGTAAAATGTTAGTAGATCTTTTAGAGAAAATACAACAAATAAGTGGTGAAATTCCAACTTTCATAAATTTTAAGGAAAACAATGAACAAGTTGTTATTAGAGATTTATTAATTGATTCAGCTAGTTCTGGAGCTTCACTAATGTTTTTAACAGAATATTATAAAATTTCAAGAGATTTAAAGAGTTTCTCAATTGCTAAGAAAATTGCTAAATTCATCAAGAAAAAAATTGTCCCATCAAACAAATGGCAGGATTTCGAACCTTACTTTAGCTGTAGCCAATTGCTCTTAGACACGTATGATCATTATACAAAAAGCCATATTATGAATACTTTGAGTATCTATTGGTCCGCTGAGGGTTTTAAAGAACTTTTCAAGATTACAAATAGTGTAGATTATCTAAAAATTGGTGAATATGTATTAGCGATATTATCATTGTTTCAACAAGTATGGGACATGCCCTATATTAGCATTAATACATTTGGAGGATTTGGAGTTCAAAATTCAGATGCCGAGTTGAATGATGCTCGACAGGCTTTATTTGTTCGCACCTATATGGAATATTATCTATTAACTGGTAAAAAAGAATATATGGAAAGAGGTATTGCAGCATTAAGGGCATCTTGGGTTTTACAATTATTAAAAGATTATGAAGATTTATGCCCTGGTAATATACAAGGAATTGATACTATTGACGGCATAGATAAAGGTGTGGTATATGAGAATTATGGTCATACTGGAAGTGATTTTAGAACCCCTGGATTAGCTCCATTTAATTGGGGGGTGGGTACAGCTGCTACTGCTACTGCATATGTAAAGAAACATTTTGGAGACTTATTCATAGATTTTAAGGAAAAATCTATTTGGGGTATTGACGGTATATTAATAAAACAATTTCAGTTTTTAGGAGAAAAAATTAAAGTAGAGTATTACATAATTCCTGAGAAAAAGAATTTTCTCATCAAGGCTAGAGAAGCTCCCTATTATCCAATAGAAATTATATTAAATGAAAAATCTATTGGTATATACAATAAAAAAGCTTTAGAGGAAGGATTCAAACAATATTTTGATTAGATTTATGAATATATTAAAATCCCCCATAATATCTTGTAGTCGGAGGACAGATATACCTGCATTTTTAATGAATTGGGTTATTCAACAAATTAAAATTGGGTACGTCGATGTGGTAAATCCTTTTAATCGAAGCCAAATAACTCGTATTTCATTAAAACCAGACGATGTTAAATGTTGGGTATGGTGGTCAAAAGATTTTGGAAATTGGATAGAAGTTTATAATCAACATATTGATTTATTTAAATTATATAGAGGGCATTATTTTCAATTTACAATAAATTCACCTTCAGAGTTAGAAAAAGGTATTAATATCTCTTTAGAAGATAGATTCAAACAATTAGAGTGGTTAATAAAAGAATTTGGAACATTAGCAGTAAATTACAGGTTTGATCCAATAATTTTGTATAAAAAGTATGATTCAAATCAATTGAAAAGTAATTTAAGTAAATTTGAATATATTATTGAATATGTATCATCGCTGGGGTTGAAAGAAATGATATTTTCTTTTGCTACAATTTATCCAAAAGTAAAGACTAGGATGAGAGCTAGGGATTATATACCTATAGATGCTTCAATAAAGAAAAAAAAAGAAATCCTTGTTAAATTATTTGAGATCTGCCAGCAAAATAACATGAAAATGAAGGCATGCTGTCAACCAGACTTACTTGGATTAAATGATATTGAACAAGCACATTGTATTGATGCTAATAAAATTGAAAAGATTGTTGGGGAACCAATTCCTAAAGTTTTGGATAGCGGGCAACGAAAAGATTGTGGATGCTTTAAATCGAAAGATATTGGAGGTTATTCCGGAATCTTTCGTTGTAAACATAATTGTGATTATTGTTATGCTTCCCCTGCTAAAAGATGACAAATTGTATTCTAATTTCTATGTATCCTTGAAATATTTATGTAATTCTATAAATGATGGAACTACTCCAAGTTCAGTTAAAATATCATAAAAACAAAAAGCGCCCCATCGATCAATAATTTTACGTTCAGAATTCAGATATAAAATTGTAGCACCTTCAAATGATACTTCTTTCTTGGTTGGTTCAAATCCCCATGCTTTTCCTAGATGAGTACCATATCCTTTATAACGAATCCATACTTTATTTTCTTCTCCGACTATATCAACCACTTCATATTTTAAATTAGGAAAGATACTTCGAAAATAAGTGATTTCATGTTTTACTTGAGCAGGTCCACTTTTAGGGATAGAAATCCAATTTGGTTTGTATAAAGGATCTACTATTTCATCCGCAAGTGTTAGATCTGGCTTACTCCACATCTCTTCAAACCATAATTTTCCAATTTTTTCAGTTTCTTCAATGTTCATTTTATAATTTTTAAAATTTAATCTATAAAATAAAAGATATAATTATACATTTTAATAAAATCAAATATTTTGAATATTTAAGAAAACGCCAAAATAGATGTAAATATAAAATAGTTCGTTTTATATATTACATGGATAGAATATTTTAGTTTTTAATCAATATTGAGGTAATGCAATGCCAAAATGTAAATTTTATATAGTAGATGTATTTGCTGAAAGAAAATATGAAGGGAATCAGTTAGCTGTATTTATATGTGAAAATGATCTTTCTGATTCAGAAATGCAGAAAATAGCAAAAGAAATGAACTATTCAGAAACAACTTTTATTACATCACCAAAAAATTATGATGTTCGGATTTTTACTCCAGAAGTAGAATTACCCTTTGCAGGTCATCCTACTATAGGAACTGCTTTTGTTATTCAACAAGAAATAGTCAAAGGAAATGTGAAAACTATGCTTCTTAACCTTAAAATCGGTCCAATCCCGGTATTGTTTAAATACAAATCTGGAAATCCTGATATAATATGGATGGAGCAAAATCCACCAACTTTTGGCAGGTTTTTCGATACAGAGCTAGTTACGCAAATTCTTAATCTCAAAGAAAAAGATATTGATGCAAGGTTTCCAATTCAAGAAGTTTCAACCGGAGGATATTTCATGATTGTTCCATTGAGAACTTTGGATGCTTTAAAACGAGTTAAAGTAAATGTCGATAAATGTCTTGATCTTATGGATAAGATTGAATCAAAATCTATATTAGTTTTTTGTCCTGAAGCACGAATCAAAGGAAATAATTTGAGTGTACGTGTTTTTGCACATTATCATGGGATACCAGAAGATCCAGCAACAGGATCTGGTAATGGTTGTTTAGCGGCATATCTAGTAAAGCATAAATATTTCATTAAAAATCGTATAGATATTAGAGTTGAGCAAGGTCACGAAGTCGGTCGTCCATCGCTACTTTACTTGAGATCAGAAGAGAATGATAGCGGACAAATCAGTGTTTCTGTTGGAGGTAAAGTATTTTTTTCAGCTAAAGGAGAATTAGTATAAAGATTATTTTTATAAATACTAAAAATATCAAATTTTTTTAAGCTTTTGTTCTATAAGCATGAACTCTCTTAACCAGTTCATTTACTTCATTAGGATGAGAAAATAGTGCGCATGGAGATCCATTAGTTTCTAATAGATTCTCATTTTCCCTTATAATTTTAAATAATTGACTATCTAAACCTTCTCTCAAAGATGATTTGGTTAAATTATGAGTAGCAATATTAGAAACTGGACAAGGTGTTAAGTCTCCTAGCGGTGTTATATGAGCAAATCCTCTTCCTGCCGACACACATCCTCCCATATATTCTTCATCTCCGGGTGAATGAACAATGAAGATTTGTTTCGTTTCTCGATAATTTAATATCATTTCTCTAAATTTATTACTTTCCTCAGTTGTAAGCATTAATTCAGTATCATTTTTTACAGGGATGTATTCAAGAAAGAAAGCTAAACGAATACCTTTAAAGATTATCTTATCAATATTTTGTGGATCCATCCAAAAATTAACATTTTTACGGTTAATCGTTACTGAAATTCCACTTATAATCCCTTTATTGTCTAACTCATTAATTGTATTTATGATTTTTTCATAAACACCTAAACCTCTACGCTTATCAGTTAATTCTTGGTTTCCTTCAATACTTACAACTATAACTGTATTTCTTAGTCGTTTTAATTTTTCAATATCGTTATTTTTTAAGATTGTGCCGTTAGTAAAAATTAAAAATAATCTATCTTGAAATTCTTCACTAATTTTTAATAGATTTGGCATTAAAAAAGGTTCTCCTCCAGCTATTATAAAAGCAAATACTCCCATTTCACAGGCTTCTTTGATTATTTTTATCCATTGATCAATATCCAGAGTTTTTTGTGTTTTTTCAGAACATAACGTGCCTGTAGCTGCCGCATAACAGCCAGCACATTTAAGGTTACAATTTGAAGTAATACTTAAAATTAAGAAAGGTGGTACTTTTATCCCTTTAAGAAGTTCTTCTCCTCTTATTCTGCGTGATTTTTTATACGCTTTTGCTAACCGCATCATTTTATACATACTTTTTGGATGTTTCAAAATCCATGGCATAAAGACTTTCGCCATCTTTGGATCAACTTTCTTTAAAGTTCGATCTATAACCAGAGTAGTTTTATTATCCACCATAATTTCCTTTAACTTTTTGTTTATTCAAATTAAGGAAAAATCAATATAATTTTTAACAAAGAAAAATCTAACTTATAACTTTAGTAGTCCAATTTTTAAAAAGAGTAAAATTAATAAAATTTTACCAACATTTATGTCTATTTAATTATTTTTTATGAATAAAAAGTATTATTATTTATAGTTTCATTAAACGACCATTCTTCATAAAAATTTTAATATTGGTAAAATAGTAATTTAATGGTGATAATTAGTTTTTAGTTAAGGATAAATTATTTTAAATCATTTCTATATTAAATTTTGAATAATTTTAACAATTAGATAGTCATTAAATCCCTTATATTATGGATCTGAAAATCAAATTTGGCTTTTTAACTGTTCTTGTAATAATTTTTCAGTCATTTTTAAAATTAATTGGGGTCTTAATCACAGGAAGCTTAAGTTTTCTTTCTGAAACTGCTGATACTTTTACAGACATATTGTTTGTCTCGATTACTTTATACTCTTTATATCATAGTCAAAAACCTGCAGATTATGAACATATGTATGGTCATACGAAAACAGATTCGATAGGAGCTCTGATTCAAGGAATTATATTAATGAATATATATGTTTTGTTAATTTATAACGCGTTTTTAGCAATTATTCAAAATAGAATTCAAATCACTGAACCTGGAATAGGTCTTATTATTTTAATAATCTCATTTTCTGTAAATGTAATTTTCTCAAGGATCCTTATTTTTCAAGGCAAGCGTAGTAAAAGTTTGACCTTAGAAATTCAAGGTCTTAATTTATTTCAAGATTCTATGAGAGCAATTTTAGTTTTTATTAGTTTTATTTTAGCATATTTTAATTTTATTTTTGTTGATCCTATTTTAAGTATTATTCTATCTGTTTGGATAATAAGCGGAGCGGTGAAATTGGCAAGAAATGGTATAAAAGAACTTACTGATACAAATCCTATAAATTTAATTATTATAGAGGAATTGAGAGAAAAAATTTTTAAATTAGAACATGTTGTTGGTTTGCATAACATAAAAATTAGAACAAGCGGTAAAATATTATTTTTAGAAGTTCATTTATCTGTTGAAGATCATATATCCATCGTTCATGCTAATGAAATTATCAAGTCTATAAGAACTCTGAGTAAGAAGATATTTCCATTATATGAAGTTGAGTGTATCGTCGAAATGAATCCTATGGCTAGTGAAAAATCAATAGGCGAAGGTATATTAAATTTAATTTTTTCAATGAAGTCAGAATATCCAGAAATTGTAAATTTCAAAGATCTTAACATTTTCAGTATTGAAAATGAGTACTTCATTTCTCTGATTATTATAGTTGATGATTCTCTTTCACTTGCAAAAGCTCATAAAATATCTTCTCTTTTTGAAAGTGAAATTAAAAAACAAGCACCACTTATATCAAGAGTTATTACACATATAGAAAGTGAAACTCCCAAAGATACATTAATTCCAAATCAGATTAAATGTGCTGATGTAGGACCAGAAATGATACAACAAATAAGTGACTCGGTTGAAAAAGTTATAAGATCACATCCCCAAGTCAAAGGATTTCATGGGTTAGAATTTTGGGCTACATTAGATTATTGTATCTTAGAAGCTCATATATTTTTTGATGGTTCATTGAATATTTCGCAAATTCATGACTATATATCTGAATTAGAAGTCAATATTAGAGAAGAGCTAGGTATTGACAATTTAGATACAATATTTCTTCATTCTGAACCAATCGAAGAACAAAAAGAAGGTATATTCTTTTAATAAATACCCATTTAAAATGGAAAATTATAATTATTTAATCCAAGTTCATTTTGTATGATTTTAATATCATTTTGCAAACTTTTATTTATTGGAATTCCATTCCTTTTCTTTTCTAACTCATTATAATATTCTTTTTCCCCTGCAGTGTATATTCTTTCTTTTCCTGGTGCTTTCTTAGAACATCTCAATTCTCGCATAATATTTCCTGTTATTCTTTTAAATTTTGATACTGGAATGAAATTCTGAACGTTAATAGCTAAAAAGAAATGTCCTACTTTTAATCTTTTTTGACCATTTTCAATAATTCCTGCTGTATCTTTTAGATATACTCCATCCTGCAACGCTGAAGATAATATCTCAGCAAAGGTAGCATAACCATAACCTTTGTGACCTGAAGTTTCCTCTCCTTTACCTCCTAATGGTAATAACGCCGCAGAACGATTGATTAATTTATTTAATACTATATTAGGATCAGTTTTTGAATTCCCATTGTTAGAAATAATTACCCCTTCTGGTAGAGATTTGTGAATACGATTATACACCTCAACCTTACCTCGTTGTATAATTGAAGTAGCAGCATCAATAAGAAACGGAAAATCCTCGTCGGTAGGAGCTCCATAGGTTAAAGGATTAGTACCTAACATAGGTTCAATGCCAAAAGTAGGGGGTACAGATGGTCTTGTGTTAGTTGTTACAAAGCCAATCATTCCTTCCTTTATTGCCATAAGTGAATAATACCCAGCAATTCCAAAGTGAGAACTATTACGAACTGCAACAGCTCCGATACCATATTTTTTTGCTTTTTGAATTGCTAATTTCATTGCATTATAAGCGATAACATGTCCCATACCACATTTACCATCAATAACTGCTGTTGATTTATTATCAGAAATAATTTCCAAATCAGTTTTAGGATTATAAATTCCCTCTCTTATTCGATCGTAATACATTTTAAGTCTCTGAATTCCATGAGAATCAATACCCCTTAAATCTGATGATATAAGAACATCCGCTATAATTTCGGCATCCTTTTTAGGAACTTTAAGATTAACAAAAACATTTTTTATAAAATCCTTAAGAAGATAAGCATCTAAATAAAATATTTCATCTGAGGAAGAATTTAATGTACTTTTCGTGTCCTTGTTTACTTTTTCTTTTAATATCTTTTCCATTATATTAACAAAAAATGTGATAGAAAAAAATTAGGAACCTTTCTATTTAATTAAAACCCTATTTTAGATAAGGTGAAAGTTAGTGATTTCCATGTTTTATTATTAATTTTTGAGATTTTATTTAATAATATTCTATATCAAAAGAAAAATTTAGAATTATAGAAGGGACGAAAATTTTTATGTGAGAGAACTGATTTATAAAATAACGGCAGAAATTTTCTTTATTTCAAAATGTTAAAGTCTAGAATTATAATAAAAAATGGCTCCTGTCAATCCCCTGGATTTTTGTCTTTTGGTTGTGTAATTAATTACACATAGGAATAACCTACTCTGCCTTTTGAAAATTTTTGCCTTATATTAAGGCTTTTTGGCAGGAGCCACCTTTTATCAATTTCTGAACAGAGTTATTTACTTTTACTTTCCTTTATAAAAGGAGTTAGTTCAAAGTAATAAGAATATCTCAATCAAAAACAAATCTAAATTTAAATCTTTTAATAATTTCATATTATTATAGATGTATGTGTAAATATTTTCGTCGCTGAAATATTTAAAGCATAAACTTTTACCTTTTACTTCTTTTATAATTTTGACTATATTAGAGAGAATTAACTTCAAATTTTTTATAACAAAATCCCTGTCACTCTTAATTAAGTTTATATCTATAATATTAAACCAATTTTCTTTACTGAAAGTTATATTCTCGAGTTCAGGATTTTTAATAAAATCTTGTTTAGTTTTAAATTCAATACAGAACTCCTCTATTTTATTAAGAATTATATTTTTCGATTTGGTATACATTTTATTCTCAATAACATTTCTTAACATTATTAGAATTTTTTGGAAGATACCTAAAGTATCAAAAAAATCTGCTACTTGTTCTAAATTTTCTACTTCTACCCATTGATTATAATAATCTTCAAGTTCATTAAGAAATGGTAAAAAAACATTAATATCTCCGTCCCAACTTTTACCTTTTTTTATCCAGACAGGTTCATACTGTTTTATAAAGGAATTTTTAATTACATTAAGTCTGCTTAATAAAAGCTCAGTCTTTATATGTTTTGTATCAGCTGCCACAAAAAGTAATTTAAATTTATCTTCTAGTATATAAACCCATCTTAAACCCCCCATCTCTATAGAGTCCAACGATTCTTTAAATTCCACCATTGAAAAATGGTGAAATGCCGTTAAAAAACCAGAAACTATATCCTCATCTGCATCTGTTTTCAAAAAGGATTTATATAATAATTTAATCCCTGATTCAGCATCCATTATCCAGATGAGCAAAAAAATCCCTTATGTGTGGATATTTTTAGTATCTTATATGAAATAATAAATTCTCTATAAGAGAAAATAAATATATTAATCTTATAAATTATTTCAAACAATATTTATGATATTACGTAAGCATACAAATATTAAACCTTCAGAAGAAAAATAATCAAATTAAAATACTTAAATTAAAAATCAAATATAGAACATCAGATAGAGAAATCACAATTAGAATTATAAATCAAAGTCTTTTTCTAAGGATTTGAAAAATCGCTTGCGGGTTTTTTTATCTTTTAATTCGTTAAAAGCATCCACTAATTCGTGTAGATCTTCTTCTGCTAATATATCTTCCTCATCAATATTACTATCAAGTGTCTCTTTAAAAAATGTTAATCCACATTGTGTACACTCTAAAAGATCTTCATACTCCATAATATTTTCCGATTTACACTGAGGACAGTAATACTTTTTAGGCATTTTGGTAGTGAAAAATATACAAAAATGGATTATTATTAATATTATTGCAACTTAAAATATAAACCTATCATTGGAAATTATACCCAAAATATAAAGGGGAAAAAAATGGGAATTCTTACTATATTAGAACTATTGATCGATATAAGCTTAATTTTATTCTTTTTTCAAAGGATAGTATCATAAAGATTCTAATTATTTTATTTATCTTTTTTAAAACATGGAATAAGAAAAGGAACTTTTTTCTTATAATCTATATAATTTTCACCAAATCGCTGAATTAATTCCTTTTCTTCATAAAATAAAATTGCAATCAACATTGGATTATAAATAAATGTCATTAATACTAATGGAATAAGATCAAAAATAAGACTTACTCCAGGTAAAATGAATATAAAGCCTAATGTGATTGGATGACGACAAATAGAAAAAGCTCCACTTTTTATTAAAGTAGAATATTCAAGACTCTTTCCAATTTCCTGTCCACTTGCACGAGCTCTAGTTATTGAAGTTAAACCCCAAGTGAAAAAATAAAGTCCCCCAATAGTTAATAAGTAGCCCAAAATCAATTCAGCTAATCGTAATGGAAAAGAAACATCATATCTAGGGAAAAACAACCACGGAAGCTCGAATAAGAACCATAAGTATATCATAATGCCTAATATTATAAAAAATAACACATTTGGGAATATTACTATTATAAATCGAGAACTTTTCTTTTTGCCCTGAGAATAGTTTTTATCAGTCACAGTTCACTCATGACTTTAACTATTTGAATATATTTTGTTACATCTTTCATATTTAAATAGTTGTCTTAGTTCTATAGTAAAAACTACACAAGCACAAAAAGAAATGAAAAATATAAAGTAGATTTAAGATTTAGAGTTTTATTAATTTAGAGTTTACAAACTCTATTTTATAATATTAAATTTAGATAATTTACAAGTCAAATAGTTAAATTTTACTCTTTAATTATCTTTACTATGGATAAACTTGAAAAGATCTTTTTAGAAATAAAAAGAATTTTAGAAAAAAACTCGAGTTCTTTTTTAATAAAGAATCAATATATTGGTTCTCAAGCAAAACAGCAAAAACCGGGGTATCATTTGTATGGAAGGAAGGAAGTTACTTTATTTGGAAAAAAACCACAAAATACTTATATCGCAGGAGTAATACAACAAAAAAATTATGTCAGCTTTTATTTCTCCCCTATTTATTCACACCCTGATTTATTCACAGATATTAGTCTAGATCTTAAAAAATTTTTAAAAGGAAAGTCTTGTTTTAATATAAATAAAACTACTCCTCAACTTTTGAGGGAAATTGAAGATATATTGAAAAAAGGAATAGGCAAATACAAGAAAATCAAATGGGTATAAATTTAAAAGAAAAAGAATTGTTTTCCTTAATTTAAGATAATTTGATTAAAAATAATATGAATATCTAAATGAAAACTAATGATTTGAAAATTAAAAGATTACATGAAAAGTATTAAATTTGCGATATAAAATAGGATCCTTATTTATATTAATTAAGGTTTTATAAAAAAAATTTTTTATCATCAAATTCGCCTTATTATTTTTCTAAAATTTGTTTTTCTTAGTTTAATTCAATTATTATCCTTAACATAATATAGATTATAACAGGCATAAAGGGAAGTATTAAAACAAAAATCACTAGACCTATTGGACCAATGACCAACGTGCTTAGCGGAATCCACCACCATAAATACCATCTCTCAGAAACAATTGAAATTGATAAAACACAACCTATTACGCCTCCAAGAATTAATAAAAAAATCAGAGGTTTTTTATGCAATAAATACCAATAATACTTCCCTATCAAACTTTTCTTGGTGCATACTCTTTTTCTTTTTTCTAAACTAAATAAAGTCTCTTCTTCTTGCCCATATTTATTAAATCTCTCATTTATTTCTAGATCATCGACTAAAATAGAAATATGATTTTTTGAATTGCTTATATTTGCCACCTCGTTTTTTCATATAATTTTTTAGGAAATTAATTTGTGCGTGTTTTTTTTGAATTAAATTTTATATGTCTATCTATTCAACCATATTGGGAAATCCAAAAAAAAATAAAAAAATATATTTTTAAAATTAAATTATATAATTTCATTCAATTGTTTTAGTAGCTTCACTTACCATCAAGTTTCTTTCTAGTGCCTTATTCCCAGCGACTTTTACAACGACAGCTCCTATGAGTAATGGCACGAATATAATTAATTTATCCTTAGCAAGTGTCCAATAACCCTCAGCAATAGCTTGTTGAACCCTTGGATCGTCCATGTAATAGCCATAAATAGATTCTAAATAGTCTATATATTCGGTAAATTCTACCATATCACTTATCATGATAAAGAGAAATATAAAACCTATCAAGGCGAGGATTCCTGCTATCACATTAATCGCTAATTTTCCTTTTCTTATTTCTTCTCTTTCCATTTTCACATCAACCTCCTTTTTTATTAAATATTTTTATTTGAGTTTTTTTTAATTTTAATAAATGTAAACTTCTTTATTTAGTTCTTTATGTAGAACTTTTTGCGAAGTTCGAAGAGGAAAGTTAGGTAAGAATATATTAAAAAGTATTTTTATATTTCAATATTTTGGTAGCAGAAATGAAATCCGACATTCTCAAGGCATTTTTTGGATTCAATTCAATTTTTAAAAAAAGTAAAAAAATTTAATTAAGTTAGTTAATCACGTTCCATAAAGACAGAGAGTATACCGAAAGCTCCCCCCGCGAGTATTAAATATACACCTAATGCTAAATCTCCTAAATTTACGAGAACTGGAAAAAAATCGCCAAATTGTTCTCCTAAAAATACATTAGCAAAAAAAGCAGATTTAATTCCTAGAAAGTCAGTATATGCTAAAAATATGAACAATAGTCCTACTCCAAGAGGAAAGAGTGAAAATATGAAACTAACAGCTCTACTTTCTATACTAAGCATTTGTAAAACTCCAGCGCCAAGAAAGATGATAAACAGTACTAAGTATACGTAATAAAGCGCAACTGGAGTGCTTAATAAAGCGGCTATAGTATCAGCTTCCGTGAATAAGTCAGGTATATTCATAATAAAGCCAATACCGGATCCAACACTACCTGTAACCCCATAAAGAGCAAAAACATAAGTCCCTACAAGAGTTAATAAGCCTCCTAAAAACGCAAAAACTTTTCCTGCACTCATAGTTTTATACCTTTATAAAAATTCAAACAATTAATTAATAATTAAAGCATTGTTAGGAGTAATTTAACTTGATAATATTTAAAAATTTAGTTATTTACATAGTTTCCAATAGTGTATAATATCGGCTTTCTATAAAAAATAAATACCATTCGTTCAATTAAATTATTTAATAATAACTGCATATGATATTTAGGTCTATCTTCTGAATTACAAAAAAAAGAAGATCTGTTAAGGGGAAAATTCTTTTTCTTTTTCATTCTTTTTTTTAAAAAGTTGATATTTTATTTAGGGTATTTAAATTCTTACCAATTAGAATCTTAAAGAAATTAATGAGAATGGTTTAATTTTTCTTTTTTTATTTTTTCCAGCTGTCGATTGGTGATAACGAGTGCCACTCCCGGAACTAGAATAAATGTAACAGTTAAAGGAATGGCAGGTGCTATATCGAGATTCTTCTTTACGAGAATGATACCTTGATAGAATGTCATATTTTCGATACTAGCAACTTGAAACCCATCATCAAGAAAAATTTCAATGCGATAATTTCCTTCAACAAGAGGATAATAATCTAGCGTAAACATACTAAATTTGGTTGATTTGTTATGGGAAAAATATTCAAGTGAATCAAAGATATTCTCTATAAATACTTGAATATAAGCACTTCCGTATGTTAATTCATGGCGAGATACATTACCAGAAATTAACGAACTGTTGATCTGCATGTGAATTATATATTCTTCAAGTTCAATTGATACTTTCTTTTCTAATTCATAGGTGGTTGTAAACGAGAGGGGATACTCTGCTTTAAGTATGCTTCCTTCATAGGCACAGAGCTTTCCAGAAATTACAGGATAATTTTCGGGAAGAAGTGGAATTAAAATTTCTTGGGAATAGGTATTATTAGCTCCTTTAATGAAAGCAAAAGTTCCTAATTGATCACATTCAAACTTAAAGGTTATATAGGTACCAAAATCACGTAATATTAGGTTTTGAAGGGACGCACTCATTTTATTAGAGCCTCCAATGTATGCCTCGTGGTCATAGATGGCGTTAATTTTAATTTCGCTATTCCTTGCCATCTCGCAGATCCATAAGAATGCTTCTTGATTAATTGTAGTTCTATCAGTGGTTTCATAAAATTCTTTAAGCTCATTATCATAAAGCGTGTGGACTAAATTCTGAACTTTTAAAGTATTAAACTCAATATCCAAACCCAAAATCTCTGAAATCTTATAACAATAATACACATTTTCAATATTATTGTAATTTAGATTAGCAAGCACGAAATTCTTGATTTTATTGGTGTTCTTTATATACATATCTAATGTTTTAAGTAAATATATCATATAATAGGTATTTCGTAAGGTAATTTCAAGATCATTAGTATATTTAGGATTAAAATAAAGTGTTGTTGGCGTTTCGATTATATTCCGATCAATAAAGCCAAATAGAGCATTTTTATCAAATCCTAAAGTAGTAAGCTCTCCCAAATCTAAATACTTTTCTAACAGTTCCAGACATTTAATTGCGTAATAGGAATTCTCCAAAAAGATTTTATTACTTAGATACTCAGATTGACTTTCCTGAAAATATGGTAAAAAAGTAAATCCACCATAGCTCTCGTAATAGGAATCATTTAGAAATTGAGTAGCAATAATGTCATTCATTAATTTTTGAAGGTCAAATTGAGAGGCAAAATCGTCCAGCTTAAATAAAGTCCTTAATATATCAAGGGCTAAAAATGTGGATTTATGAGAGCTTAGTCGAGCAATACGGTCTACAAAATAAGAAAAGTATTCCACAGGATAAGAACGAAGTAACAGAAATTCCCGTGATTTTTCTAAATATCCACTAAAAAAATTGGCAATTGGCTGAGTTTGAGTATAGAAATAAGAATCTTTAACTTGGGTATACAAAGAAGGAATATTGAGTTCTGACATTCTATCATACAAATCAAACACCAAGACTATGGTATGCAATAAATTCATAGAAGTATAATCCTCTGAAACAGAAGAATATCCGTTATAATACCAATAATACATGGTAGAATTCCCTATTTCATCTTTTTCTTCTAATGTGAGCTGTGATAATTCTTGATAATCATAAAGAGATCTAAGAATTTGAAAGGTATCAATTAATTCATGATGGGGAATAGTGGTTGATCCATCCCAATTTCCCAAAGCATTCCGATTGCTTAAAAGAAAATTAAAAAGTGCCATATTATCAATAGAAGTAAACCCCGTAATATTGGAAAGATCTAATCCAATCGAAGTTGCTACAATATTAGAGTAATTTACATTGTAATCCAATTCACTCATCCGAAAATAATCATCATTATAGAGATAATTAAGGAATTGATGAAAATCACTGGTTCGAATGGTGCCTACCATTCCAAATACTTGCAGTGCTTTGAGGCAATAGTACGAAGCAAGCAAGCTTGGATCGAAATATGGATATAAACTATCAAATCTCGTATTCAAATCATTTACAAAACCTCCAGCATTCCATCCTGATCCTCCCGGCAATTGTAGATCATTAATAAATTGAATAATATCATGTCGTTCTGTAGCATACCCCACCCAGTCATCCATTAATAAATCTAAAGTCTTAACAGCGAAATAAGTATTATCTGCGGTTGCGACTTTAAATTCCTCTTCTAAAGCGGAGTCATATGGTTGTCCTATAAATCCACTTGAAACATCATTATAACAACTCCAAATGAAACTAATCATTTCTGGGATATCTATCTCATCTAAAGCATTCAATATCTCCAAGGAAAGAACGGCATAACAATTGATTTCTAATACCGTAGATAAGGGATAATATTTTTGAGAAAAATCAGCATTTAAATATCGATATGCTAGCTCATCCATAAAGATATAGGATTCAGGATCATAATGCGAAATGATATATTCTACAAACCACGATTGATTTATTCCATCGAGTTTATCAAGGGCGTGAAGAATAAACAATACATGATAGGCAGCCTGGATGGAAGGTTTATATAGCTGCGAAAAATAGCCTTGACTATAATATTGTGAAATTTTACTATTTATAATATCGTTAATATGATCTTTATTATTTGAAGTAGAGAGAAGTGGTACATCTGGGTATTCAGCTTGGACTGGTGTTTCTGTATTTAAAGTATAAGATAAATAAGAATCTTTTTGAAAAATAACACTATAGCAGAAAAAACCAATAATCAGACCTATAATGATAATATTTTTTCTAATCTTCATATCAGAACCAAAATATGTTTAATCTTAATCTTATATTGTAATTATTTAAATGAAAAATCAAAAAATCAGGATAAAAAAGAAATTTTATGAAAAAAATAAGAATTCAATAATAAAAAATGAATTAATTTCGAGTCATACCTCGAAATAAATTTACCATGTCCTTATCTCAAGACTTATTATTTGTCTCCAATGCTTTTATGCATATTTCTATTTGAAATGCCTGTTAACCTGATTAAGTGAACATTTTCTTTGATATTTTAAGTAAAATCTATGGTTCTGCCACTTCTGAAATAATGTACCTTTTTTATTTAATTAATAAATTTAAACGAGAATTTCGGGAAGATACAGTTGTATAGATTCAATCAATACTCAGTGCTATCGAACCTCCAGTTAGT
The DNA here is from genome assembly GCA_048885925.1 of Candidatus Hermodarchaeota archaeon. Lineage (GTDB taxonomy): Archaea > Asgardarchaeota > Lokiarchaeia > Sigyniarchaeales > SOKP01 > Loki-b32. The sequence goes on from JBHLLG010000001.1 coordinate 278,770, forward strand.
ATTGATGCGCTATTTAGAACGCTCGGAGCTTTTATATTATGGCGAATTATTGGTAAATATTGGGAAAAAAATCTAGAATTACGATTAAATCTTAATGGAGATATGATACGGAATAAAAATTATAAATTTTATATATCGGTATTGATATCTAAACTTCTTAAAACTACATTAAAACAAAAAATTGTAAATGAATTTAACTCATTTTTAGAAAGATTCTAATTTTTTTTTTAATCATTATCTTCCTTTTTTTGAGCCTTGGTCTCTCTATATTTAAGATACCTTCTTTTTAGAATCATTATTAACAGGTAATAAAAAGCACTGGTTCCGATGATAATTAATATTATAAGTATAATAGAACCAACTACATAATAGGGTGGGTATGTCAAGATTGTAAATAGATTGACTTTAAATGAAACGAAAGTGATATAGGTAAATAAAGTAATTAACCCTAATAAAGGAATGAATTTCGCTATTAAAATAAGGAACGCTCTAAAGTAATATTTAAACCAGATCCATCTTTTCTTGAGTGAAGATCTAATTCGATTCTGGAGTGGTTCTAAATACCTCACAGGCTTATGCCTTTCTGTTGGTAATTTATCCGTTAGTCTTGGCACTTCTTTAGCTAATTCTAAAATATGTTCTTGAATTATTTGAAGTTCCTTCATAAATGGTTTAATTTGTTCAAAATCTTCTCCCTTTGTCAATTGTTCCAATTGCTCTTGATGGTTTTTAAGAAATCGTTTATACTTGTTTTTCAACCTTGTCATACATATATATTATTCATACGGCTATTTAAAAAGAAAATAAAAAAAAAACTACTATTGTCTTTTTTTTTAAATAGAATTGGATCTTATTATTTTAAATCAATACCAAACAATGAACAAAAATGACAGATAATCACAGTTATAGTTTTTTTGGACAGAAAGTAGGCTTGATTATTCAAAGTTCTGCGAAAATAGATCCTTACATGTTTTTCAGGCTTATTAGAAACAAGAATGACGGATCATGGGAGAAACCAAGCAGCGGAGAAGGGAAAGTTATTAAATTTTCATTAGAAGAAATGATCCATATTATCCAGGTGCTAAAAAAAGAAGTTGATTCTTGGTCAAGTTATCATACCTTTAAGGATACGAAAACGCAAATCGCTTTTAAATGGGAAAATGGAGAGAAGAAAAAGCTATGGATCCATATTGATAAATATTCCAAGATGTTAGATTATGCCCAATTTACGATATTAGAGATGCTCATGAGTCACATCTTGACAGAAAAGATAGAGTTTGCTACTAAATTGAGTACAAAAGAAAATAATGGCACTTACATTGTTGAAACACGAGAAGGTATATCCAAAAATACGAAAGATACATTAAAAGTAATAAAAATTTCTGGAATTATCAAAGGAGTCTCATCAAAAGCGTTATTAATTGAGTTCCCAAACGAGCAAGAAGTATGGATACCGAAATCCACTATAAGTTCCAATTATATTGAAGATCAAAAGGATTCTCAATCGTTTAATATTCAAACGTGGATCTTAGAAAAAAACAAAATAACCATATAATCTAAATGTAATCAATAGTATTTATTGTATAACACTAAAATGAAATCACATAGCGGGAGGGGCAGTCATAAAGTATTTACCTGGAAAAATAATAATCAAGAAAAATGCAAATAATGCAACATATATAATAATATAAAAGAGTTGTTTATATGAGAAGAGTCTCGATTTTTCTTTATATTGCAAAACATTTTTTCCAAGATTTATAAATATGAGAGCTAAAAAAAAGAAAAAAGATGAAAAGATTACTAAATTATAAAAGACATAGTCCACAAAGTAGAAATACGCAGAGCTAGTCCATTTATTAAAATAATAAATTACAAAAAAGGAACTTATCGGAATTATTGCAATTGCTAAAAAAATTAAGCCCCCAATAAGATAAAGTATACTTTGAATTCTTTTCTCCATAGTCTTTTCAAGAAGAATATTAAGATAATTCACTATATAATTTTTTATGTATATCTTTACTCAGTGTTTATTCCAATCAATTGAAGCACATTCTCTATTTCACCCAAAATTTCTAATTTGGTTGCATCTCCAATCTCATGTTTTTCTATATTATCAATGATATGTTCTAAATTATTTAATTGAGTAAAAATCCACTGAATATATGAATCGCACTCCTCAGTTGGAGAAGGCATAGGAACGGAAATGTCTTCTAAATCTGATTCAGACAAAATTTCTATTTCTGGCACCTTTGGTAATTCCATTGGGGGTGATTGTGGATAAATCTCCAATTTTTTTAGAATCTCATGAAGATCATCTCTATCTTCTTCTAATAACGTATATCCTGAAACTTTCATACGAGCCCACTCCTGAATAAATTCTATAGGGATACCCTCCTTCCAATGATGATTTCGCAAATAATTATATAATTTCTGGGGCATGTATAATTCTTCTAATTCCAGATGGGCGGGATTGACCTTTTTCTCACGATAATCATGCATTAACAGGATAAATTCTTTCCCAAGCTGTTTATTTTTGGATACAATCGTTTCATATTCCTCAGAAAAATCTTTCACGACAGTCCGTGGTTTCAATCTAATCGAATTAATCTTGGGAATATCGATCTTATAAAATTGGCTGGTATAAGCAATAATTGAATGCCAATATTTTTTATCATAATCACTTAATATATTTGCTAAATTCTCTAAATTGCCCACTTGATTTAATTCTTCAAAAATTCGTAATGCCACAATCTTAATTTTATGAATTCTATCTTGTAGGGTACCCACACTATCAAAATCTGAACATAATTTCTTTTCAAATTCTAATTCAGAATCCATAACATCATAGTTTAGGAATTGCCCACTTTTTTTGTTAAAGAATATAAAGGTGGATCCATTAGCTAAGTTGGAAACATTTTCATTCGAGTTAATAATACAGCGAATTCCTTCTAATTGAATAATTTCTTTTACTTTCTCAGTTCTAGCATTATAAATAAAAAAAAGAGTAGGATTTTGGGAATATGAATTGGATTTTTCGAACTCAATAATCTCTTTTAAGTTATGGAGAGCTGTTGATTCCAAGTCTACAATATTATATCCTTCTCCAAATATTTCTAGAGAACGGAGATGTTTCATATCTATATACGGAAATATAACTAAATTTTTCTGCTGAAAAAATAAAATATTTAAAAATTCTGGTCGCAAAAAATCCATTCCTGTATCCATAATAACACCTGTTTTATATTGAATTATTCCTTAAATTGAGTTAACCCTTAAAATAATTGAAAAGTACATGAAGGATGAGATCTTTAAAACATTGAACCACATTTTTTCCTTGTAATGCTTCGGTTGGATAAACAATATATGTTCCATCTGGATATTTTTCTTGGAAGGGAAGCCCCAAATGAAGTTTAAAATCGGTAATAGGAATAGCATTTTTTAAATCACGTTTGTTTAACTGGATCAAATAGGGAATATTCTTCGGCTTAGCAAAACTCACTAGCTCTCGAAAGCTTCTTTTATTCTGTTCTATTTTCTCTGGATCTGAATCCCCAACAAACATGATTCCATCCGCTCCGTCCAAAACATATTCACGAGTAGATAAAAACCGTTCCTGCCCTGTACATGTAACCACATGACAAATAATATTAAACTTGACATCATGAAGATTAAACTTGAACAGTAAATAGAGTGAATCTTCCCATAGTGTTCTTCCTTCTGTAGTCTCTATTGAATAACCTTTAGTCAATTTCAGCAGGTCAAACTTTTCTCTTAAGCGAAAGAAGTTTGTGGTTTTCCCGCTTTCACCTGGTCCCCAGTATACAATCTTAAACTGTATCATGTTTTTTGAATCATTGAAATCAAATTCTTCACTTAATTCCACTTTCTCTTTTCCTAAATCACTCTGTTCTGACTGCATTGTATCACCTGAAATGATTTCTTTAGGAAATGGTGCCAATTTTATCAGTAAATATCTCTTTTTTCAGCTCTTTAATATGGTCTTTCAGATCTTCCTCTGATAATTTGAGTTTATGTTGAATATATTCACTTTTTTCGATTTCTTCTTTGATCTTCTGCGCAAATTTGCTCATCTGAAGTATCATCACTCCTAGATTGACTTCTTTATCGGTTAAAAGTACAACTAAAATGTCTCTTTTCCCCTTTTTGTGGAGGTCAACATTGGTTATAGCCTTCACAAACAATTGCATATCACTATAAATAATTGTTGCCCGTTCCAACGACTCTGTTTCAAAGAAATCTTGACCTTGTCTAGCTACACCATAGAGTGCTGCTCCTATAGAGCTTAAATCCCAATAATTTAATTTTCGATCGAATCGAGAGTCGATTGCGATAATTTTGGCGTCTTGATCAATCGTAATTAGTCCGTATATAATTCCTTTTCGAGTTAACTTACTATACTGGAATCTAATATCATCTAAAACTTCAGTTATTTTATTTTGATATAATATTTTTGGAATATGAGTTATCATTTTCTCAAACTTATTCTTTAAATTATGTTTACATATTATTGGATTTTCCATATATAAAGAAAAAAAATTTAATTAATGTGATTCTAGAATATTTCTTAAGACAATTTGGAGAAGATAATGACTTACTGTACAAATTGTGGTGTTAAATTAGAAGGAAATGAAAGTTTTTGTCCGCTTTGTGGAAAAACTTTAACTAGCGATATACATTCCACTAGTACGAATGAAATTGAATCCCTTAAAAGAGAAGTCGAAAGTTTAAAAGAACAGCTCAGAAAAAAGGATACATATATGCCAATACCTCAAAAAAAAACAGATACCACTTGTATTATATGCTGTGTAGTAGTGATCTTATTGATGATTTTCTTTTCAATCATTCCGTTTATGCTTTTTTATAGTATGTAAAATCAAATAATCTCTAAATTTGAGTTTCTTTTGAAGTTTAGTTTTTTCTCATTAGAATAATGATTTTCTTTTATTATTACATTCCTCCGCATGTTCTGTTATAATGCATCTTAAATTTGTTATTCAAAAATTAAATAATGGTATAAGAACACTTTTAAAACCTATAAATTGTTCACATACTCCGTATTTAAGCCAAGTTTATTGCGAGTTCTATGGAATGCGTAGGCGGAACAACTACACAGCGCTCTTAAGTTGGTTTGGATTATTTTTTGCTCCTGTTGTTCATCTAATAAATCAGTAATAAAAATAACAACAGCTATTTGCGTCATAACCCGAGGCCAAAAAAATATCTGGTCGAGTTTCAATTTTAATCGCTTTGCATTTTCTTTAGCACGTTTATAATCAAAAATAGGAGCTAGACGGTAGAATTTATGTAAATATATCTGAACTTTCCGATCTTGTCTCTTTGAACTAAGAATAGAGGGATTCTCATAAAGAAACTGTTTTAATCGTATTAAATTGACCAGAAATTCGCTGATAAATTTATGAACAAGTACTTTGGGTATTTTGATTCTTTTACATATCTGATTATATTCCATCGATGTTAAAGCTCGTACTTTTTCTTGCTTTCCTAAAAAAGAAATATTTCGAAATAAATAATTTAACACTAATGGCTTAATTTTATCCTGATCCTTGAAATATTTTGTGTAATAATCTTCTACCTCAGTTAGGTCAACTTCTTGTCTCTTTAATATCTGAGTCATCACTTTTCATGGGCTTTATCAAAGGCTTACTATACCCTAATAGCAAGAATATTTAAATAAAAAATTGGAAATCATTCTAAAATCACGTAAAATAATTTCACAATAACTTCATTTGTATTTTTTTTGGAGTCTTGCTTTGATGTTTGAAATAATCACGACATTTTGTATAATTATGTTCTAACTTCTCTAGGTTTTGTAAAACTCGTACTTTATTTAAAAAATGTTCTTGACATAATAAAGCTAAGATTCTTTCCTTATCGGGAAAATTCCAATATAAAATTCCTATATTTTCATTTATATCAGGAGCTAAAAAGATTGCTCTAATTTTTTTAATTGTTTTGGGTTTAAGAGTACCAAAATCATAGTTTAAATGTTCTTTAAGAATTAAATTCTCAAGGGTAATATATTTTCTAATAAGAGTCAACGCTTTTTTTGATCCGATTCCTTTGATCCCTGGAAAATAATCAGTTCCAATTAATATTGCTATATCTACCAATTGAAAAATGGTAATCCCTAAATTCTCTAAATTTTTATGTAAATCAATTTTTAAAGGTTGAATTTTCTCATACCTCCATTTGTTCTGAATTTTTCTTCTCATAGATTTTGAAAGATTTTGAATTACAAAAGGGCACCCAAATAATAATGAATCGAAATCTTGAGAGTTTGAAAAGTCAACGATTTTTTTTCTCACTAAATATGCACATTGTGATTCTGCTGAGGCTGGTGATTCAATATATGGTACTCCTAATGCTCCAAGAAGGTGTTTCGATTCTAAGATTATGTTATGCCACATATATTCCTTACTTAAGGCAATCTGACTTGCTAAAGAGGTGTTTCCACTTTTCATTGCTTGTTTGTACCACTTCTGCGTGAATCGAAAATCATTGAGTTGATCTTTCGTAATAATTCTTTTTAATTCAGATACCTTTCCATCAAAACAAAAAATCGGGAAAATGTTTTTGGAATAATAAAAACTCACACGATACAAAATCCCGTATAGATGAGAAATTGGTCTTTGAGTTCTATCCAAGATTAGCTCGGCATAGGTTCCATCTGGATTTTTCCGAGCAAAACTAAATAAACCCATAATAATATTGGGGGCATCGATGGCAATGATTTTCCCTGCTAATTCGGGAAAGTTAATTTCTTTCCGGACAATGATATTTTGCAATTTTACTCCCATGAAATTGTGTACGAATATGATTATAAAAAGAAAAAAAAGAGTTGAATAAACTAATTCGCTCAAACCTATTTAGATTAATTTAATTCTAAAAAATATAATAACAATTAAATAATAATCTTCCTTAATTTTTATTTAACCCATTATTTCGTAATTTATTTAAAAATTTTTGTAGAAATCCAATAATTTTGAAAAGGGGTATGAAAATGCCAAAATATTTTGTAATTCATCCATTTGATAAAAGGTTTCAAGAAGCGATAATAGACCTTCCTCCTGAGAAAAACAAATTAATGCAAGATTTAAAAGCCAATTGTACGGATGATGCTGATTGGATAAGAAGTTGGGCAGTACCAGAACAAGAAAAGTTCTATTGTGAATGGGATGCAAAAAGTCCTGAAGCAATTCGTGAAGTATTTGATAAAATTGGAGGTACAGCAATAGACGCAATTTATAAACTACATATTTTAGAAGCAGAAGATTTTAAGAAAAAGGTCTTGACTGAACCAATTTAACCATAGGATTTGAAGGCTGAGGTTCTTGAAGGAGTTTTGGTGGTTTAATTTAATTCAATTTAGTAAATTAGTTTAATTTTGTAACTTTGTTCCCATATTATCTTTTATTTAATCCAAAAATATAAAAAGAAAAAAAAGGAGTTAAGGTTTTTTACCATCCTTTAATTAGATGGTATAGACGTGTTAATCGGCAGAAAAATCGTATTTTCATCATTCACCTTCAAGTTTGTAATTATAGCTGAATAGTAGATCAAGCACGAGTATTTAAAAAAAAAGTAAAATTTTAGGGAAAAAAGAGATTATTCGTCAAAATCTTTTTCCAGAGATCTAAAGAATTCTTTACGAGTATTTTTATCTTTTAATTCTTCAAAAGCATCCATAAATCCCTCCAGTTCATCCTCTGATAAAATATCCTCATCTTCAATATCACTATCAAGATCTTCTTTAAAAAAAATCCGTCCGCATTCCTGACATTCTATATAATCATCATATTCGATAATATTATCCGATTGGCATCGCGGACAGTAATATTCCGAAGGCATCCGAGGATTGAATCTCATACAGATTTGAATACTAATTAGTATTATAGCTGAAAATAAAAACTTATCATAATCTCTAATAATAACAATAAATATCGAAAATTGCATAGAAGTTCGTTTTTCACTACATTCTATAATTTATGCATTTATAATAACCATGCTTATTTAAATGAAAAGTGCTGCTTCTAAGTCGAGGTTTTTTCTTTAAAAAGAATAGGCATTAGAGTATCACTAAAAGAATAATATGAAGTGAATGTAAATTACTAAAGAAGAATATCATGTTATAGGACTGAGACCTGTTTCTCATTCAAGAATAATTATGTATATTTTATTTGGAATCTTGGTGTTTGTGGTTATTTTCTTTCCTATTTATGGACTTACATTGAGATATTATATAGGGTATATACTACAAAGGGTTTTTGATATTATTGGGTATTATTCTTTAATAGGAGGAGGATTTTTATTGTTACTTTGTATAATAGGACTTTTTGTAGGAAGACGTATAACATACCATTATTTTATACTGGCGATTGTACTTTTATGGATAGGTGGGTGGTGTACTGGACAAGTAATCGAACTATTTGGGATTGCGATTAACGAATCTACTACTTCACAAGGAACTCCAGGATACCACTAACAAGGTTTTTTTAATTTAATAAATTCTGAAATATTTGATTCCCGTATGGAGGCCACACACAGTTAATAGAATAATTGAGACTACAATTACGCTTATCATTTTGTGACGTTGAAATTGTCCAAGAAAAAGCCAACCTAAAATCCCAACAATTAATCCGAGTAAACCTATGATTGAGCCTAAAGCCATTAGGAATTCAATACCTCCTCCAATCCCATCAAAATAATCAAATATCATAATATTATTCAATAGGACACGATCTTTATAAACAAAAAATCACCATTCTTCTTTTTTTCTTTATATAATTTAGAATTATTCCTTCATAACAACAACAAATAATCATCAATCTTATATGAGAAAATTAGATGAAATTGGTATTTGTCCCAATTGTGACTGTTCGCTTTCAATCTATAAAACGCAAAATTACAAGCGATTTGTAAAGTGTGAAATTTGCGGGTTCTCATATGCCTTACCAAAGCGGGGTTCACTCGAAAACTCTGCATTATTATGCCCAAAGAATAACCTTCCTATCTTAATTGTAAATAAAAAAGGGCAGAAGGCGTATTTTTGGACTGAACAGCCCTGTTTTAGTTGCGTGAAATATGATAAATGCGAAACGGTTCACGATTTAATTTCTGAATTCGAAGAATTAGAGGTGCATGGCTATTAAAAAATATGGATTATTCGGATTAATTTTAATCATAGGACTCTTTATTCCTCTGAATTTCATTGTTAGCATTTCTGAAGAAAATCCCATAAATTCTAACTTAAAGACCGGCAGCACGGATACAATTATAATTGATAAGGTATATAATTTCACAGTAGCAAATCCCACTTTGGAATTTCATGAAAATATCTTTCTAAAAAAGTATTATTATTACTATATTACGGTTACAGTTGTTTCGCCTCATGCGTGTAATATGAGTATTATTCTATGGGATCCTGAAGGAGATCAATTTGATATTACGTATGAAATCAACATAACGCAAGATGATTACCGGGAAATACCTTTCGGAACAGTTATGGAAGGAAATTACAGCATGCAATTTACAGCAGATCTTACTTATAATCTAAATGTCCATATTATCATTGAACGTGGGGATAAATGCATATATGAAAAAATAGAATTGCAAGAAAGAGAAGATATTATCTATTACAACATCTCAAAATTTGATAATGGAAAGACCATTGAGTTCACTTACGATTTTAAGACTGATCGATACTATGAATTCTTTTTCGAAAGAGTTTCTACAATTTCAGGACAATTAAGCAATTATGTGGGAATGGACCATGATATCTTAGATTCACAAGGAATTACCTTTATCATATATCGAAATGAATCTCTGGGATATACTTATTACTTTTTTGGAACTGCTGTAGAAGGGTTGTGTACAATGAATATCACTATCTATTGCGATGTCGAGTGGGTGAATGTTGCCTATGTCGTGGTCTATAAAGGGCGCTTAACAGATACAGTCGATCCAAACGATCCTCTTCCGCCTCCTTCTGACGATCCTCCCAGTAATACTACAAGTGGGGGAATAGAAGCATTTATTCCGTTTGAAGGGACAGTCACCGTTGTAATTTTAGCAGGGTTAGCCGTATTTATTCCATGTGTTATTACTTTATACAAGAGAAAAAAGAATGTAGGAACTTTCTAAATTTTAAATATTATTCTGTTCAATAAAAATAAATAACATAATTAAGATTAATTAATCAAGAAAATGAAAATAAAAAACTTGAATAGGTCTGTAGAGTATAAGCCTCATGAAAATATGAGTGGAGAAATTAAGGAGAATTTTCCTCCTATTTTCATTAGTGTAATACTACCCTTAGGTATTATGTTAATCCTCTTATTAATATTTGCTATAGGAGTTTAATAACAGTTAATAAAAATGAAATCAATCCAAAATAAATTCTGCTGGAGGAAATTTCATTATAAAATTCACTTTTCTAATTTTTTGTCTTATTATTACATAGGATATATCCAATTATAAATGATAATGCTTTTTACTTGTTTTTTTTTCAATTTATTCCTGTATTTTCTCAAATATCGAATTTAAGAAATAACTGCTTATCAGAGATTAAATATTGCAACACATCAATGATTAAGAAACACCGATACTCTTTTTTAATTGCTCATACAAAAAAACTAAGATTTAGGTATTCATTAATACTCTTGCATTCTTCTGCCACTCACTCACTGTTTTTACTGAAGCACCGTTCATCCGTGCTGATAATTCTTCAGGATCAGCTACTAATAAATCTGCTATCGAGTTTATACCTTGTGCTTTTAGATTTTCAAATGTTCCTTTTCCAATGCCTTTTACTTGGGTTAACAGAACCTCCTCATTCTCGGGTTGCTCTGGATCAGTATCTTCATACAAGGATTCTACTTTAAAATCTAACCCTTGTCCTTCTGGAAGTTCTATATTATCGGTATCAGCAACCCCAACTCCTGTAATAAAGAATTCACATTCTTCAGGTGGGAGATCAGGAGCATCTACGATAACTGCTCTACGTTTTAATGAATTATTGGAAGAAAATCCTTTAGTCTTAAACATCACACGAAAGTGACACCCATGAGCTACGATATTTCCCCCTATGGCATCATCCCCAGAGAACATTCCGACCATTTTCACAGCTACTTGATTGGTAAGCAGCACGGCACAGCTATAGGTTTCAGCTATTCGAGATAACGCGTGAATCATGTTATTTAGGACTGCTTGTCGAGGGGCTAGATGACCTATGCCTACATATTCAGCACGGAGTAATGCCGTTAAACTATCTATAATTAGTAATCGTACACCACGAGTCTTACACAAAGCCTCAGCTTTTTGGATCATTTGGACCTGATGATCAGATGAGAAGATCCTGGCATGATAAATTTTCGAAAGTACATTCTGAGGATTTAATCCAAATCGTTTGGCAATCCGTTTTATTTTTTCTTTAGAAAAGGTATTTTCACTGTCAATATAGGCAACTGAACTGCTTAACCCTCCCTTTTTCTCTGGAAGCTGAACGGTAACTGATATAGTATGAGCTAAAGCGGTTTTTCCTGATTTAAACGGTCCATATACTTCCGTTAATTTTCCCGTTTGAAAGCCTCCTCCTAAAATTCTATTTAATTCGGCAGATCCCGTAGTAATGTACTCAACATGGTCATCAATCTTAGCAGCAGGAGTAAAATCGGTCATTCCAAGGGCATTCCGTGCATTCCAGATAAGTTTCTGTGATGTTTTATCTCCAAGCCCATCGATGGCAGAGACAGTAGAGTGTGGAGTCATGGCAAGGGCTTCAGCAGTACTGATTCCGTTTTCTTCTAAAAGCTTGATATGGCGCGGTTTAATATCTTTTACCTTGCTTAGTTCTGACATTCCTTTTTTATATCATCTCTTTTCTTTAATTTTGATTACTCAATAGTTATATCCAAACTATTTAAAGAAAAAAGAGAACATTAGAAAAGAAGTAATAACTAGTGTTATTTTCAACACACAGAGAGGTGAGAAAGACTACATCAAACCGGATTATTCAAAAGTCATATTGTATTACTTTTTTCTAATTATTAAGATTGCTCTTATTCCATTACTCAGTTATCATGTTAAGATCTTCTGTATCCTTTTTTAAATATTCTTGAAAGTCAAAATTAGCTAAGTTATCTAAATCATCTTTAAATATAATCACTAAATAAGGAAAAAAGTTATTTAAGGCTAATAAATAAGTTCTTATCGTCTTTTCTGCTTTTGGAGTATCCTTTAGGTATTCTTTAAAATTGCCATAAAAATCAATTTTTAAAAATGGAAGTTACTTAAGTATTAAAAGAAAAATAAAAGATAGCTACTGTGACGGTAGAAGAATATAAAAATCGTAGTTCACTAGAAGAATTTAATAAGAAAGGACCAAACCATAATATTCTTTTGTTTTAAAACCGGGGATGGAATGCCCCAATCTCTTTTTTTAAAGTAATATCATGAGAGAAAAATCATAAGAAATGTTAAAATGAAGGATTATTCAATATTATACTAGAGGTAAATATAAAATGATGGAATCACTTACTTTTGAACCACGTGAAATTGTTAAACAACCTTCTACGGAAAGAATTCGACTATTACGTGATAAATATTTATCGGAACCTTTGATGATCGACCCTGAGTATATTTATCGGTATATGGATGCTCATCGTAAAACTGATGGAATGAATGTTCTAGAAAGAAGGGCTGAATGTCATGCTTATGCTTTGGAGAATATAACATCATTTATAAGAGATAATGAACTTATTGTTGGAAGTAAAACTAGATTCGTTCGTGGGGCTATTCCTTATTGTAATTATGCTTCTAATTATATTCTAAGAGTTTTTGAAAAGGAGCAACAAGAAGCTCAAGATAGTGTGACAGATTTAGGAGAAGGAGGTGGGATTGCTAAAGGAAGGGAACTTGCTCAATCAGGAGACTTTGAGATTTTTTCTCACAAATTTCTAATATCAAAAAGTGATAAAAAGAAGCTGAAAGAATGTGCAGAATATTTTAGAGGTAAAAACATGCAAGATGTGGGTGATGCTTTATGGAAGACGACTTTTTCCGAAGCAGATTATATAGAAAAAGGTTGGGAAGCAGTTTTATACTCAGCCCCCCATGATCCTGCTCCTGAAGGAAGATACGTTCTTGATTTCGAAACAGCATTGAATGAAGGTTTTTTAAAAATTATTGATAGAATGAAAAATAATATCTTAAAAACACGAATAACTGACTTTAAATCAGCAGAAAAAGTATACTTTTGGAAAGCTGGAATAAGAGTACTAGAGGCAACAATTAATTGGGCTAATAATTATGCTAAAGAAGCAGAAAGATTAGCACAAATAGAAATGGATCCAAAAAGAAAACAAGAATTACTATTAATCGCTAATCATTGTAAATGGGTACCAAAAAATCCACCAAGAAACTTTAAGGAAGCTATACAAGCTTTTTGGTTTATTTACTTAGCTGGTCATATTGAGGGAGCTCATCTTGGGTATTCACCTGGAAGATTCGATAGATATATGTATTCATTCTATAAGAAAGATACTAAAATTACTGATAATGAAGTACTAGAGTTATTAGAAGCATTACGCATAAAAATGACAGAAATTGAATATGTGGCTTCCTTCTCATGGGAGGGACTTGGATCAGGAAATTTATTTCAAAATATGATTATTGGTGGGACCGATGAAAATGGAAGAAGAGGTGATAACGAATTATCGATATTAATTCTGAAAGCAGCTATTAATTGCCAGACTATACAACCAACCTTATCAATATGGTATGATGATTCTCTTAGTGAGGAATTTCTTTTAAAAGCAGTCGAATGCGTGAAAACTGGATGCGGTTTCCCAGCCTGGTTTAATCTCAAGATCTATATCCAACATGAATTACAAAAATCTGGATTACCAGTTCCTGTTATTAGGCAATATGCTGCTATGGGAGGCTGTACCGAACCAACCATGGAAGGGATGAGTTATGGAATCGTTCAAGCAGGATTTATTAATCATGGGAAATTACTTGAATTAGCAATGTATGGGGGAAAAGATCCACGCACAGGTTTACAATTCACTGAAACAAAGATTCCTCAAAACTATGAAGAATTAATTAAGACTTATAAGATTCATTTAGAAATAGCTATACAGAATTGGCAATCTTACTGGAATATCGTTATGGCAGCTCATCGACAAACTTGTAACCTAATTTATTCTTCTGTTTTAATCCGCGATTGTATAGAAAGAGGTTTATCTCTTGATGATGGTGGAGCAATTTGTAATGAAGTACCAACTACTCTTTCCACAGGGATGGTAAATGTTGCGAATTCTCTTGCTGCAGTAAAAAAGCTTGTAGAAGATCAAAGACTATATACAATGTTAGAAGTTATGGAATCTTGTAAGATTAATTTTAAGAACAACGATGATATGAGAAGAAAAACTCTTGATGCTCCTAAATGGGGTAATAATGATGATTATGTTGATGAGATTTTTGTTGATCTTTTTAATACCTACTGCGATTTTGTAAAGAATGGGATTAATTATTTAGGTAAACCATATGATCCATCAATGCTAGCAATTAGTACTCATACACCATTTGGGAAAGTAACTGGAGCAACACCTGATGGTAGACTTGCAGGAGTTTCCTTATGCGATGGAGTAACATCACCATTCCCCGGAACTGATATTAATGGGCCAGTTGCTACAATCTTATCAGCAGCGAAAGTTGACCATACCAAAATACGAGGTGGACTTCACAACATGAAATTCCATCCTAGCGCTCTAAAAGGAATTTCAGGTTCAAAAAAATTAATTTCCTTAATTAAAACATATTTTGATTTCCTTGGTTTTCAATTGCAATTTAATGTGGTTGATACTAAGATGCTAAGGGATGCCCAAAAGAATCCAGATAAATATCGTGATTTAATTGTTCGAGTCGCTGGATTTAGTGCTTTCTTTGTTGAATTAAGTAAGTCTATTCAAGACCAAGTTATTGAAAGAACTGAATTAATGTTTTGATGACGTTGGTGCCAGATTTAACAAATCCAATATCCTTCAAAAATGAACAAACAATAATTTTTAATATACAAGATTATTGTGTGGATGATGGACCAGGAATAAGAACAGTTGTCTTTTTTAAGGGTTGTTATCTTCGATGTGCTTGGTGTTCGAACCCAGAAAGTCAATTATTTGAACCAGAAATTGTTTATTCAGAAATAAAATGCAAAAAATGTAGAAAATGTGAAAAAGCTTGTCCTTATTTTTATATTGATTTTTCCAATTTAGAATTCCCACTTATCAATAGAAAGAATTGTTCAATTTGTGAATCAAAGATATGTACAAAAGTATGCCCTGAGAATGCTTTAAAAATCTGTGGATACCCTATTACAGTTTTAGAGTTATTTGAGAGAGTAAAAAAGAATTCATTGTTATTCAGGAATTCAGGAGGTGGGATAACACTTTCGGGTGGTGAACCACTAGCCCATACAGACTTTATTAGGGAATTCTTAAAGAAGACTATGGCAATAGGGTTTTCTGTTGGGATAGAAACTTGTGGTTATTTTAATTGGGAAAAAGTAGTTGATCTTATACCAAATATTGATTTTTTCTTTTTTGACTTGAAGATTATGGATTCAGAGTCTCATAAAGCATTAACAGGGGTAAATAATGAAAAGATTCACTTAAATCTTAAAAAATTAAGTCAAAATGAACTTAATAAGATTGCTATTACAGTCCCAATTGTTCCAGGAATTAATGATTATTTAGAAAACATTAAAAAGATCATCAATTTATGCACAGAATTAGGAATCAAAAAAATTCGGTTTCTTAGATATCATGAATGGGGAAGAGGTAAATATGAAGAATTGGGGCGTCAATATTTATTAAATAAAAAATTGAAACTTCAAGAAAGTGATCTTAAGACCTTCGAAGTATTAGCTAGAAAAGCTGGTTTACAAGTTACCATTATTTAGTATAAAATCATTAAGATCGATTTTGCAAAAAAAATCATTCAAATGTAAACATATTTCATGGATTTTAAGTTTGGTCATTAACCTTCTGGTTCTTTGTCTAAATCTATTTATAGTGTAATTCTTGTAGTTCAATAAAAAGAAATAAGTAAAAATTCGAAATATATACAAAATATAATTTTATTTAAAAAAAAATAAGAATAAAAAAAGAGTTAATCTTCTAATAATATTTTTAATCCTTGTTTATACTGATGGGGAGTAACGCCATGTAATAGTGCTTGATGTATTTTTTTAATGTTCATCTTGTCATTAGAATTTGTTGTAGAAGCAAGTGGCTTTAACAGGTGGTATAATGAAAATTCAGAATCTTTTATCATTCCGAAGTAGCCTCCATAGGCATGGAATAGATTTGCCATGAATTCAAGGTCTTGCGGTGAATTATCTCTATAGCATTTTTCACACACTACACCAAAAGTAAGTCCTTCTTTGTAAATTTTTGCCTCTCTCCCGATATGATTTCGGCATATCCCACATTGTACACCACGATTGGTATGGGGATCAAGTGAGTCCAGATGTATTGAATTAAGCTCCATAGTATACCTATAGACTGAAGATATTTAAAAAAAAAATGTTTTACATACAAAAATCATTAAATTTTGTGTGTTTGGTGTTAGGGAATTATATTAGAGGATATTGATACCTTTCTCATTAATAAGATAATCAAAATTTAACCGAGAAGAATTGAAGAAGATCCGAAGCTTTTTTTTTTTGGTGTTATAGTTATTACTAAGCTCTATATCTATTGTTTTTATTCTATGATATAATTTATAGAAGAATGGTCTATTGTATTGATCCTTAGGACTATAGGTTAATTCATGGATCAAGACGAGAACAATTCCTTTTAATTTACAAAATAAAAGGAGGGGCATCAACTGTGTATCATAAAAGCTGTTTAGCAATGATGATACATTTGATATATTCGTGTATTGCATTAGCTGAAATCGGAGATGATGAGAGATGTTATCAATAACAATATATCGAAGATTGGGAGGAAGAACCGTAGAAGGAGTTAAAATCTTCTCGATTATTGAAGTTTGTTGTTTATAACTCGAAATTGGATCTTTTTTTGGAATCACATATATATTTTGCTGGATATATTGTGATTCTTCACTTTGCTCTTGGAACAATTGTGATAATCGCTTAAAAGGAAATCTCTCACCTGCTTGAATCCAAACACAAGAATCATGATAGGGTTTTTTATCTACTAAAAAGTTTCCGATAATAAACATTGCAAGTGTGGTTTTACCAGTACCCGACTCTCCCGAAATAGATATAATATAATGATGAGTACACAGTTTCTTAATTCCTTGAATAAAATCTACTGCGGAACAGGTATTAATCGTCATTTAATAAGCTCTGGATCTCTCTTTTGGTCTTATCAATATAGCTTTCCTTTTGATTTTGTTCATGTTCATTATGAGATGGAGTTTTTGAAGCATTATCAGAGGAAAATAACTGCTGGATCATCATGAAGGTAATTAAATCATTCATTCGATTATCTTGCTCCGATTGCTTTCCACTTAAAAAGCGAAATATACCACTTGAAGAGCTCGATTTTCGGGACTTAAAAAAAATAAACACCCCAACAAATAACGCAATAATAACGACTGCATATACTGGGTTCTGCTGGTAAAAAAGAAAAAACCCTATAATTAATACAATATAACACAATCCTTTCATTTTTTATCTCACCACTCTCGATGTGGTTTTTTTGGTGTGTAATGACGGCGGGTAAAGCCTTTAAAATGTACTCTTGAAGGTTTTTGATAATTTCGTGATGATAATTTATAGATAATACTCTTGATGCCAAAAACACTCCCTTTCAATGCAAAATAAATTCCGGCAATACTAAGATAATAAAATACATCTAAAATGAATTGAACTTGGGTAAAGAGGAGAATCCCCCATAAAATCAGCCCTGAGCATATGATTAATAGGATTTGATACATCGAATGAGAGGGATCTAATCGAAAGGCTTGATCAATACACCGAAAATCTTGCGTAGACGGAGCAGCACCAAGTATTAATGAAATACATAAGAATCCCGCAACAATTCTCAACAATAAAATGTACACAGGACTAAGCATAATAAAAAAGAAAAGGAGTATAAGCCATGTGGAAATATATAAAGGAGCTATGCAAATAACAATTGCTTGCAAAAAACTCTCGAGTTTCTCAGGTTTCACTACTCCATGCGGAGAACGAAACCCATTTTTTTCATTCCTCCATTTTATTGAGATACTTTCTGGCTTGGTTCCGACCGCTACACTCATTACCCAATGTGAAATTTCATGAACTACCACTCCTACAAATTCTAACCGTAATAGAATTGGATAAAAAGGACCTAATACCCTCTTTCCTTTTAATAGGATGTTCCTTACTAAAAGTGAAATACATAAGATTATAAAAAAAATAACTAATTCTTCTAGCATGGTATTCAATACTAGCCTCCTAATTTAAAGAAAAAAAAATATTTTTCCTTTCGATACCATCTATAATTTATCGTTAGAAGCGCTAGGCTCCCCATTCTTGTATTTCTTAAGATCAAAGTTAGTAAAAGGTGTTCGATCACTATAGAAAAATCATTAGTTTAGGACGCTGTAATAAATTTCTTCTTTAAAAAAGAACCCAAGGCTTCACGGGAATAGTAAAAAAACATAAAATTAATACACTAAATTCTAAGATATGCTTAGACAAAAGTGTCAAAGGGTCAAATGAAAAAATGAGAAAAAGTTCCCCATTCCCAAAATTGAATTTGATGAGTAGGCGCCCTCTCCTCATAAATTTAATCACAGAAGATAATATTTAAAAGGCAAACTGGTACCCAAATATTCTTTAGAAAAATAAGAAAAATAGTGATCAAAGCAGTGGCAAGTATTAAATCATTTCAAGAAAGTGCCCTCTCTCTAGATTCTTCCTTCTTAAAATGTGATATTTGTAGTTCGGAAGATATTCAGGAGGTTCGAGAGGGGTATGTGTGTTTAAATTGTGCTGTCGTATTAGAAGTTCAAAAATTGCAATATGATAGACCTTATAATGAAGATATAATACAATATGCAAAGGGTGTAGGCAGAACAGAAATAGGAACAAGGCGAGAAAGAGTAATCTCGCCTATTTCTATTAAATTACGTAGAATAAGTAAATATAATAAATTAATTGATAACGAACTAGCAGTTAAGGATACGGCGAGGGCTGAAATTGCAAGAATTTTTGGTTGTTTGGACTTAGCAGATTATAATGATGTAAAAACCATGGTTTTAAAGAGATCTTTATCAATTCGAAGAAATTTTCAATCGGGAACTAAGTATCGGAGTATAGAAAAATTAGTGACGATTGTTACTTATTTATGTTTAAAACTGCGAAGTATCCCTGTAAATCCATATAAATTATTAGAAAGTTCTAAGATTTCTAAAAAAGAATTTAATGATTTTATCTTACAGGTTCGAAGATATCTACCTGAATATGAAGAGCGAAATAGACAGAAATATATAATTCATCGGATTTCAGAAGTATTTGAGCATTTTGGCTTGGGAATGCCATATTTTTACCTAGCAAAGAAAATTCTGTTTAGATTATGGCATGGAATTAAAAATACTACAGATGATGCGGTATGCGGATTAGTAAGTTCAATTGCATTAATCTGTTCTGACGAGAAAGGTGTTACGGTAAATTCTATCTGTAATTATCTGGGTATTAGAATGAGCACTGTACAATCACAGGTTAAAAAAAAACTTTTTGATCGTTTCAAAATAGAAGGGTTCGTAAGTTTGATAAGATCATCTGATCTTTTGAAAATCCTTATTCGGAAGCTTGGATTGATAGAATGTGAGGCACCAGAAATAGTTATCACTTCTGATAGGATTAAAATTGTAGTTGGAGCTATAACCAAGATATTTAATGGTCATCATAATATTAATTACTATTTTTTTGCTTTAAGAGGAAATGACCATACTCCTACAGTTATTACTCTTAAAATCAATGAATTTATTTTCAAAATCAATAATTCTAAAAACATGAAAGGGAATCGACTTCCCAATTTGCTTGAATTTGAAATATATAAGTATTTTCCCCATAAAGGGCCACCACTCAAAGTTAAATAGAATGAGATCTTTACCTTTCAAAAGTGTAATAAATATCCTATTTTTTCTTCTTTTTCTATGTTCCTATCTAATTTAGATGTAAATTATGATTTTTTCTTTTTATATGACTATAATATTTTATATAGAATGACCGTGTCTTCGGAGTACAACCATGTCAATCCTGCACAATTTCGAAAAGGAGTGCACCTCATACATAAAATAGTCGATATTCTAGATGAATTTAAGCATAATTATAGTAAAAAGTTAAATTTTTCTAAATTGGCAGAACTTTTAAAGATACCAAAATCTGAAGTTGATGATCTTATTGCACTCCTTCTTAATGTTCAGGAGAAATTTGAAACTACCTTTAAAAATTACCATTTGACAAAAAAACGGGAACAGGGGCAGTTATTTTTAGTAGTGGAAGAGAGGATTTCTATTCCACCAGTAAGAATCCCACAAGATATTATCTTATCTCAATCTCATTACAAACTATACAATGATATTTTTTATATGTTTAGGTATTTGAATAGAGGGAAAGGATTTGATCTATCCGCTAATGGAACTGAGTTATCAACAAATATAAGACAATTAATCAGCCATCATCCCTATTTATTTGAGATAAAAGAAAGTGGTCTTATTTATCCCTCTACTTTAGGTATGAAATTAGGTGACCTTATTATCTCCTATAATAAAGGAAATAGACTAATTGAGCGGCTTGAACTTGATAATCATATAATAATGGTGAAAGAGAATGGGTGAACTCCAAGAAAAGAATTTTTTTAATAAACAATCATTCACTCAACACGGGCTTGAGATACGAGAATATCAGGTGAAAATCGCCCAACAATGTATCGATAAAAATTCATTAGTAGTATTACCCACGGGGCTTGGAAAAACCATTATCGCAGTATTAGTATCGAGTGAGATATTAAAAAAATTCCCTCCCGAAAGTAAGATTATTGTCCTTGCTCCAACAAGACCGTTAATCAATCAACATTATGATACATTTCTCAAATATCTCAAGATTGCAGAAGATCAATATGCTATTTTGACGGGGAAGACACTTCCTGATAAAAGGCAAGAAATATTTCAAACCCATCAAATTCTATTTTACACACCTCAGACGTTAAGGAATGATTTGGTTAATAAGAAATATACTCTAAATGATACTGCTTTATTGGTTATCGATGAAGCCCATCATGCTTCTGGTGATTATCCCTATCCGATCATCTCTGATATTTATGTAGACCATAATCCTGATGGAATTATTTTGGCATTAACTGCATCTCCAGGATCTTCTAAGAAAAAGATTGAAACCTTATGTAGTAATTTACATATTCCTCTCGAAAATATTCATATCAGAACAAGAAAAGATGAGGATGTTGCAACCTATATCAAACCGATGGATATTTATAAGATAGGAGTTGATTTAACTCCTTTAATGGAAGGGGTCTATCATGCCCTTACAATTGTATTGGAAGAACGATTGCATTATCTTTCTCAACTGAATTTTTTAGAGCAAAAAGGAGAACACTTACATACAAAGATAATTCGAAAAGATTTACTAAAATTAAATACTGAGTTAGTTTCACTTCTACAAAGTAATGGTGATAAAACCGGAGTGTATAGTGCTTTATCTATTAACGCCCAAGCCTTGATTGTATATCATATGCTTGAATTGGTAGAACAGCAAGGCTTAAACATACTATTAGATTATATTGAAAAATTAAAAAAAGAGGCACATAAAAAATCCAGCTCAAAAGCAAACAAGATATTAGCAGCAGATCAAAGACTTCACGCTGTCCATATGGAATTACGAAAGAATGCAGAACTCTCTCCTGAAAATCTCATCCATCCAAAATATCCTGTATTAGTCAAAATTATTCAAGAAGAATTACGATATAATCCTCAATCGCGAATCTTAGTCTTTATAAAATTACGTGATTCGGTGAAAAATATTGTAAAAAATCTAAAAGAACATGAAATAATAAAAACAAAACGATTTGTTGGCCAAGCAACTAAAGGACAAGATGATAAAGGATTAACTCAGAAACAGCAAATTGAGATTTTAGACAAGTTTAAGAATGGAACATATAATACTTTAGTTGGGACAAATGTAGCAGAAGAGGGACTAGACATAGCGGAGTGCGATCTAGTTATTTTCTATGATGTTGTTGCTTCAGAGATTCGATATATTCAGAGAAAAGGGAGAACTGCCCGTCATCGGGAAGGAAAAGTAGTTATCTTATACTGTAAAGGAACAAGGGATGAAATGTATCTTAAAATCGCATTATCTAAGCTTACTCGAATGAATATTACCTTAAAAAATCCGCAACAATTTAAAGAATCTTGTATTAGAAGCTCACGATCATTCCTAAACTCAGGAGAGATTCCTAAAGAGCAAAAAATAGAAAAACCGAAGATCAATGTAGAAAAATCCGACCTCTCAAGTTCAAAAAAGCAATATCAATCCAATTTAGAATCTTTTTTAGAAGCAAAAATTCAAAAAAGTCTAATACAGGTTAGCAAATATTTCCCAATGAAATTTGGAATACTTAAGAAATTACAAGAAATGAATATTAAATATGATATAGTGAATTCCGACTTACATCTAGTATTGTATAACAAAGTGTTAGTTCAGATATTTACACCTTCCCAAATTATACTTGATGAATTTATCAATACTGCTAAAGATCTTCAACAAATATCTTCTCTTTTTATCGCTATAGTTGATTTTATAGACTTTAAAGAAGATGTTGAAGGCGCGAAGAAAATTTTCAAATGTAGGTTACAAGAAATCAGTCAAGAACACCATATACAAATAATCTCAATCGACAATGAAGAAGAACTATTTTTTATTTTAAAAAGTATTATTACAACAACACTGGAGTGAAAAAAATGGAAGAGGAAGGATGGCAAAAAGATACAACCCCCTATATCATATTTGCCTGTAAAAAGTGCCAGCAGTATATATTCGCAAAAACAACTCAAAAGACAAAAAAGTGCTTACGGTGTGGTCGATTCCATAGAGTATCCGATATTAGTAATAATGGAGACCTTGTGAGAGGAATGAAAAATGCTCTTGAGATTATCAAAAAAAGACAAGAAGAATTTGTAATAGAGGCGGTAGGACAAGTGCCTGAGTTTAGAAGTCAATTCGATTTTAAATTAATTCAGGAATTCAAATATCAGAAGAACCTCCATGCAGAAGATAATGATAATTATGAAAGGAAGTTTCAAGAAATGCTCATAGAATTAACCAAACTCTATAAAACGTTCCCACTTTATATTATAGAAATTTGGGCAGAAAAGTATAGAATTCCAAATGAAGAATTAAAAATTCTTATGAGAAATCTTCAGAGACAAGGAATTTTAATAAAAGTGAAGAATCACTCATACAAGTTTA
Source organism: Candidatus Hermodarchaeota archaeon (assembly GCA_048885925.1). Lineage (GTDB taxonomy): Archaea > Asgardarchaeota > Lokiarchaeia > Sigyniarchaeales > SOKP01 > Loki-b32. The sequence continues at coordinate 302,315 of JBHLLG010000001.1, forward strand.
AAATTCGAAAAGAATGATATTTCTCAATAGAGATGAGAAAGAAAATATTTTATTTTCTTCTTAAGCTTGACTTAAATTCATTTCGAAGTAGAGTCTGATATACAGGGTGCCTTTCACGAAAAGGAATCTTTTCTTGACCATAATAAATGAATTTTTCAGTGTTTTGAATCGCTGAGAAAGGGATAATGATATCTTTAAGATTGTATTCAATATTTACTTTTTGTGGCTGAATCTCTTGAATTTTTTTATCCTTTAATCTAGAGCTAATTTTTGATAACCCCAAAAACTATTTTTAATCCAATTATTAATTGTAATTATTTAAACAAAAAATTCAGAATGAAAGATGAGTAAAAAATCGTTTTTTCAAAATAGATTTCTTGTTAGACACTTTCCTTACTTTATAGGGGAATTCTCCCAATAAAATAGCTTGATACACTGGATGTCTTTCCTTGAAGGGAATTTTCTCATTTCCTTCATATAAAAGATAAGGAATTGACCTTAGCTTAAATTGTTGGTCAGAATCGTCTTGTATTTTTTTATTTATGGTTTTAGAGCTCATAATTCTTCAAATTATTTTTCATTGAATGCCTTTTAATATAGGAGAAGATTGAAAAAATTTAAATAAAAATTATGAGCCTTTGAAGATTTTATGATTTTCTTATAAATTTTCTGATAATACTAACAGATTGTCTTTTCTTCATGCCAAACTCATTTAAAAGAAGTTGTTTATATACTGGATGTCTTTCTCTGAAGCTAGATTTTTCAATTCCATCATATATATATGAAGGTTCTTTATATTCACTCTCAAATTTTGAAAATGGAATTACGATCAAATTAAAATTTATAAACTCTTCTTCTAGATTATCTTTATTAGGGAAGATATAGATGCTATTTTTTTTTAGTTGAGAGCTCATAATTATTTCACTTTCATATATTTTTTTCTTATACATAAAACCTAGATTTGGATATATAAAATCCATTGGAATGAAATTGAAGTCTTTATCTTTTTAATTTTTTTATTCTTTCTTACTTTTATCTTTTAATTTTTTCAGGTATAATTTCATAAAATATCGTTCACTTTCACAAAAATCGAATTTTTGTTTTTTAGAAAGATTTGAACAATTTAATAATATTGCATGAATTCTTTGAAGTGTTATAAGATTTTCATCACAGATATTCTCAATTTCTGTATTATTTTTTTTTAGATTGGTTTTATCTGAATTTTGTAAAACTCTTGTGTTAGAGATTACTTCTTTGATCTTAATCCTTTCTTTTTCGATTTTTGTATCCATTATTTCTTGTGATTCTTGATTATTTTTTTACAAAGATTTATTCCTAATCCCGTTTTTTGATTTAAGACAAAAGGGCTTTCTTTTTTTACTTGAGAGGCAGTATGATATCCTGCATTATACAAAAGTCGCGCCCTTACTCGGGCAACATCATTTAATCGCATCACTAAATCAAATAACTCCTCGTGGATTCCATAATGCAATCGAATTTTTAGCGTTTCTGCCATTTCTGCAACAGAGACTAACTTATCATGCAGATCAGTACCATGAGTGCTTAAATTACTAGCGATAATTCCAATAAAGGTAATTATTCTTTCTAGATTATCTCTTACAGAAAATAAATCTCCCGCCATAATGTTGTATTTATCTAAGATTTCATCAATTGGTTCTTCATCTGCCCATTCTAAAATCGGTTGTAGCATTTTCGTATCCTTTACTCTGAATTCTGCTCTTAAAATGTCAAAAGCCACTTTAATCAGTTCTTGGAAGCTATTAATCTCACTATATTCCAATTTGTAGCGGATTATCACTCCTGATACAGGGTATAAATACAATCGTATAATGAGTTTTCCAAATTGAGAGCATTTGATGGTTCTATCTTCATTTTTTATAATTAATCCTTTCTCAAACAAGTAGGATAAGATATACTGATTCTTTATTGATTTAGGAATAATGGAATCTACATATTTCTGAAAGTTTGCATCTGGTAATTGGACAAGGTAGATTAAGAAGCTAGAAACATGATCACAAAACTCAAAACTAAACTCATCATTAGCAAAGTTATCGGAAATACCATTTTGAACCCCGCAAGTACATTGAATTCCCGTGTCGATGTCAAATTGACAAAAATATACCCCATACGAGGTCTTAATATACCCAGAGATATTGGAATCGTTGAATTTAGTTAATTTAATCTGATAATTGTTTTCTTTTAATGACTGGATTTTAGCAGGATTTGCATGTAATTTTAAGATATTTATAGGAGTAATTTCTTTTATCATTAAGAGCTGTTCAATAGGTATTTGTTGTTCTTTCATTTTATGTTTAATTCCATACCAAAAGTATGTTTTTTCAAAAAATTGTTTTAATAACTTTAATGTGATATTTTTTTCCTCATAAATTCTTAAAAGAACTTGTTCTTTGAGTGTATTAATTTTGTTTAACCCTGATGTTAAATCATTATATTTTGGTATAAGGATTTTTGTAATTGGTTGTGTTTGAAAGAAATGATCTTCTACCCACATTTTTTCCTCAATGTCGTGTACTAAAATGATACCATACCCTACTGAATCAAGACCAGGACGTCCTGCTCTTCCTAATATTTGAAATACTTCATTCGCAGAAAAAGATTTAAAATAGGAAAACCCATCTCCGTTTTCATGAAATCCTGAAAAATTCTTAATATTATGCCCAGAAGTAACATACTTTTTAAAATCTTTTAAAATAACAACCCGAGCTGGAGTATTAATGCCCGCTGATAATGTGGTAGTACAGCAAATAACTTTAATAATTCGTTTTCGGAAATAATCTTCTACTAGTTTTCTTTCTTTTGGTAAAAGTCCAGCATGATGAAAAGCCACTCCCGATTTGATGACTTTTTGAAGATCTTTATGCCCTCCTCTGATTGAACTCAATTGCTTTTCTAAATTTTTACATATTTTCAGCTCATTCTCACTTACTACCTTTTTAACGAGGGATTTAAGATTCTCTGCTGATTGTTGGGTCTTTTTTCGTTTATTGAGAAAAATAAGTAATTGTCCATCTTTTCCTAATATTGATTTTACAATTCTTTTGATGGTAGAATCCTTGTTTTGAGTAATTTCGATCTTATAATGAAGAGGCACAGGTCGAGTATCAGATTGAATCAGTGTAGTGTCATTCCCCAATGAAGACAACCACGAATTAAAAAATTCAGGATTAGCAATAGTGGCTGAAAGCCCAAGGATTTGAGGATTATGTAAGAATTCATTTAATCTTACAATCAAGGATTCTAATCGTGGACCTCTATCTGATTCCCCTATGATATGGATCTCATCAATAATAATAGTTGAAATATCATAAATCCACTCCTTATCATAGAAATTTCTCAGGATCGAATCCATTTTCTCATAAGTAGTTATAATCATATCTGCTTTTTCTAGTTTTGAATCATCCACATCATAATCTCCTATGGAAAGCTCCACATGAACATTAAAGCGCTCATAATTTTTTTTAAAATGAAAATATTTTTCTGTGGCTAATGCTTTGTAAGGGACTAAATATACTGATTTTCCGAAATTCTGAAATACATTATTTATTGCACACACTTCACCGATTAATGTTTTACCACTTCCAGAAGGTGCACATACTAAAAATGATTTCCGAAAAAATAATCCTTTTTTGATGGTCTCTTTTTGAATCTCCCGTAATTGGAAGATTTTACTTTCAAATAGTACTCGTAAAATCCGTTCATCCTGAATAAATTTAAAAATTTCTTTATCAATATCATCCTTGACTTTTTCTTTTTCCACTTTATCGGTAAAGTCGGTTAGTGTTATTAAAAGCACCTCTTAATAGGGATTTGTCCACTTTTTCATACATTGACTAAATGTTTCTGAATCTCGCGAAATTTCTATGCTTTTGATAACGCTTAAATTTCTAATTTGTAAATTTGAACTAATATAGCAGATTAACGCATGCAAAGGGGTACCATGAATATGAATGTGAGGAAAATATATTGTTGGTTGTAACGTATTTAATGTCCCAATTTCTATTCCTAATGAAATATTTTTCTTACAAAAGGGGCATACGACTTTTTTTTTCACGTTTTTTTTTACTTCATTGGTATTTTTTATTTTTCCGAATGCAACGACGATAACTTATCACATCAAATTTAATTATAGTTACTTAATAAAACCATGAAATTTAAAGAAAAAAGCGAAAGAATGATCTATCTTATAAAAAGGAGGTTAAAGACAAAGACAAAATTGAAAGATAGAATCCTTGATAAAAAAGAAATTAAAATGGATATTACAATAAAATTTTTTATTTTTAGAAAAAGTGTCTAGCTCCCGATACTACCAGACGCAAGAACGCGTCTATAAAACAAAATAGGGGGAGGAGGGCGAAATTAGAGTGTAAGAAATTACACTACCAAAAGACAAAAATCCAGGGTGTAATTCGGGAGCTAAACATGAATTTTGATTTTGAGTCATGCACATTTTTGCCATTTCTAAGATTATAATTCAATAACTCTATTTAAAATTGTAGCTTATAAAAAAATTCTCTGATTTTTTAATTTTTTCTTTAAATATGAATAGAAGATATTAGGATGATATATATGACTGTCTTAGAGGATCAGCTTCCTAGGAAAAAAGAGGATACTGAGATTTATGAAGAACAGTTGGCTTCAGATTCTCTTACGATTTCTTTTAAAAAAGGAGATTTAACCGTTATTAAAGGCATAGGTCCTAATGTTGCAGAGAAACTGAAAGCACAAGGATATATTACTGTAGAAGATATTGCAAATGCAAATGTACGCCAAATTTCATTGATTAAAGGTATAGGACTTTCGACTGCAGAAAAATTTATTGAAAATGCAAAAGCATATTTACAAATTCATAATAAAGACTTATCAACTTTTTCTATACCTCAAATATCTGACACTAGTTCAAATGAATATTCAGTAGAGGAGGTAAAGAAGGATGAGAGCGTTCCACTTGAGATAATTGATGAAACACCATGTAAGGTTGAGATAAAACCATGGTTTGATCCAAAATACAAGATTTCACGATTAGGAAAAAGTTATGATGTTAAGAAAGAAAGAGTTCTAGGAGATAATATAGAAGAAATAGATGAAAATTTGGATGAAAATCGTGATATACCAAAAGATTATGAAGATGAAGAATCATTACATAAAGGTTTTATTGAAGAACCGAGTTTTTTACCAAGAAACGAGTCTTCAAATTCTACTCAAATAGAAATGATAGATATTCAAATTTCAAGAGATCTTGAACGTTTAGGGTTTTACCTTCTTAAAAAGACACCAGAATTACGTCAATTATTTCTAGGAATAGATATGTTGGCTATTAAGCTTGTTCGTGCAAAAGAATTTTTAGACTTCATCTACATTATTCCTTTAAAAATCAGCACACTAAAAGGAGTTTTAGTTGTATCTGAGACTACCATTGAATATCGCCCTACTACCGAGGAAAAAGATACTCTTTTTAAAATGAGGGGAGTGCCAGAATCAATTTTAAAGGGACTTCACAATTCAGGACAAAAGATTTTTCAAGACATTTTGAATATTGGGACGCTTTACAAGCTTATTAAACAATATCTACAAATTGATATCTCCCTTAAAAAGACAGTAATCCGTGAAACTCTGTTTTTTCATTCTGGTCCGTTACAATATCGATTTTTATTGGAACCAATCCTGATCTCCCAAGGAACTGTAGGATTCACAGAGAAATTAATTCCGTTTGCGTATCACAAACACACTAATATCCATATTATTGAAGTATCTCAGTTATCGAATTTCTTAGATTATATTGATCAAAAATACTTGCTTATAGAAAATTATACACAACAGAAGACTTCGATTGAGCTCCATGAAGAATCGATGTACAAATTCTCAAAAGATATAAGAAATTTTTCGGCTCCTTTTATGCTGTTTGGATTTGTATTTTTATCATTATTGATATTTCAGGCGTATTCAGTTTTATCTATATTCATTAGTTTAGGATATGGAGTTTCAGCACTGTATGGTATTGGATTTGGCTATCTGTATTTAAAGTATCATCAGCAAAAAGTGGCTATTAAGAATGAGCTGTCCACTCCTTACTATCAGAGAAAGTATGAATTCAAAAAGCCTGATTTGGACTTAATCGCAGAAGAATTTAGCCCAAAACTTATGGAACAATTCATTTATGAATGTGTCAATAAAGAAATAGCTTCTAATATCATTTCTAAAATAGAACGAGAGAATGCTGAAGCTTATTTCTCAAGCAAAGTAGCCCAAAAGACAATAGAAGAAGATTCGCTATTTGAGGCTGAAACCCCAACTCCTCTTGTAAAGGAGAAAAGAAATTCTGAGTTTACTGAGCAATTATCAGATAAATTTAGTTCGTTTCTGGAGGATTAAAAATGAAGTTAAGATCAGTACAAACATTTCGAGTATTATTTCTAATTGGGCTTATTTTGTTGTTATTTTCCGTGTTTTTACAGTGGTATTCTTTTCAAATATATAACTTGGATCACGAGCTTCTGGTATCATGGGACTATACTATGTTTAGTGGATGGAACACACCCTTAGTCTATAGTTCATTTTTCAATGAGTCAATGAAACCAATAAATAACGGATCTCCGTTAATGTTTACGATCCTTCTTGCTGGTGGGATTATTTTATCCGGCTATGTCATCCTTTTTCATGACATTGAAAATGCTATAAATCCCGATTCCTGTTATAAATTTGGATACCTTCTTGCCTTTGTAGTTGCCGTAATTTTTGTTTATATTTGCATTTTTCCTGCTTTATACATAATATCCAATAATTTAATGTTTCCTTTTTTTACCGTTGTAAATAATGATGCTGGACTTATCTCTTATTATAGTATTGGACCTGGATATCTCTTACAACTAATTACATTTCCATTATTATTTCCTTATTGCTTTTTTTACATTGCCACAATTCGAAAATTCAAACAACAGGACAATACACCCGAAAAAAAAGTAGAAAAATTAATAACAAAATCGCAAGATGTTCTGGATTTAGATAAACTCATTGCCGAAGAAGAATTAAAGCAAAAAATAGGGTGAGAAAAAGATGGAACAAGAGATAATTGATATAAAGCTGAAAAATCTAATTCAAGTGTGTAAGGAAACACAAAATTTTAAAAAATTAGCTGTAGTAAGTTTTGTTCTCACAGATAATACTATTGAAAAAATAGGAATTAATCTTGGGTTGAGACCTCGTAATAGATCCTCAGGAGAAAAAGTGTATGAATATATGGAGTTGATTAACACTTTTCTTCTTAAAAATTTAAATATTACTGTTTTTCGCGAAGAGTGGATAGAGACAGTGAAGGATTACGAAATATTATTTCTTAGAAGCAAGGGAAGACTTCCCCATGATTATATTAAGATGATGTTTATCCTATATTACGAATTACGAAAATTGGATGTCCCAAATGTCTATAAAACTATAAAATCTGATGATTTTTTTTGTTATTCTGAAGTAGGATTGTACTCTTACTTAACTCCTATGTCAAAAAAAAAGAAAGATCAAAATAATCTTACTCCTCTCATGTTACAAAAACTTCGAGAAAAGGAGAAAGTTCTTCAAAAAGAATTAAGTTGTGCTTTTAATAGTGAAAAATTAGAAACTATGATACATTTGCACAACGTTAAACAATCCATTTCTCAAGATAGAAAGGGGAAATTCACGATTCAAGGAACTCTTAAGGATAACCTTAATTATCAATATACTGTAGAGAAAATAGTGGGATATTTTTTTTTAGGATTAATTGTTTTATTAATAGCTCTGGGAAGTGTTATAATCTATGAAGTAAGTGTACTTCCCTCCTATGTAGGAGTTATAGACCTTTTTGCATTTATTTTTTTTGGAAGCTCAATTCCTTTAATTTGGGCATATATGAAATATTTAAAAAAACAGAGCGTGTAATATGGTAAAAGGTTATGATACAGAAGATGAAATGTTTGAAATAAGTACAAGAAAGAAAAAAAAAGTTGTTATTGAAGAGAAAGGGGTTCCAAAACACCGCTTTAGACTTTGGGATGACAACCCCTCCTTTAAGGATATCAATACTACCTTTTCATATATCAAATTAGGATTTTTATCTGTTATGGTAATGTTCATTATTATCTCAAGTTACCTGTTATTTGGAAATGTATGGGGGGCGGTTGGCTTTGGGATTTTTTGTCTTGTAATTTTTATAGGGATATTTCATGAGGAGTTTCATGGCTTGCGATATTTATTCCGCTTTGGTACAACACTAACAATTAATCTCTTTGAAGATTTTGTATTCTGGTATGAAAAAGAAGCACCAAAAACATTGTATCTCTCCAATAAAAAGGATTTAATCCATATAGCACTTCAGATCTACAAAATAACCGTGATACCTGAAAAAATTCATGCTGCAATCGTGAATTTTGTAAGAGCTATGGGGTCAAAAGATATTAGACTCTCCTATTCATATCAAATAGTACAAAAACCGATTATCCCTTTAGATTATACGAATATATCCCGGGAGACCGCATTAAAATCACTTCATTCCAAAGAAGCAACCATTTACTTTATTGTCTTTTACCGTGAAAAAGGATTGCTCACTCAACATAAGATAGATCATATGAACTATTTTATTACAAAATATTCCAATAATCTAAAAAGTAATTTAGTAAGTAATTTCCATCATTTTAAGACAAAATGTCTTTCTCGAGATGCTCTCGTTAATGCGATTCGTACTTTTTTTGTGAAAACAGACATTTCTTCGAAACAAAATAATACAAAAACTTCTCACCATTATATTAATAAAGCTCATTTTCTGGGAAAACTTTCCATAACTTGTATATTGCTTATTTACATTGATATAGTCTTGTTTACCATAAAATTATTTTATGGCTATATCTTGCTTATAAATTCTGTGTTTATTGTATCATTTTTATTTATTTGGTGGAGAGTTGCATTCTTTCAAATAACTAAACGAAGGTTGTACCATAATCATAAATATGTAGTGGTAAATCCCTTTAAAAATTTGAGGGTTCATTTTAGTAAGATATATCCTTACACTCTTTTTATTCACATTGATCAAAGGGTATTACTCGGAATGAAGATGGTCAACCTAAAACATGTATTTAAATCTCCCTATTGTGATATAGGCAAATTCATTGAAAGTCTCAATAACCAAAACGTTTATTTTAGTTATACTCTTCGAAATGGGGCTTTAGAATATTATTATGTCTATAAGTATGGATTAAAACATATGTATGAGAAAGTAAAGAAAAAGATGTTATTTCATCCATATAAACGAATAAAAAATGAAGAAGATAGCGAAGTATGGTTAGGATATCGCGCCGGGATGTGGTATAGCCTCCTCACGATGTCTGCTAATATCTACCGCTTTACTTCTAAAATTCATAATGATCTTCTCAGAGAAGTAGAAAATGAGCTGGTGAGACAGATTGATACTTTAAAAGGAGCGTTTAATGGTAATTCTTACGGATACCAACTTGAAGATTTAAGAGGAGCTACATTACTTTCGGGATTTCTTTTTTCATGTCTAAAATATAACGGATTTCGTCTAAATGGGTCTCATCTCAATTATATTATGATGCAAGGAACCACTATGTACTCCTTAACCGCCATTGCTGATATACTAAAAAAAGGAGTAGAAGCAGAAATTCCTGCTGAATTTAACACTCCTCTCTATCTAGAAAATTTTCTAACAATTGGTTATACGATTAATACAGAGGTTTTAGAATCTGAAGTCCCCGTAGGATTTACTCATGACCAGATAAAAAACCTATTGATTATCAATGGAGAGACAAAACAACGAGAATTAATATGCCTGAAAATTGTGGCAGAATTAATAAAAGTTCAACTTCCTTCCCTTATTTTTGATTATTCAGGTATATGGTCTAAATTAATGAGCTATTTTAGATATACCCGTTATGAACAGGATATCTTGTATTTTAAATACAGAAGCGCCTTTGTTATTGATCCTATCAGTTCCGATATTCCTCATGATAAAAATCAGATTGAGTATATTAACTATATGCTATATGCTTTCGGATTAGCGTTAAAGAAAGACGATCGTACAATAGAAATGTTCCGAAATATTTTACAAAGACATCCTGATGAGGATCTAAAAACCATAGTAACTTCCCTAAAAAATCAAAGTGAGTGGGAAAAAAGCCCTATTAGTGATGTATTACTTTCCTTACTCTCTGATTTTTCTCAGGAAGATCTTTCTTATTTTCAGTCAGCTCAAACCAAAGGAATTGTGCCTAATGATTTTATTCGAAATAACAAGACAGTTATCATCGATTTATCCGCTATTAAAGAGCTTAATAAAAAATCCTATTTAACATTCACAATATTGGCTAAAATCATTCATTATATTAATCAGGGGGGAAAGTTCTATGAAAAATGTATCATAGTGCCGAATGTTGACAATTTCTTTGATTTTTTTTATCTTGATATAAAAAGAAATTATGATAAAGTGGATCTGTTTTTGAAGCCTTTATTTGATAATAATTTTGGATTAATTGTTACTGCCAATCAAATTCATTATCTTCATGCCAATTTTCTTCTCTATTTTCATAATTATATAACATTGAGGGCAACTGATAATCGAGATGTGAGTATACTGAGGAATATAATGAATTTAAACGAGCTTGAAGGAACGGGATATTACTCAGATTCTCGTAAGAATTCATATCAAGTGCTTTACTTAAAAAACCTAAAAGACAATAAAGTATTGATCCGTAGGGATGATATCGCCCAACTATTTCCGGCATTAATAGCATGGGAAGATCTTGATGAATCCCCTCTTATGTCCTATGTAGAAATTGTGAGACATATGAAAGATCAAGGGTATGATGTGCATTTTAGCGAGAAAAAAATATTAGAACATGCCAAGCGAACAATATTCGAAATTGATCTGGATAATTATTATATCTATGTAGAAGAAGTGATTCAATTCTTAGATTATGTAAAAACTATAGATCAAATGAGTCTTTACAATAAAAATCTTAAGGAGAGTTTAAAAAAAATTATCTATCTAAAACTTTCGAGAGCTAATATGAAAAAAGAGCACATGAAAAAGGTACGGGATGGGTTGTTAGATGTATTAATCAAACAAGGATATCTAGTTGAACATCATCCCAGACAGGCAAGTGGTTCACAAACAATAAGAACATCATATTGCGTTGGAGAGCGCTATCAACAAGCTTTAAAAGAATATTTTAAGACAAAAGGAAAGGCACAGACTGATATTAATGTTGAGATCATGGAAAAGGCAACTACGCAGACTCCCCGTCTCACAGATATATTTAAGGTATCCCAACCACCTAGAAAATATATTATCCAAAAAGAGAATCTCCAACTAGCATTAATGCGTGAATTTAGCCATTTTCATTTTGATATATTTAAAATGTATCGCTATATCAAACATGAAGATTATGCCCAGGTATTAAAGATCGGACATGATTTAATTAGTCAATTTTTAACAGGGGTATACAGAGATTATAATAATATGAATGGGGAAGTTACTGCCCCTATTTTTTCACAATTTCTAGAATATTTAGTGACCTTCGAGCATTTTCCGTTTACCTTAGCAGAACTTCATAACTATATTGAAAAGTATAAATTAATCGATGTTCAAGCAGGAGGACCATTAGCCATAGAAGTATATCAGTTTCTTTACATTTTTTTTATTCGAATTTTAAATTACATTTACAAGGGATATAATAACAATGGAATCAACAAATAAATTCATACATGAAAATTTGGAAGCGATCTTATTTGATGAAGATCGGCTTACCTCATTAAAAGAAGCCATTCATAAAGTCGCAATGGGAAAACTTTCGACTCGAGCTTTTAAGGATCTGTTTCTTAAATCTCAAATTCAGTTGTTTGAAAAATTAGTGGATTTTTTTCCTTTCTGTGTTAAAAATATGAATACTGCCCTCTCTTTGGATACGATCACAAATCAAAAAGATCTTTCTCCTGAGTTAGAAGAAAAGGATAATGTTATTAAAGAAATTGGAATAAGGATACAAAGAATTTATGAGAAATTAAAAGAAAAGATATAAAAGAATTTTCACAATCTCTTTTTCTCTCTTCAGAATTGGAAAAAACACTATAAAAGGTATTTAAAGAAAAAAAATTGCATCCTATTTCTTCTTTTTTATTTAAATATACTCGGCAATTTTGATGTTAAATAGGAGTAAGCCTCCCATTTAATACTCAATATAACAAAATTGATTGACCATGTTATCAGTTTCCTATGATGAAATGTTTATGAACTTCACTCAACAGTTTTTACAGTCATTCGAAAAAATTGCTAATTGTGATTTTCAAGTAGGTACCCATTTTGATTTCGAAATTGAGGGAAGAACTCAAAAGAAGCGTATCAATCCTCTTATTCGATTAGCGACACCAGAAGATATCGATGAAATTATTTTTACTTATAGAGATATTTATGAAGATTCATATCCCTATAAAGAAATGGAAGATCCAGGAGAAATTCGAAGAATGATTAAGAGTCCTAATGTTGAGTGGCTTATTTTTGAGACTTTATCTGGTGAAATTGTTGGAAGTTTTACCTTTATACTTGACTTTGAGAAAAAACTAGGAAATATTCGAGGATTTGTCATAAAGAAGAAATTCTTAGGAAAAGTTGATATTATGAAGATGGCTATGGGCTCCATCATCGCCATGTATAAGAAATATAATGATAGAATTTTTCGGTGGTACGGAGAATGCAGAACTGCTCATACCAAATCTCAACATTTTTGCAGTGCGTTTGGGTTTAAACCTGTTGGTTTCTATCCTTGTAAGGATATTTTCTATAATAAAGTTGAGTCTGACTTATTAATTGTAAGTTATGACGAAAGGGCTTTGACTACGCTGCGATGTAAAAATACCCCAAAAATTCTTCCTGAAGTTCTTAATGGGTTTTTATATTCTGATAGGCGCTATCATTTAGGTTCATGCAAAATTGAAAATTTCAATAATGTTAGTTATAATAATCTCAAAATTAAAAAATTAGGAAAAATGCTTTTGAGAAACATATCAAAAGATCGATTTGGCTATGAAACGATTATATTTTCTTTTGATAATTCAGATTCTTACTTTGAATTTTTATATACTCCTACTGTTCAGAATTTTGAAAAAACATCTTATAAAGTAAATTCGATAGAAGAACTTTATGTATTTGTTAAAGAATTTTTGAAATACGGAAAGCAATATAATATCCGTTATTGCGAAGCTTTTGTCTCTGCATATAAACCTAATCATCAAAAATTATTTTATGATTTAGGTCTTTATCCACGAGGTTATGTTCCAAGCTGGAATTATAATCATCAAACAAGGAAATTTGACGATTTTATCTTATTCAATTGGTATCGGGGAGAGATCGTAGATATTCAGTTGCTCGATGAAGGTAAAGATCTTTTAGATATACTAGGAGTTCAATATTCCTGTGAATCGCGAAGTATTCAACAGAAACATATGAAATTGTCACATTTATCTCCTTTGAAATTATGAAATCTTAATTAATTCGTATTTTCTTTTAAATTAATATACTTTAAATAACCCAAGGCTATAATCATTAAAAAATAGGAGTAATTACTTATATTATTCAACAAACTCTTCCATCTTTAATTCTTTTTTTATTAAGTAATTTGATTTTTTATAAAGACCAGTAAATATAGTGATGAATATAAATATATCTATTGATTCTGCTATAATGACAAATAAAGAAGATTCACCGACAATAAATTGTATTATCGGCCTTAAAATGGATGTGATTAAATAGAAGCCAAATCCAATCATGAGGATAAAGGTGTTAACTTGGGATAATCGTTGATTTCTCCACGCAAAATTAAACAACCACACAATCGCGATCAATGAAGGAAGAATTGTAATTGGATATATGATGGGAGAATTTTCTATAGTTAAAACAAAAATATCGACAATTATTTCAATAGCAACAATTATTATTAAAATCCAGGTTCTAACCGTATTGAGAGTGTTTTCGTTATTCAGTCTTTTGAACCTTTGCCTCAATGAGAGTGAAAATAAAATCATAAAAATACTAAGGGACATCATTGGGAGGAGATTTAAGATTGCGATAAGATATCGAGCTTTCATAACAAGGAGCAGTAATTCTTGATCTAACTGAAAGTAACTAAAATCAATGAATAAGTCTAATAATTTTCCAAAAATAAGCAGTAAGAAAAAGATACCGAACAGAAAAGGGATATCTGAGAAATATTGTTTTTCTTGTTTAAACCATCTATAGAAGGTATAGATTGCCATTAAAGAAACAAGAAACACACGAATCCCTATAGTTATGACAATTGTTAAGGTCCCTTCGTGGGTTTGGTAAGTTTCAACTAAAATAGCCCAATTAAAAATATATAGAAACGAGATAGCAATGATTCCAATTATAATACTACATACCAATAAAGGCAAAAAAGTTAATTTTATTTTTTGAAAAGTCATACACTCTATTTTTCACCTAACTATAAAAATTAATATTTTTTTTAAAAAACAATATTTTAAAGGGCAAAGAAAGCTATTTCTTGAGTTTTCAAAATTAGACTTTTATTTTTTTCCTTTATATATAATAGGAAAAGAGTAGTATCATAAAATATTTTTAATTTAAAATGTGAATTTACTGATGCAAGTAGTAGAAAAAATAGATTTAACAACATCGTTTGACCTTGAGGAAATTAGGATTGCATTACAAGACACTCTGTATGTGCCAAATATTTATGTAAAAAGCAAAGTAATTGATGAAATTATCCTTTATTTAAAGAAATGTTTTTCCGAACCAGAGTATAAAATGAAACCAATTATTGCATATTATAATGGAAGGGTCTTAGGATTTGTACTTTGTTGTATTGAACCTCATTATACTAGTTACAGTAGAAAATGTGGTACCTTTGGATGGTTACAAGCAGATTCTTTAGAAATTTGTAGGCATTTAATGAGAGAATGTGAGCAATTTATCAAGGAAAATAAAATTAGAAGAATTAGAGGTCCTATTAACTTTCCTAAAAGTATGGGAGGAATGGGAATACAATTTTTAGGTTTCCGAGAACAAATGCTTTATGGAGTGGGATTTACAGATCCTCAATCAAAAGTTCTAGAATGCTTAGAGGCTTTAGGATATCAGAAAGAATCTGAATATACTTGTGTTTATGTCGCTCAAAGAAGTTGGACAAAAGGAAAAAAAGTCGATAAAAATATTGTTCTTAAATATCTCACTTTGGATGAATTGTATAATCATATTGAAGCTATTGAAAATTTGGCTGCGAATTCATTGTATCAAATAATGCCTGACTCCTCGGGAATTAACCGCATTTATGAAGTCTTTGATGCGTACCGTAAACAACCTAAGTCTTTTTATAAACTCAAGACAGAATTTAACCCAAGAGATTACACAAATATACCAGAGTTTATAGAAGCTTGGGAAAATTGTGACCTCGAGAAGATTGAAGCTCAACCTACGGCTTTTGATAGAAAGACTGGAGAATTAGTAGGCATTATTTTGACCCTACCTGATTTATTTGAGACTTGGACTGGAAATCCAATTACTCGTGTGAATGTAGATACCGCAATGATAAAAAAAGGCTATTATGGAAAGGGTATTTTTTCAGCACTTAATAATATTGGTCAAATCACGTATAGTCTACGAGGTGCCTATTATTATGAAGGAACATACATATGGTCTAATAACTCACGGGCAATTGACACAATATTTCCCCATTGTAAACCGATACGAAAACACTATGTAATGCAAAAACGTATTTAATACATAAAATTACAATTTATTTTATTAAACAAAAAAAAATTAGAGATTTTCTTATTATATTGGAATTGTAGGTTGCGCCTGTTTTTTCTTTCGGTACATATCGATATTTTTTCTTATTGAATTTCTATTTGGATCTTTTTCTACTTGAGTATTGATATACTCAACTATTTCTTCTTGAGTAACTCCAATCTGATTGAAAAAGGTATTTACCGCTTCTGTTTTGAATTTGTTTTCAAGAATTAAAGGAGCTACCATTTTTAATGTTCGCAACCATTTCTTTCGTGACTCTGGATTTTGACGTACCAATTCAGCATATTGACAAGCATATAAGATACCACCGTATCTGTTTAAGTCATAGAACGTAGCAGCATGGATCACATTGCAATTGGTAAGTAATGGATCAGAATGACCTTTTTTAATATAGTTTTTTGACTCTACTAAGGCAATAATATCTTGTTCTCGATATGGGATTATGTGGTAAGGAAGTAACACACGAGGAATGATTCCACTCTGTATTTCTTCTGGAGTTAAATACCATCTATGGTCATATTCGTTAAAAGAAGGATCATTGAAAACTAAGTCTGGCATCCAATTTTCAATAACTTCTTTCTGTGGCATTTCATAGAAATAGCGAAAGGTTTGGTCAGGTGAATAACCAAATAATACATAAGAAATTTCCCGTTTTATTGCTTCTTTTACTACAATACTATGGATTAAATCAGAACAATGATCACATATGCAACGTGCTAAAAAGGTCTCATTAGATGTATGATTAAAGAAATGCCATTTATAGAGTTTGGCAAACGTGCTTTTACAATCTTCAATAACCACATGTTCCACCCGAATTCGATCCAATGTATCTTTGATATTAGTTTTCGCAATCTCTGTCATAAAACCTGTATCTGAAGTAACAGTTAAAGGAGTTAATCCTATATCATTTACCAGATAATCTAAAAGTGCTGTTGAGTCCTTTCCTCCGGAATACCCTAAAATGCAATCATATTCTCTTTGACCATGATTTTTTTGCATATCTTTTACCACTAACTCCCAATCTTTTAGAGCCTTGTTCTTTCTTTCCATAGTAATTATAGTTCGAAAATAATTGACATTTTGATAGGTGGAGTCTGCACAGAAATTACAAAGTCTATCTGAATTCAATTTAATTCCCAAAAACCCTTCAGGTAAAATACATTTTTGGCATATATGTTGTTGTATCATGTAATCACTTTTTAGAAAGTTCTATGATCTAATTAGATAGTTGTATTTAAAGGAAAAATAAATAAAATCTTTCAATTTCGTTTCAGATTGTAAATTAGACTTTATTAAATAGAATTATGATAAAATAGTCCATATTTTGAGTAAATTATCTGTGGTTTCTTCCGATGTTATTTGAAGGTTTAAGATAATCTCACTTTCATAAATTTATATTACTTCTACTAATATAAAATTATGAAAAATCAAACTTGTATTTGTCTAATCCCATCTCTTTCTGCATTTTTAGAATATCTTCTTGTATACTTTTGTTTAAAGGAATACCTTTCTCTTTTCTTTCAAGTTCAGCAAAATATTCTTTTTCTCCAGCGGTATATATTCGATCCTCATATGGTATTTTCCTTGAGTCTCTAAGATCTCTCATGACATTACCGGCTGTTCTTTTGAATGATTGTAATCCAGAAAAATTTTCAAGGTTAATCGCCAAGAAAAAGTGACCAACTTTAAGCCTTTTTTGACCATCCTCAACGATTCCAAGAGTGTCTTTTAAAAAAATACCCTCTTGTAAAGCAGCAGAGAGAAGTTCAACGACAGTTGCATAGCCATATCCTTTATATCCCGCTGTTTCTTCTCCCTTACCTCCTAATGGCAATAGTGATGCTTTTCTTTCTAACATCTTTTTTAAAACTTTGTTAGGATTTGTTAAAATTTCACCATTTTCATCAATCACAGTATTTTCTGGAAGTAGTTTATTAATTCGAGCATTTACTTCAACTTTTCCTCTCTGTATGATTGAGGTAGCACAATCAAGAAGAAAAGGAAATTCCTCATCAGTAGGAGCTCCTATTGTTAGTGGATTCGTTCCCAACATTGGTTCAGATCCAAAAGTTGGAGGAATAGATGGTCTCGCATTAGTAGTTACTATACCAATCATTCCTTCCTTTATTGCCATAAGTGAATAATACCCAGCTATCCCAAAATGTGTAGAATTTCTAACTGCTACTGCTCCTAATCCATATTGTTTTGCTTTCTCAATTGCCATTTTCATAGCCTTATAAGCGATTACATGACCCATTCCACAATTTCCATCTAAAAGGGCAGTCGTAAGGGTTTCTTTTATAACATCAATTTTAGTTATTGACTCGTAAATTCCTTCCTTAATTCGATCGTAATACATTTTACATCTCTGAATACCGTGTGACTCAATCCCTCTTAAATCGGAAGTAATTAGAACATTAGATATAATAGTCGCATCTTCTTTAGGCACTCCAAGACCTTGAAAAACATCTCTCATAAAATTTTCAAGCTGATTAACATCAATATATACAATATCTTCCGACATTTTAGAAATTATTTTCTCGTGTTTGGTTATATTATATTTTTAAAACATTAAATCCGTTTAATTTTTACTTCTAAATAATAATTCTTATTATGAAATAAATAGTAATATTCTTTTTCGTAATTCTATAAATATTTTCACTAAATGAAATATTTTCCACATATTATTTCCGTATATATATTACCAATTATACTAGCCTTTGTGATACTATACAATGAATAATAGGATAATTATATATATTTAAGAAAGTTATGAAGGAAAAAGAAAAACTGAAATGCCCGTTATGTAGTATTAAATTCATCCCGAGGACTTTTTACCCCGAAGAGTCAACATTTTCAAATACAGATGGAAAGATTTTATCTGGATTTGATGGTTATATAAGTTCTAGAGGCGTGAAACCATCTGAAGTAATCTTAGGTTCTTGGATTACATATTGTCCAAATTGCAATTATATTATGAAATTTGTTAAGGAAATTGTGAAAAAAGAAAAAATCCAATCACCAACCTTAGCAGCTAAAGATATTAAAGAAAAATATAATAATTATTACTTTGGATTTCCTTTTGAGGATTATTCACAATATTTAGCCAATGTTGCTAAGAATGTGAATAAAAGTATTGAAAGCTCTCTTAAAGATTTGGATTTAAGTGTTTGGGAAAGTATGTATGATATTGAGGATACTTTTAAATTACTAGTTAGGTTTTATGCTAATCTAGAAAATTACTGCAACTCACAGAATCCAACAGATAAGGAGGCAGATTTACCGAGTAAAATAAAATTATTAAACATTTCTAAAGACTTGGAGAAAACTTTAATAGAATTAAATGAAATAAGAAATCAAACTATTCAAGGAAAATATGAATTATCTGATAATGATAAAGATGAGATAAATAAAGCTGTTGTGAATTTTATATTAAATTTGATTGAAAGGCATATCAAGCCGCAAATTGATAGTAAAAAATTGAAAAATACATATAATTATATCGATTTAAAAGATCTTTATTCTGAAATCAAAGCATTCCTTATTAGTTACTTAAACAGTTTTTTTAATCATGGAAAATCTGCTAATAATCAAATTAAACCATTTTTAGATCAAATCCTCTTAAATTGAGGGAATTATCTTCAATTTCTTATTTTATCATTACTGGCATGTTATCACCATGCTATTTCTTTTTTTGAATCTCCGTTTCTAATTTTAAGTTTATGATATTAAATGATTTAAATACTAAAGTTAAAGGTAAATTCTACAAGGAAGTTACTATTGATGATGATGATGGAGAGGATATCGTATATGTATTTCCAGATACAAAAGAATTCCTATCAATAATTAGGAGAAAAGAAATTAAAAACAATTTGAGATCCAAATAATAAACAGGTTAAAAAGATAAAGAAATTTTAGTTGATTTATTGAAGGTATAACTTTAAATTTTATAGTGAATTATTATTCGTGGCCAACTTGGGCATGGCTGAAACCCCTTCTGCTGGGTGGACCACAAAATGCTCATAGTGGAAATTGCCTGAATTCAGATTTCATAAGCATTATTATCCAAGCTTATATTCCGTAGAAGCTGTCCCCATGATGGTGGGTGTCAGGGCAGTACCTTTTGTAGGAAAGGTATAAGCTCGTAATTAGAAAACCGGATAGGCCAGGGATGGAGCAGCCGTAACTATAGGCGTTCACGCTTCATGGTTAAGGCAGTGGAGGTGTATGAGATTATTTGGTCATAATAGTAGGATTGAAATCGAGGTTTAGGTTTTTTATTCTTTCGGATTATTAGTACTCTTTTTATCAAATTTTAATCTATATTTACATTTTTTATTATTGGATTTGAGAATACATTCATTAATTTCTAATTTGTATGTATAATCGGAATTTAGTGAAGCTAATATTGCAGTTGTATAAGGGATACATATTGTTTCTTGGATAAGTTTAGCACGTTCTGAATTATGTTTTCCTCCAATAGGGCAAAAACTTTTAGAATACTTAAGTGAAACCTCAAGATTATTGTCATCTAAACTTTTAATTGTAGTTTTAGCATTGAGAACATTATAAATTTTCTTTAAACCGCTTTGTACTTCTGTAATACCCCTAGATTTAAGAATTTTGCCTAATTTAGCACCTAAACTAGTTGAGATTGACTTTGGAAGATTCTCACCACCGATATCAATCATTTGGTAAATAAAGTTTTGAAAAAACTTTAATGCATCTCGGTTTTTTGACATAATAATGATTCTATAATTTTAATAAAATAAAGAAAAGTATAGTTAAATCTCTACTTTTAGATATATAAAAATTATTATCAAAATTATTTATTTAACAATAAAATAGAAAAGTTAAAGATTTCCAATAAATGTCTAATATTTTAATTAAGAAATGCCGAATTTAGTAGAAATTTAATGAAATTTATAACTTTTATATATTATCAGATTTATTTTTAATTTTAAGAATATAATGGCAGCTTTTTTGATTCTTAAGTGGAATGCAATTTACGATATCTTCTCCAAAAATGAATTGAGGAAAGATCTCATTTAAAAATCCTCGCATATAGGGAATACAAACGCTTTCTTGAAAAATTGAAGCTCGAGAGGGATTATATGACCCCCCGATTGGACAAAATCTCTTGGGAAATTTTACGATTACTTCATAATTATTCTCATCTAATTGTTTTATCACGGGTTTTCCATTCAATGCAGTATAAACTTGTTTTAATGCGGTTTCAATTTCCAGAGTCAATCCTCGATCTTTATACATTTTCCCTAATTTTGAGCCAATCTTAGTAGAGATGGCTTTTGGTAAATTATTTCCTCCAATATCAACCATCTCTTTAATATATGTTTGAAAGAACTTTAAAGCATCCTTATTTTTTAGCATAATTATAACACGTGCGTTTAAAAATAATAAAGATAAATCAAGATAAATCTCTATTTTAAATTATTTAAGATTTGCTATTAGAATTATTTTTTTGATAATAAAAAAGGAAAGAAGATCTCTAAGATTTTAACAAGGAAAATTCAAAAATAGAATTAGGAAAAACCTTCAATTCATGTCATGTAATCTCTATTCTTCTTATTTTTGATTTTTAGAATATAATGACAGGTACGTTGATTATTAAGGGGTATGCAATTTAAAATTTCTGATTCAAATGTAAATTGGGGAAAAAGTTCATTTAAAAAACCCCGTGTATAAGGAATACAAATATTTTCTTGGAAAATCGAAGCTCGGGAGGGATTATACACCCCTCCTATTGGACAGAATTTTTTTGAGTACCGAAGAATTACTTCATATGTATTCTCATCTAACTTTTTTACTACTGGTTTTGCTTTAAGTTTAGAATATACTTGTTTTAAAGCAATACCAAGATCTAAAGCTAGTCCCCTTTCTCTATATAATTTACCTAATTTTGAACCTGATTTAGTGGAAATAGCTTTAGGTAAATTCCTTCCACCAATATCAATCATTTCTTTAATATATGCTTGGAAAAATTTTAAAGCGTCCTTTGCGATAAACTCACCTCAAATAACCTTTAACCCTAATTTACAAGAGGAAACGAGAAATACCAATATATAAATTTATCCATTAATGTCCAATTTGTAATAGGAAAAAGTAGAATTCAGTTAGTAAAATTAATGTCTTTCATTTTTTAAAGTAAATCTTAAAAGCAGGTCTTTATCTTCTTCAGCATAATTTATTCCTATTCTTTTATTAACCACAATAGAATTATCTTTAACTTTTTCACCTTGAATGAAAAACAGTTTTGAGCTATTAGAACAGGAATCCTTCCCATTAAATTCATCCTTTGTTATTTTAAAAGCCATACATATTTTTCCAGGGCCATCAGTTAAATTCTTAAAATTTTTTCCAATTATAACATTTCTATTTTCAGTCATCAACTCAATTCCTTCAATAGGAAATAATTGTCTAATCAGTACCGCACAGGGCATTCCTTCTGGTTCGGTTATAACATTTAAACAATAATACATTCCATATATCAAATAAATATAAAGCGTTCCAGGCTTCATATACATTATTTTAGTCCTTTTAGTCTTTTTATAATTATAAGAATGACTAGCTTTATCATCTGGTCCAAAGTAGGCTTCTACTTCCGTAATTCTCCCAACAATGCGCCCTTTTTTTGTTTCTCTTACTAAAAAATTACCAAGTAATTCTCTTGCTACTAGTTCAGTAGACCGCGTAAAAAATTCTCTCTTAATTCTTTTAGATTCTATCATGAATCAAGACATTTTTTAAGAATTCGGTATTTAACAAAATTAACGTTACTATAAAGTATAATTTAGATTAATTATAAGAATTTAAGGGATATAAAATCAAGGCACCAGAGAGAGTATTAAAAGCAATAAATCATGAAGAACCAGACAGAGTTCCAGCTTTTGAAAGCGGCTTTACAAATAATACAATTGTAAGACATTATGGCGTTGATCCTAGTGGTGGTCGAGGTTATAGGATAATGTATGAATTCTTTCGAAAAGTTCAAATTGACTTAGTGTTAAGTTATGTTAGTCTTTTACTTAGAAAGACCATCAAACTTGGTAAATTTTACGTTGATGAATATGGACGATTAATGAAGATTGATACTCAAAAAGATGGAACTGTAATATTAGCTTATCAAGGTGGTTATTTAAAGTCTTTTGAAGATTATGAGAGTTGGGAAAAGCCAGATCCTCATTCTGAACAAAGGTTAAAATGGTTTTTAAATGGTAGAGCTGTACAAGAAGATTTGAATAATGAAGTTTTTTCAATTCCGGCGACAGCAAGCATTTT
This sequence comes from Candidatus Hermodarchaeota archaeon, assembly GCA_048885925.1. Lineage (GTDB taxonomy): Archaea > Asgardarchaeota > Lokiarchaeia > Sigyniarchaeales > SOKP01 > Loki-b32. Next base: position 325,476 of record JBHLLG010000001.1, read on the forward strand.
AGAAGGCCCCCTGGAGGGTTTTGGACTTCAAACCTTTTCAAGAATATTATCCCGCCCAAAGCAAGCGAGAAAAATTTTTGATGATTATGGGACTTTCACAGTAGAACTTGTGAAAATCTTGGCTGAAAATGATGCTCAAATTATATTATTATGGGATGATTATGGATTCAAGAATGGTTTGTTTATGAAGCCAAGTAATTTTCATAAGTATGTATTTCCTTGGTTAAAACGAGTATGCGATGCTGCTCACAAACGTGATTGTAAAATTATGTTACATTCTGATGGTGATATATTAGAGATTTTTGAAGATATTGTAAATTGTGGAGTGGATATCATAAACCCTATTGAACCAACCACGAATAATCCTGATTATGATATTTTTAAACTTCATAAAAAATTTGGAGATAAAATAACTTTTTCTGGAAATGTTAGTCCTGTATCATTGGCATTAGGAGAAATTTCTGAAATTGAGCGATATTCTAAAAAACTAATTCGTGAATTAGCTCCTGGTGGAGGTTATTTATTTGGTTCTGGACATAGCATCCATCCAGCTGTGACAGTTGACCGTTTTGAAGCCATGCAGAATGTTAAAATAAAGTATGGAAAATATCCTATAAAGATCCCAGATTAATAATTATTCAAATTATTTGTATTTTAATAATTCCTAAATTCATTTGCAGCATCGAACATTGCTGCAATATTTTGAGGTGGAACCTCGGCTGTGATATTATGAATATTTGCCGCAACAAATCCGCCCCCAGGTTTAAAGCACTCAAAATTTCGTTTTACTTCTTCTTGAATCTGTTGTGGAGTGCCAAAAGGAAGTGTTCCTTGTGTATTGCACATTCCTCCCCAAAATGTGATTTGATCGCCAAACCTTTTTTTTAAGCTACATGGTTCCATATCGTACGCAGAGATTTGGACCGGATTACAAATGTCATATCCAATTTCTGCCCAATGAGGAATAAATAATGGAATGGAGCCGCAACTATGGTAATTAATTTTAACATCTGCTAACTCATGAACTCTATTAGAAAGCTTTTTTTCAATAGGCTTTATTATCTTTTCATAGACCTTTAAATTCATCCATGGACCTGCTTGAGTTGCTAAATCTCCATTTATACACACAATATCTAAAAATTCACCAACTTCGTTCAAAAAAGTTGTGATATAGTCTGTCCAATAAGTTAAAAATCCTTCCATCGCCGCAATTATTAATTCTGGCTTCGTAAGTAGATATCTTAATGCTTTAGTAAATCCAAAGATAAAAGTTGTATATTCAAAAACACAACCTGCGGTATGTGTAGTTAAAGCATAATTAGTTGTTTCATATAATTTTTTAGCATAATTCTTTAATCCTTTAAATGGGGATTTATCTCTACCATCAGGCCAATCATAATTTTCAATCTCACTTACTGTTTTAAAATCAGAAAAAGGATGAATAACTGGATCATAATATAATATCTCATCTAAATCCTTATTCGCAAAATTACCCCAAAAACAACCAAATTGATCATAAACTCCTACATACTTTCCTTCATATTCTACTTTAACATCTTTAACATTTATAATACTATCAAGAGGACGGACATATCTAGTGTCAATTTTTAACTTTTCTAATAATTCTTCACAGGGAACTGCTAACTGTTGAACAAAATCATGGTATTGGATATTTTTATCTTCAATTCCGAGGTATTCTATCAGTCTTTTATAGGCTTTAATGTGGATTCCAGAAACGTTACCCCCTAAATCAAGAGGAACCATATCTGGTTCTTTATGATTTAATGTTGAATTTACTCTTTCCCGTGAATTCATAAATATATATTAATTTTTTTAATTTTTAAATAGTATTGTAAGAAAAGTACAAAAATTTAGATTGATCACTGTTTTTTAGGACCTTAAGAATTAAATGACAATAATTCACTTTTTAAAAAATGACTTTTTCTAGATATACTCGTTTCCGGAGCATTCGTAAGAGTTGATCATCTAAACGAGCTAACTCTATACGTTCAGCAATAACAGCTTTTGAATCTTTAAATCTCTCCCACTTATCGATATGCTTTTGTAATTCATCTTGTTCATTTAAAATTCTTACGATTAGTAACTTTATACCGTATTTTTCAGCTATTCGATGAGCTTTAATTAAAGATCGTTGAGCTTCGTTTAAGTCCAAGGTGATTAATTCTAATTTAGCTTGTAATAGGTATGTTTCAGCTAATAATGAATATGAATGATATTTTTTTGCATTCTCTATTAAGTGGTTTACATGCAGCTGTATCATATCGAGTAATTTTAGATCATTAGTATTTTTTAGATTAATTAATAGTAAATCACAGAGTTCGAGCAATGCAGCAATATAAACGCCAAAATCAATAACCTCTTCATTTATTATTTGCTCTAATAATTTTTTAGCAGTAGTAAGATTGAGCACTTGGGGATCTTTTTTAAATATTAGGGCTTTATTAAACCTAAATAACAGATTAATTAATTTTAGGGTCTTTTCTTCTTTATATATTTGTTTTAAACGGTTGAAATATAGAAGTGCTTGTTTGAGATCACTCTTTTCAAGTGTTAAACGAATTAGACTGTCGAGAACAAAGCAAATGCCTTTAGATTCCCCGATTTCTTCATATAAAGCTAAGCTTCTCGTAAAATATCTTTGAGCACGATCAAATTCTCCCTTTTGTGTATAGATGCATCCTAGATTATTAAGAGTTGCACTAAAATGCGATTTATTATTAAGACGTTTAAAGATTTTACGAGCCTTCTTTGTATATTTAATACAATTATCTAACTCACCCTTCTCACCATATATCACAGAAAGATTGAGAAAACTCCATACTATAATTGTTTGATTTTGCATTAATTTTGCTATTTCAAGACATTGGTCAATATAAAATAGTGCACGATCAATTTCACCTTTAGATGTATAATAATCTCCAAGTAACATAAGACATTTGAAAATTATTCCCTTATTATCTGTTTCTTTTCCCAATTCTAGACCCTGTTTTAAAAATTTAACTTGTAGTTCTCGTTTTATTTTATCCCTGTAGGTTAAACCTTTAAGTAAAGCTATCCAAGCTTCTCTTTTTTTAATTTCTAATGAAGATTCATCATTTAGTGTTTTAAGCAATCTTTCACCTTGTTCAAGGATATCAAGCACATCATCTAATCTTCTAAGCCAATATAAAGCTCTACATTTAAGAATAAAAGCATCAACTATTCGTATTTTTTTCGCAATTTTTTGACTTTCTTGAGCAATTCGTTCAGCCAGACTGACAACCTCATTATATTGCCCTAACATTACCATAGCTGAACCTTGAATGAGATCGCTTGAAAGCTGTTCAATTGGAGAAAGGCTTCCCTTTTTTTCAAGATCAGATATGATCTGTAGAACCTCTTCATATTTCCCTTCTTCATCAAGTTTTTCTGCTAATTGTAAATCCTTATTTATTGAACTCTGCATATATCAAAAAGTCGTAATAAAATTTGAATTCTTAAAGAATTGTGGATTAATAAGAAATAAGATTAAGTTAATATAAAACTATTCTTCTTTTAAGGCTAGTAATATCAGATATGATTTTGATTATTCTCTCTTTAAAAACATCTCTTTTTTCAATTCAAATATAGCCTTTAAAGGTATTGATGCGTCAAAATAAACAAATGCATTCTCTGTATTTAGTTCTTGTTCTCTCGCAAGTTTCTCTAATTTTAACAAATATTCTAAACGAATATCTAAGAATTTATTGAAATATTCAGGGTTAAAATATAGAATATTAAACCAAGGTTCATTTTTATCTGAAAGGTACATTTCATAAATTTGTTTTGCATGATCTATATCATCCAATTGGTCTTCAAAAATATTTAGTAGGGGAGTCAAGAGATCAAGTAACTTATGGTAATTATAAATAGCACTTCTATAATTATTAATTTTTGATATATAGAATTTTCTGAGCTCAATGGGATCTTTCGAGTATTCTAATTCGTCTATATTTGTTAAATTTCTCTCTTTAATTTCTTCATTTATTCTATAGAATTTAGCTGGAATTTTTTCTCCTTCATTTTTTTTCTTTTTCGCTCTTCTTGATTTAACTAAACCGTCTTGTTCCATCTGTATTAATACTCTTGATACAGTAGCTTTGCTTTGTTTTACTAGGTGTGAGATTTCTGTCACATTCAATTCATTATGTAGTTTTAGAATCATCCAAATTTCATAACGTAATTTATGTTTATCTATTAATTGGATCCAATCTTGTTCTATTATTGCATCCTTGTAATAAATTTGTTTGTTAGATAAACCTTTAACATTTTTCTCCATATTATTGTTCATATTATAATCCACTTTAACTAAGTCGTTAACTTTTTTTAACTTTTATAAATATAAATAAATTTCTTTCACAATTTTATAAGTAAGACGGGGAAAAAGTCTCTTAATTTTTTATATTAATTTAATCATATATATAAAAGTAATAATAACATTTAAATATGAGCCTTTCCATTTATTAATATGATGAGCCGTCTCAGATTTCGGGATAATGGAACGGCTTTTTGGAATAATTAAACCACAAAAATTTTCTAATAAATAATTGAAAAAGAGGTAATAAAAATGACTAAAGAGATTTTAAAAATAACTAAAATAGTTTTTGTCCTTCAAGCTATAGTTGGTGTGATTTTTGGACTGTTTTTTGTATTTGGTGCGGAAATGATGTTTGAAATATATAATTGGCCTTATAATGCACCAGTTTTTAGCAGATTACTTGGAATGGACTTTATTGCACTTGCATTTCTACTTTTATTATCATATCGAGAGAATGAATGGGAAAAAGTAAAAAATATTGTAATTTATATGATTGTTTGGACAGTTTTAAACTCAATAGCATTCATCGTACTTCATATCATATTTGCGCTTCCTATATTAAATTTAACTAATATAGTTCAGTACATTATATTCGCTGTGTTATATTGCTATATATTTATACAACAACGAAAATGAAGGGACTCAAATTTTAAATCAAAATAAAAGAATGGAGGAATAAGTTTTAACATCAGGATTCTCGAATGACCACACCTAAACCAATCTTCCTCCATTCTATATATCCTTTTTTTTTATTTAAACTTAGTTGAGAAAAAAATATTATTTATTTCTTTTTTTAATAAAGTCTTCTATAAGGAAGAATTCAAGTTTCGCATTACAAGCTACAAATGGAAATTTTACGGTAATTGATAATTCTTGGATAATTTCAGTTCCATCTAAAGAAAAAATTTTGCCTCCTGCTTCTTGTAATATTAATGTTCCTGCTGCAAGTATTTACTCTTTATCTTGAATTCATTAGTAAATAGTCATATAATTAATTATAAATATTTTTTATAATCTTGAATTTGAAAAATGTATAAATATTAACTAAATAATTTTAGTATCCATTTTTTTAGAAGTTAAAAATTGGTTAAAAAAAAAATAATTAAAAACAATTTTTACATTATATATATGAAATATTTTCCCTTCTTGGAAGTTAATTCTTATGTCGCTTTTTAAGCATACGCCTTATTTGGTTATTTAAGTTTGCTAAATCCAAACGATTTGATAAATTGGCATTAGATCTTTTTAAATTATCCCATTTATTTAATGCCTTAGATAGTTCCTCTTTTTCAGTTTTAATCTGTGTAAGTAAAAGATCTAAGCCGTATTTTTCAGCTATATGAAATGCTTGAGCAACTAATTGCTGAGCTTTTTCAAATTCAAAAGTTACTAACTTTAATTTAGCTTGAAATAAGTGAGTTTCAGCCAATAACCAGTAAGACTTTTGTTCCTTAGCGATGTCAAGTAGTTGTTGAATATAGAGGTTAATATCATCTAGAATTTTAATATTATTAGTCTGATATAATTCTAATAGAAATAATTCACAGAGATTTAGTAAAGCAACAATTTTTCCTTCATAAGTTATTTTATTCTTTTCAAGTTCTTTTTTAAATAACTCTATTGCTCTTATTTTATCAGCATCATTCGGGCTCTTTTTCAGCACTATTGCTTTCGTCAGATCGTATATATTGTATCCTAACAGATTTTTATCCCTTCGATCAATAAATTTTTTCATGGATTCTAAACATTCTTGAGCAGTTTCAAAAGAATCCATCTCGATAGCTAATCGGCATAAACTATCTAGAATAGCAGTAGTTTTAAAGCTATTAATTTCTTCGCAATAAGTTAAACTCTCTTTTAAATATTTCATCGCTTGATTAAAGTCTCCCTTTTCTTGGAATATAGTCCCGATATTGTTTAGGGCTCCTATAATATTTTGTTTGTCGTTTATTTCTTTTGCAAGTTTTAACCTTTGTTCATTATAATTTTGAGCAGTATCAAAATCTCCTTTCCAATGAAAAAAATAACCAAGAATTCCTGCATTAAGCATAATTAATCTTTTATTATTAATTTCATGCGCAATTTGTAAACCCAACTCTCCGTGTCTAAAAGATGAATTTAAATCACCTTTCCTAGCATAAAGATAGCCTTTTAGATACATTAAATAAGCATTTCTTTCTTTGAAATCAATGGGTGAAATTCCATCAAGCTTGTTAAGAATCTGTTCAGCTTCAATTATTATATCAAATCCCTCATTATATCTATCAGAGTATCTTAAAATATTGCATTTACTCAGAATTATATCTAGAGTAAGAAGATTTTCTTTTAATTGTTGACAATCTTTATAAGCCAGTTCAACATATTTGATCGCTTCATCCATATATCCTTGTTCAAAAAGGAGAGAGCCTTTAAGATAATAACATTCAATTTGTTCTTGAAATGAAAGCTCTTTCTCATTTTCAAGTTTATTTATAATTTGGAGAGCTTTTGCGAATTCTCCATTATCCTTGAGTTGGTTCACATGGGTTAACCGTTCTGAAATTGAATATTCCATATTCTTAAAGCTCATATTGATATAATTCTATTTATTATTTTTGCTTCAACTTTTTATTTAGTTCAAAAAACGCGGAATAGGGTAATGAAAGATCAAAATATTCAATAGTATTTTCTTCATCTAATTCTTTTTCCATTAATAATTTTTGAAGTTTCATCATATACTCAATACGTAAGTCTAAGAAGTCCTTATATCGCTTTTCGTCAATCCGAATATAAAAAGATGTTGGCTCATTCATCTCTGATAAAAATTCCTTATACGTAATTTTAGCTTGTTCGATATTTTCAATATCTTTTAATTGTTCCTCAAGATAAATTAACAATGTTTTCAAGTATTCAAATCGCTTTTCCAAGTCTTTCATGATTTTTCTAAATTCATTAATCTTTGAAAAATAATAATTTTTTATTTGTTCTGGTTCTTTAGGTAAATTATTTTCATCCCATTCCTCTTCAACCTCTTGAAATTTTGGATTAATTCGAAAAAATTTCGGTGGAATTTTTTCTCCTTTCTCTTTTCCTCCACGTCTTGATAATAAAAGCCCATCGTCTTTCATTCCTTTTAAAACTCGCGATACTGTCGACTTACTCTGTTTTACATAATATGTTATTTCTGTAACATTTAATTCATTATAAAGATCCAGAACCATCCAAATATCATGGCGTAAGGGATGTTCATCAATTAATTCTATCCAACTTTTTCCTGTATCATGGCGTAATTTATTATTAGACATTATTTCACCTTGTTGATTTCATATTCACACTCAATTTAAATTAATTTTTGTTATTGGGATGGTTCGCCTTTTTTGTCGGTTCTATTCCAAGATTTTAATCGTAAAACATAAAAATTTTTCATATTTCCTAAAAAACATTTTCCCTATATATATATAAGTAACCATAACATTTAAATATGACCCTTCCCATATTAAATATTGAATGGGTCGTCCCATGCTTCTGTCCCGATGGGACGGTCCATAATTAAAATATTTTTAAATTAAAAAAAAAATAAAGGTGACTCTTAAAATGAAAAATTATAAAATTGTAGGGATAGTTGTACTTAGTGTATTCTTTATTCTTCCGTTTTTTGTTGTTAATGCTAAATGTACCACAACCATAGGAGATACATCATTTCCTGCTGAAGTAGGTGATGTTATTGTTTGGGAAGTTCTTCATTCAGCTGGTGTTTCCGGTGATGTGGATGATATGGTAAATTTTACAACCGAAGCAATATATCAAGGTCAACATGCTAGTGTGAATGCGCTATTAGTAAATTGTACACTTGGGTACTATGATGCTGAAGCCTCTCAATGGACCACTACATATGACAATAACTTTTATATGGCTGCCAATGAAACTCAAAATTACTTAAATGTAAGCTCTCATTTTATGGATCTGGCGATATTATATGTAATTCCCACACCCATAAATTTATCATCAATTGCATTACTATTATCTAGAAATCCTCAGGTTACTAGCTACGAGGTATATAGTGATAAAGTTTATCTTTACGGGGATAAAATACATAAATTATGGTTCAGTTCTTCAGGCATTTTGACAAGATACGAAGGTTTCGCTGGTGGCTATCCTTTTTTTAAAATAGCGTTACCTGAGGACCCTGAGGACCCTAAGGGCGGGGGTGGTGCCATTCCTTTTGGATTTTACTTCTTAATTTTTGCATTAATTAGTATTGTAGCCCTTGTCTATTATAAAAAAAAAAAAACGCATATAGAGACAATTTAAATTCATGAAATCAGTTGAGAATAATATAAATGGAGAGAAAAATCAGTTGAGGGTTGTAATCTCTAAATCAAAATATAGGAAAAGGAGGAAAAAGTTTAGATAAATGGCTTCTCGAATGACCACACCTAAATCTCTATTCCTCCATTCTATATTACTTTTTTTTATTTTTAAAGTTTGTTAATAAATTTAAAATGGATCTATCAAAGTAAGAACAACTATTTTTACTAATTATATTTAAAAATTAACTCATTTTTAAGAAATAGTTCTAATTTAGCGTTACACGCAATAAAAGGAAATTTTACATTTATTGATAAATCTGTATTAATTTCTTTTCCATCTAAAGCAAAGATTTTACCTCCTGCCTCATTTAAAATTAAGATTCCAGCAGCTACATCTACTAGTCGATTACTCTTTCTCAGATTAATGAAAGCCTCTAAACGACCACTTGCTACAAGACATAAAGTTAAAGCGCTACTTCCTAAAATTCTTACTCGATAAAATTTACGAATGATGGGACTTAATTTTTGTAAATTCTCCATTAGATTTTTCATTGGTAGATTAAGCTCAAAATAACAATTTTGTGAAAGATCTAAATCAGAAACATGGATTTTTGAATCATTAAGGAAGGCTCCATTTCCTTTTTTTGCCCAATACATATCTTTAGTGTTAAGATTAAGAACAACAGCTTTTTTTATGTCATCAACTTTTTTACCAACTGCATAAGCTAATGATACAGAACAGTATGGAATACCTTTAACGGCATTATTTGACCCATCTAAAGGATCAACAATTAAGACATCCAGATTCTCTTTTGCTTTCTCTGCATCTCCAATATATTTTTCGCCTAATTCTTCACTTATTAACAGTAAATTCACATTCGCTTTTTCTAAAGTCTCAACTATAATATTTTCAGCAACAAGGTCAATATTCATTGAGATATCTCCGCCTGCACCTCTTTTGGATTTTATAGCAGCCTCTTTTGTTCCCATTAGAGGATTTACTTTTTCAAATACATTTAAAGCAAGCTTTTTCAAGAAATCAATATTAAGTTCCATAAATGATAAACTCTAAAATAGTTCAATCAAGTAATAAAAAGTAACTAAATATTTTACATTTCTTAATACTGAAAAATTTACTTAATTATTTTCCTAAAATCTTATGCTTTTCAATTATCCATTTATCTACAATTAGTTTTTGAGATTCTTTTTTTTCATTAGCATCATATTCACTATATATAGTGCTTTTCGGTATCCAAAATTCTTCTCCAGAATCCAAAATAATCAATAATGCTTTTGGGCTTTCAACTTTAATTTTTGCTTTGATTTCAAGTGGTTCTCTCGAATCACTAAATTCTGTAGTTTCAACAATATGTAATCCATCTCTAGCTGTAATATGTTCTGTAAACACCCTATATTCTTCTTCCTCATCTATCTCTACTGTCTCTTTTACTCTTTTTTTAATAGTACCACTTGTAGCAAATTCAATTTTCTCTTTTAATATGTGATCTAACAACAAAGTCAGGAAATTCAAATTTGGAAATCGGATTTTTTTGTTGTAATCGCCTATCTTAATACGCAAAACTTGACGAGATTCATCTTCCCATCCAACATAAATTTCTGTTTTTCTTTCTTTAAAAACGTGATAACCTCTCCAGTTAGCAGTTCTTCTATTTAAAACCTCTAAAATACATATAATCTCTTCAATAGTTAATCTTACTGTCTTTCCCTCTTTCTCAGAGATTTTCTCCCAAGAGTGATCTTCCTTTCTGCTTATACAACTTAGAAAAATATAGGGAACTTCTTTTGACGGACTTGTAATAATCACACTTGTTTTTTGTCCAAAGAATGTTTTGGTATGAAAATCTGCCAATAGAATGCACTTTGATAGATTTTAATAAATAACAACTTATTAGTTATGAAACTTATATTAATTTATTGATTTAAATATGATTAATCAAGGATCTTGTTTCTATAAATAAAATTTTGAAATAAGTAAAAGTTTTATTAAATTTGATTTTATGTAACTACAAATTAATTCTTTTTATATGATTTGAAATGAAAAATAAAGAAGAAATTGAAAAGAAGATTCAAATAAGTGGTTCAGGTGATTTTACAGAATTCGAAGAACATATAAGCATTACGGGATATGCTGAAATTTCTGGTGGAAAAACAGAAAAATCTATGAGAATATCTGGTTCAGGAAGTATTAATGGAGATTTGGAATGTAATGGTCTTACATCTTCAGGTAAAGTTAAAGGTTCAGGAAACTTTACGTCTCATGCGGATATAAGTAGTTCAGGCTCATTCAATATAGCTGGATTTCTATATGGAAACGCAGATGCTGATTTTTCTGGTTCTACAGAAATAGGAAATCTTGTTAATATTCAAGGATCTTTAATTGTATCAGGTTCTTTTAAAGTAGGACATTTCGTAAGAGGAGAAGAAGGGATTAGATTGTCTGGTTCTTCAAATATTAATGGAAATTTATCTTCTGAAAAAGATATAAAGGTTGATGGATCAACTTATATTGAAGGAAATGTAGTTGGTGAAAATGTTCTTTTTGGTTTTACTGAAAAGACCAAGAAAAAACAACATTATAAAGTTCATGGAAGTATACATGCTAAAAGTACTGTAAATGTCGTAAAAATCCATGTAGATGGAGATATTAAAGGTAAAGACATAACAATAGGGAGAGGATCAGAAATTCTTGGAAATATTTACTATGTTGATAATATTGATATTGGTAAAAAAGTAAAATTGACTTCTGAACCAAAAAAAATTAAGTTAGATGAGTTATAAACTATTAATTAACCTTATTTTTAATTACATTAATTCTATTTCTACAAGAACAGATTCAGGGATTTGAATTTTCATTATAAGATGCATACTTCTCTCATTGGCGATTATTTCGAATAAACGTTTATGAATACGCATCTCAAATTTTGCCCAAGTACTAGTCCCTTGACCACTTGGTGCCTTTCTTACAGGTACTCGTAATCTCTTGGTGGGAAGAGGAATTGGACCATTTTTGCGAATACCCTGAGATTTACAAACACCAATAACTTGATCGCATACTGATTGTAATGCGTCTAATTGGGTGGATGACAATCGTATGCGAGCTTTTTGTATTGTTTATCACCGATAAAATTTATTTAATATATACCGTCAAATCTTAAATTAAATCCAATAATGCAATATCGAAAATTATTCCTATTAAATAAATTTTTTTATCTAATTATCAAAGAGCTATTTGAATAATGTCAAGTAAATCCCAAAAAGAGAAAATAGATTATAAATATACTCTCCCTACATAATTGCTAAATCTTCCGTTTCTACATTAGAGATTATTATTATTCCAAATTAAGGGTATGAAGAATAAAATCATGTTAAATTATAAATAGGGTTTAAGACAATAATTTCTGTACATAAATTCTATTTTTTATTACAACCAATAAAATATATCTAACTTCTGTTATATGTGAGCTTTATTCAATTTCTGATATAATTACATATTCATGATTATTCTATAAATCACCAAAAACGTTAAATAGAACACTCAATAATTAGTTTATAAAACTATCTATTCAAACCTAGTGAAATCATAATGAATTCTAATCGGAGTATGAAAATGAAAATTATAATGGTTGTTATATTCATTTTTGCCTTAGTACCTAGTTTTAATAACAATCTTAATAATAAAAATAGTGATACGATTAATTTAATTAATGAAAATGTGAAAAGCTCTTCAGTATCTGAAAGAATTCATATAAATGGTAATGTAGGGTGGCTTAATTTTAAAAATGACGGAAAATGTTCAGGACAAGGCACTTATTCAGACCCTTATGTCATAGAAGATTTGATTATTAATGGAAGCGGTTCTGGAAGCTGCGTGTTCATAGAAAATTCCGATGTCTATTTTAGAATTGAAAATTGTACCTTCTTTAACTCAGGAAATGGAGAAATTGATTCAGGAATTAAGTTGAGTTATGTTTATAATGGATATATTGTCAACATTACCTCATACAATTGTAGAAGCGGGATATTTTTATCTTATAGTGATAACAATACCATTATAGGAAATATATTTCTTAATAATTTTTATGGGATCCTTATCGAATACTCTGATAACAATCTTTTTTATCTCAATAATATTGGAGGTTTTATTACTATATTTTTTAGTTATTCAACTTTTACATTTAACTCACTTAAAAAAATGCTCTACACATATCAGGATCAAAACTATACCAATTATCTAGGAAATTACTGGAGCGATTATGATGAACCTGATAGAGATAATGATGGAATTGGAGACTGGAACAAGCATGTCCTTGCATTCGAAACCGGTTATCATCTTTATGACTATTATCCGTTGATGGAACCCACTCGGAATTATGAAATTCATAAAATCGTGGAATCGGAAGAAGAAACTAATGGAGAGAAAATTTCTGGATACAGTCTATTATTTCTTATAGGGATCAGTTGCACAGTAGTAGTCTTTATATTCAAAAGATTAAAGGAGCAATATAAATTTAATTCTAAATAATTATCACATCAAAAAATGAATTTCTATTTATTTTATTTTTACGCGTTCAACAATTAAATGGTTTTATAAGCTCAAGAGGGTCTATGGATAAAAAAAATATTATCTATTCATGTATTAAATCCCAATAAGAATTTATTACCAAGATTTACATTTTCAAGATATTTTTTTGCTACTTTTAAGCAATGTTCTACTTGTCTTCGTGGAGTAATTCCTAAGTCCCTCATTTGATAAGCTCCATGAAATATTAATAAACTAAAAGGGATTTCAGGGTTTATTGAACCCACAAACTCTGCAATGAGCTTAACTTCTTCATGAGTCGTATAGCCTGGAACCATCAACGTACATGCACTTATTTCTGGCATCTCTGGCCCTCTGGATCCAAAATAATTTTCTGCTAAGAATTTGAAATTATCAAGAGTTCTTTTATTACTTATACCGCATAAAGCAATATTTAATTTTTCATTAAAAGTCTTTAAATCAAATTTGATATTTCCTCCAGTTTTAACAGCGATTTTCATACAATTTTCAATCCAATCTTTATTTCCAGAACCATTGCATTCCCAACAAATCCGCATAACCCTATTATTACACTTTTCAAGAATCTTATCTGCTAAATTAATTGAGAAGGGTAACTGTGCTTCTGGAGTACCTCCAAAATAACATAAACAAGTAATTTTTGTATTTTTTACAATTTGATTAGCTAAGGTTTCAACATCAAATAAATATTTTTTTGAAAAGAGCTTATGGGAGGCATTTTGGCAAAATAAGCAGTCAAAAGTACACCCATATAGAAAAGCAGCGTAGCTATATGTGCCAAATTCAGGTCCTTTATAATTTGAATAATCTGGATAGCCAGATGACGTACCAGCAGGGCAAAACCAGCTATTACAACAGTTAGTAGGATTAGGATCTATATATCCATGAATGTACCCTTTCGATTTTGATGGATACGGCAAGTTTCCTGAAGATCTTGCTTGAGTATTTCTTAATCCACAGTAGCTAATATCATTGTTAGATAAAGAACATTCATTTATACATAAATTACATTTTAACTTAATGTTTGGTCTTTCTGCCTTAGGAGGTTTCTCTGGCAAATCTACAAGCTGACGGACTTGTTTATGAATATTTAATATATGGGGTTTAACCTCGTCCCAATCTCCTTCCAAAATGCAATTTCTGCATACTTGTAGAATTTCAGAAATTTCCCTTTCAGCTTTCCCGCAAAATTTACATGTACCCATATTTACAACTTTTTTCTTAATATTAAGTAAGTTTGACCAGACTTTTGTTTTGGATTACTTTTTACCATAAATCCTTCAAATCCGTTGTTAACAAATGATTTATTAAAGATTTTTAGCTCCTGTTCATCTTTAGGGTAAAACTCAATTATTATTCTTCCACTTTTTTTTAAGATTTTGTAAAGGTATTTCGCTGTGTCATTTATCAGCTTTACTTTCTCACCATAATTTTGTAATCCATGTATTATAAAATTATATGAAGATATTGATACTATATGATCAATTGAATTGACTTTGATCGGTAAAAAATTAATATCTGCTAAGATTAACTCTAAATCTTTATACTCCTCATAATCACGCTTCTTCTCTTTTGCTTTTGATAACATATCAAATAAAAGATCTATTCCAATAACTTTAAAACCATTTTGCATTAGAACTTCAGAAGAGAATCCCGTACCACATCCCAAATCTAAAATTAGATTCGTATCTCCCATCTTCTTCCCATCACTTTCATTAGTATTTAACTCTTCATCGAAAAGATACTGAATACTCAAAAATGTGGCCCTTTTTTGATTTCGAGCCATCCATTTTGAACTATTATATTCATCAGCTTTATCATCAATATAATCATCTGGAAATATAGGAAGTTGATTTTTTCTTACCAATGATGATCACAAAGGTAAAAAAAAAGCTTATTTATATAACTGACTAAATTCAATATAACATAGTAAAAAATTATTACACTCAAATCAAGTTAAATAAAAAAATAAATAGGATTTGTTATGTCCGCAAAAAGTAAGAATACTATTCTCATTGTTGACGATGAACCTGATATCGTCAATCTTACCGAGAAATTTTTGAAATTAGGGGATTTTGATACAATCACAAGTAATAATGCAAAAGAAGCCATGAAAATGGTAGAAGAAAATTATGAAAAAATTGCTCTAATATTACTAGATATAATGATGCCTGGAAAGAGTGGATACAGCGTTTTGGAGGAGGTCAAAAACAATGAAAGGTTTAAGGATATCCTTGTAGTTTTATTTACTGTAAAGAGTTTTAATGAAGACGTTCAAAAGGGTAAGAAGCTAGGAGCTGATGCTTATATCACAAAACCTTTCTCCGGCAAAGAACTTTTGAGTAGGATAAAAGAAATTCTTGAAAATAAACAGCTGAGAAATTAAATTAATTTTGAGAGTTTCAAAAATTTCATTTTATTTTTAAATTTTCTTGAATAAGACTTAACTTTTATTAAGTTTATATTTAAATATCACATCAATTAGAAAAAGCTTTAAATATTTTTAAGAAACTTATCTTTAATATTGAAATATTAATCTTAAATAATAGAGAGAGTTAATGACAATGGTATATGAAGCTGAATCTGATAGAATTCCGTTTTTCAAGCAATATTTTTCTGTTATCATATTAGTTGCAAACATAATTGTATTCATCTGGCAGATATTAGATCCCACAGGAAATATGCACATTGAGTATGCTTTCGTCCCCTCAGAGTTTTTTAGAGGGGAAGAATTATGGACGTTACTTACTTCTATGTTTATGCATGGAGATATTATACACATTATCATGAACATGTGGTTTTTTATAGTAATAACTGACAATTGTGAACACGCAATGGGACATATCACATATCTTATTACTTACCTAATATGCGGTCTTTGCGGCAGTATTCTCCACGCTTTAAGTACCCTAATTATTCCCGTATGGGGGGACTTTTTGGCAGATATTCCTTCTTTAGGCGCTTCAGGAGCGATTTTTGGATTAATGGCTGTATATGCTGTTCTTTTTCCACATAATAAATTTTATCTTCCAGGACTGTTTATGCAAAGAATAAGTGCGGCATACTTCATAATTACATATTTTATAGCAGAATTAACTTATGCTATAGTTTCTCTATTGGATCCTTTTGCTATTGGGCAAACTGCACATTTTGCTCACGTGGGTGGTTTCATAGCGGGTCTAATAATAGCTGGAATATATAAAGGTGTGAAAGGTACGTCATACAAAAAGAAAAAGAAATAAATTTAAATTTCCAATCTCTTCTCATTTTTTTTCATTAAATTCTATCTATAATGATTAATTTTTAGTTTTAATCGTCTAAATGATAATATTGTGAATATTCAATTTAAAATATCTATGGCGGACTGACACGGAGTATTAGAGATGACATTATGAATCCGAAGAACCAATATAAAAAGTAGATAATCAATATGATAATTATACAAATCCCAAATTTTTTTAGTTGCGCTGGTGAGGTAAGGAACACTCCAATGAGGCCAAATACACTACCAATTAGTGTAAGAAGAGGTCCAGGAAAACTTAAATAATAAGGAGGCCCCAAAAAATTGATCATTATCGCGAATAATCCAATAAAAAAAGAAATAAGCATTCCACCGAGGTGATATTTTAAAGCTACAAGTGCTAAAATGATTGTAAACACTCCAAGTGCGATTTCACCTAGAGCAGCGAACCCCGAAGCAATATTTAAAGGAATTTTCTCTACTCCTGTGTAGATAATGAGAATTCCACCAATCAGGCATATGATCGGACCAATGATTGATAATACTATGGCGACGATCTCTTTGGGAGGGGTTTTCGGTTCTGAGATTATATCCACCTTCCAATTAACACTTCTAAAAATTGGATTAGATTACTAGTAAAACTTAGGTTTATTTAAAGATTTTGGAATTTATTTACCTATAATTTATTAATTTTACTGGTAAATTTAATGATTTTACTGGTATTTTATTCTCTTTATTGGTAATTAGATCTTTTTTAATATAGAGTGAAAAAGTAAGAAGTAAAAATAAATATAGCTAAAATTTTTCTTTAATCATTTTCTAAAATTTTATATCTTTAATTTTCCGAGAAAATTATTTATATAAGCACAATTTGAAAACTAATTATCAAGAATTTTTTTTAAAAGGTAAGATATTTGAAATCTAGTAATAAAGATGTATCAAAAATAGAAATTAATAAGTTTGAAAGGCGTTATGATCTTGATTGGTTGAGAGTTCTTGCCACAATATTAGTGTTTTTATTTCATTGTTCAAGATTTTTTGATCTTTTGGATTGGCATGTAAAAAATGATGAGCAAGATATTGGTATTACAGTAGCTCAAGTAATGTTATCTGGATTTGGGATGCCAATTTTCTTTATTATTGCGGGAATGGCAACATTTTATGCTTTAAGTTATGTAAAAAGCGGATTATATTTAAAAGATAGAGTTATACGTCTTGGGATACCTTTAGTAGTAGGAA
Source organism: Candidatus Hermodarchaeota archaeon (assembly GCA_048885925.1). Classification (GTDB taxonomy): domain Archaea; phylum Asgardarchaeota; class Lokiarchaeia; order Sigyniarchaeales; family SOKP01; genus Loki-b32. Next base: position 343,181 of record JBHLLG010000001.1, read on the forward strand.
TGTTTACACACGTATCTATACAAGTCTATCTTGAAAAAGTAAGTTGGGGTACCTTTAAAGGTTCATTTTTTGAATTTTATCCTCTCTATTTTAAAGGATTACAGGGATTTGGTGGAAATTTCGCATGGACAGGGTATCATTTATGGTTCTTACTGGTTCTTCTTATTTTTACATTTATAACTATAAAACCTTTTAATTATCTAAGAAAAGAAGAAAATCTGATTAAAATTTCAAGATTACCTACTCTTTTACAAAAACCAGGAATGATATTATTACTGGCAATTCCTTTAATTTTCTTAGAATTCATTAATATTTTTATTGAATATCTGGAATTTGGAAGCTGGAATCTTTTCTCATATTTATTAGTTTTTATTTATGGATATATATTTGCTTCTAATAATAAATTTAAACAAGTTATTGAGAAAAGTAGGAATATTAGCATAGTTTTTGGCGTTATTACAACAATTTTAATTCTTATAATTATGATTTTTTTTCAAGATCAGCTATTGGATGATTCATTACAGCTTAGTGACTTTTTATTTTATGGTTTGCGTGTAATAAATGGATGGAGCTGGATGATTGTTGTTATAGGTTTATTTAGTGAATACCTCAATAGAGATCATAAATCACGTAAATTTTTGAACGAAATTGTCATGCCATTTTATGTACTCCATCAGACTATAATAATAATAGTTGGATTCTATATTGTCAGTTTGGATTTGAACATTTTAGCAAAATTCCTTATCATCAGCTCATTATCGTTTGTGATTATTATGGGTTTAGTTTTAATTATAAGAAAAGTAAATGTCTTAAGATTTATATTTGGGATGAGAATTAAAAGAAAAAATAAAACGTAGTTTAATATATTTTTCTTATTTTTTTTTCTAAAATTTTTTCAATAATGAGTAATTTAGAACTATAATAGTTTAAATACTATTTACACTGATAAAAATGCCTACTCGTATTGTTGTAATTGGAATGGGATATGTCGGAATCCCTATGGCAGCTTTACTTGCTGATGTAGAGGATTTTTATGTAACTGGAATTCAACGAAGATCTCAAAGATCGGGATGGAAAATAGATTGGTTAAACCAAGGAAAGAACCCCTTTGAAGGTGAAGAGCCAGGTTTGGATGAACTAATTGCTAGAATTGTAAAGAATGGTAAATTTAAAGTTACTGATAAATATGATGCTGTTGATGAAGCTGATTATATTCTAATTGATGTACAAACTCCAGTAGACGATGATAAAATTCCAAGATATGAATCCTTGCTTGAAGTTTCACAAAAACTCTCAAAACATATAAAAAAGGGAGTGACTATTATCCTTGAATCTACTGTGGCACCAGGTACAACCAATAATATAGTAAAACCAATATTAGAAGAGGGGAGTGGATTAATAAGGGGTAAAGATTTTTACCTTGTATTTTCATTTGAAAGAGTTATGCCTGGAAAATTGTTGGAATATATAACAGACTTTCCACGTGTTATTGGAGGAGGATGCCCAGAAGCAAATGAGAGCGCCAAATTTCTGTATGGAAAAGTTGTTAAAAAAGAACTTCAAGTGACCGATACTCTCACTGCAGAATTAACTAAATGCGTTGAAAATGCTTATAGGGATGTCAATATCGCATTTGCCAACGAAATGGCTTTACTATGTGAAGATTTTAATAGAAATATCTATGAAATTGTCGAGCTAATAAATCAAAGACATGATAGGATGATGCATTATCCTGGTAGTGGTGTAGGGGGGCATTGTCTCACTAAGGATCCTTGGTTATTATTACATGGCTATGATAAATACACAGAAAAGAAAAATAAAGAAAAAATAAAACTTATACCAAATTCAAGAAATCTCAATGATTATATGCCGTATCATATGGTAGAATTAATGGAAGATGTGTTTAGAGAAGCCCATAAATTAGTAGACAATATTAAAATAGTTCTTTTGGGTGTTTCCTATAAAGCAGACACAGATGATACCCGTAATACACCTACAGAGAATATAGTAAAGGTTCTTCAAGGTCGATATCATTCTCATAATATTGTGTATATTGCTCACGATCCTTACGTTAATGAAAGAGATTATAAATTAACAAAATTAACTAATGATTTTAATGAAGCTGTTTCTGATGCTGATGTTTTAATTTTTGCTACAAACCATAGTGAATATTATAAGATCGAATTAGATGATCTCAAAAAGAAAGTTAGAACTCCAATAATTATTGACGGTAGAAATATTTTTAGCAAGAAAAAAGTTGAAGAAAAGGGATTTATATATCGAAAAGTTGGAGAAGGTCCTAATGCGCCTTAAAAATTAGGAAGATAAAAAAGATAAGGTTTCAAATCTCATAGTTCTTGCGGAACTCATAACTAAATCCTAACATTTAATGATTTAATTTATTGAGATTTATTATTATTCATCCGGAACATTTTGTTTTTTTAGTTTTCGGAGTTTTTGGGCTCTACGGTACCACATACTAAGCATCCCTCAACTTGTACTGTAACAATCATCATCAAATTCTATATCAAAATAATCTTCTTGGTCAGTCATTTTAATCATCTAAATTTCATTCTAATTCTTTCGAAATAAATTAAAAATTAAAGAGTGATGATTATGAATAATAAATATTATCTTTGAATCGACAATTATTTATAAAAATTAATCAAATTCTATTGATTTAATATAAAAAAGGAACATAGTAAGTTTAATCTCGAATTCTTGGCGGAATTCATGGGATTAAATTCTAGATTTTAACAATTTAATCCTTGAGATTTTTTAATAATTTTTTATGTTTGTATTTTTTTCTGAGATTTCTAAAACCTTGGATAATTCCATCAATTAATCCTCACCCTGTACAAAAGAATTCTTCTTTTTCTGAATTATCTAATCTATCTTTCCATTCTGACAAGTCTTTCACTTGTTTTTGTATATTTATTTGGGAAAAATTTGAAGAAATAAATAACTTACCATTTTCAATAATAAGAAATATAAGAGCTTCATATAACTCATATCTTTATTAGAAAATTACAATCAATAAATTTTTAAAAATAGAACCTTACATATATTTAAAATTATAAATTTCAAAATGTTGATTTATATGCTCTTTGATTATTGGGATGTAATTGGCGCTTTTTTTAATTGGGTAGCAGAATCTGCGGCAATAATGATGGTTTTAAGTGGTTTAATGGCAATTACATGGTTTGGGTATGAGCGAAAACGAAGAGGGTCATTTCTAAAAAGAAAATCCGGAGTGGAAAAATTTGATATTACAAAATTTCTTCGAGGAATGTCTTATATAGGCTTAGTTCTCGGGATATTTGTCATTTGGAGCGGGATAATGGGATTGATTTTAGACATAGCTCCTAGTTTAAGATATGAAGAAGTAAATCCTGGGGAAGGGGCAAACCATTTTACCTGTATATTTCTAATTGTTATCGGAATTGTCATGTTTTTCAAACCGATTTCAGATTTACCTCTCTCCAGTATATTAGGTCTTTTAGCAGGCACTGCAACAGCTTTTATTATTTCATTGGTTATTCCTGATTCTATTGCCGATTTAGTTGGAACCAAGGTATTAAAATGGACATTAGTAATTATATTTATCATTGTAACGGTTATCGTTGGACTTACGTCTAAATTCTATATCGGAACACTACAAAAAATATCAAAATTTCTCAGCTGGCCTCCAATCGCTTTTATTATCGTGGTATTTTGCTTGGTTCAAGGTTTGTGTTTATTGCTTGGTGGTTTTAGTATCTTCGCGAATCTTCTATAATTAAAAGTTCTTTTTTTTATTTCTTTCTTAATTCCTTTATAATCTAGTGATCGTAATTATTTGACAATTTTAATGAATGGTAAAAGTTTATGTATTTAGTATTATAAAGATTAATTATTAATATGGTGCTAAGCTATTAAATCAATGCATCCAGTAATTATAATCACAATTTTAGGGAATCTATCGACTTGAACTTTCTTCCTTAGATGAAATGGATATATAAGAAAGATCGCATCGTAATTCTTAATAGCATAAGGTTCTTTTAAGATGGAATTAATTTTGAAGATTATTTACTAATTTTAATAAATGTTAAATCTATATCTACCTTAACAAGGAGATTTAAAAAAATGGCTGGAATAAAAGAGTTAAAGAAAGAACTTTCTGAAATGCGGTTAAGCATGGAGCGGTTGACAGAAGAATTACATGAAACGAATCTAGCAATAAAGGAGTCATTAGAATTAACTTCTAAAACTATCAAAGAAGCAAGTGAAACATTTTCAAAAACGTTGGAAGAAACGATGGAAAGAATGTCAGATTTGACAATTCAAATGAATGTAAGAGATACTATTCTTAAAAGCCTTGGTATTGATGGAATGATTCCAGATTTCTTGAAGAAAAAGAAATAAATTTTAAATTTTTTGTTCTTTCTCCCATCTCTTAACGACAAAATACAAGATGACAAGCGAAACAATATAAATTATTGTAATTAACGTCCATAAGGTTATTTCATTGAGATTTTCAGCAATAGCACCCATAATTGCCTTATATATAAAAAAAATGCTAAATAGCGCTAATAACCGAATTCCAGATCTTACTTTATCCATGATTCATTACAAACTTATAATTAATATTTAAAATAATATAATACTTAAAACTAATATCATAATAAAGAATAATATAATAAAGGATATTTTGTATAAAATGTCAGAAAAAACTCCTCCTATTTGTTATACCTGTGGTAATACATGTGAAGATAAAATGGAAAACACTCATTACTGTATATGTGATATTGCTATATGCCATGATTGTATCAATTCTGTAAAAAAAAATAATCAAATTTGGATTTGTCCTAATTGTAAAGAAGAAAATAATATAGAAGATAGTAAATTGTTCCGATCAAGTTAATTTAATAAATCTTTAATTTAAATTCAAATTGTTTAATACAAGATATTTAGCCTATGATGAAAATAGATTAATTATGACGTCCTTATGATAAAATTGAGGAAAACTGAGGCTAAAGAAAAGCTAATTTTTAGAAAACTAATAAAAACTCACAAAGATATAAAGCTTTGTTTATTTTAACATCATAAGAAAATTAATTTATTTATGATTTTCATTGCCAGATAACATTATATCCAAAGTAGTCGAATTAGAAAATTGTAATAAAGATAAATTTATTGAAGCCTTTTTTAAACCAGAGTTTTGGTTAATAATAAATCCTGCTAAAAAGATGGAAGCCAAATTCACTGCTCCAAATGTTTTATATACAAAGATCGTAGATGACATAATTAATATAAAAGTTGAGATGGAAGGGGAATTAGTTCTTCAAGATCTAGGAGAACAAGAAGGAGATAAAGGACGAATGATTAACATGAATGTTCGAAATAATAAGGATGTTAAAGAATTAGAGGGACGAATTAGAATAAAAGCAATATCTCCTAACAGATCGAAAATTGGAGTCTTTATTGATAGTTTTACACTGAGTAGTAACTTTCTTGGTTTGATTGGAAGAAGTGTGGCAGAACTTACGTTAAGAACGAAAATAACTGAAATGCTACGTAATTTAGAGCGTTGGTTGAAAAAAAACTCATTTGATGACTTATGATTGTATTCATATAATATATTAATTAATATAAAAGATTAATATCAATTAGAATATCTTTAAAAATAGGGTTAAGAAATGAATATTTGGGTGATGGAATCAGACTCGGGTATTACTCTTGTCTATAAGCCCTACATGGACTTTCCAGTAAATGAAGATTTAGTGTCAGGGCTTTTAACAGCTCTAAATCAATTTACAATGGTAGAATTCAAGCAAGGAATAGAATCTATTGAGATGGGAGGGCTAAGATGGGTATATATACTAGATAAAGAAACTAATCTTTTATTTATAGGAGCAGATGCTAAAGATGTAACTGCTGAAATATTAAGAGCTCGTTTAGATGTAATCCGCCATACATTTATTCAGCAATATGCACAAAAAGGAAATCGATGGGGGAGTAAATGGGCAGGAAATGTTGAGATCTATAAACCCTTTGAAGATGTGATTGATGAATATTATACCCAATGGAAACAGGCAGAACGTATTACAACCGTAGCTGAATTTTTTGATTTTTTAGGGATTTTTCAACAAATATTAAATTTAGTAATTAATGTAATTGAAGGTCATTTATCTGAAGAAAAGAAACAGATTATTTATGAGAGAATTGAAAAGATTTTCAAGCACTATTCAAACTTAGAAGTTGTCAAAAAAAATCCAGAATTGAGGAAAATTTCGTTTGAAAGAACAAGGGGATTTAATATTATTAATATAGACCCTATGAATTGCGATATGTACCTTGTGGAGAAGCAATTAATTGGGCTAAATAGAAGAATTGTCGAAATTCTAAAAGAAGAAGAAGGATACTTCTCAAGTCTGAAATACTTTATTAAAGAAAACATATTTGATTATTTGATATCAAATTTTAACCTGCTTAATGATCTTAATTTATTCACATTTTTACTTCAATTATTTTTAGTAAAATCATAAAATTTTAGCTTATTCCATAAACTGAGGTAAAAAAAAAAAGATCTAATCGTTTGCATAAAATATTCAAATGATTTTTTACTATAAATAAAATAGGTCTATTTTATAAGATTTATTAGATGTTGATTATTTACTTTATTAATTATTTTCTATTTATTGACTTCTAACAATAATGGACCTCGTTCTTCTTATAATAATTTTCGTTTTATTTTTTTTAATTATTTTAAGTTATACAAAAGCAGATTTAGATTTTGTGGCTATTTCTCTTCTTTGTTGTTTTATAGCTGCAACAATTACCGGTATGACAAAAGGCTTGGATCTAATTCATTTCATCAAAGAAATTGAATGGGAAGCAATTATAATAATACTCAGTATGAGTTTAATAACAAAAATAGCTCAAGATTCAAATATTTTAGAATTTGTAGCAGTAAAACTCTTTAAATTGTCAAGAGGTAATCAAAGAGTGTTCTTTTGGCTTCTATGTGTAATAACCACACTTTTAGCTTCTATTATAAGTGATGTAGTTGTAGTCTTAATTTTAGCTCCTATCGTGGTCCGACTTTGTCATTTTCTTAAAATTAGATCTGGAACTTATCTTTTAGGTATGACAATCTGTATCAACATTGGTTCAATTATTACTCCTTTTTCTAGTGGTGAAAATATTATTATTTCTACAGCATTTAACCTTAACACACTTTACTTTATACAATTTTTTTGGGGTTTTTCATTCTTTCTATTATTTGCTACAATCTTCTTATTGGATAAATTTTTTCTAAGTAAGGAGCCTAAAATTGAAGAAATGCAAAAAAAATTTGTCATGGATCTAATAGATACAGATATTATGGTGAAAAATAAAAAAATGTTCTATTTCAATAGTATTGCTATAATAATTACTATTACACTTTTCGCAATTTTACCGTTTTTATATCTAACAGCCGCAGTTTCTGCTTTAATTTTGGTTATAGTAAATAAAAGTTATACAAAAAAACCTATGAGTGAACTTTTAAAAGATGTTGAATGGGAAATCTTATTTTTTTTCATTTCTTTATATGTAGTTATTGAATGTCTTTTACAAGCAGGTTTTAAAGAAATTTTTGAGGCAATACCATTTGAAACAATAAACCCCTTTCTCTTATCGTTTCTTATCTTAATAATTATCAGCTCTATCTCTGGAATTGTTGCAAATACACCGACAGCTTTAATTTTTATTCCAATAATAACAACCTTAATAGAAGATTTTAATTTTTCATCAGTGCCTTTGCTTTTTGCGTTCATTATCGGAATTAATCTAGGAGGAAATTTTATTCCACAAGGGGCAGCATGCGATATGATGACTTTGAAGATTGCAAGAGATTCAGGAGTAGATAATTTAGATTATAAGCGTTTATTAAAAATGGGAGCTATGTTTGCTTTTATTCATATTGGAATCTCAATATTATTTATACTTATTTTAGTTCCAATTTTTGGGTAATTAAAAAATCCAAAAAAATAAAAAAGGAAAATATTGCAAAACAATTTATGTTTTCTTAAATTAAAGCCATCCTCTAAGGCGCATTGCATCGATCACACGCTCAAGAGCGATCATATAAGCACCCATTCGATTATGGGTGTTAAATTTCTTAGTTTGTTCAACAGTGGAACGGTATGCTCTTGTCATTACTCGATCTAACGCTTCAAAAACTTCTTTTTCTGTCCAAAAATATCTATAATAACCTTGAACCATTTCAAAATAAGAAACAGTAACTCCTCCTGCATTACATAAAAAGTCAGGAATTACCTGAATTCCTTTCTCAAAAAGGATTTGGTCTGCATCTGGTGTAGTAGGTCCATTAGCAAGTTCGGCGACAATTTTGCATTTAATATTATTTGCATTTTCTTTAGTAATAACATTTTCTAGAGCAGCAGGAACAAGAATATCACATTCTAATTCTAACAAATCTTCATTAGTTATTTCTTTAGTCCCATCTAAACCAATGACTGATCTTGTTTTACTCTTATGATCTGCTGCTTTTTGAGCATTAAGTCCATTATTATTAAAGATGCCACCTCTTGAGTCTGAAACTGCGATAATGTTACAGTTAAAGTCAGTTTGTAAGATCTTTGCTGCCCAAGAGCCTGCATTTCCATAACCTTGAACTGCTACTCTTGCACCATTCAAATTTAATCCAATATCATTTGCTGCTTCTCTTATTGTATAGATACCACCTTGTGCTGTTGCTATGGATCTACCAGCACTACCACCTAATGGAAGTGGTTTTCCTGTGATAACAGAAGGAGCGTGATGACGCACTATTTTTTCGTATTCATCTTGCATCCAAGCCATAATTTGAGGATTTGTATATACATCTGGGGCGGGAACATCAATATTTGGTCCAATAAAATCCGCAAGTTGTCGAATGTAGCTTCTGGCAAGTGTTTCAAGTTCTCTATTACTCATTTTCCTTGGATCACATATTATCCCTCCTTTTGCACCTCCTAAAGGAATATCAACACAGGCTGTTTTCCATGTCATCCATGCAGATAAAGCTTTTACAAGTGAAGCACTTTCTTCCGGGTGCCATCTAATTCCTCCCTTCATAGGTCCACGTGCGGAATTATACTGAGATCTAAAACCTTTAAAAGTTTTTATTGTTCCATTATCCATTTTCATGGTAATCTTGATTTCAATGAATCTTTCGGGCTCACTAAGTGCGGTATATGTATCATTGTCATAATTAGCTAACTGACAAGCATCATGAAGTTGTGTTTTTGCAATGTTAAATGGGTCCAAATTTTCACTCATTTTACTCTTACACCTTTATATTCTGCTTTTCTCTTTAAAAAAATGAATTTTTTTCAATTTCAATAACAATAGAAATATATTTTCTGAAGAGATTTTAAACTTCTTTTTATTTAAAATGAATAATACTTAATTAAATAGAATAATAAAAATAAAAGTTTGCGTGGGAAAGATCTGGGAATTTTTGAGTAATTTCAAAAAAGAGATTTTTAGGTAGTAATGAGACCAAATTTATTTTTTAAATATTCGTGAATAGCTTTTGCTGCTTGTTTTCCTGCCCCCATTGCAGAAATCACCGTAGCAGAACCTGAAACAATATCACCCCCCGCATAAATTCCTTCTATATTAGTCCTGCTATTTTCATCAGTTTCAATATACCCCCATTTAGTTAGTTTTAAATCAGGAAGCGATTTAGTCAAAATTGGATTAGCATTAGTGCCAATACCTAGTATAACAGTATCAGTTTCAATTAAGAATTCTGATCCCTCAATTTCAATTGGTTTACGCCTTCCAGATTCATCTGGTTCACCTAAACGCATTTTAATCGCTTGAATTTGTTTTACATTATCATTTTCATCTCCTATAAATCTTAAAGGACTAGTTAAAAATTGAAATTCAATACCTTCTTCTGCGGCATGATGATATTCTTCTCTTCTTGCAGGCATTTCTAATTCTGATCTTCTATAAACAACTATTACTCTTTTTGCACCTAATCGTTTCGCAACCCTAGAAGCATCAAGAGCAGTATTTCCACCTCCTATAATAGTTACTATTTCACCCACTCTAATTGGTGTATCATATTCGGGGAATTTATACGCTTTCATTAAATTGGCTCTAGTAAGGAACTCATTTGCAGTTAAGACACCATTTAAATTCAATCCAGGAATTTTAGGAAACATAGGAAGCCCAGCTCCTACTCCAATGAAAAAAGCTTTGTATCCCATATCCTTTAAATCTTGGATGGTTAATGTTTTACCAATTATTGTATTATATTGAACTTTAACATTAATCATTTTTAATGTTTCAATTTCATCGTTAACAATTTCTTTAGGCAATCTGAATTCAGGAATACCATAGGTTAATACACCACCTCCCGCATGAAAAGCTTCAAAAATAGTGACATCATAGCCCATTCTGGCAAGTTCTCCAGCACATGTCAATCCTGCCGGACCCGCACCTATAACTGCAACTTTAAGATTATTTGGAGGTTTACATTCAGGGCATTCTTTTAATTGGTTTTCCCTTTCCCAATCAGCTATAAATCTTTCTAAATATCCAATTGCAATTGGTTCTTCCAAATAATTCAGTAAACAAGCTTTCTCACATTGAGTTTCTTGAGGGCATACTCTTCCACATATAGCAGGTAATAAATTATAGTCTTTCATAACTCTAAGAGCTTCAATGAATTTCTCTTCTCTAAGTAATCTTACAAATTGTGGTATATCTATATTTACGGGACATCCTAAAACACATTGTGGCATACCACATTGTAAACACCTCTTGGATTCCAATTTCACCATATCTAAAGTTAATCCTTTAGGAACTTCTTGAAAATTTGTAACTCTTACTTTTGGTTCCTGTTCTATCATTTTTGGTCTCTGTATCTCCTTGTAAATCTTTTGCTTTGAATTACTAACTCTACATAATATCCTAAAACTGTTGCTTTCCTCTTCTATATCTTTTTTTTTAATTAATTGAAGATCTAAAGCTTTTTGAAATAATTTAGCACCCATTTTAGTTCTAATTATTACTGTTGACCATCCAGGTTCGGATCCAATAGAACCTACAGCAATATCTGCTTGTTCTGAAGTAAGATCATCACAAAAAAAGCATCCTAATCTACCATATGTTTTTAATTTTTTTACAGGTATTGTATAAATAGAATTATCTTTATGAAAAGCGTAAAATCGTCCTTTATCTATATCCATTTTTCTAATAACATTCGGAGATATCTGAAATTCAATTTTCAAAAGATTTTTTATTTGTTCATAATCAAATGATTCCATACAGAATAATCCAATTTTTAATGAAATATTATCATAAAAAGGTCTATTAATTGGATAAAAAGATACTTTTTTCAGTGCTTCCATCATACATGGAGTACCAACTATAGCAATATTATTATAAAGTTTTGACCTATGTAATAATTTTAAAGAAGGGGCATTAGTATATTTTGTACCTGCAGTTCTTAATAATTCATTTTCGTGATCAATCAAAACTGGTAAAGGTTTGTGAGGTTCATCTGATACACTTACTGCTAAAGCAGCGTTTATCATTTTTTCTTGAAAGGCTGTTTTAAGTAAGGTAGTTACAATCCCACCATCTTGAGCCATGCTCTTTATACTGTCATCATTGGTCTGTGCAGAATATATATTATAATAATGGTTTAATTCGTCTATATTCTTAATACTTGCTTCATTATTCTCCTGATATTGCTTTAGAATCTTAGGAAAAAAAGATCTTGGACAACATGTAAAACATAGACCACAATGGAAACAAAGATCTTCATTAATTTCAAATGTATGACTTGTATAATTAATCGCATGCACAGGACATATAGAATCACACAAACCACAGCCACAGCATATCTTGCTATCTGTAATTATTGAAACATTGGGAAATAAGCCTTTATTTTCATTAAATTCTATAGCCTTATAAAAAAATCTTGATTTTTCACCTAAAAATTCTAATGAACCTAATTCTCTTAAATATTCAATATTGTAAATTAGATTTTTTTCAGGAATTTCTAATTCTTCTTTCAATTTCTGAAGATCTAAAGAACCAATATCTTTTATTTTTCTTAAGATAATTTGTCTTTCCTTTTCGGCATCTATTAGGGAATTGATGAGGTTATTGTACTCAAGTTCATTGTATCTCCCTTGATGTAAAATTAAATCCTTATTTTTTTGTAAGATTTTAGCTAAAGATGTTTGATCAATCATCTTAAGAAGATTCACCCTCCGATTCTTCAAATAATTTACATTCATGTTTATACTGTTCTAATGATTCTTTTTCTTGATCAAGAAACCTTTTAGAACGATTTAACAGGTTATTAAAATCTACAATGTGTCCATCTACGTCTGGACCATCAACACAGGCAAAAAGAATTTCTCCAGAATGAGTTGAAAATCGACATCCTCCACACATCCCTGTACCGTCAATCATTATAGTGTTTAGGGACACATAAGTCTGTATCTTTGGTAGTTCATTATTACCATTTGTTAAAAGTGAGACGTTCTTCATCATCATTAATGGACCAATTGTAATAACTGCACTTAGTCTTTCATTTTTCAATAAATCTTGAAGAGGTTGAGTAACAAATCCCTTTATTCCTTCAGATCCATCATCAGTACAAACAATTAACCTATCACTAACTGCTTCCATTCTATCTTTCCAAAATAATAAATCTTTTGTTCGGGCACCAATAATTGATATAATTTTATTTCCTGCTTTTTTTAATTCTTTTGCTTGAGGATAGCATTCTGCAATTCCTACACCTCCACCAATAATAACAACTGGATTTTCATATTTTTTAATATGAATTCTATTACCCAAAGGTCCAACAACATCTAAAATATTGTCACCTGCGTTTTGATTTGAAAGAAGTTTTGTACTTTTTCCAACAACTTGAAAGACAATGGTTATTAATCCTTTTTCCGCATCATAATCTGCTATTGTCAGAGGGATTCTCTCTCCTTTTTCATTAACTCTGATTAGTATAAAATTTCCGGCAAATGCTTTTTTAGCTATTAAAGGGGCATTTAACTCCATTTCAAATATTGTAGCGCTATTGTCAAGTTGGCTTTTTTTTAAAATTTTATAAGGCATTACAATTCAGCTTGATTTCAAAATTTAATCGTGATCTAATTTTAATTAACTTTTAATCTCTAATTGAAGGTATAATTTAATCTAAAAAAAATATTTTCTTATCTACACTAATTACGGGAATTATTTCCCTCTTTTAACGTATCCTCTGAAAATAATTCAATTAAAATCATTATTATTTGGGGGAGTTGCATTATTTATCCACTTAATAAATAACTTGAAGTAAAAAAAAAGTAAATGATTAAATGAAAAAGTTATTTTTCAAAAAAGGATTTTTAATATTAAGAATAAGCTAATTTCAATAAATAAAATATAAGCAAACGGCATTTTTTATATAAGTCTTAAATTAACTAAATATGGATATTATAATTGTTTTAGATTTTGGTGGACAATACGCACATTTGATAACTCGCCGTATAAGAGATCTTGGAGTATATGCTGAAATTCAACCCTATGATGTAAATCTTGAGAAGATTAAGAGAATTAAACCAAAGGCAATTATTCTTTCTGGAGGGCCAGGCAGTGTGTATGAAAAAAATAGTCCCCAATTGACCAAACAATTTTTACAGTTTACAATTGAAAATAAAATTCCTATTCTTGGTATTTGCTACGGACATCATTTAATTATGCACCTTCAGGGTGGTAAAATCGTATCTAAAGCAAAAAAAGAATATGGAAAAACTAATATCATTATTTTAGAACCAGATTTAATATTTGATTCATTAGAGAAAGAAGAAACTGTTTGGATGTCTCATGGAGATCAAATAACTGAATTAGCTGAAGGATTTAAAATATATGCTAAAACTGAAACATGTCCAATTGCTGCATATGGAAATCAAGACAAATTGCTATTTGGAGTTCAATTCCACCCAGAAGTATCCAATACTCCAAAAGGTAATATCATACTTGAAAATTTTATCTATAAAATTGCTAATTGTAAAAAAAAGTGGGAATTAGAGGGATGGATTGATAAATCGATTGAAAAAATTAAAAAAGATATAGGTCCATATAATAAAGTTATTCTTGGTTTAAGTGGTGGCGTAGATTCTTCTGTAGCATCTGTTCTGCTTCATAGAGCAATAGGAGATAGATTACATTGTATTTTTGTAAATAATGGATTATTGAGAAAGAATGAGGAAATTGAAGTCCAAGAAACATTTAAAAGCAAGTTAAAATTTAAAAACTTCCATTATGTTAATGCTGAAGAACTTTTTTTAGAAAGGCTTGAGGATGTTGAAGATCCCGAAGAAAAACGCCGAATAATTGGACACACATTTATAGAAGTCTTTGAAAGGAAAACTATTGAGCTTGGAAAAGCAAATCCAGATATAAAGTTTTTAGCACAAGGAACTATTTATCCAGATCGTGTAGAAACAAGTGTTACAAGTAAAGCTTCTGCAAAAATTAAATCACATCATAACTTAACTCTGCCAGATAATATGACACTAGAAATTATTGAACCTTTGAAAGATTTATACAAAGATGAAGTTAGAAAAATTGGAATGAGGTTGGGTGTTCCTAATGAAATTCTCACCCGACATCCTTTCCCTGGTCCTGGTTTAGCAGTTAGAATTATTGGACCAATTAATAAAGATAAACTTGAGATATTACGTGAAGCGGATGAGATATTAATTGAAGAAATAAAGAAAGCAGAGATATACGAATATCTATGGCAAGCTTTTTGTGTGTTTTTACCACTAAAAACTGTTGGAATAATGGGGGATAATCGAACGTATGAATACATATGTTCTATTCGAGTGGTTGAATCTATAGATGCTATGACTGCTAATTTTTCTAAATTGGATTGGGAACTTTTAGAAAAAATTGGTACTAGAATTATTAATGAAGTAAGGGGAATTAACCGTGTGGTTTATGATATATCAAATAAACCCCCCAGTACAATAGAATATGAGTGATTGGTTTGATATTCTAAAACAATTATTACTTTTTTTCTATTAAATTTTAATTGGTATATTAATTAGATCCTATAAAATCTAATTTTTATGAAGTGATTATAATGACAAAAGAAGAAATTACTTGGGATCTGAGCAAATTATTTAGTGGTTTTAATGATCCGAAAATAGAAAAAATAATAGAGAATTCAAAAACGCAAGTTGAACAATTTATCAAGGATTATAAAGGAAAGATAAAAGCTCCTGGATTTAATGCAAGCGATCTTCAAAAATTATTCCAAAGGGAAGAAGAATTTGAAGCAAATTTAGATGAATTGCTCACATATGCTTATATCTTGTATGATTCAGATATGCAAATAATAGAACATGAAGCTTTGAAAAACAAGACTACAGAATTTCTTACGGATGTTCATAAAAAACTAACATTTTTAGAATTAGAAGTTGGGAAATTTGTTTTTGAGAATAAAGATTTACTTAATGATCCAGCATTACAAAATTATAGACATTATCTAGAGAAAATTGCTAGAGCTTATCCACACCTCCTCTCTGAAGTAGAAGAACAATTAATATTAGAAAAAGATCAGTATGGTATCATCCAATGGAGCCAACTGCAAGGAAAGTGGCTTAATACGCGCCAATTTCACGTTATGGCTGAAGGTGAGGAAAAAATTTTATCATATGGAGAAGCCAATGCTTTATTAGAGCATCCAGATAGAGACACGAGAATTTCAGCTGAAAAATCTATATATAGTACTTTAGGGAAAGATGAATATATTTTTTCTACAGCATTACGGAATATTTGCAGTGATTGGATGAAAACTGTAGAAAGAAGAAATTATTATAATGCTATGCATCATAGTTTAATAGTTAATGATACAGAACAAGAAATTATTGAAAGTTTAATGAAAACCATGGAAGAAAATGCTCATGTTTATCAAAGATACTTAAAGCTTAAAGCAAAGCTTTTGAAATTAGAAAGATTAAATTATGCAGATGTTCTTGCTCCGCTTCTTGAAATGCCAGATAAAAAATATTCCTGGGAGGAGTCAAAAAAATTAATATTGGAATCTTATAGAAATTTTGATAAACAATTTGAAGAAATCGCATTAGATATGTTTAAAAAGCATCATATCGATGCAACTATTAGAATGGGAAAAAGAAATGGAGCTTACTGTGCTTCCTGGTATAATGGTAAATCTGCGTTCATTTTAACAAACTTTAATGGTCAAATGGGTGATATTTATACCTTAACTCATGAACTTGGCCATGCTGTCCACGATTATCTAGCTGCTGATAAACAAACATACCTAAATTTACATCCCGGATATACAACTTCCGAATGTGCTTCAATTTTTGGTGAATTACTAATGACTGATTTACTGTTAGAAACTTCTGAGTCTGATAATATCAAAAAAGCTATATTAGCCCATGTTTTAGACGATGCAGGTATGGCTGCTTTTCAAGTTAGTGCTCGATACTGGTTTGAATGGAATATGTATAATGCACTGAAAAATAATGAATACTTAGACGGTCAAACTATATCTAAATATTGGATTGCTGGTAGAGATAAAATTTATGGAGACTCGATTGATTTCTTTGATGAATTGAAATGGGAATGGACAATGAAATCACATTATTTCCGAGTTGGTTTTAGGTTTTATAATTATCCCTATGTTTATGCTCAACTTTTTGTATATGCTCTATATAACGTCTATAAAAGAGAAGGAAAAGTTTTTGTACTAAAGTTCAAAAAACTTCTCGCTAGTGGAGGTAGTGTTTCACCTAAAGAACTTGCTAATATCGTTGGATTAGATATAACCAAATCTGAGTTTTGGAAACTAGGAATTAAGCAATATGAGGATTTTGTAAACCAATTAGAAAAGTTAATGAGCTAATTAACGCTTTCTTTCTCTAAATTTAATAACATATATTTTTATTTTATAATGCAAAAAAATACTAATAATTCCCAAATTGGATTTCTTTCTTTACTAACTCAAAATCAAGCGATTCTTGAGACTCAATCCCTAAATTCCACTTTTCACATACATCTTTTGCTCTTTGAGAAATAGATGCAATATCTAGACGATCAATTAAGTTCATTTTAAATTTCCTTACTCCCGCAAATAATTGTTTTAACCCAACACCTAATTTGCTGGAAATGTATGTATATAATCCAACCGCTGATGGAGGGATTCTTTTTCGATTATAATTTCTCTTTAAGTTATCATATTCAACAAAAGCTTCATTAAGCGTTAGTTTTTCTGGATCTTTTTCTCTTGGAAATCCTAAATTCTTAAGTATTGCAGGTGTTGCTTGTTTCTTTTCAATAACCTTCCCAATATAATTTGCTTTCATTGCAGCTGTGATAGGAGCTCTCGCCATGGCTATACATGTAATATAGGGCGCTCCCATAGCAAGAGCTTTAAATATTTGAGTCTCATTAGCAAATCCCCCCGCAATAGCTATGGTTGGAAGCGTGACGTTGTGATTTCTTTCTTTTATCATATCTAGACATCCAACTACCAGCGCCTCTAAATAAGCAGGGGGAATTGAGCCTTCATTCATCATACTTACAGGACTCATACCTGTCCCTCCTCCTGCACCATCAAAAGTTATTCCATCTACTTTTCCTTCAACACCAATTCGTAAAATCCAAGCTGTTGATGATGGTCTATATGCTCCCGTTTTTATAAAAATGTTTTTTGCTCCACTTGAACGTATTTGATCAAATTCTTCTAATACATCTTCCGTAGTATATAATCCTACTCTACTATGCCTCTCAAAATCAGGGATTAATCCTTCTTTCCATTGTTCAATAATTATAGGATCAGTAGGATCTGGAAAAACCAAATATCCTCGACTCTGCAATAATTGCGCTCTTTCTAAAGACTTTAATCTTACTTCACCTCCTATTGCCTTTGCTCCTTGGCCAAATTTAATTTCAAGCGAATTAACATCTAATTTTGACATAACATAATTAAATACTCCTAATCTTGTGTCCTCAACATTTTTCTGTACGATTATATCCCCATATTCTCCATCCCAAAATTCCCTGTAAGTTTCAATCCGAAATTTCATATCTTCAGTATCAATAACTTGAGGGTATATGGCATGATTAGAAAATTGAGCCTTAGCATCCATTCCTACAACATTTTCTCCAACCGTAATGCTCACTCCAGCTAAAGCAGCCCCTATTGCTAAACCTTCCCAATTATGTTTTGCTACGCAAGTACTTCCCAATCCTGCTATAACAATTGGATATTTTTGTTTAATCTTTCCCCAATTTGTTGTTAAATCAACATTGGGAAAGATCACCTTATCCTCATCTGCTTCAATCCCTTGAACTCCTCGAACTTCAAACTGAATTTGAAAATCATTATATGAAAATCCAAAATTTTTTGGAGATCCCGCTGTTGAGTTACCAAAATACTCCCTACGAGGATATAATACCTCGCGCCCTCTTAAAGCCGATTTCGAAACCTCACAGAACACGGGGCAATCTGCAATACAAATTGGACATAATCCACTCTCACATGAACTTTCTACTCTCGTTTTTGTCCCAATCATACTTGATTGAGGAGTATTTATCGAGAATTTTGTCATTTTTATGATTAATTCCTTTTACTTTTTATTTAGCTTCATATTTTCGAGGTTTTCTGTTATAATAAATTATTAATTTCTCAGGCATGGTTTTTTTAATTCTTTTTACAACTTTCAATAAACCATTGGGACTGGCATAACCCATTGCTATTGACCACTCTCCTAGTGAAGCAGTTCCAATCTCCTTCAATTTTTCGAGACATATTTCCTCATAAGTACGGAATTCTTTTCGCAAAATCATGATATTCACTTCGGCGTGTTTCTTTTTGCTTAATTAATTGATAATCTCCATTTAAATTAGAATCACTTTCACTTATAAGTGGGAAGCTGATCCCATTTCATTTTATAATATATTGTTTGATCTTCTTTATAAATTTTAGGGCAAAATCTTAAACATTATTGTAATATTAAAACATTTTACAACAATTATTTTCAAGATTTTGATTCATTAACTGAACAATTAACTAAATTTGAAGAAGTTTTTTCATATAACATAGGAATATATCTAAATCTTAGCGAATTTCACTAAACATATTTTAAAAATATCATTATAGAAAAATTTCTCATCTAATAGTCGTTTAAATCTCACTTTCATTATCCGCCTCGATTTTTTCAAGATAAGATATGGTAAATAATACCCAAATTCTTCCCTCACCACATCAATAATAGAATCTATTGGAATTTTAACTTCATGGGTTTCATTTAAGCCCCCCTCATTAATCTTTTGGAGACATAATTCCCTTAAACATATTATAAGCTGCTCAGTACAGGAAAAATTTTAATTTAAGGAGAGCTATTAAAAATAATCTGAATTTTTTCTAAATCAATATCCCGATCATTTAAAAGTCTTCTTCCCTTAATCTTTATTAATTTTTATGCTAATTTAAGAAATATAATTAGAATAATTAAACTGATTACTTATTATGTCAAGGAAGAATTTTAAACTTTTTTTAATTATTCTGATTATTTCTTGCCTTAACCTTACTTTAAATAATAATATAGAAGGTAGAGAGGAAACCAAATATGAATCTTTACTAAATAATACTACGACACCCATATCTAATAACAGTAAAAAAATAATTCTCATGATTGGAGATGGAATGGGTTTTGAACACCTAAAATTAGCTAGTTGGGTTGAGCTTGGGAAAAATGATAATTTATCAATAGAAGAATTACCCTTTAAAAAGGATGTAATAACAAGCAACATCGATAATGGAATAACAGACTCCGCGGCAGCTGCGACTGCAATAGCCACTGGATATAAGACAAAAAATGGTTTCCTTTCAATGCTTCCAAGTTATAAATCTGTTAAAACTATTTTAGAAATATCAAGAGAGATGGGAAAATCAACAGGTGTAATTTCTAAAACTGAGATTACACAAGCCACTCCTGCTGCTTTTATAACACATGTTTCTTCTCGAAATGATATATCTACAATAGCACATCAAATAGTGGAAGAATGTAATGTTGAAGTGCTTATAGGAGGTGGAAGCAATGACTTTTCAATGTCTCAGATTGAACAAATGGAATCTAATGGATATAATATTGTAAGAAATATAACAGAACTTCAAAATATCGATACTGGTAAGTTATTTGGGTTATTTGCTAGTTCTAGTTTACCATATGAAATTGATCGAGATCTAAATGTTACACCATCCTTAGCCGAAATGACAGAAAAGGCAATTGAAATATTATCTGAGAACCCTGAAGGTTTTTTTTTAATAATAGAAGGAGGAAAGATTGATCATGCCGCACATAGTAACAATAAAGTTAATGTAGCTTTGGAGACAATCGACTTTTACTATGCGATTAAAGTAGCTTTATCTTTTATAAATAGCAATGAAAATTCCCTCCTTATTATAACAGCAGATCATGAAACTGGTGGACTAGATGTTTTAAATGACACATTGAATGATGAATTACCTTCAATTAATAAAACATCAAAAGAAAATGAAAATCTACGAATTGCCAGGGCTAATAACATTTCGATAAGTTGGTCAACGACAGGACATACGAATAGAACTGTTCCGTTTTACGCATCTAGTTTAGCTTCAAATAAGTTTGAAAACCTAACTACAATTGATAACACTGATATTTTTGAAATTATGCTCAATTATATAGATTTGAATGAAAAAAAATCCTCTAATTTTGGATTAATCATCGGAATTAGTATTGGAGCTGTGATTATATCTTCAGTGGTCTTATTTATTATAATTAAAAAAAGAAAGAGAATATAAGAATAAAAAAATTTTCTTAAGCTTTTCTTCTCTATTTCTCAATTAAATCTACAAAAGAACTAGCTTACTTAATGGCATTTGATACAAAATGAGTATTTATACACTCTAAATTAGGAGATTTATGAATTTCCTTTATCATCTTACTTATAATTTTATTATATTCTATTTTATCAAATATTAGGTTTAATGAATTCTTTAATTTCATAAATTTTAAATACCAAATTAATTAAGATATAAACAGATTAAGATGAATTCGGAAAAGTATTATGAAATAATTCAGCAAAAGGATTACTTAATTATAATTAGAGAAAAGTTTGATGAGATTGAACCTCGTTTTTTCACAACTTATACAAATTTATACTTGATTATAGGAAAAAATGAGTGCTTATTAATTGATACAGGCTGTGGTCTTTTTCCACTTAAACCTGTTATAGATAAATTTCTTAACGAAAAGAAATTAAATGTAGTGAATACTCACTCTCATTGGGATCATATTGGAGCAAATGGGGAATTTGAAAATGTTTTTATACATAAGAAAGAAAAGAGATTAATTTCAAAACCTCTTGATTTGTCCTTCCTTAAAAATGCTCCAAATACAATTGTAAATCGCTACAGTAATATTAATTTGATCTTACTCCCTGCAAAAAGAATTACTCCTTTAAATGGTGGAGAAATCTTTGATTTAGGTGGTATCGATGTTGAAATTATTCATAATGCAGGGCATTCTCCAGGGTCTATTTCTCTATATACAGATAAAGGTGAATTATTCCCAGGTGATCTTGTTCGTTATGGTATGATTCTCCTTCCCTCAAAAGAAAATTTTACACCAGTTATAAATAGCCTTAAATTATTGATCAATCTATGTAATAAAGAAAAAATTACTGAGCTTTATCCTTCTCACGATGAATATAATATCTCAAAAAATAGTTTAACTGATTTGTTTCATCATCTTGAGAATATTGATGATATATGGGAAAATCGGAAGCCTGATGAATTCAATAATGCATGGATCATTAAGATAAATGAATTTTTACTCATGATAAATGTTGGAATAAAAGAACGAGAAGATTTTAAAAAAAGATTAAATCTCATTAAATAGAAATTAAAATAGAAGAAATGTATTAATCTTAAAAAAGAGAATTTACACTTATAACTCTTTTCTCTATTTCTCAATTAAATCCACAAAAGAACTAGCTTCTTTAATGATATTTAATACGAAATGAGTATTCGTGCGTTCAACATATGGAGATTTATGAATATCCTTTATCATTTTGCTTAATTCTTCTCGTGTTTTAAACCTTGCTAATATGAGCGCATCAAAAGTTCCTGTGATATCATATACTCCAAAAACATTAGGATTTTCAGCAATCTTTCCTTCTATCTCAAACATTTTTCCTTTAGATATAGTTACTTCGATAATAGCTATGATTTCATAACCCAATTTTTCATAATTAATCTTGGCACCATAATTTACTATAATTCCTTTATTCTCTAAATTCTCAACGTGATTTTTAATCGTTACAGGTGATTTATTGCCCAAATCTTTTGCAAGTTGTCGAAGGGAGATTCTTCCATCTTCGCTCAATTTCTTTAGGATCTCAATGTCTAATTCAGAAAGATCATTAATTATAACTTCAGTCATATTATTAGATAATTATAAAATTATTTTAAAATTATGCAATTGTCCATTCAAAAGTTTTAAAATTGATTAATTGACCATTTTTTACTACGACAAAAAATATTAAATAAATCATTCGGTCACTTTTTATAAATAAACATATATCATATATAAATCTTTTCTCCACTAATGTTAAACACTTGCGCTAGTAAAAGTTAAGATTTTTATATATATGATCATAATAATATTTATAGAATAAAATAGGTATAAAATTAAGATGGAAAATGATTGAAAAAAATAATCCTAAAAGAAAGGAGTTATGTGAAACTGTAATAGAGAAGATTAAAGAAGAGGATATTAAATTTATATATCTTCAATTCACTGACATCCATGGACTCATTAAATCATTTGAAATAAATTCGGAACGGATTGAGGATATTTTTGAAATAGGTGAAAGTTTTGATGGTAGTTCGATAACAGGCTATGGAGCAATTGAAGAGAGTGATAAGGTAGCTGTTCCTGATCCAAGTACATTCTGTCTTTTACCATGGAGAAAAGAAAATAAGGTTGCAAGGGTGATTTGTGATATTTATAAACCTGATGGCCAACGTTATGAAGGAGACCCTCGAGGAATATTACAACGAGCAGTTAATAAAGCAAAAGAATTAGGATATGATTATTTCTGTGCTCCGGAAATGGAATTCTTCATATTAACTCCTGATACTCAACAAGCATTTAAACCTTCAGATATGAGAGGTTATTTTGATTATGATCCATATGATATTAATGAGTTAATACGATATAGGATAGCGGAATATTGTGAAGCAATGGGAATTTCTGTAGAGTGTGTTCATCATGAAGTAGCATATGGACAGCATGAGGTAGATTTTAGATATGGCGAAGCTGTTAATACAGCAGATAATACAATTACAATTAAAACTATTGTTAAAACAGTTTCAGCACAACATAACCTAATAGGGACTTTTATGCCAAAACCATTTGAAGGAATTAATGGTTCCGGAATGCATGTACACCAATCTCTATGGAAGAATGGCAATAATGTTTTTTACGACGAAAACGACAGAGATAATATTTCTACTTTAATGAAAAAATGGATTGCAGGGCAATTAAAACATGCAATCCCAATGTGTGCTGTATTAAGTAGCTGGCCTAATTCATATAAAAGACTAGTTCCGGGATATGAAGCGCCCGTATATCTAGCATGGGGTTTTCGAAATAGATCGCCATTACTTAGAGTTCCAGATTTTCACGGTAAATCTAGTGCAGCTAGAGTAGAGATTCGTTGTCCTGATCCTTCAGGAAATCCATATCTCCAATTTGCAGTACTTCTAAGCTCAGGATTAGATGGTATTCTTTCAGAAGATATTAAAATTCCTGAAGCAACTGATAGAAATGTGTATCATTTATCTTCTAAAGAGATGGAAAAAGAGGGAATTATTTCCTTACCAGGAAGTTTGCAAGAGGCCTTAAAGCATTTTAGAGATTCAGATTTTATGAGAGAAATTTTTGGGGAATTAGCGTTTAAAAATTATTATTACGCTAAATTGGAAGAATTTGATAAATATCGTGTTGTTGTTAGCGAATGGGAGAGAAATAGATATATAACCCGCTTGTAATTTGCTTCAATTTTACAACTATACTATTGAAATAACGACGGGTATAATTTTTCAATATTTTCGATTGCTGCCATGAATAGATTGTGTAGAATAATGTTATCATAGACGTACGTGTTCTCTAAAATGTAATCTATAATTCTATTTGCTAATTTCATATCATTCTGATCATACATTTCCATTTTAGACTTAAATAAGATACTAAATTCTTCTATTAACCATTCCAATTCATCTTTTAGACTTTTTTCTAAGAGCTCCTGATAATCATTACTAACATTCATTTTAATACCTCCATCCTTACAATTAAAATATAATTCTAGTTTTTCTCTATGTTAAATGAATTGGAATTGTTATTAATAATTTTTATAGACCAATTTTTGCATAAATCTGGATTTAACATACTAATCTTTTTGGAATTTACCATATCTGCTTTTATTATCTCTTTAAAAAGATAAAAAGACCACGAGATTTAGATTCAAGTTATATAAAAATGTCTAATGAGGTCTTAATCTTTTTAAAAAAAATATTGAAAATTTTTTAATCAATTGTTTACTATTTTTTGTAATATTAATTTCTTAAGAAATTACTTAAATTGCGGAGAAGTGGATATTAAATGGCTGGTAAATGGATAGGATTTTTTCCTATTATATGCGTTGTATTATTGATTGTTTCTTTGTTTTTACCTGTAATGGGTTTAAGTATATTTAGTTCTGGAGTGATAGATCCTGCCATAACGGGGGATCTTATGCCTCTCGGAGGAGGAATCTTGGATGAGCTTGATCCCTATATTTCTTTGGTTCCTGAAGCTGGGGATTTTCAAACAGCCTTTTTCTGGGTTGGAATTATTTTTGCTGTTTTTTTTGGGCTTGACGCGTTATTATTACTTATTAATGGTATTAGAGTAATAACCGGAAATAAAGAACTTGAAAAGGCAAGAAAAAGATGGTTTTCCGGAGGATTATCAAGAATTATAAGTCAAAGTATAGTAATAATATTAATCTTGTTTTTGATTCCTGATATCATAGCTGATAATTACCCTGGAGTTGAATTAACTTTCACTATTGGCCTAGGAATGATAATGGTAATGGTTGTAGGCGGAGTTTTGATTTTTGCTTGGATTTTAGCTAAAATCGCTGAATGATTAATAAAGATAAACGGCAAATCATTTATTTTTTTTTTATTTAGAAAAACTCTAGTTATTAAATAGTAGTTATATTCTATTAGTGTATTTATCAAACCAAGGTTTAAAGAACCCATAAAAATTGAATTTTTCAATATCGAAATTCTAACCACAATCATTAAATTTCGAAGAGAAGCTAATAAGGATTGAAGAAACACTTCATCCATTTCATTGAACTCTTTAATGTTGATGTGTTTTATTTCGTCTTTGTATTTTTCTACTTTAAGAGATTCTAAATCTTTATTGATTAAAATTGATGGCTTAGTACGGATGCTCTCTTTGGTTTTTTGAATGAAGTAATATTTTATCCCTATGAATGCAAAACCTATAATGATAAAAATGGTACCCGTAAAATTCTTAGAATTCTAAATTTAATAGTAATATAATTAAAAGAGGGGAGGTTATGATAGACCTAAAATTGAAGTGTCACTCATGTGGTTATGAGCGTATTATCGGTGAGAGGGAATTTATAGAGGATTTACAGCAATGCCCTAACTGTGATTCAGATAATATAGAGATTTTGGAGTTTACAACTGAGGATTTAACCGATCGGTATTTAATCAATCGTTATTTACCGTCCGAAAGAGAGCGGATTGTAATGGCAAGTGAAGAGACTAAGATGCGATACTGTAAGAGATGCGATGCAGAAGTAAAACCGATACGCGATCTCAAGACGTTTGAGAAGCGTGCTGCGAATGTTCTTGGGGCGATTTTAGGAGGTTTGCCTGTGTTTTCGTATCCGTATAGATGTCCAAATTGTGGAAAAGTTATACGTACTAGGGGACAAATAATTTCGGGGATAATGTGCCTAGCAATTCTACTTACCATTATCATTATAATCTTATTCGCAATAAGGTAAAATTTAGACAGTTTGTGATGAGAAGGGAAGGAATATGTTCTTGAGTAGAGAGTTTAATCTTTCAAAACATAAAAGAAAGGCAGAAACAAGGTATCTTAATAAATATGAACGAAGATTATTTGAATTAAATTTTAAAAATTAACGATTGAATCATTATCTCACAATTATGACCTATTGGTGTATTTGTCAAACCAAAGGTTAAAGATCTCATGGAACTTGAATTTTTCAATATCGAGATTTTTGCCTACAATCATTAAATTTCGAAGGGAAGCTAATAAAGCTTGAAAAAAAACTTCATCCATTTCATTGAATTCAGTAACATTTTTATCATTGTTTATAAGCCCAAATTTATAATCATTTAAATTAATCCTCTCTGATTTAAAGTGATCATATGTTTTTACACTATAATTCAATTCATTTAAAACCATTGTCTTAAAATCATTAAGATTGTCATTTTTAAAAGTCCCGGTAATAAAAAGACTGAAAAACCCCATTAGATATCCTTGATCGTCATTTATCGGCTTTATTTGTTCGTCAGCTTTCTCAACAAAAATATATTCTATTGTAATATCAGGTTCTACATAATTTTCAAATATTTTTTCTTTATTAGGCATATTTTTTTTCCTTTAATTGTTCTATATATTCCAATGATTGGTGGCGAAAATAGGTATCATAAAGTTCAGCATACATTCCACCTTTAGCCATTAACTCATCATGATTACCCTCCTCTACAATCTTCCCATGATCGATTACAATTATCCTATCGACATGACGCACAGTCCAAAGACGATGAGCAATGATAATTGATGTACGTCCTTCTATTGTTTTTTGTAAAGCATCTTGTATTCGAGTTTCGGTGAAAGGGTCTACTGAAGCAGTAGCTTCATCTAAGATAAGAATGGAAGGATCTTCCAACAGAACGCGGGCAAAAACGACTAGCTGTCTTTGGCCCATTGAAAGACGGCTACCTCTCTCACCAGTATCAGTTTCTAATCCCTTTGATAAATCTTCAATCCAATCAGAACCACTGGTTACATTTAATGAATTGTAAACATCTTCTTTATTGGCATCTACACAACAGTATTTTATATTATTTTCGATTGAATCGGCGAAGAGAAATGGTGTTTGAGGAATAATTCCAATTTGTCTACGATAATCTTTAAGATCGTAATTTCTGATGCTTATACCATCTATTAAAATATCTCCTCCCTGAAATTCATAGAATCTCGCTAAAAGTTTAGCTAAGCTTGATTTTCCAGCACCAGTATGTCCAACAATTGCTATTGATTCTCCCGATTTAATTGATAAACTAAAATTATCAAAAACATTTTTTTGTTTTTCATAATGGAATGTTAAGTTCCTGACTTCTATATTGCCCTTCAATCTAGATGGTTTAATATTATCATTTTGAATCACCAAGGGGGTAGTATCAATGAGCGCAAAAATACGTTCAGAAGCTGCCATTCCGGCTTGAAAAGTGGGCCAAAAGGCAGCAATCGATAATAAAGGAAAGAACAAATAATTTACGCCTTGAAGGAATAGATTAAGGTCTCCTGCGCTTATTGTTCCTCCTAAAACATTGCTGCCCCCGATAAGTACTAATAAAGTTATAGTAATTCCTTGTATGATACCTAGGGATGGGAAGATGGCATTCAATAAAAATGCTCTTCTTAGGTTAACTTTATAAGATGTATTGTTTACTGTATTGAATTTTTCATATAATTTTTCTTCTTGACGAAAAGTTTTTGCTATTTGAATGCCAGAAAAACTCTCCTTGACAAAATCATTAACAGATGCTAAAGCTCTTTGCCCTAATAACGTTCTTCTTCGAGCTATTTTTCGAAATGATAATGCTAATATAAAAAATGCTGGAACTGCAATTATTATTGCTAGAGTTAATAGAATATTTATAAAGAACATAATAATAATTAAAAAAAAGACAATTAGAACTGATGAGATTAATTGAATAGATAAATCTACAGTTGTTCCAAAAGTTTCACTATCTGAATTTACTCGGCTAACTATTTTACCTGTTGGATTTCTGTCAAAAAAGGAAAGATCATGATTTAAAACTGCATCTACAGCATCTTTTCTCAGATCTAAAACAACACCACCAATAATTCGAAAAGCATATCGTTGCTGTAAGTAATTAAAAAGGTAACTTAATAAATTAAAAATAAGAATAATAATGATTACAAAGAATATATAGAAAGCATTTCGGCTTGTTTCTAAATTATTAATAATTATACTAGTTAAAACGGGCACAAAGGCTGATGTAATAGATGAGATAAATATTGTCAAAATAACTATTATCATAGAACGTTTATAAGGACCAAAATAAGAGAATATCCGTTTTAATAAAATTCTGTCAGAGAAGGTTCTATCATACTCCTCAGCATCTAATGCCCACCCGTATGCCATTTTCTTAAGTCTCCTCACTCTTTTTAATTAATGTATCAATCTCAACATCAAACTTCTTGATAAAAATTCTCTGATATTCTTCTGAAGACTTTAGTAATTCCTCATGAGTCCCTTTTGCAACAATTTCTCCTTTTTTCAATACAATTATTAAGTCAGCCCATCGAATTTGACTTAAGCGATGTGTGATAAGAATTGTTGTCCTATTTTTAAGGATATTCCGAATAGCTCTCTGAATTTTATCTTCTGTATTAGAATCTATTGCTGAAGTAGAATCATCTAAAATTAATACTTTAGGATTTACAAGAAATGCACGAGCAATAGCAATTCTTTGTCTTTCTCCTCCACTTAATTGAACACCCCTTTCTCCAACTTCAGAATTATATTGATTTGGTAAATTAGAGATAAATTCGTGTGCTTGAGCTTCTCTAGCCACTTCCATTACTTGTTCAATAGACCCTATACGTCCAAATGATATATTTTCAAAAATAGTAGTAGAAAATAAAAATACATCTTGATCTACATAAGAAATTTGATTTCTTAATGATTTTAAAGCATATTCACGAATATCAACATTATCAATTAGAATCCTTCCTTGATCAACATCATACAATCGGGAAATCAATTTTGTCAAAGTTGTTTTTCCTGACCCCGTAGTTCCTACTATTGCTAAAGTTTGACTGGGTTTTACTTCAAAACTTATATTCTTTAATACTGGTTTTTCGCTTCCAGGATAACTAAAAGTGACATTTTCGAATTTAATAGCACCTTCAATTTCCTTTATAAAACCCTCTACATTTTCATCAATTTCTGTTTTTTTGCTCATCATTTCGAGTAGTCTCTGAGCACTAGAAATTGCAAGTCGAATGATCGCAAAAACGAAAATAGAGATAAAAGTAGGGAAACGGAGTAATGCTAATAATCCTAAATACCCAATTATTTGTCCAATATTCATCAAACCCATAAAATTAAGGATTATCGCATGTATAAGACCTCCAGTGATAGTTAACGCTAAAATTAATATTGGGAGATATTTTGCTTCAATATCTCCTTCTTCAACATATGCATTTCGATAATTATTGGCATTTTCAAAATATTTTTGCCCTTCTCTAGTTTCTTGGGCAGTTGCTTTAACAACTTCAATTCCAGTTAGAGCTTCATTCAGTGTGGCGTTCATCATTCCATAAAAACTACGTAATTTCCCCGTTACGGGGCCAATTTTTTGAATATATGATTTTAAAGCAAAGAAAAATAATACAGAAAAAATTAATGGTGTTAAAATTAATTGTGAAGGATAAAAAGCAATTATATAGAAAATGGGGATTATTAGAGACATAAAGGACTCAAATATTAAGGATATTGCTGGACTGATTAAAAAATTCATTGTTCGAACATCATCTGTAGCTCGAGCCATCAATTCTCCAATTTTTTGTTGATCATGAAAGGATTGACTTTTACCAAGAAGGTTGGAATAGAATTCTCTTCTACAATCTCTTTCTAATCTCTGAGCTATAACTTCACGTAGCATATAATTAACAAGGCGCAATATGGGAGTCCCTATACTTAATAGTAATATAAAAATTGTATAAAATAGCAAACTCGATTGTTTACCGATTAAAAAATCTGTTATAGCATTTCCTATTACAACTATAATTGCTGAGGATAAATTAGCTGCTATTATAGTTGTAAATAGTACAATAATAAATAGAATCTTATTAGAACCATGAAAAATATGAGTCAATATCCATCTTCTTGATCCTTTCTGTCGTGCCTTTTCAAAAGGATCTTTTCCCGGTGTAAATTCTACATAACTAGTAGTTATCTGATTTACTTCTGTATTTGACATAAATTTTAACAGCTAAAATGATAGTAATTAATTTCTCAAGTTATTTTGCAGAAGTATTTTATGGTTAATAGATTTTCATAAAATAAATTATAAATAATTGAAAATGCATAAAAAAAAGTTGATACAAGTGACATTAGTTAACATTAGAAAAGCTGAAGCGCGGGATGCTGAAGAGATTTCAAATATTTGGAAAATTATATGTGCTGAGAGGAAATTTACTGTCGTTAGCCATCCTTTCACATCTGAACAAGAGAAAGAATATATTTCTTCTCTTTCAAATCGGGAAGGAATATTTGTAGCTGAATTTAAAGGTAAAATTATAGGTTTTCAATCATTAGATCTATGGGCTAAATTTTCACAATATTTTAGTCATGTTGGTACAATTGGTACATTTGTCCTTCCTAAATGGCGGAAAAAAAATATAGGACTTCAGCTAGCCCAGTACACTTTCAATTTTGCTCGTAAACATAATTATGAAAAGATCTTGATATATGTAAGAGCAATAAATAAAATTGCAATAGCTTTTTATAAAAAATTAGGATTTTTACAGAGGGGGGTATTATCTCGTCAAGTAAAAATCGATGAACAATATGAAGATGAAATTTTCATGGAAATGTTTCTATAATCTTAGTAACAGATTTTGTACACAAAAATTGAACAATTTATTAACCGATTAATAATTTCGACAAATTCCTATGAATTATTAAAGAATCATTTAAATATCATAAGTTTTATTAACTAATTGTGTCAGATAAAGAAATTGTATATGATATAAGGTTGGAAGAAGAATTAGAAAAAATAAAGCTAAAAGTCTGGTTATTAGAAGAGTTACAATTGATACCTCCTCAATATCATTCACTAATCCTGAAGACTGTCTCTAATTAGACGAAAAACTTTTTTTATGTTATAGACTAATTCTATCCTTGATAATTCTTCTTTGTGCTAATTAAAGTAGTTGTTGCTTCTACCCATTGAGACAATTGCTTATCAGATCGACATAATGAGATTATTGTCTCTAGATCTTCAAGATTACTAAATTTGCACTCAACTAGCAAATCCCATCCACCATATATGGGAGTAGCATAAGTAATCTGCCAATCTTCATTTGGCTTGTTAGGTTTAAAATTATAAAATTTTTCTATGATTTTCCATTGAGTTCCAATAATTTTCAAGCGAATTAAAATGTATCCTCTATAGTAAATTTAATTAGCACCTTGATTATGCGTTTAAATACTTCTTCACATTTAGAATTAATAATAAATTATGATATAATTACAATATTTTTCAAAATTACTATTAATAGAAAATTTGAGATTAAAGCTAAGCTCTTAATTTAATCTACCAGTATATCTCTTCTAATGTCTCATGGTATTCATTTAGAGACTTAATCTCAACATTTTTTTTCCTAACATTTTCAATCGCATCTACAATAGCTTTAGCTAGTTCAAGATTAATAATTACAGGAATATTGTAATCTACAGCCATCCTACGGATTTTATATTCATCTTCAATAATAGTTTTAAATTTTTCTTCTACTGTAGTAGGTAACGGGATATTAATGACCATATCTATATGACCATCTTGTAAACACGCCATTATATTAGGTTCTTTTCCGTATTCATGAACTTTATAGAGTTTTACAGCTTCGATTCCATTATTTTTTAAAGCTAATGCTGTGTCTTCAGTTGCAAATATTTTGAAATTTAGACTTTTTAACTTTTTAGCAAGAGGAATTGCTTCTTTCTTTAATTCTTCTCCACCAACGGATATTAATATATTTCCTCCATTTATAGGAATAGTTTGTTCTGTGGATTCAAGAGTTTTGATCAAAGCCTCAGGAAAGTCAGATCCAAAGCAAGAAGTCTCTCCTGTTGATGCCATTTCTACTCCAAGTATAGGATCTGCTTTGTCTAATCTCATAAATGAAAACATGGGTGCTTTTACAGAGACATATTTCCCATAAGGTAGTTTCATTAATCTATTTGGAATTTTTTCTCCCATGATTACTTCTGCTGCTAACTTCATCAGGTTAATACCTCTTGATTTTGAAACATAAGGCATACTTCGGCTTGATCTTAAATTACATTCGATTACATAAACCTCTCCGTTCTTCACTAAATATTGAACATTAAAAGGTCCTTGGATTTTAAGAGCTAAAGCAATCTCTCTCGTATAATTTTCAATTTTTTCAATTACAACCTTGGCAACGGTTTGGGGAGGGATTACCATAGTAGCATCTCCACTATGGATACCTGCATTTTCTATATGTTCTACAATGGCTCCAATTAATACATTTACTCCATCTGATATGCCATCGCACTCAATCTCTCGAGCATTAGTAAAAAACTTTGTAATTACAACTGGATATTCACTTGAGATGGAAGCAGCAAGATCAAGAGTATCGATGAGTGTGTTTTCATCATATGAAACTCTCATAGCTGCTCCACTTAATACATATGATGGTCTGATTAATATTGGGTAACCTACTTCTTTAGCAAAATGTAGAGCATCGGCTTTACTAGTTAATGCTTTCCATTCTGGTTGTTTTATATTTAATTGATCTAATAAGGCACTAAATTTACTTCTATCTTCTGCCATATCGATTCTAGAGCCATGTGTTCCTAGTATTTTTAAATTAGTTTTCCTGAAAAATTCAGAATATTTTGAGATTTTTGCTGCTAAATTGTTTGCAATCTGACCTCCCGCAGATACCACAATTCCATTCGGCTTTTCAAGTTCACAAATATCAAGTACTCTTTCACCAGAAATTTCTTCAAAATACAATTTATCTGATATATCATAATCTGTAGAAACTGTTTCAGGATTATAATTGATTATAATTGCTTGATCGATTCCTAATTTCTTTAATCCCCATAAACAGTTAACCGATCCCCAATCAAACTCAACTGAGGCTCCAATTCGATAAGTTCCTGAGCCTAATACAATCACTTTTTTGAGATTTGAGTTACTTTCCTCACTAAAATCAATATCATGTTCAGAAGCACAATAAGTTAAGTACAGGTAATTAGTTATTGCGGGCCATTCCGCAGCCAAAGTATCTATCCTTTTAACATATGGAATAACTCCTATTCTTCTTCTCATTTGCCTAATGAAAATAGTATCAACATCTATAATTTTAGCAATTTGACCATCAGAAAATCCAAATCTCTTAGCTCTTTCTAACCAGTACCTTTTTTCATCATCATTAGTTTCTAATAAATCAATATCTTCGAGTTGACGTTCTAGATCAATAATATTTTTCATTTTATAGAGATACCATTTATCTACCCTTGATAATCGATATATTTCCTCAATTGAAATTCCTCTTTTAATAGCCTCAGCTATTCTGAACACCCTCAAATCTGTAGGATTTCTCAATGTATGTTTTAATTCGTTTATATCATCAATTGGATCCAAATCATTTGCGACTAAACCTTTCATTCCTATATCAAGCATTCTAATAGCCTTTTGTAATACCTCTTCGAATGTTCTACCAATAGCCATTACTTCCCCAACTGATTTCATCTGTGATCCTATAGATCTATCCACTCTCTGAAATTTTATCAAATCCCATCTTGGAAATTTGAGTACTAAATAATCTAATGCTGGTTCGAAACACGCTGTTGTAATTCCTGTGATTTTGTTTTTCAATTCTGGCAAGGTATACCCTATTGCCAATTTTGCTGCAATATATGCTAAGGGATACCCAGTTGCTTTTGATGCAAGAGCAGATGACCTTGAAAGTCTTGCATTTACTTCTATTGCTCGAAACTCTTTTGAGAAAGGATCTAATCCATATTGAATGTTGCATTCTCCTATAATTCCAAGATTCCGTATAACCCTAATAGAAGCTAAACGGAGCATATGATATTCCTCATTAGTAAGAGTTTGGCTTGGACTTACTACAAGTGATTCTCCAGTATGGAGACCGACCGGATCAAAATTCTCCATATTACAGTTAATAAAACAATTATCTTCAGAGTCTCTTACAACTTCATATTCGATTTCTTTCCAGCCCCATATACTCTCTTCAATTAAAATTTGGTTAATCCTTGATTGAGCTAAGCCTTTTTTTGCCATTCTTTCAAATTCTTTCATATTGTTAACAATCCCTGATCCTCTTCCTCCTAATGTATAGGCTACCCGTATCATGCACGGAAATCCAATATCCTTAACCGCATTTAATGCTTCATTATACGAATTTACCGCTTGGCTTTTGCATACTTTCACATCTGATTTTTCCATTGCCTTAACAAAAAGATCCCGATCTTCAGTAGCCTCTATAGCTTCAATTGGAGTTCCAAGTACTCTCACATTATACTTTTCCAATATTCCTGCTTCTTTTAATTCTACACCTACATTTAATGCAGTTTGACCCCCAAATGCTAATAACATTCCATCAGGATTTTCTTTTTTTATTACCTCTTCTACATATTTAATGTTAATTGGTAAAAGATATACTCTATCTGACAATTCAGGATCAGTTTGAATTGTAGCAATATTAGGGTTAATTAAAATAGTTTCAATTCCTTCTTCTTTGAGTGCCTTTAAAACTTGACTTCCAGAATAATCAAATTCCCCAGCTTGCCCAATTCTGATACCTCCACTCCCTAAGACTAAAGCTTTTTTAATACTTTTATCTAATGGCACTAATCTATAACCCCATAAGTTTAATAAATTTATCAAATAAATATAAGGAATCAAGAGGACCAGGTGAAGCCTCTGGATGAAATTGAACGGCGAAAATTGGTTTATCTTTATGAATCAATCCTTCATTAGAATTATCATCAATATTTTTGAGAAATTCCTCAAAACCTCCCTGCTCAAAATCTTTAACGCAGAATCCATGGTTTTGAGAAGTTATATAGCATTGACGAGTTTCTAAGTTTATAACAGTTTTATTTCCTCCTCTATGACCATATTTTAATTTATATGAAGAACCACCAGCACCTAAGCCAATAATTTGATTACCTAAACATATTCCCATAGTTGGAATGTTATTTTCAATTAAATTTTTAGTAATTTCTATCGCTTCTTTATATATTGCAGGATCTCCTGGTCCATTAGAGATGAAAACCCCGTTAGGATTAAATTTCATAATTTCATCATAGGTAGAACTGTTAGGGACGAGAATTACTTCAATACGTCTATTTAATAGATTTCTAAGAATATTGTTTTTAACTCCTAAATCCAATACAACCACTTTTCCTATTGGATCTGAAGGTATGAATCTCTTGATTTCCCTTGTAGATACTTCGCTTGCTAAGTATCTAAGATTTGGATCTTCAACTTTTTTTACTTTTTCTCTCAATTTCTCGATATTTGGCTTTTCACCAGGATTGTATACTGCAATTAACCCTAATTGAACTCCTTCTTCCCTTAAAATTTTTGTTATTGCTCTTGTATCAATCCATTCAACACCAGGTATGTCTTCTTCAAGAAGAAACTCATTCAATGTTTTTACACTTTCATAATGACTTGGATTTTTACAGCATTCATTAACTATTAACCCTCTTACTTTAATTGAATCTGATTCAAAATATTTGTTAATTCCAAAATCATCTTTTTCCCAAGCTGGAACTCCGTAATTTCCAACAAGGGGATGGGTCATTACAACAATTTGGCCATGATAAGAAGGGTCAGTTAAAGTCTCATTATAACCAGCACCAGTAATTGTGGTAAAAACAATTTCTCCATCAACCTTTTTTGTAGCACCAAATCCAATTCCTTGAAAATAACGTCCATCTTGAAACATTAAAATTGCGGGTCTTTCTTTCTTATAAAGCATTGACTCTTTTGTAATGTTCCTCTTTAGTATTCTTAAAAAAAAATAGCTAATCCTTTTTTTTAAGATTATTTATTAACTAGTTAAATTACACTGTTTAGATCTAGACTTCATTTAGGAATTAGTAGGTTTAGAAATGTTTTTACTAATATCTCCCATTGATTGGAAAAATTGATGTTTGATAGTACTTATAGATTGAACAATTGATTCTAAATTAATCTCCTCAAAAGTATTAAACCATGAATATTTTTGTAATTTATTATTTTCTAATTCAGTAAATTTTTGCAATACTATTATGTTTTTATCTATAAGAAAAGAAGAATCTAATAGATTATCTTCTCCCTCATTCAATAATTTAAGATTTTGAAGCATACACTCAAGTAAATCGTCATAGAAAAGAAGCGGAATGTATTTAATCTCCTTCGGTTTTAATTCATTTAAAATAGAATTTTGATTTTCTATATCGTTTTTAAAACCTTTTTCAGAAAGATTAAAAATATCAATATCTACAAGTTCTGGATGGTATTCTACTTGTTTTACTCTTTTTCTTTTTTTAATGTATTTTGCAATTTTTTCTTTATATAATTTAACGTTAGATTGTTGACTTATTGTTTCAATTAGTATTGAATTTTCCTCTATACGTTTTTCACATATATCTGAGACCATTTGACAATAATTAGTCGCAGCATTTATAAGATCCTCTTCATTAAGTTTAGCTTTCAATACTGTATGAATATAAGCTTTTATAAATGCTGAGAAATCTTCTTCAAGGCGTAATAATTTTGCATACAGAACCTTTGTAGAATCCCACCATTTAAGTGCTTTTTCGATTTTTAGAGGTAATAGGAAATGTTCAAAACCACGTACTTCGGTGAAATATAATAGTTTCTCAACTCCATATTGAAGAAAAGGGGTAGGGTTGATTATTGCTATAAGATCATCCATAAGTGAAAAAGAGATTGGTTCCCTAGGGCGAATTAAGAGAGATTTTACACCATTAAAAACGCGATCTACTCTCATTGGCAAAGGCATGATAGGATTAGTCTTTATAGATCCTAACAAATTTTTTAGATGTTCATATTTGAGTACGGTAAGATCGGGAGGAAAAATTTCAATATAAAAGAAAAAAGGTGCTGCATCATAATTAAAAATTTTAAACTTATGAAGTGGCTTAATCTTGTTCACCTATGGAATGAGGTTGTAAGCTTTTTTAACAAAAAATGAATATAATATTTATTTATAATAATTATAAATATCTTAAATTATTGGTCAAAGAACTGTATTTTACTTTAAAACCAAGAGAATTTTTTTTACAAAAAACTAGTTTTGAGATTAATAATGAATTCTGACCAAAAGAATTTCTTTAGAAATAATTTATTTTAAATATGAAATGATAAGAAAATTAGTATAAATTATGAAATGAAAAATTATACTAAAATTGTTGAAAAATATAAAAAGAAATAAAAATAATTTCAAAATTGTTTATTTGATAAAGCTATGAGCTTTTCTTAAACTCTTTTCCGCATCTTGGACAATATCTTCTACAATTTTTTTTACAGTTTCTACACTTTTTATAATCCCTATACTCTGACCTAATAGAACTGCTCCTGAATTGATATCTCCCGTATATGCTGCTTCATATGCTTTTCCTTCAGCTATTATATCTTCCTGTGTCATAGCTGCTTCTTCAGCCATTTTTGCTTCTTTATCTGATACAAGTCCATGATGTAATGAATATTCATTTTTCCAAAGTCTAATTGGTCCTAATGCACCAGTTACTAAAATTGTGTCTTGAGCTTTTGCGGGAGGAACAATTCCCTTATATTTTTCATCAAATTCACTTTCTATTGTAGCTATAAATCTAGAACCCATCGCAACAGCTCCAGCCCCCATTGCTAATGCCGCAGCAAGCCCCTCTCCCGTAGCAAATCCTCCACACGCTATTACTGGAAAATCAGGATGCTGTTTTACTATTTGTTGAAGTAAAACTAAAGTACTAACTTTCTCATATGATTGATGACCTCCACCTTCACCACCAGTTACTACCAATCCATCTACATTTGATGCCACACATTTTTCAGCAAGCCATAACGCGGGTGCAACATGAAAATGTTTAATTCGGGAACCACTTTCTTTTAATTTTTGGAATGATTTCGATTCAGGTAATGTCCTTGAGGATCCTGCGCTTGTAATCGCGTAAATACACTGCTCTTTCAATTTCTGATTTTCCATTATAAATTTAGGAATTTCTTTAATAAGCGCAGGAGAATGTGTTTCTCTTCGAGATGTTCTAATATTAAAACCAAAAGGTTTATCTGTATGTTCTACCACTTTAAGCATATTTTCTTTCATTATTTCAACAGGATTCCTCCCTTTCATAAAATCACTTATCAAAGCACTATGACTCAAAACCCCTAGACCTCCTGCTTCTGAAACTGCAATAGTTAACTCTGTTGTGTAGAATGGACCCATTGGAGCTGCAACTAAAGGATGTTTTATACCAAACATTTTAGTAATATTTGTTTCTAATACCATCTTAACCACTTTCTGAATAAATAATAATTTTTTTATCTAATATTAATCTATCAAATTAAAAACTGCTATTAAACATAGATATAAAATATATTTTTTTTTCATAAATGTCATACCATTAATTCGTTTAAAGATTAAATAAAATTAGAATTCAAATGTTAAAAGAAAACTTAAATATTGTAATTTATGGTACAGGTGCTATTGGAGCTACCATTGGAGGTTGGTTAACCAAAGATTATAAGAATATTTATTTCTTAGCAAGAGGAGAAAATTTCAAGGTCTTAAAAACAAGTGGGTTGACTTTATATAAAATAGATAAAAAAAATTTTGAAGCCATTCCTGTAAATGTAATTGAGGATTTAAAGGAATTAGAATCGGTTGATATTATTATAATTTGTGTAAAAAATTATGATCTTGAAAATGTTGCTAAAGATATATATGAAAAAGTAGGAGATAATGTTGTTATAGTGGGGTTACAAAATGGTGTGAAAAATCAGAAGATTCTACCAAAATTTTTTTCTAAAGTTATTTATGGAGTAATTGTTATGTCTTCATGGAGGGATAAGCCTGGTGTATTTGGTACAAGAGGAAAAAACCAAATTATTCTCGGTACTTTAAATGAAAATAATCAAGAGATATTAGAGGACATTACTACTATTTTTAATAAAAGCTTTCCAACAATTTTAACACATGATTTTCAAGATGCGATTCATTGTAAATTAATTATAAATCTAGGAAATTCAATGTTTACTCTTATAGACCAAAAAATTCAAGATGATGAATCTATCTTAAAATTATGGAAAATACTTATGAATTTATATTTAGAAGGTGTAAATATAGTAAAAGCAGCTGGATATAAAGAATATAAACTTAAAGGTTTACCTACTTGGGAATTTATGAAATTAGCACTGAAATCAAATAAGAAAACATTAATTAATAATTTTAAAGCGAGTATAAAATTTTACTGGCTTAATAGTATGACGCAGGATATATTATTAGGTCAAAAAAGTATATCAGAATTAGAATCTATTAATGGATATTTAATAAATTTAGCTGATCGCCACGGATTATCTGTGCCATATAATAGAACAATTTATAAATTATGCAAAGTAAATTTTTCAAAAACTCCTTATAAACCTTTAAACGTAGATACAGTTTGCAATGAGATTAAGAATAATTTGAAATTAAGTTAGATTAAATTATCTTAGATTAATTTTTTATAGTATTTATTTTAAAATTTAAGTTGAATTAAATCATGAAAGAACTAAGCTACAATGAATATTATAATAAGGTTTTAGGATCATGGATTGGGCGTATTGCAGGAGATTTTATAGGGGCCCCTGTAGAATTAAAAAGTCAAAAATATATTAAAAGTAAATATGGAAAAATTAATTATTACATTGAGCCCGTTGATTTAAAATATGTTAATGATGATGAAATGTATGAAATTGTAGCACTTATTGCTTTAGAAAAGTACGGGATTGATCTTACAGCTAAGAATATTGCTCAGGAATGGATTAACCTTCTGAAAAATGAAAGTTTTATATTTACTGCTGAAAAAATAGCTTTTAATAACCTTAAGTCAAATATCTGGCCACCTAAATCAGGAATATTAAATAATTTTTATTATGATTTCATTGGTGCCCAGATGCGAGCAGATATTTGGGGTCAAATCACACCAGGTTGTCCTGAAATTGCTAAATGTTACGCAGAGATGGATGGATCAATATCTCACTATAGTATTGGGGTAGAAGGTGAAGTTTTTATTGCAAGTTTAATCTCGCAAGCTTTTTTCGAGACTAATATTAACCAGAATATTCTTAAAGCTATCAATTTGATATATCCTGATGAAGAAAGCTTATATCTTCAAATGATTAAAAAATCAATAAAATTATATGAACAATATCCTAAAAATTATAAAAAAGCTAGAAACATTTTAATTAGATCTTATTGGAAAAAAGAAATAATTAAACAATTGATTGACTCAAATACAGACTTTCCTATAGAAAGAAATATAATATTAAATTCTACAGTTGGAGGTGTCCATGTATTACCTAACATTGGAATAATAATATTATCTCTTTTATATGGAATGAACAATAAAGAAGATCCATTAGGTCGATCTATCTGTATTGCTGCTATGATGGGACTTGATACTGATTGTAATTGTGGTAATATTGGAGCTATTATAGGAGCTCAACTTGGTGCCAAAAAAATTCCTCCAAAATGGAAGGAACCACTACAAAACACATTTTCTACCTATGTAAAAGGATATGAGAAATGGAAAATATCAGATTTAGCACAAAGAATTACTAAAATTGGAGAAATCGTTGTAAAGCAGAAAGCTCATAACATTGTGATAAAAAGAGAATAAAATTAACATTTACATAGCAACTAATACAATGGTTTTGAAAATTATTTCCAATTTTAATATAATCTGAGTATTTTAAAAAAAGTATTTTCGTATCTTACATACTTATTTCGGTTTTAATTGTATTATCCCATAAAATCTTTAGAAAAATAAAAATCAAAATTATATAAAATATAGAATTATTGAAAATTATTAATTAAAATAATTCAATAATTCTTGTATTAAAATTATATTTAAGGAATTCTAATAAAATAATTAAATCAAAAAAAAAATATAAAAAGTTGATGACAAATGGTTAGAACAAAAGAACAATATATGAAAGATTTGGGTAGAATGAAGCCAAATCTATATTACGATGGAAAAGAAATTGATAGGTTAGACCCACTTCAGATGGATTGCTTAAATACGATTGGAACAACCTTTGAGGCTTTTGATGATCCAGAATACAAAGACTTAGTACAAGTAAAATCTCATCTTACTGGTGAAATTATTAATAGATTTACACATATTCATCATAATACTGATGACCTTCATAAAAAACAAGATATGACGCGTAAATTATGCCAAAAAGTTGGTGGATGCATTCAGCGATGCATGGGTTGCGATGCAGCGAATGCAATATATAACGTTTCGTATGAAGCAGATAAAGTTAATAATGGAGAATCTCATTATCATGAAAATTTCAAGAAATGGCTGCTTAAATTTCAACAGAAAGATTTAGTGGCAGCTGGTGCTCAAACTGATGTAAAAGGTGATCGAATTAAACGTCCTGCTGATCAAGCAGATCCTGATATGTATGTCCATGTTGTGGAAAAAAGGAAAGATGGTATTATAGTTCGTGGATGTAAATTGCATATCTCAGAAGCCTCAGTTTCTGACGAACTATTAGTTATTCCAACAAGGGCATTAAGAAAAGAAGATAAAGATTATGCGGTTGCATTTGCTGTACCTGGAGATTATGAGGGTGTTACACAAGTAGTTACCATTCATAATTATCGTACTAGGGAACATTTTCCACGTGGTTTCCAACCAGGAGCTACTGATTCGTACATAATTTTTGATGATGTATTCGTTCCCTGGGAAAGAGTATTTTTATGCGGTGAGTATCAGCATGGAGGTGCACTTGCTTTATTGTTTGGTCTCTTTCATAGACACAGCTACTCAGGATGCAAACCTGCAATTGGTGATATAATAACTGGTACAGCAGCATTAGCTGCGGAGTATAATAATATAGCTAATGCATCACATGTTAGACATAAGTTAGCAGAATTAATTTTGGTCACAGAACTTGGTTATGCTGCTGGTTATACCGCTTCTGATTTGGGGAAATCAGAAGTATATATGCCTGGAATTGGTCTTATCCCTTATGGACCAGGAAGTTATATTCCAAACTCAATTTATTGTAATGCTGGAAGGTGTTTAAGTGGAGAAAATGTATTTCGCGAAGCTGAGATTATAACTGATATTTGTGGGGGCATTCCAGCAACCTTTCCACATGAAAAAGACTTTATTAACCCTAAATTGAAGAACAAACTCTATAAATATATTACTAGAAATCCAAAAATATCACCTCAAAATGCAGCACAATTATGGCGATATATTGGTGATATGATTTGTTCTGCAACTGGAGGAATCCATCTTTTTGGAAGCTACCATGGAGGAGGAAGTCCAGTTATGGAGGAAATAGCGATTACGACTCAATATGATATTGAAGCTCGAAAAACGATGGTTAAAAAAATAGCAGGGATTGATGATAAGTTAAATAAGAGCAGAATGAAATTCAATGAGAAAAACTCCACAAAATTAATCGCACATGAGTTAGATAAAACAACTTCCGAAAGGTAATAAATAATTAATAGAAATTTACTTATATTTTTTTTTATAATTTTTTAAATAAAATTCTATTTGTTTTTTGGTTTAAAAATAATAGCGGGCTTAGTTCTTTGAGAATAAGTGAAGTTATCAGCAGTTTTAATATTTCCATATTTTAAAACTAAGTCATCTAATAGACCTGCATCTAAAGCTCTTGTACGGCAAGTTTCGATACATGCAGGTAACTTGCCTTCTAAATGTCTATCTAAACAATAATTACATTTTCGCATTTTTGCTCCTTTTTCAGGTCCAAATTGAGGGGCATCATAAGGACATGCTTTAAAACACTTTGAATCACATTCTTCATTACCTAGGCATTTATCACTATCAACAGTAACAATTCCATCTTCTCCTCGTTTAGTGATTGCACTAACAGGACAAACTGGAATACAGACGGGATCTTCACAATGAAAACATGGATTAATAAGATAACTTACAAATACATTAGGAAATTTTCCTTTTTCGTTATACTTGACTCTCATCCATTTTTCTGGACCAGCAGAAATATCATTCCAGTCTTTACAAGCGACAACGCACGCATAGCATCCAATACATCGAGTTTGATCGAAATAAAAACCAACATGCATACTAGGTCCCTCCTTTAAATTTTTTAAATTCGACCAGACATGAGTTTAAAGCAGACGCACCACCGGGAGAGTATGCATCTTTTGTTAAAGTATTAACACATCCACCTCGATCAATACCATTTTTGTCGGGATCGTACCAAGCTCCTTCATAAATACTAATTACTCCAGGAATTATTCTTTCTGTTAACCATGCTTTAATTGTGAGTTTTCCTCTATCATTGAATACTAGAATCTCATCTCCATCTTTTATTCCTCTAGGTTCTGCATCTAATGGATTAATCCATGCTACATGAGGTTCTACTTCTTTGAGCCAATCAACTAAGTATAATTCTGAATGAACCCTATTTTTAGGATGTGGTGATATTAATTGTATTGGATACTTTTGATTTAAAGGATCAAATCGACCTTCCCATCTTTCCATGTACTTAGGAATTGGAGGATTTTCTGGATCATTCAAATCTGCAATTCTTTGAGA
This sequence comes from Candidatus Hermodarchaeota archaeon, assembly GCA_048885925.1. Lineage (GTDB taxonomy): Archaea > Asgardarchaeota > Lokiarchaeia > Sigyniarchaeales > SOKP01 > Loki-b32. The sequence continues at coordinate 387,236 of JBHLLG010000001.1, forward strand.
AAAGATTTCAATCTTACCAGAAGGAGTATTAAATGGTTTGTTTTCAATATCGTTAATCTGTTCTTTAAATGCAACATAAGGTTCTTCGAGTTTAAGACGGTGTATTCCATCCTGTCTGAACTTTTCTATATTTCTTACATTTTTTCTTGTATCTTCTCGTAATTTTATTAAAAATCTTAAAGCTTTTTTCTCATCGGGGTATTTTTCAAATTCCTCTAATCCAAGCTTATCTGCTAATTCCTCAGCAATCCGTAAATCAGATTTGCACTCTCCAATAGGCTCAATGGCTTGGTTTGCACATAAAAAATAAGGTCCAGAAGGCCAAGGTCTAATTAAATCACTTTTTTCAGCTATACTAGTCACAGGAAGAATAATATCAGCATACCTAGCTGTTGGAGTTAGCCATAAATCAGCTATAACCATATAATCGAGCTTTTTTAAGGCTTCTGCTGATTTATTAGTATTTCCTAATTGGTTTAAAAAGTTATTATTCACAAACCATGCAAATCTAACGTTAAAAGGATATCCTCCCTCTTTACCTTTTAATATAGCATCAAATATTTTATTTATATGGCATCTCGCTTGAAATCTAAGTTGTAAATCTAAAGAACCTCTAACTGACTTCAATCCTGTTTCAACTGGATTTCTATAAGGAGGAGGTATCCTAGAAGCAAAAAACATATGGCCATAAGGAATTCCCATTAATCCTCCAGCAGCACTTCCACCATGTTTACCTACATTTCCGGTCATAGCAGTTAGAGT
>JBHLLG010000002.1:0-141568 GCA_048885925.1 Candidatus Hermodarchaeota archaeon
TTTATCATTCTAACTCGATGATTTATGAAAATATATCTAAAATTAAATATATTTGAATGAGTGTGATTAAAAATTTCGTATGTTAAAATTAAAATTCCTGACAAATTAAAAAGCCAAATTAAAACGACATTAAGTCAAATTGCCGAAACTAGAGATTCCAAAATTAGGAAAGGTATGAATGAAGTGACTAAATCAATTGAACGAGTTCAAGCGAAGTTTGTAGTGATGGCTGAGGATGTTAGTCCACCAGAGATATTATTCCATATTCCGCTCTTGTGTGAAGAAAAAGGTATCCCTTATGGTTATCTAACTACTAAAAAAGAGTTAGGAAACACAGTAAGAATTAATGTACCTGCAAGTGCAATTGCTATTGAAAACGTTGGTACTGGAAATGAAGGCATAATGAATGACGTAATTAAGAATTTAAAAGAAATTAAGAAATAAATTATATTGGTGAAATTTATTGGTAAAGTTGGATAAAGGTAAAGGAGTTTCTGTGGATGATCAGTCGATACCTGCTCAAGTTATTCAAGTAATTGGACGTACAGGTCTTACTGGAGAAATTACCCAAATCAAAGTTCGCATTCTGGAGGGACCTGATAAGAATCGTATCTTAACTCGAAATGTAAAAGGACCTATTAGAATGGATGATATTGTTATTTTACGGGAAGTAGAAAGAGAAGCACGTAAGATTCGAGGACGTAGATAAATATCTTTTCTTTTCTAAATTATAGAAATGAAAGTTGTAATTTTTTAATCTATCAAACTATTTTCAATTATTTAGATCTTAAATTTGATTAAATGATTTTTCAAGTCCTCTGCCAGAGTCCCTAATTTATGAGCCGTTGTTGAAACTTCCTCCATTGAAGCCGTCTGTTGAATAGTAGAAGCATTTATGCCAGAAATTGAACTGGAGGTTGAATTCATTATATTTATGATCCCACCAACTTTCTCTTTAGTTACATCAACTGCATTTCTTGATTCCTCAGCGAGTTTTCGAACTTCATCTGCCACAACTGCGAATCCACGACCATGATCACCTGCTCTTCCTGCTTCGATACTTGCGTTTAAGGCTAGTAGATTAATTTGCTCTGCAATATTAGTAATTAGATCTATTATCTGCTGAATTTCATGTGATGATACTATCATTAATTGACTTTCTTTATCAACTTCCTGTGTTGTTAATGCGATTTCCTCTGTAGTGGCATTTACTTCACTAGCGCTTGCTGCAAGTTCTGATGCAATATTAGCAACCTGTATTGAACTCTCAGATGATTTTTGAATAACTTCCATTAGATTTTTCTGAGAAGTTGTGATAATCCTTAAAGCATAATTTATTGACAAAACTGTAACAATAATTAAGGCAGGATATACTATAATATTAGTAAACCATGAATTATTGAAAATTGCTGATTGAAGACAAACAATAACAGCGATGAAAATTATCGTAGAAACCATTATAAAGGATACTTTAAATTGAATATTTTTACTAGTTTTTCCTAATTTTAAAAAGTAAATTAATGAAAGTAATAACCAACATACAAAAAGTAAAACAAAATTAAGATTATTATTATAATTTGCTTGAAATATCAATTTTCTCACATACGTATGTAATTCTATAAATATGTTTTTTGAAAAGAATTATGTAATTCTAAAAAAAAATACACATTTCTTTCTAATTAGTAATTAAATCTCTTTTTAAAGATACTTATTCTCTTTTTTGTTAGTAATAAGGTCACAAAAAATTAGACACAATATTTTTTCGAATTTCAAAATTTTAAACAATGATGGATTTCTGGACCAATTTTTAATGAATTCTCTTAAGAATCAGATTTTTTCAATTGTCTCATCATTTTTCGATGATCCTTAATAATAACAAGGATACTTACTAAATATGCAAATACAATAAGAATTACCCCAAATATCGTCATTAAGAGATTCCATATATCTAAAGCAGTGATTGATGAAACAAGTAATAAAATTCCAATAAACGTAAAAAATCCGATAAAAATTAATATTCCTTGATATAATCTCAATTTTTCAATTAAAATATTTTTATATTTCGCAGATGGATCATTTTCAGTTTCGTTGATAAACTCAGCACCTCGTATTTTTTAAGATTTCTCCTTCTTTTATTTTACAGATTAATTCATATAAAATAAATCTTTTCACATTGGTTTGTATTTTATTAAAGATATTTGTTTTTAAAATTCAAAATTCATGAAAACATTTAAATAGATAATTTCATATATTGTAATTGGTTTACAAGATTCAAAAGTTGTGAAATATATAAATTGATGATGATGAATATGATCTCAAAGAAAGAATCAACTGTTTTAGAGGAATCAGAAGAGTACATAATAATTGGTGAAATGACGCATAAGGATCATCATCATCTTAGAAAATTATTAATTTTCATAATGATCTTAATTATTACTTTAACCTGCCTCCAATTCAACAAAACACAAAGTTATAATCATTATGAAAGGGTTCAGTTTGAATCATCTGGGTCCCTTCTATATGCTAACTTATATTATCCCTCAAAAACTCTTGATTTTCAAGAAAGGCGCCCTTTAATAATTTATTGCCATGGAATCGGCTCTAAAAGGGATTTTGATCTTAGAATTCCCATCGAATTCACAAAAAGGGGTTTTTATGTTGCTGCTCTTGATTATCAAGGCCATGGCGAGAGTGGTGGAAATATTAACAATATAGATCCTATAACGGGTATTCCTGCTTTAGCTCAAGATTGTACTAATTTATTAGATAAATTAGAAACAATGTCCTTTTACTTTGATGTTAATCTCTCTCAGATTGGATTAATCGGACATTCACTTGGAGGGATGATTGTTTTGATGAATCAAGCATTAGACTCCCGATTTAAAGTAACAGTTGCATTAGCTCCACTTGTTAATTTCAATCCACCAAGGTTTGGTTTTGTTTATAATGAAAATCTAATTTATTATATACCTGTTAATTTGCTTAATGAGGAAAATACTGAAAATTTATTGATAATACACCATGAAAATGATGAGATATTAGATTTTACTGAAAATGCGTTAAGGGCTCAGGAGTTAACGAATTGTACTGTTATTAAAATTTCAGGGTTTCTACTTGGAGGAGCTCATCAATTATTTTCAGATAGTGTTCTTATTAAATCGATCGAATGGTTTGAGTGGCACTTTTTCAATTCCACTACTATAAATGGACCTATTGATATTACGTTTTACTTCAATTATATATTAATTTTCATAAATATTCTAATAATTTTCATAACTATCATATCCTTAATATCTGTATCAGCTAGTTTATTCTTCAGAAACAATAACAAGATTGATAAGCTTTATTCACTTAATTATAGAAAATTTGATAATTCAAATAAGAGAAGGCAAGTTATTAAACCGATCGCTTATACTGGAGCGTTCTTACTAAATTGGATCTTATTTGAAAGAATTTTTGGTATGGTTGGAATTATTTATGGTTCAATTGGTATGATTTTATTTTTTGCAGTAATTAAATTAGCGTTATATTTTAAAGAATCTAAAAATATAAGGTTCAATTTTATATTAAAAGAGAAAATTAAGTTGGAATTTAAGTTAAAGTATTCAATTTTTACAGCAATATGTGCAGCTTACTTTATTGGAATATATATGTTATTCTCATTTTATTACCCCTTCGGATTCATTTGGCCTTCTAATTTCGTTGTAGAATTTATATTAGGTTATTTAGCATTCCCTGTGTTTTTATCAGTAGAAATTTTGCTACGAAAATTAATTTATCCGAATTTAAAATTTTTAAAATCAGAAAGTTCAAAGAATAGAATACTAATAATTACTTCTATTATAGTAACGGTAAGTTTGATGGGATTAATGCGAAAATTTTCATACTTTCCTTCTGTCTTATTCATGTACATAATATTCTTATTAGTAATTATTCAAAATACCAAAATATTTCAAAATGTGAATTCATTTTATCCGGTGGTCATAATTTCCTTTAGCATTATTCAAATATTCTTTGCTACTGTACTATCTAATGCAATTGGAATCAGTATGGTTCTATAAATTAAGAATTTTATTGTACTTTAAAAAGTTGTCCTAAGATACATTTATATGTTTTACACGATTCTCGATGATTTAATTCTCTATCAGTTCTTACATTTTATTAAGAGATATTCCAATTATGAAATTAAACTATATAATTACTTTTTTAAAAAAACACAAATAAATCCATACGTCATAATTCCTATTAGAATCGCGGATACTAATTATATATTTTTTTTTATTGATCAAAATAACTACTTTCAAGCAAAAACGTATTTGAACTCTATAAGACATGAAATTCGGAATAAAAAGATCTTGATAATTAGATTTGATAATATTCTAATAAATCTAATCTTCAACTTTTTTCCTGATTTATGTATTCATGACATTAATATTAATGTGAATAATAAAGAAGGAAAATATGAAATTTCAATCTGCTTCTTAAGAAAATTAAATGCATATCACATAGCTATAGGTCAAGGAGGAAGTTATATAAAAGCGATCAATGAATTATTTGAAAGATATATTAATTTATATAATTATAATGTACCATTAACCATCAAATGCAAAAAGGTTGATTAGTTTAAAATTTAATGTCTCTAAGTTTGCTTAATTCAGCAATTAACCAACAGAGCTCGTCATAACTAGAGGAGGATTTATATATTTCCTCTGTTTTTTTCTTTATATCTTGTTCTGTAGGATTGTTCTTTAAAAGAGATAACTGTAATTCAGCTAGTTTTTTACATAAATCTTCATATAAGTGGTTTTCTTGTGATAAGTTATGAGCAGCTAACGTTATTTCAGCTTCTAAGTCAGGATCAATCCCTGCCTCAATCAGTTCCATTGTATCAACAATTTCTATTTCTAGTTCAGGCCTTCTTTCAGAAGAAATATCTCCGGTTATACCTTTTCTTAAAATATCCATAATTGCTAAAAAAGAGCCGTATTCCTTATTTTGATTATTAATTTGGATTTTTATGGATTTATTCCGATCATTTTTCATTTTTTCTGCTTTTTTTACACTTAATTCTTTCTTTTTTTTAGATGCTTTTGAGCCAATCCATAAATAGATTATTTTAAAATCGTCTATTAAAAATACTTTATTTTCATTAAAATCAACTTTATTTGTCTTTCTTAAAGCACCAGTTTCAGTAATATTATAGAAAAGCATGATTTTTCTTTAAAACTATAATATAGTACAAGTAAGTAAATTAGAGTTATAAATGTTAATTATTAGAAAAAGATGCAATAAAATGGTTAGGAACTTTCCTCAAAATATCCCAACAATTTAAGATTACTATATTCATTATGCAAAAAATCTCGTAGAGCCGTTCTTATTGCTTCAGACCTGCTGGCTACTATCTTCATACCAATTAATTTTTTAATATTCTCATCATAAATATTGGGTAAATTAATCGTAATGTTTACCATTTTAGATTTCTTTTTTGACTCATTTTCTTCTTCTGCCATATCTAAATCTCCAAGAAACTTCAAGTCTGAAATGATTTTATATTTGACAATATAGGTGAATCAGAATGTAGATAAGTTCCCTTCCCTTAATCTTTCACTCTTTTTCAATATAGTATTATAAGTAAGTTATATTTTTAAAGTTGTTGAGTATTTAAAGCATTCAAAATCAGATATAAATTATTTTTATTGTTTAATTATATTGATGAACATTTCATATAATCAATTAATAGTATAGTTGAAAATATTTTAGTACATACGTAATATTTCTTAAGGGAAAAGTCTTTCTTCTGATTTTACATATCTTCCACGGCTTTCGATGGCATTAATGTTTTTAATGATTTCATAGCATTCGATGGAATTCATTTTTTCATATTCTGATCTATAACCTTCGAGAAAGGCTTTAAAGCAGTTTTTATATTTCTTTCCATGAGATGATATTAATACTCTTTTAAATAAATGTATATCAACGCTTTTATCTTCTATTGTGTCTGAATAATCATGTAAACCAAAGTCAATTATAAAGATATCTTCGTTTTTTGTTATGATAATATTACTTGTAGTAATATCGCCATGAATATGCCCATTTATGTGAAGTTTAGCAATGTAATATCCAATTCTTTTAAAATATTCTTTGATCTTTTTCTCATTTAATGTATCCACAATATCTCTTAATTTCTGTCCTTTAACATATTTCATTACTATTGTAGCATTTTGAGTGTCAATCTCGAATACTTGAGGGACTAAAAGACCATAATTTTTTACTTTAATCAATGCTTTTGCTTCGTTTAGTGTTCTTTCATTCCTTATTTTCAGATCCAATTCTTCTATCCGATATTGTTTTGGAATACGATGTTTGATGATAACTTCTTTATCAAACCAATTTCCATAAAAGAGACTCGCCTCAGCACCTTTATTAATTAATCTTTGTTTTTTAATATTGGAATTCAATTTAATTTTCAGACCTCCATGGAATAGTGATTTGATCCATCCTCTCCTTCGGTTTAATAATCGTTTCAAAGATATTTTGTCCTCCTTCTGATAGATATCTTAAAATGCCCGTCCATCCAATCATTGCACCATTATCGCCAGCATACTTTAAGGGTACAACCTCGAATTTAGCATCATGTTCATTACTAATATATTCAATCATTTGTTGGAGTCTTTTATTAGCCGCTACACCTCCAGTTAAAAGAACTTCATTTTTTTCAGTGTGAGCAAGTGCTCTTTCTGTAACCTCTGTCAACATACTAAAAGCTGTCTCTTGTAATGAATATGCAATATCGTTTAAGTTATATTTTTTATTATATTTCTCTGATTCTAACAGCCGTTTTGTTGCCGTATATAAACCTGAAAATGATAAATCCATCCCCTTAACAACGTAAGGTAATGGTAAATATTTTTTTGATTCTAATGCTAATTTTTCTATTTTTGGACCTCCTGGATGTTGTAGCCCAGCATCTCGGGCAAAAGAATCAATCATATTTCCTATCGGCAAATCTAAAGTTTCACCAAAAATTTGATATTTCTGTGATTCAAAAGCACTAACAATGGTATTTCCACCAGAAACGTATAAGGTTAATGGGTCAGTAATATTACACATTAAACGCCCTATTTCAACATGTGCTATACAATGATTCACTCCTACTATTGGAATTTCCAATAAAAGGCTTAATGATCGTGCAACCCAAGCACCAATTTTTAAAACAGGTCCTAAACCTGGACTTTGACTGAATGCAATTAAATTTAAATTCTTTATTGAGATTTTTGCTTCATTAAGAGCTTTATTAACAATCTTCATAAAATTGTTTAAATGTTGCTCTCTAATTAGAGCAGGATGAAGCCCCCCCTCTTCAGGTATAAAAATATGATTTATTAAACTATATACGTTCCCATCAAAATCGAGAATTCCGACTGAAAATGTATGAGCTGTAGATTCAATACCTAAACATAATTTCTTCATTCATTTCGCCAAATTTTCAATTCGCAATGGTGATTTTTAAGGGAAAAAAAGATTTTTTCAATAAAAAATGTATAGCTTTATTATTTCAGGTAAAGGATAACTCTATTACCTAATTTAACCATCTATACTTTTAGTGCGTTTTCTAGGAGTCCTTCTTGTAGTTTTGCTCTTTGCAGCACCCTTTCTTTTAAATATAGTATACCCACAATTTCCACAAGACCATCTATCATAATGATTAGCAAGGAAGAAACTTGGACCACATTTAGGACACGACCTATGAGTCCTCACTAACTTATTTTCTTCAATTTTATAATATTTTGATGAATCCATTTTAATCTTTATTTTAATTTATAATTAATATTCAAATAGATGTTTATAAGGTTCTTTTCTTTTTTTTAATTGAATGATTTCTGTTCTCTTTTCTTTTTCAAGATTTCGTACTTGAATGTGAAATGGTTCGAAGTATTGGAGCTCTTTTGCATCTTTGTATATATATGCTTTACCAATAGTATAAGATGCTCCAAAATGGGTTTTAAGATTTCTTACAATAGTAAGCTTTTCATTACTACCTTGAAGCGCCGCAATTTTTTTCTTGACTTCCAATCTATTTGGAGAGCTAGCTCCAAAATGATCAATTCTAAATGTGATTTCTGTTCGATCAATTAACGGGTTCTTTTTCTCTTCCGTTATTTCAATATTTAATGACATTTTTGCTGTACTTCCTTTTTAAAGTCAATTGTCTCTACTGAATAAAGATTTTTACAATATTATAACAATCAAAAGTATAGATAAAAAATAAAATTTTGGTTTTTAATGGAATTGAGACTTATATCTAAAGAAAAAAATGTTATCAAATCCTTAGAACTGGTCCATTATTGAAATGACTCTTTTAACCTTTTCTTGAATATTTTTATCAACATCAACAATTACAATTCCTTCGGGAATAACAAAATTAGAATCAGTGATAGGAGGTTGACCATAAAATGCAAAATTTTTTACTCCTTTCAATATAGGAATTTCAAGTATAAGTGGGAGTATTAACAAATCTTCTTCTCCATTAATTATTTTAATTAATGTTTTTTTCTGAGATCTAATAATTTCTCTAAAGAGTTGCCAACAATCCTTGTTTATGGTTCCCTCGGGGTTTTGAAATTCGATAGTTTGTTCAAAAAATTCCTCAAATTCTAAATTAATTTGATTTCTTTGGGTTTTTTCATCTATAATACAGACTCTAATAAAGCTTTTCAAGAAATCATTAGAAAGAAAATCTTTAGCTACAATATCTCCTACAATGTAAAAATTTATAATGTTATTGGATTTTACACAATCTTGAAAGATATTTTTTACTTGAATAATTGTTTCCTCTCGAGAACCAGCTATTAAAATATCAAGGGGTTCTGTAAATAAATGTCTTTTATCATAAGGAATTCGTAAATTGTAATCCATTTAAATCAAGAATATTAAGACAGAGTTTTATATAATGTTTACTAAGAAATTAAGATAAGGAAAAATATAACGAGTAATGTAGCGCTTTTTTTTAGCGTACTCTTAAGGCGTATTTCCCTGGGTAATGGATCTTAAGATATTCAGCAAACTTAGATTCTTGAGGATTAATAATAATAACCTCTCCAGTAAAATCTTCGCTAAGAGTATGCGTCTTACACTTAGGGCAAATTGTTTCGTTCTTGGTTATTAAATGGCAAGTTTTACATGCTTTTTCTTTTATAATTACTCACCTATTATTCAAATTCATTATTCTGAATTCCCTTCCACTTCACTATTTTCTGATTTTTTTCCTTCTTTTTCGGCATAAGCGTCTTCAATATCATTTTCAATCCATTCCTCTTTTCCTAAAAATTTTTGTCTCATTGTTAATCCAAGTTTACCACTTCTGCCTGTACCTAAGGAAACTGCAATTATTCTTGCTCTTACTTGATCATTAACTTCAAGGATTTTTCCTGTTTCTTTTCCTATAAATCTATTTCCAACTTGTTCATACGAGATATAATCATCACAGATCTGTGATACATGAACTAATCCATCTAATGGTCCTAGACGAACGAATGAACCAAAATCAACAATTTCAACTACAGTTCCTTCCACAATCTCCGAAACAGTTGGTTTAAATGTAAGAATAGTAAATTCTACCTCATGGAATGTATTTGCATTACCTGGTATGATAATACCTTTTCCAACGTTAAGAACATCTACAACTGAAATTATAAAACCATAATCTCTTGTAATAATTCCTTCATAATCTTCTGAAAGAATAATCCTTGCACTTACAGTTTTTTCTTGGTCAAATAAGAACGGTGGTATCTCAATCTTCCCTTCGATGGTGTAAAGCTTAAACATCTGAGTGTACCCGTTAAATAATTGAACTTTAATGAAGTTTAGTGATTTATGAAATGAATTGAAAAATTAATAGTTTGTGGTTTTATTATCATAAAATTAGTAAATATTAAGATGCAAGCACTTTTTCTTAGATTCGTTATTTTCTTATTAGTGAGAGTCGAATAGGTCTAAAATCTACTATTTTTTGAATTCCAGCTCTAACTGAAGGATCTTTTTCAAGTATTTCTCTTGCATCTTTTTCATTTTCTGCTTCAAGGATTATAAGTCCAAATGGATCTTCAAGAATTAATGTTGGACCCGCGAGAACTAATCTTTCTTGATTAAGTAAAGATTTTAAGTACTGAAAATGATCAGACATAATTTTATCTTCTTCCTCATTTGGATTTGTGATGAAATCTTGACGATAAGGCTTTATAATTGCATAATAATGATTATTTTTAGACATAATATAAGCTAACTCACTATAATTTTTAAAAAATCTTTAATCCTTTTACACGTTAAATCAATGAAAAGAAAGTATTAAATATTCTTGATTAAATTTCAATTTATTAGAAATAAAATATGTAAATGATAATTAGAAGAAATTTTTTCAAAATGCAAGGTGTTTAAAAATGAGTAGTACTGAATTACCTAAAGACTTGAGTTCTGATGATTTGATTAATCTTTATAAAAAGATGTTATTGATTCGTAAATTTGAACAGAGAATTTCAAAAGATACAGGTAAAATCAAATCGCCTTTAGTACATGCATATGTTGGTGAAGAAGCTATATCTGTTGGAGCATGTGCGGCAATTAATGATAATGATTATATTACTTCTACCCACAGAGGTCATGGTCATTTTATTGCTAAAGGTGGTAATGTTAATTCGCTAATGGCAGAGATATATGGAAAAGAAGGAGGAATATGCAAGGGACGCGGTGGTTCGATGCATGTTGCTGATTTTTCTAAAAACATGCTAGGGGCAAATGGAATTGTTGGGGCAGGACCACCTTTAGCACTTGGAGTTGCCTTAGCCTCAAAAATGAGAAATGAGGGGAAGGTAGTTCTTACTTTCTTTGGCGATGGTGCTGCAAACCAAGGAATGCTCCACGAATCCATGAATCTTGCTGCAATATGGAAACTTCCTATAATTTTCGTTTTAGAGAATAACATGTATGGTTGGAGCACCCCAGTTCATTATGCAAGTGGAATTAAAGATCTTTCACTCCGAGCTCAAGGATATGGGATGAAAGGTCTTACTATTGATGGTAATGACGTAATTGAGGTATACATAACTATTAAAGAAGCTGTTGAGTTCGCAAGAAAGGATGGTGGTCCTACATTAATTGAATGCAAGACTTATAGGTGGGGGGGTCAAATGACTATAGATGCTGATAAATATCGATCAACTGAAGAAAAAGAAGAATGGAAAAAAAAATGTCCAATTGAAGCTTATAAACTGAAACTTATCAAAAATGAACTTATCGATCGAGCTCTTATTCAAGAAATTGAAGAAGATACTTTAGCACAAATAGAGTTAAGTGTTAAATTAGCTAAAAAAAGTCCAAAACCAGACACTATTACTGTTCTAGATGATTTATATAAAAATCCAATTAAGTTAGGGGGTAATTAAAGTGACGGAAGAAACTAAAACTATGAAGGGTTTAGAGGCTATTAGGTTAGCTATTGAAGAAGAGATGGAACGGGATAAATCCGTATTCTTAATAGGAGAAGATATAGGTAAGTTTGGAGGCCCTTTTTTTGTAACAGAAGGTTTATTAGAAAAATTTGGTCCAGAAAGAATTCGTGAAACACCGATTAGTGAAAATGCGATTTTGGGTTGTGCTATTGGAGCTGCTATGGTTGGAATGCGTCCTATTGCAGAAATTATGTTTGCAGACTTTTTAACTGTATGTATGGATATGATAGTGAATCAAGCCGCAAAAGCAAGATATATGTATGGAGGTCAAATTTCCGTCCCTGTTACTATAAGAACTCCATTTGGAACTGGTATAATGGGTGCCTCGCAGCATTCACAGTCTTTTGAGTCATGGTTTATGCATGTACCAGGTTTAAAAGTCGTAGTGCCATCTAATGGACGAGATTTTAAAGGATTATTGAAGAACGCCATAAGAGAAGATGATCCTGTAATCTTTTTTGAGAATAAGAGAGTTTATTACCTAACTGGAGAGGTACCATTGGATAAAGATTTCACGATACCATTTGGAAAAGCAAGGAAATGTATTGAAGGTGATGATGTAACTATTGTTGCTACTGGAGCAATGGTCCAAGAATGTATTATAACTGCTAATAAATTAAAAGAAGATAATATCCATTGTGAAGTTATTGATCCAAGGACTTTAGTTCCAATGGATAAAGAAACAATTCTTAATTCTGTTGAGAAAACAGGAAAATTGATTATCGTGGATGAAGGCTGTAAAACATGTTCAGTAAGCGCAGAGATTGCTGCGTTTGTAGCAGAAGAGGGTTTTCATTATTTAAAGAAACCAATCTTAAGAATTAACACTCCTGATATTCCAATTCCCTATGCACCAAATTTAGAGAATGCAATTGTTCCGAATGCGAAGTTAATTCAAGAAAATATTAAGAAAATAATTTAAATGATTGTAGGGTTCATTCGAAATGGGAACTATCATTCGAGATATGACTAAAGATGATGAATATTATGTTGGTACCTGTACTCATGTAAATGAAAATAACATCGAATATGAAATGTCTGCTCCACGCCGTATATCTTGGCTTAGGAATATGGAACATCATGGATTGAGAGTTAAAGTTGCTCTTTTAAATAATATTCATGCTGGATTTTTATATATTATGCCAATTGAGATAAATCCCTGGTCGATTGAAGGTAAAGAATTAATGGTATTTCCTTGCTTAGTTTCGCATTCAAAATTTGCTAAGAAAGGGATTGGAAAAGAGTTAATTAAAGCTGCAGAAGAAGAAACTTATAAACAAAATCGTAAAGGAATTGCTACAATTGCTTATTTTTGGGATTTTTGGTTTATGCCTGCTGAATATTTTTTAAAATTAGGATTTAAAATTGCAGAAAAACAAGGTGAAGAAGCAATTTTTTGGAAACAATTAGATAAGAGTGCCAACCCACCATATTTCAGAAAAAAAAAGTATGAATTTAAACCAGAAAAAGGAAAAATTATAGTAGATTTGTTTTGGAATAGATTCTGCTTAACAAGTGATGTTGAGGCACAACGAGTGCGAGACGTACTTTCAGAATTTGGTAATAATGTTGTTCTCAATGAATTTTCTGCAATTGACAAACCAATTCTACAGCGATATGGTATTTCTCGAGGAATCTATGTTAATGGTCAAAGGATGGAAATTGGACCAGAAATAGAAAAAACAAAACTTAGAGAAGTAATTAATAACGCCTTAGTTAAGTTGAATTAATTTTTTTTTAACTTTTTTAAAAAATCCTTCCTTATAGGATAAAAAACGTCTAGCATGACAAAAGGTTCATCACCGATACATATATCGCTATGAGGAGTATTTGCTGGAATACAATAAAAGTCTCCTTTCTTAACATGTCGCTCTTCATCTCCAATTCTTAGCTTTGCTTGACCAGCATAAATTATGCCTACTTGTTCATGTTTATGAGAATGTAAAGGAACTGAATGACCCGGCAATGTAGCATTGAGTGCCATCATCATTTTTTCACCTTGTAATCCCGTGAGAATGGTTGTTTCAAGTCCTTCCATTTGTATAAATTTGGGAGTATCTTTTAGATCTATAAAATATGAACTTTTTTCATTTTGAATTTTAATCATCTCTTAATGTTTTTTTTAGAATTTATTATATTAATTTATTTCATAATTGGTTTTTTATAGAAAATTGTGGCGGGACAACAACAATATTTATCCATACTTGGACATTTTTTACAATTTGCTCCACATGGACTAATATTTGTTACTTTTTTGGGGATTCGGAGTTTTAATTCTTTAGGATAATAAACATTATCTAAAAAAGTAACTTTGGCACTTTTTAAACTAAATGTATTGCTTGGATATTTTTCAATTGATTCGATCCACCATTTTTGCCTTTCAGGGAGAAAAAATAACGCATAAAGTTGATTTTTTATAGTGGTCATGATGTTTATATAAGGACAATTTTTATAACTAGAAGCAATCTCGATAACTTGTTTTTCAGTTTCTGATTCTCCATATAATAACGCACATATTAATTTTTCTTTTATGCTTCATCCACCTTTATAATCGAATTTATTTTTTAACCAAAAAAATATTGTAATAATTAAATTTTCTATTTTGTCTCTATTTACATTTAAATATTTAGTGTTTTAATAGAATTTAATAATATTGCGCTTTATTATCTTATTGCGAATCAACAGATTTTAAGAATTCTAGACATATGGCAACGAATTGTCCTAAGGCTTCTTTTTCAATAACTTCAGGGGTATCTAGTCTTGTATGATAATAGGGAACTAGTTCATCTTTTAAATTAAGTGAACCCATTGAAACCGCAGCTATCTTTTTTTTACTAAATGCAGCACCATCTGTGGCTCCAAATGCTAGAGGAGATATCTTTGCATTAGGATTTACTTTTTTAGCGATTTCAAATAATGGTTTATATAACTTTGGATCATGTTTTGCTCCTATTCCAGGCTCTCTATCATGTATAACTACAATTTCTTTTTTTCCTATACTATCCATGTTGATAACTATAGTCTCCTCCTCTTTCAAGTTTTTAAAATGTGTAGTAATATATCGTTTTGACCCTCTTAATCCTGCTTCCTCCCCCGCAAAAGAAATTAGATAAATTTTAGTATGTTTAGGGAAAATATTTGGATTATCTTTATTTTCTGTCAAATATTTACCTATTCCTAAGATAACTGAAACTCCAGATAAATTATCAAATGCTCCCAGGACTGGATGATATGTGTGAAATAATATATAAACTAATCCTATGGGACTAAAAATGATGAATAAAACTCCAAAGGATAAATATAATATCGGTAATTCAATTGAAAGCAATTGAAGAATTATTTTTAATATAACTACAATAAAGATTATTACCACAATAAGATATCCAACATTAATTATTATTTGTCCAAATCTTTTTAGATAATAAAATGTATTGAACTCAAATGCAGAATCATGATGTGCCGAAAAAATTATACTATGCTTTAAATTCCCTGAAGGATTTATAGTTCCAATAACATTTTTTGAATGTTTTTTAGGAAAAAGAAAATCAAATACTTCATGGTATTTCATTACTTCCAATATAAAATAACTAATGGAAATGATTATAAAAATAATAGCTATAATCATGAAAATAAAACTATAAATTTCGATAATTAGCAATATTTTAATATCAACTAATAAAGAAAGCCAATAAAAAAGTATTGACACTAAAACCAGTGAAGCAGCATATTTTATTCCTCCGAGAAATGCATGAGGACTACTAATATATTCTTCTTGATGAATTTCATCACAAAATTTTTTCAATTCTTCTTCTATTATATTTCCTGCGAGTATTTCTTGTTCAGTACCCGATTCTCTTGGTCCTACTTCATTACAAATTCTATCTATGAATTGATACATGTAATTATTTAAGTTTTCATCAATCATTTTAACCAAATATTTTACTTCATTAACTTTTTTTTCTAAGAAAAGAAATAATTAATATTAATTTCGTTAATTCTAATTATAAATCTTTAATTTCAAAAATACCTAAAGGAATAGAGAGATTATATCTAGAAATTCAAAAAAAACAAGAATGGTTAATACTATAATTATATTAATTTAGCTATCCTTTCGCAAGTTCGCTTACAATCCAAAAAGATTAATCCTAATCTCACATCTTTCGTAGTAGAAACAGTTAACACGGCATTGGGGCCAGCTTGTAAGACTAATAAATAACCGTCGCTTCCCTTCACATATAATTGGTCAAATTCCCCTTTCTCCATCTCAATAACAGATCTTTCGGCTAGGGAGAGTAACGCTGCGGTCATTGCGGCAATCCTAGTTTCATCTACTCCTTGCGGAAGTGCGGAAGCGATCGGTAGACCTTCAGCAGATACAATTGCAGCAGCTTTTACTTCTGGGATGGCTGCTAACAATTTTTTTAAGATATCATCTAAAGATTCGCTAGTTTGCTCCATAGAACTCATTTATTTTTTGATTTATAATTAGGATATATTTTTAGGAATATGATTTGTGAAATAATCTTACTATAATAGATATAATTTACTTATTTTAATTTTATTTATTTTTTTGTATTACTTATAGTCTAATAAATTATATTATTACTTCGTTATTAATTAATTTTCGAAATTTTTGTAAAAATTCCTTAAACGCTGTTATTATTTTTTAAAGCATATATTTGTAGTAAATATCTAAATTATTATTTAAATATTTATTGTAGTTTCTATCATTGCATTAATATTTTCTGGGATACAACTTGAGTTAATTTGTTGCGTGGGTGATATTACTAAATGACAATTATATTTTCTTGCTTTTTGAATTAATTTAACAACATAATCTTTTATTTGTAAAGGAGTTCCAAAAGATAAGAAAGAGATATCTATATTACCAATAAAGCAAATTTGATCTTGATATTTTTTAAAGAGGGCAAAGATATTTACTCCTGCATTAGGCTCTAAGCTTTGAATTCCATCAAAACCTAACTCAATAAAAATGTTGATCATATTGGAAATATAACCATCAGAATGGATTATTATTTTCTGGTTCCTTTTATGGATGAAATTAATAATCTCTGTATATTCTTCATAAAATAGCTTCTTCCAAACGCTCTTAGCAATAAAAGTTCGATTCTTGTAGCCATAGTCATCGGCTATCAGAAATATAGTTGCTCCAGTGTTCTGAAGAACTTCAATTAATGTTTTTAAGTAATCTGAGAAAAATTTAGTAACTGTAGTCACTAAATCAATATTTTTTTTTAAAGATTTAGCGAAATAAAAAAAGCCCATAGATTGCCAAGTTTTTTCAAACAAACCAGGTAAAGAAATTACATAATCTAAATTATTGTTAACATTATTTAGAAAATCTTTTAACAGCTTTAAATTATCTTCTGAAGGAAGATTTAAGTGGCTCCAATTTTGAACAATATTAGAATCTTTAAAGACTCCATCCCACATATACCAATCTCCTTTATAGATGCGACCCCATCCATCTACTCTTCTTTGGTCATTTAAAATATAGCCTCCTTTTCCTTTTCGGAAATCCCATAAAGAAATAGCGTCAAAACCCATTTTTTCGATGAGATAATAACTTTTATTATTTAAAATCAATTTCTTTTTGTTAGGATCAAGATTATAAGATTTAATATAATTATAAATAAAATTTTCTTCAGGATATCCGGGGCAATATAGTGGAATTTTACTTGTTGATTCTTTAGATAGGAGTTTAAGAAAATTACTTTTATGGTAATTCATAATTAAGGGGAAATTAATTATTATGTTATTAATTATTAAAATAATTAATATAATTCTCTATCAATATAATTATGACATATTGGACTGCTGTTGATATTATATATAATATAGCGTTATCATTCTGTTTTTTTATATTAACATTTCTAATGCTTTTTATTGGACGAAGAGGAATTAAAGGTAATAATAAGTATGGAGGGACATCAACAATTGTTTGTGGAGTTTGTTTCTTCATTTTTGGATTTTATAATTTAATTTTTAGATTTTTTGATTATCCTTATAATGGTTTTATGATGTGGTGGATTGGAATGAATTTAGGTATTGCTCTGATTTTTTCTTTTTTGATTAAAAGAGAAAAAAAGAAAATAAAATTAGAGAATGAAAATCTAGTAAATAAGATTAAAAAAAAATCAATTTTAAGAAGATATGTTGAAAGATTAACTAGAGAGAATCCATATCAGAAAGATATTCCATTTAAAATGGAAGTAATTAGAAAGAGTTTTCATTTAATGGGATTTTTATTAGTATTTGGATATTTTGGGTTTTTCATTGTCCCACCGCTTATCCAATTAATAAGCGATGGTGTAGTTAGGCTTATTAATGATATAACGCCTGCTTATGAATTTACTTGGGGGGATTTATCTTTGTATCCATATTATATTGGAGATCCTCTCGGTCTTAAATATCTAACCATGATGGGATTAATAGGAGCTTTAATGTTTGCGATAATATCTGATTTAATTAGAATAATATGGGGTCCTGAATATTCAATTTTTAATTTTTTAACAAGATCGATGTTAAGGAACAAAGAAATCAATGCAACAGGTCCACAAATTTATATTATTACTGGATTTGTCTTTTCTTATATGTTGTATATGGCAGGAATTATCCATATTTTAGCATTTTTTACAGGAATCCTTATCGCATGTCTTTCAGATGCAGCAGCGGCATTAATTGGAAGAAAGTATGGAAAACATAAAGTTAAGGTAAGAAGTAAAGATACCAAATCAGTAGAAGGATTCCTTGCGGGAATTATAGTAGCGTATATTATTGGATTAATTCTTGTAGGACCTATTTATGCAATAATTGGAGCAATAATATTCTTTCTCACAGACTATTTTCCAATTTATACTGCAGATAATATTTTGAATCCAATATTTATTCCAATCGGAATTCAGTTAATGATAATTTTATTAGGGTTACCAATCGGTTGGTAATAACAAGATGAAAGAGTTAATCGATGAGTTAAAAAGTATTAAATTAGCTATATTTGATTTAGATGGGGTAATATATCGTGGAAATACATTAATTCCCAATGTAGATGAAGTTATAAAGGAATTAAAAAATAAATCCATTAAAATTATATATAATTCTAATAATTCTACAGCAACTAGACAAAATTACCTAAATAAATTGAAAGAATTTAATATTTCCAGTGAAATATCTGATTTTTACACAAGTGCGTCAATTACATCAGTAGAAATTACAAAATTAAAGAAAAATGCTAATATATTTGTAATAGGGGAAGCAGGTTTAAGAAAAGAGCTACAATCCTTAGGTCATAAAATAATTACTGAACCTAAAAATATTGAAGATATAGATTTTGTAATTGTTGGTTTAGACAGAGATTTTAATTATAGTAAATTAGCTTTAGCTCAAAAATGTATTTTAGAAGGAAAAGCTCAGTTTTATGCCACAAATGCGGACTCTACATTACCTGTTGCCAGAGGGTTTAAACCAGGTGCTGGAGTAATGGTAAATGCTTTAATTACTTGTACTGATAGAAAGCCTATTAGAATTTTTGGAAAACCAGAGCCATTTGGAATAAAAATGATATTAGATGATTATAAAATCTCTCCTGAAAATGTATGTATTTTTGGTGATCGATTAAATACAGATATATTAGCAGGTAATCGTGCAGGGATAAAAACTATAGTAGTTTTAACCGGAGTATCAACGAGAGAAATAGTGGAGAATATAAAGGAAAAAGTAAAAAATTCAGATGAAATTGATAAAAATTTAATCCCAGATTTGGTACTGAATAAGTTAGATGAAATTTTTATAATTGAGTAGTCTGATTTTTATTGTTAATATTATTTTCCATAAGCTCCGCTTTTCTCATCATTAATCGACCAATCTCAATGAAAATCTCTTCAACATTTTGTCCATCTCTAGCTGAACACTCAATATAACTACTTAAATTATTTTCCTCAGCCAATTTAAGAGCATCTTCTCTAGAAACAGTTCTTTTATATTCTAGATCTAGTTTTCCTCCTACCATAATAATAGGAATTCGAGGTTCTTGACTTTGGTTCCCCATTTTAAAAATACCTAACCAATCTTCAAAATTTTTAAGACTAGTATATCTAGTTATGTCGAACATAAAAATACCGCCTGAAGATCCAATTGAATAACTAGGCATAAGGAATCTAAACCGGTCTTCCCCCGCAAAATCCCAGATTTGCAAACTTACTCGCTTTCCCTCGATTTCTATTTTCTTTACATGAAAATCTACTCCGATAGTTATTTGTGAATCGCTTTTAAATACACCTGTGAGATATCGATTCACTAAAGTAGTTTTGCCGACACCCCCATCTCCGAAAATGCAAACTTTAAATAAATTATCTAATGACATTTTCTCTAAACTTTTGAGTTTTATTGTAATTATACAAACTATCTTATAAAATAATATATTAAATTTATAAAAATTTAATTTAATCAATAAATATATTTAAAAAATTACGAAATTAAAATTCTTAACTATATCATATAACTATAATTTTTTCTAGGAAAAAATGTATTTCCTGTTTGTGTTGTATGGAATTATGTCCTGAAAACGCTATAAAATCAAGAAGTAGGGGGATTATAGGATTATTTGATTACTTTAATCTTTTTGTTTCATTAATTTTGAATAATTTTTTAAAAAATAATAATAAGATAATCTAGTATTAATTATTGATTTATATTGAATAAATTCATTTGCAGAATGAGCAAATCCCCCAATTCCCAAACCTCCTGTTATGAAATCTAATCCTAAAATTTTCTGAATTCTACTTAATGGAGCCGCTGCAGCGCTTAATGGCCAAATTTCAGTTGTAAATCCTAAAACCTCAGCACTTTTTACCAAACTCTTAACTAAGATTGAATCTGCTCTAATTCGTGAACTTTCATAACCTAAATTTTTCTTAATTTCAACTTCATTTTTAGTCATTTTAGAAAAATAATTAATCTTTTCATCAATCTCTTTCAATATATCTTCATTTGAAACATTATGAGCGAATCTAATGTCAATATTGCATATAGCTTGGTTAGGTACATAATTTTTTATGCCATTCTCTAAAAAGCCTGATTTTAATGTTGAAATATTAAAAGTAGGTCTATAGAGATAATTAATAAATAGTTCTTGAGGGTCTTCTTCTATTGTTTGTTCAATTCCAGCTTTTTCTTTTAATTTATCAATATCAAATTCTTTCATAAGAATCTGGATAATAGATTTTTCTTCATTTGTTAATTTATATGAACGTTTCAGACTTTTTATATGAAATTCATTATTTGAATATATTAGATTAAGGAAGGAAACTAAGTCAGACGCGGGATTAGGAATCATTCCACTGAAAGCAGAATGAGGTTCTTTATTTTTTGATGAAATTTTAATTGTTAATGATAAAATTCCTCTATATCCTAGTTTTATAACGGATTTTTGATTTAAATCTTGTTTTGTTGAGGGATAATAAGCATCTATACAATTTTCGAATAATTTTCTGTTATTTGAATCTTCAAGGAATTTTAATAATGAAAGCGAACCTTTTTCCTCATCGCCATCAAATAAAAGAAGTAATGAAATCGGAAGCTTTTCTTCTTTTTTTAAAATTTTTACTATATTCAAAAAACAGACCAGGGGTGTTTTTGAATTGTAAGCTCCTCTGGCTATTATACAATGACCTAATTTATCGAGTGGTGGAGGAAGAGTCTTAACTTCAGCTCCAAATGGATTATTAATCCATTTGTTTTTTTCACTAATAGGTTGAGTATCGTACATCATATAAATTAATAAAGCTTTCTTGATTTTTCCCTCCACTTCAGCAATTATTAAAGGATTTATTTCACCTTTATACTCATTTGTTTTTTTACTAAATTTAGAAATGTATGAAATAAGATAATTTTTAGCTTGTATAATTCCTTCATAATTAAGAGTATGACATGGAATTCTTAAAAATGGTTTTAATTCATTTTCAATAAAATCTTCATTTGAATTTTTTATTATATCAATAATTCTTGCTTCGGAATTCGCGTTAATCATATATAATATATTAATTAAATAGTTTTAATTAATTGTCCATATTTATAAAAACTGAAATATATAATTTAATGAATTATATGAATGATTCTGATTTACAAAAAGTTGATGGATTATACCAATATCTTGATGATATAAAAAATCAAAGTAACTTAGAAGGAATTATTTTTGCTCATCGGGATGGAGGGCTCATAATTGAGAATTTAAAGAATGAATTTGATAGTAAGAGTTTTACTTCTATGTGTGCTTCTGTGTTAGAAAGTGCAGTAGGGATTGGTGAAACAATTGGTGAACAAGAGATTAATAAAATAATTGCTGAAGTAGCAGAAAAAACAATTCTTATTTTTAAATGTGATAATAAAACATTTTTAATTATGATTGTAAATAGAGAGTCTAATGCTAATCTAATATTCGAAACATTTAATGAAATAATTCATAAAGTTGTTAAAATGCATTCATTTTTAATTTAGAGCTATAAATTATTCATCCAATCTGGATCAATTTGGTTCAAAGCATTCTCTATTTCTTTTCTTACGTCCCAGTTATCATCTCCTAAAGCCTCAATTAGAGAACTAATAGCATCTTTATTTCCAATCTCACCCAATGCTTTAGCTGCAGATATTCGAATTTTATCATCTTTTTCTTTTAATAATTGAGTAAAAGGTTCAATATTGTCAATATTTTTAAGTTTTCCTAATGCCATAGCAGCCCAACTTTTAATATATACATCATCATCATTTAAACACGTAATAAGAGAGTTTAATGATTCATTATTCCCACTACTTAAAAATAATCTAACTGCAGATCTACGGAACTTCCAATTAGAGCTATTTAATAATTCCTTTGCAAAATTTATAATTTTATCACTTTCAAATTTAGCTAAAGCATCTACAGCTGCTTTTCTTACACTTCCATTTTCATCTTCAATTAGATTAATAAGAATATTAATAATACTAGAATCTCTGATCTCACCTAATATTTTTGTACAATACATTCTAATCTGCCAAGATTTATCGGATAATGCGGTTAAAATTTTATCATTAAGTTTATTATCTAATATTTTTAATAGAGATTTATATGCAGATCTTCTTATGCTAGCTACTTTACTATTAAGAGTTGGTATTAGGATGTCAATCGCATTATAATCCCTTAATATACCCAATAATTTTATTGCTGCTTTTCTTGCATTAATATTTCTTCCTTTTGCGACTTCATAGAGAACTTCATAAGATTTAGTTTTGCTAAGAATTTTGTTAAGAGCGTTTTTAGCAAGATTTCTGATTTTTAAATCATTTTCTTTTAGCAACTCTAAAAGAGGTTTAATTGATCTTTTACTTTCAAGAGTTCCCAAAATACGAATTACTTCTTTTTTTACCTCAATATTCTTATCTTCTAACAATTCTAAAATATATCTTATATTTTTTAATTCAATTATGTGTTCCAATGCATATACTGAATTTTTTCGTATTATAGGATTTTGATCTTTTAAGAATTCAATTAAAATTTTTTCACTTTCTTTGCTACCTATTTTACCAAGGATTATAGGTAATTCTCGCTTTATGTTAGGATCATCTGTATTAATATATTCATGAATAAGGTGTAAATTTCCTTTTCTACCAATATTTACAATAGCTTTAATTAGAGAGTCATAAATCTCAACATTTCTGAAATGGAGCATCTCAATTAAAGGTTTTAATGCTTCAATTATAAGCCCTTTTCCTAATAGTTTTATTGCTTCTTTTTTAGCATCAAAATCAGAATCGTTTAATGCATCAATAAGGAATTGCTTTGAATTAATTAGATCTTTTTGTCCAACTTTTTCAATAAGATATTTTCTTACTGTTCCGTCTTTACAATTTTTGTATTGTTCTTTTAAGAAGACAAAACCTTCTTTTTGATAATTATCTGTCAATATCTCGATTAATTTTAACCTTATTTGAGGATAATGATCGTTTTGGAAAATTGTTTTTATATCTTGAAAATATTTATTTCCAATATTGTCATATTGATTTAAAAGATCAGCTGCTTTTACTTTAATTTCCACATTTGTTGAGGTAGTTAATATAGAAAAAAGCATGTCAATTGCTTCATTTTGTTCCATTCCTTTGATCTTTTCGGCTAATTGTTCACTATCAAGACTCAATTTTAAAACCTTATTATTTATAGAATGAATAAAAAGTAAAGAAAAATCAAAAATCTCTGAAATAATAAAAAAAAATGGAGTTATTTATTTTTATTCATTTAAAAAAAGTGGAATAATGTATTTTTATAAATTTTGAATTATTATGAAGAAAAAAATTATTTCCATCATGGATTTAGTTTAAAATAAATCAAAGAATATTAAAAATTGACATGCTAAACTTTAGTATTAGAAAACCAACTAATAAAGAAATTATCGATTGTATAAATGTATTATATTCATCTTTTAGAAGACCTTCGCCAGAAGATATTAAAGAAGAAGAAAGAATATGGAAAGCTTTAATTGAAAATAAAATTGGAGAGTTTCTTATTTCTGAAGATGATAGGAAAATCTTCGGCATTGGTGGTGTCTTTTTATTTGGAAAAGTTAGTAGTTTTGGTTATATGGCTGTGTTACCAGATTACAGAGGTAAAGGAGTAGGAACAGAGATTTTTAGGAATTTGTTAAAAATTGCAAAGGATAAGAATTGTGAATCAATGATTCTTTATGCATCAGAATTAGGAAAACCAATTTATGAGAAGTTTGGTTTTAAGAGTAGGTTTTATGGAATAATGTGCCAATTACCAATGCATATACAAGAGTTTAGATTTCAAAATAAGGATGTAAAAGTTATAGAAAATCTTCCAGAATGGTTATTAACTCTTGATGAAAATACAATGGGATTTAATCGAAAAAGGTATTTAAACTTGAAAGTTGAGTTGGGAGCTAAGATTTTAGTTGTAGAGAATGAAGGGTATGGATTATTGGTAAATAAGCGATTGGGACCTTTAATAGCAGTAAATCAGGATTCTGCTTTAAGGATTATTAAGGCAAGTATAGATTTAGGCGCAAATCATCTTATTATTGCGAACCATAAACATTTCCCAAAAAGAATTATTAAATCAATGAACTTAATAAAAAATGAAGATACTTCTAGCGTAAAGATGGTATATGGAAAAGAACTCTCAGAAAATTTAGATTTATTATATTGTATTGGTACTTACGCGAAAGGTTAATCCTGCTCAAGTGAATGTATTTTTTATAAACAATAAAATACTATGAATATAAGTTCCAGATTCTAATGCTTTAAAGATTAGAGTTATAAAAATATAAAATATTATTTGTTGAGTTGCCTTTTTATTAATTATTCATAGAACTTAATATTAGATATTCAAGTATGAAATTCATTAGAAAATCTATTATAATAAATATATAGGGTTATTTGAAGAAAGTGAAAAGCAATAAACCATCTCAAAATTTAGGTAATATTGATAAACTGATTTTAAATAGTATTACATTAGTAAAAGCGAGAGAATTTAACAAAGCTTTATCAATACTTGACGATTTATTAAAGGAGAAAGCAATCCAGATGAATTTAATCCAAGAATTTGGTGTGAGAATAGCAAAATTAGTATCTCTAATGGCCTTAAAAAAATATGAACAAGTTAATCAAGAAATTAAACTTTCTGAAGAAATTATAAACCAAATGGATGAAAAAGTTAAAGAGAATTCCCTAGTAAAGGATGGAATTGGTAGATTATTTTCTATAAAAGGTGGTTTTTATTCTATTCAAGGGGATCTTGAAAATGCTATAGTTAATTTAAATCATAGCATAGCAGTTTATGAAGCTTTGAACGATAAAAAATCTATATTTTATCAGCTTGAAGCACTAGGTTGGGTTAAACGAGCTCAAGGCAAATTGGATGAAGCTTTAATTTATTTCCATAAAATGTTAGATCTTGCCAAAGAAATTTCTAGCGAAAGACACATCGCACGAGCAGAATTCTCAGTAGCATTTACTAATTTTTATAAAGGAGATTTAGATCAAGCAACCGAATATGCCCAACAATGTTTAGTTCTTTATAAAAAGTTAAATCATTTTAGAGGGCTTTTATCTGTATATTCTACTTTTGGATCAATTTATCGTGGAAAGGGTGAATTTGAAAAAAGTTTAGAATGTTATCATAAAGTATTAACTATTCACAATAAAAATTTAAATATTCAACAAGGCGTATCGCATTTTTATTGTTATGCTCATAGAAATATTGGGTGGATATACTATTATAAAAATAAAATAGAAAAATCAATTGAATACCTAAGAGAAGCAGCAAAAGCACATAGAACTTTATGTGAATCGAATAATACTATCTTTGATTACGATCTGATAATAATTTACTTATTATTGGTACAATCTGCCATTGAAGCTAAAGATTTTAATCAAATTGAGGATTCAATGAAGGAGATTTCAGAATTTGCAAGTAAGTGGCCTTGGATAAATTTCTTTAAGAGATTTGGGGAAGCTATTATATTAAAAAGTAAACAAAGAGCGAAATATCGATTTCAAGCTCAACAAATTTTTGAAGAAATACTTGAAACAAAATTTGATTATCAAATAGAATTTATGATCCGGACAAATCTCTGCGATCTTTTACTAGATGAGTTAAAATATTCTGGAGACGAAGAGATATTGTCAGAAATTCAAGATTTACTTAATAAGATTTCTGATATCGCTACAAAGCAACGTTCTATTACCACTTTAATTGATGCTTATTCTCTCCAAGCAAAATTGGCTTTAATTGAGGGAAATGCTGAACTTTCAAGGAAATTATTAACTAATGCTCTCAAAATTGCTGAAAATAAAGGATTAGAGTTATTAACAAAAAAATTAATAATTCAGCAAAATCAACTTTTCAATCAATTAGAGGAATGGAGAGCGTTATTTATTCGTAATTCCAAACTACAAGAAAGAATTGAGTTTTTAAATTTAAAAAGATATGTAACAAAAGCAATAAATGAGGTTCTAGAGAAGAAATTTACACCTCAAATGGTAGAAGAAAAAGTTACAGTTCATAAAGAGATAAAAAGTTGTTTAGTTTGCAAAGGTGAAGTTGAACGGTTTAATATTTATATATGCCCAAAATGCAATTCGATCTATTGCAATAATTGTGCCCAAACTTTAACTAATTTAGAAAACGCATGTTGGGTGTGCAACGCGCCAATAGATGCCTTAAAACCCATAATACCTATTAAGAAAGAAGGACAAGAACTAAATATTAAAATCTCAAAAAAGCCTGAGAAACCATCCAAAAAAGATAAAAGTTTATCTAAGGAGTAATTCTTCTTTAAGAATTTATAAATACATATTAGAAAAATTCGGTTGACAAAACTAAATCAATTTATTGTCGAATAAACATTCTAATAATTTAGATTAATTAACTAATTTTCCATTTTTTTATAATTAAAAATAGAAATTTACTGACCAAATTGTAGAAATATATTGAAATGAAACAAAAACTAAAAATTTAAGAAAAGATGAAGTTAAAAAAAAACAATTAAAAAATGAAAAGAAAATATATAATGTGAAAGTTATGGCTGAAGTTGAAATATGGCAACTTTATCGCAGTATGTTGCATAGTCGCTTTTTTGAGAATGCTGTACAGGAATTATGGGAAAAAGGAAAGATTTCAGGTGAAATGCATCTTGGAACTGGAGAGGAAGCAATTATAGCTGGTATAATTTCACAATTAGAACAAGGAGATGCTATAGCAGTTGATCATCGAAGTACAATCCCATTTTTAATGCGAGGTATAGATCCAACTTTATTATTATTAGAATTTTTAGGGCATCCTAAAGGGCTCTGTTCTGGACAAGGAGGTCATATGCATCTTTTTTCAAAAGAACATTTAATCGCATCTTCAGGCATAGTGGGTTCATCAGGTCCGGCAGCTACAGGTTTTGGTTTAGCCTTAAAACAGAAAAAACAGAACAATATTGCTGTTGCATTCTTTGGAGAGGGGGCAATTAATCAAGGTATGATGCTTGAATCATTGAATTTGGCATCTGTTTGGAGTTTACCTGTTCTATTCGTTTGTAAAGATAACGGTTGGGCTGTTTCTACAATTACAGATGATGTTACAGGAGGAAATTTAATAGAAAGAGCAAAAGGCTTTGGAATTGAGGGATATGAAGTTGACGGTACGGATGTAGAGGCGGTTTGGAAAGTAGCAAACGAAGTGATATCAAAAATCCGTAGCGATAATGGACCTCAATTTATTCATGCAAGCTGTGTTCATACAGAAGGTCATTTCCTTGGAGACCCTCTACTCAGATATCAGCGAAATCCAAATTTATTAGCTGAAGTTGTCGAACCTCTCAAAGAATACCCAGGTAAAAGTCTAGATGAGATTCTTCTGCTTTTTCGGAAAATTGGTGGTCAAACAAAGAAAAAAACAGATCCAATAGTTATTATTCAGAAAAAATTAAAAAGCGACCCAGATCGTCTTAAACAAATAGAAGAAGAGGTAGTACGCGAAATAGAGCAATCAATTAATAAAACATTAGAAATTTTCGAAGGAGGGATGAAAAATGCCTAAACTAGGATTCGCCCAAGCAATTGAAAGTGCCATAATTAAAGCTATGGAAGAAGATGAAAATATTATTATTTTGGGAGAAGATGTACATGGATTGCGACCAACTCTTTTTGCCCGTTTTGGTAAAAAGAGGGTTATGCCTACACCTATAAGTGAGAGTGCTTTTGTTGGTGCTGCAGTTACAGCTGCAATGGCAGGATTACGTCCTATTGTAGAAATAATGTTAGTAGATTTCATTGGTGTAACAATGGATGCCATCTTGAATCATGCAGCGAAAATATTTTACTTTTCTGGAAATAAATGGAACGTTCCTCTTGTTATAAGAACAGCATGTGGTGGTGGTTATGGTGATGCTGGACAACATGAACAGAGTCTATGGGGATGGCTAGCTCATATACCAGGACTAAATATTGTTGTTCCATCTAATCCAGCCGATGCGGGTGGGTTGATGCTCTCATCTATATATGAAAATAATCCAGTGATTTATTTTGAACACAAATTACTGTCAGATTACTGGTTAGATTTCATGGGGAGTGGTGGAAGAACAACAGTTTCTTTTGATGTTCCGGAAAAAGGGCTAGAAGGAGAAGTACCTGATAAATGGGCACCAATTCCTTTAGGTAAACTGAATCGAATGAGAGAAGGAAGTGATATCACATTAGTTAGTGTTGGTGTTGGTGTTCATCGCTCCATTGAAACTGCTAACCTCTTGGAAGGAAAAGGTATTTCAGCTGAAGTGTTGGATCTAAGGTGCGTAACTCCTCTAGATGTAGAAGGATTGAAAAGTTCTGTAGGTAAAACAGGAGCCCTCCTAGTGGTTGATGAAGATTACAAGAATTTCGGCCTTTCAGGTGAAATATCAGCATTGCTTTTAGAAAATGAAATGTCATTCAAATTTGGTCGTGTTTGTACTGAAACTACCATCCCTTATTCAAGAGAATTAGAAGACCAAGTTCTGCCGAATACAAAAAGGATTGTAAATGAAGCTCTTAAAGTTCTAAAGATATGAAGGATTTTAAAAGTATAATTAAATTAATCTTTTTTCTTAATTTTAACGATTTTATTTGAAATGATAATTGTACTCACTATAGTTACTACTGTTATAATTATAAGTGAAAATCCATCTATTTTAAATCCATTTTTTTCAAACTCTTCAAAATTTAAAATAGCATTGCCTTGGAAACTTCCCTCAACCGCAGCGATTCCCCCATCAAATAACATTATATCTGGAGTACCATTACCATTAATATCTGGAACAACATACATCTCTTCAGCACCCTGGAAATATGTTCCAATAATCGAAATTAATTGAGAACCATTATTTCCTGAAAAAACTTCATGGGGGTAAAAATCTCCATAAATTCCATAGTCATCGTATCCATCAGCATTCACATCACCACAATATATTACTCCATGCATATAATTTAATAGGGTTTGAGCAGTATGATTGCGTATTAAAGTTCCATCCATTCCTGAACAAACTCCGACTTTATCACCTATAGGGTATAAACCACCAAAATCTCCAAATCCATCATTATTTATATCTCCCACATAATGCAATGAATGCATATTTAATAAATTCGACCAGATAATTGTATTATCAGATGCATTTATTAAAGTAATTCCAGCTCCTGTATTAGTTATAATTGCATCAGAGCCAAAACCAGCACCGTTTGGTATGACATCGAGCCCCCATCCAACTCCAGATCTATTCCAGACTTCGATACCATTATGTGTTAATACTTGTAAAAAACCTGAAATTATTAAAATATGCTGTGTTGAATTTATGTTTATAGATCGAATACCGTTTGAAACTTGTGAAAGCTCAAATTCCCAAATCACCGATGCATTTATACTTTCAATACACTGAACAATAGCTTTTGGAGTAAAATTTATCCCTGTAATGACATAATCATGAACACCATTACTATTTACATCGTGATCTAAACCGAATCCACAATCAATAATTGGCCAATAAAATCCATATCTTCTATTTTCTTCATCGGGACTATCTAATGCAACTCCATTCTGCCCATTAAGTAGATAATGATTATTCCAAACAGCTTCAAATACTAACTGTTCCGTAATACCATCTCCATTTGCATCAATTCCAGAATCGCAACCCCAAAGAACTTCATGATGTAATCCCCATTGACTCCATATCTCTTTTGGACCCCCATGTGCAGGATTTACATCAAGAGCTTTCGTATAAATAGCACCACATATACCTATTTCGCGCCATCCATCACCATTAATATCATCCATAACCCAGGCTCCCCATGTTCTTCCCTCTATTTCCTTATATGCAAATAAGACACCTGTATTTGTTGCTGTTATACCAATTGGTGTATAAGTAAGTAAAAGAGAAATAGGTATAAATAATAAAAGGAGAATTACTAGAGATTGTTTTACTTTTAAATTCATATTTAATATTATTTCTTTTTTAGATATTTAAGCATTTTGCACTATTTTTGCTAACAATCTTAAATTTAACGTGGATTTATTAATTTTTTTAACAGGTACCTTAAAAAGAATTTAAAAGTTTACAGTTCGCTTTATTTTAGATATAGCGAGACTATTTTAGAAAAAATTAATAAAAAAAATTTAATCTATTTCAACATCCATTTTTTTTCGTTCTTCTAATAACTGTTCTACTATCTCAGGATTCGCTAAAGTGGTTATATTACCTATATCTCCTCCAGAAGCAATTGCTTTCAAAATTCGTCTCATAATTTTACCACTTCGAGTTTTAGGTAAGTCATCAGCAAATTGAATAACATCTGGTTGAAAAACAGGACCTATTTCTTGTCTAACATGCATTCTTATTTCCTTAGATAACTTTGCAGATCTTTCAACTCCTTGAATTAATGTAACAAAAGCCCAAATTGCTTGACCCTTAATTTTATGAGGAAAGGGTGCAACAGCAGCTTCAGCAACTTTTGGATGGCTAACAAGAGCAGATTCTACTTCCATAGTCCCAATTCTATGTCCAGATACTTTAATAACATCATCCAATCTTCCAAGAATCCAATAATATCCATCCTCATCTCGTCGTGCTCCATCACCCGTATAGTAATATCCAGGATATCTTTCAAGATAAGTGGATTTAAATCTTTCTGTATCGCCCCAAACATCTCTTAAAATACCTGGCCAAGGGTTTGCCATTGCAAAATAACCACCTTCATCTGCTTCTGTTACTTCATCACCTTCCAAATCGAAAATGACTGGTTTTATACCTAAGAAGGGCATACAACACGACCCTGGTTTTGTGGGAGTAGCCGTAGCTATTGGAGTCATAATAAAACCTCCAGTTTCAGTTTGCCAGTAAGTATCAACAATCGGACATTTTTCTTTCCCAACAATCCTATGATACCAAGTCCAAGCTTCAGGGTTTATAGGTTCCCCGACTGTTCCTAAAACTTTTAAAGAACTTAAATCATGTTTTTTAACTGGTTCTTCACCATATCTCATTAGTGCTCTTATTGCAGTAGGTGCTGTATAGAAGTGAGTTACCCTATGTCTTTCTACGATATCCCAGAAACGATCAACCTCGGGATAAGTTGGAACTCCCTCAAACATTAATGTCGTGGCACCATTAGCTAATGGTCCATATACTATATATGAATGCCCTGTAATCCATCCAATATCGGCAGTGCAATACCAGATATCATTATCTTTATAATTAAATACAACTCTATGAGTTAAAGCAGTATACAATAAATAACCTGCAGTTGTATGCTTAACTCCTTTAGGTTTTCCCGTAGTTCCACTTGTGTATAATATAAATAAGGTATCTTCAGAATCCATAACTTCAGGCTCACAAACATCATTGACATTAGCAATGAATTCTTCATACCAAATATCTTTATCTGTATGAGGGACTTCATTTCCAGATCGTTTTACAACAATAACATGCTCAATTGTTGGAACATCATCAATTATTTGAACCACATCTGCCATTTTAGGATAGGTTTTTCCTGCTCTTAAAGTTTCATCACTCGTAAATAAAAGACGTGAATTTGAATCTTCAATTCTATCTTTTACTGCTTCCTTTGAAAAGCCTCCAAATACAATTGAGTGGATTATTCCAAGTCGAGCACAAGCTAACATAATTATTGCTAATTCTGGTATCATTGGTAGCCATATTGTTACTCTATCTCCTTTTTTTAGACCTAATTTTTTCATACCGTTAGCGCATTTAGATACTTCTTTTAGTAGTTCATTGTATGAGAATGTTCTAACCTGTTCAGGTTCATCAGCTTCCCAAATTAGAGCGATTTTATCTCCTTTTCCAGCTTTTACATGTCTATCGATACAATTATAACTAACATTAAGTTTTCCTCCTACAAACCATTTTCCAGGGAAGAGGTCGGTTTTTTCCCAGACTTTGTTATAAGGTTGTATCCAATCGATAGTTTTTGCTTGTTCAGCCCAGAAGCCTTCCATATCATCTATAGATTGTTTGTAAAGTTTTTTATATTCTTCTAGTGACATTCCGGACTTTGCGAATTCGGGATTAAGATCAATTGGATTAAAAATTCGATTTTCTACAAGAATACTTTCCATTCTTTCTTCTTTTGACATATTTTTTCACATTTTTGAATCTTATAAATTTAGAAGTTCATTTAATTTACTTTTAATTTTTATTTAATATTAACAATTAATATATATGATTTTTAAATGAAATTTTCTAAATCAAAAAAGAGATGAATGAAATTTAAAGATTTTATTTATAATTTCAAAAATATTATTTGAATGGAAATAGAAATAATAGTTTAATTAGATATAAAATTAATCAATAATAAAAGTAAAATTGGGATTAAGCCTTTTCAATGGAGTGAATAATTGCAATGGATTTTAATTGGAAAGAAAGTTGGAAAGAAAAGGAAATTACAGCCCAACAAGCAATAGAAGAAATTATCCCAGGGAATAGAGTCTTTATTGACTCAGGATGCTCTGAGCCTCAACTCTTAACCTCAGAATTAATAAAGAATTCAGAAAAGTTAATAGATACTGAAATTCTTCATTTTCTAACAATAGGTTCTGAAAAATATTTTAAAGATAAAGCGGAGGATCTTTTTAGACATAATGCTTTTTTTATTGGGAGGACTCTCCGTGAAGAAATCAACAAAGGTCAAGCAGATTATACACCAATATATGCTAGTGAAATTCCATCGTTATTTTTGACAGGTCGGAAACATATTGATGTTGCTCTCATCCAAGTTTCTCCTCCTGATCCTTATGGTTTTTGTTCTTTAGGAATTAATGTAGACATTGCCAAACCAATAGCACAATCATCTTATATGACTATTGCTGAAATTAACCCTCAAATGCCTCGAACTCTAGGAAATAGTTTTATTCATATGAAAGAAATAGATTATTTTGTATACAATGATAGCCCGTTGTTAGAGTTTCAATTTGATGAACCAGATGAAATTGCAGATAGAATAGGGCGAAATTTAATAAATCTTATAGAAAATAAATCTACTATTCATGTAGGGTTTGGCGATCTTCCAAATGCTGCATTAAAATTTCTAGGAGATAAAAAAAATTTAGGAATGCATTCTCACTATATTACGGATAACATTATACCACTTATAGAAAACGGCGTATTAACTTGTCGAAAAAAAAATTATCATCCTGAAAAAATTATTACCAGTTTTGCTTTGGGGACAAGAAAATTATATAAGTTTGTAGATAACAATCCTTTCATTGAATTTCATCCATCTGATTATGTATGCAATCCTCAAAATATTGGAATGAATAAGAAGATGGTTTCTATAAATTCTGCGCGACAGATTGATTTAACTGGACAAGTAAATGCAGCAACGGAGGGTTATCGTTTCTATTCTGGACTTGGTGAGACCATTGATTTTATGAGAGGAGCAGCATTTTCTAAGGGAGGTAAACCAATCATAATTATACCCTCTACTTCACGAGATGGCAAAAAATCACGAATTGTACCTCATTTAGATGAAGGAGCGGGGATAATGTTGTCTCGTGGAGATGTGCATTATGTAGTAACGGAATGGGGCGTTGCTTATCTTCATGGAAAAAGTATTCGTGAAAGAGTAATTGAATTGATATGTATAGCCCATCCTAAATTTAGACAATTATTATTAGATGCTGCCAAAAAGTTGAAATATATTTATTCTGATCAAGTATTACCTTGTGATGAGAAAGGTCGAATTTGTATATATCCTTCAGAATATGAGACTTTTTATACTACAACAAGTAAGGAAAAAATAAGAATTCGTCCTGTGAAAACAACTGATGAGCCATTATTAAAAGATTTATATTATTCATTAAGTGAGAGAGATAGATATTTAAGATTCTTTGAATTAAAAAAAGAGTTCACTCACTCCAAAACTCAATTCGAGGTAAACATTGATTATAGCAACACTTTTTCAATTGGTGCATTTATTGGCGAAATCGGGCATGAAAAAATGATTGGTAATGCAACTTATTATTTAAATCCTAAATTAAATATGGGAGAGTATAGTTTCATTGTAAGAGAAGATTATAGAGGGAAAGGGATTGGTGGTTTTTTATATCAACATATAATTATTATTGCAAAAGAGAAAGGATTAAAAGGATTATATGGCAATATTCACATTCAAAATAAAAGTGCTGTTCGTATTATTCAAACAGGGGGATATACAAAAATAACTCCTCCCTCTTCACCTGAAGAAAAAGAATTATTTTATGAAGTTTTTTTTGATAAAGAAAATTCTATGGAATAATTCTCCAAAATTTTTATTTTTCTCTCTTAATTATTTAATTTGTTTGTTTATGAGGTTCAAATTTACAGATTTTCATGTTCATACCAGACCTTGGAGCGTAGATGTAGCAGAAGATGGTCCTACTTTTGAGGATTATCTAAAAATTGCAGAAGAATATCAGATTAATGTTTGTTTTTTAGATCATTTTGAACTCCACTATGTTGAAAAAGATAAAAGCAATCCTTTTCATAATGGAAAGATTAATGATTATCTGGAAGAAATTGATATATGGAAGGAAACGTATGATTTTATACTCAGCGGTTTAGAAGTTGAATATTATGAGGATAAAGAAATTCAATTAATTGAATTTATGGATGATTATGGAAAAGAATTGAATTTTATCGCAGGATCTATTCATGAATGGATTATTGGATATCCGATTACGACAAAAAATGGTTTATTGAGATTATTAGAAAAAAAACCTATGAAAAAAATTATTGATGAATATTTTGAAATTAGTAAGAAGATGATCGATTCAAAAATCTTTAAAAATATTTGTCATATTGATACAATTTTTCGATATATTAATGATAATGATTTATATCCACCAAGTGATTGTAACATTTCTGAAAGTCGTACAATAGAATTAGGACGTTCATGTATTAAAAATAATATAAACATAGAGTTCAATTTATCTGGATATAAATTTCCAATAAATAGACCATTTCCTTCTCTACATATTGCTGAGCTACTAAAGAAGGAAGGAGCTAAATTCTTTATAGGATCAGATTCACATGATTTAAATTATTTCAAAAATCAAATCTCTAAAGTAAAAGAAGCAAGCTTAATTTTGAAATCCCATTTAAATTAGTTCTATACATTGATTCCTATGTCCTTAAAAGATATTTTAAATATAATTGATAACTGGGATGTTAGATTACTCTTAAAATATAATGGTTCAGGAGGCAAACTAATCACATATATTTTGAAAATAATTTCTTTTCTTGGAAGAGAAACTTTATGGATTCTCTTAATTGTTTTTTATTTATTAATTTGGTATGATCCATTTCTATTATCATATATTTCTGCAACATTTCTAACAGGATTAGTTTTAATTTTAACATTAAAATTGATTGTTAAAAGAACAAGGCCATATGAAAGGTTTAAAGAAGGTGAAATTATTATACTTGAACGAAAACCATCTTCAAGAAGTTTTCCATCTTGGCATTCTTATAATATTATGTCACAAGGATTGTTGATCGGAATTTTCTTTTTAAAATCACCAATTTTAACAATATTAATGATGATACTAACATTTATAGTTTCATATTCAAGAGTTCAACTTGGCGTACATTATCCGACAGATGTAATTTTCGGTTGTATTTTTGGGATAATAGGTTTTTTAATAGCAATTTCTTTCATTAGTCCGCTTATTATTAAAATGATTATTTTTATAGAACAGTTTATTGTTCATGAAATTCAATATCGGCAATTCAATTCATTAATCTATCAAAATATAGGATATTTGATATTTTGTTTTATTATTTTCTTTATTATTTTTTTGTTATCAATCAATAAAACAATAAAAGAGTATTTTAAAAAAGAATAAGTTAGAAAAGGCTAAATATTAAGACTTTTTCTTTTACTAAATAAATCTTTTAGTTCATTAAGAACATTTAATCTCGTATTTTCTTGAGCTCGTATAGGGCTTTGGGAAGGATTAGCAATTTCAATTGGAACGCCACTTTGTGCAACTTGGAATGCTCCTGATTCTATTGCTCGAAGTCGACTGTCAAGATCATTGAGTTGCATAGAAATGCTTTCTGATAAACGGATTACAGCATTAAGAGTTTCTTCTAAAGTTTTTCCAAGTCCTTCTACTTTTCTTACTGTTGGGTCTGTAAGTGAATAATTTGCACTCATTAAATTTTTAATATATTTTGCAAATTGAGGTTCACGTGATATTAAAGAATAAATAGATGTTAAATAAATTTCTGTATTGAAATCAAAATTATTATTTTTAAATAATTCACTTATATTATCTTTTATTAATTCAACATTTAAGAGAATTTTTGGGTCGTTCTTAAGGTCTGGGTCAAATTTATGTATGAATATTAAAATATAGGGATTTTCTTCCAGAAGAATGATTGAATGTAGAATCTTTTCAAAATATTCAAGAGATTCATCAAATCTGTCAGGATCTTGCACATCAATTACATAAATAAATAAATCAAGTTCAATGAAATACTGCTCTGGATTATTTAAATATCTTTCTCGATATTCCTTCTGTCCTCCTAAATCCCAAATAAATAAGTTTACTTTTGAATCTCCAAATTTCATTCTAACTACACCCTTGGTTGGATGTGTTGAGATCATATCGCTAATTCCTAATCTTCCTCCAAATTTTGATAATACTGAAGTTTTACCAGCAGCATCCAAACCAGCTACCAATACCTTCTGCCCTGTTGTTTTAATACCTTCTTGTTCATCTTTTATACTGGCAATTAGAGAGCTAATAGTAATAGTCTTTTTTAACTTTTCTTCAAGATTTGGAAATTTTTCTTTCAATTCCTCTATTTTTTTCTTTAAATTTATTGCCAATTCGATCGAATCTTCCGATTCTTCAATTTCAGTTAGACTTTCAAATGGGTTTTCTTTATTTAATTTGGAAGCTTCACCAATTGTTGAAATTTCTAACAATTGTTTCATTAATTTAGATTCTTCTTTATCTATAAATTTATAGATATGAATTGGTAAACTTAAAATATCATCTAACTCTTTGACTTTATCTATCTTCCGAGATTTGGGATCAAAAAATTTTGAAAGAATTTTAATAATGTTAGAGACTTCTGAGGACATTACATTCATCGCTTTTTCTTTATTATTTATAGGTTGATATACTTTTTATTATTATTTGTTAAACTTTTAAGATACTAGTTAAAAAGATTAAGATTTAAATTTTCTTAAGTCAATTTTCAATAGATCAAACTTATATATTAAGAAATTTATGTATTTCTAGGGAAAAAATTAAGAATTCGAATACTATCCTTTTGTATATTAAAAAAATGCCAGCCCATTTTGAAAACGATGATTTTTTTGAGGAAAATATAGAGGAGGGTATCAAATTATATATTTTTAAGAAGGTAAATTAGCGAATCATGTCTGGTGATGATGATTTTTTTGAGGAAGATAGCAATGAGACTCCATCCTGTTGCGACAGTCCGAAGGTCTCGCAAGAAGATGGTTTCTATGTTTGTTTGAATTGTGGGTTTGTTTATTCTCGAATTCTTGATGATAGTCCTCGAAGAGCTTTTACACAGGAAGAAATACAAAAAAGAAAAAGTAGTGAAAGAGTATACAGTCCAATTGGGCCTAGAACAATAATCCGAGGATCTAGAGACGCGAGAGGTACATTATTGAGCCCAAAATATAAATCAAAATTTAATAGATTAGCTAAGATTCATCGATCACTTACAACTAGCTATGAAAGAAACTTGTGGATTGCTTTACCAAATTTACAGCGACTACAAAAGAGATTAGGAATTCCTGATGCTGTAGCAGAAGATGCACTTCGGATCTATACTCAAACTGTAAAAAAGAAATTAACTATGGGTCGGAGTATAGATACTTTATTATCAGCTTCTATTTTCGCTGCTTTACGTGTTCACGGTATACCAAGAACTGCTGAAGAAGTAACTAAGGTAGCACAAATTCCAAAAAAAAAAGTAATTAAAAGTTATCGCTTGATATTAATGGAAGTTTTACCTAAATTAGGATTGAAAGTGACTCATTTCAGTAGTGAACGGTATGTCGATAAATTCAATGAAGAGTTAAAGCTTTCAATGAAATGTAGAAATATTGCTGTTAAACTGATTGAAAAAGCGAGAGAAAGTGGTTTTAATTCAGCAGGTAAAGATCCGAAAGGTATAGCAGCAGCGGCGATTTATATCGGTTCTAAAATCTGTAATGAAAATCGCACCCAAAAAGAGATAAGTAAATTAGCCAAGGTGACTGAGGTTACTTTAAGAATGCGTGTAAAAGATTTACAGAAATATGCTAATATGGTTGATTAGCTAAAAATTATAAAAAATGATTATGTAATATCAATTAATATTTTTTCCTTTTCGAATAATGGGAGAAATTCTAACATTCCCTTAATTTCTGGTAAATATTTAGAAAGATTTTTTAGTTTAATATCGATCAGGAAAAGAATGAGCATCATATAAAATATTTCTTCAACCGATCTTCTATTAATCCCAAGGGTGTTTAAAAATTCATTAACATTATTTTTAATCAATTTTAATGGATCGCCTGCTTTTAAAAGAGATAATCCGTGTAAAAGTATCATTAAGGTACCTGCTTCAAGATCTTTTCTTTTAGAGAAATTATATGCTAATTCTAAATATTTATTTGCCACTTCTTTAAATTTTTGTGATTTCAACAACTCTAATATTTCAGAATAATATCTTTTTCTCATTGCATCTCTTTTTTTCTTAGAATCTTCCTTACCACTTTTAATATCACCTATTTTTGATTGAATTTTACCAAATTTCTGGTCTATTTCTATAATTTCTTCTTCTTTCAAATGTACAACTGCTTTAATTTCCGTTTCTAGAACTTCTTCTTTTTTATATTCTTCACCTAAAATATCAGATATTAACATCATTTCCTCTTCAAATAATGGGAGGCTTTCAAAAAAAGCTAATGATTCTTTAGAAGGTAGTTCATTATGAAGAGTTTTCATATCTAATATATATTCTATTAAAGTAACCGGAAAAGTATTAGAAAATAATTCTGCTAAACCAGATAATTTTGTTTTTGTCTCATCCAACAATTTTTTAATCTCGTCAAATTTTCCTTCTCTCATTAAAATTAAACTTGCCACAGCTAAAGAAACTCCTGCTAGGTTATATTTGTTTTGTAAATTTAGATTATTAATATCACTTTTATATATTTCAAGAGCTTGATTATAATGGTGGTTTTTTAAATGGATTAAAGCATCCTTACAATAAACAGTTCTTTCTCTCTTTTGTTTTTCTTTATCTAAGAGTGCTTCCCGTGCTCGATTTTCTAAAATTGATGGCATTTCTTTTATCTCTTCTCCTTTGCGAGATTCTTTAGCTTTCTTAGATCTAATTTCGCTCTTTTTAGCTTCAATTTTTTCTATTTGTCCATGAATTTCAGCTTTATAGCCCTTATCTTCAATTTTATCATTATAAACTTGGGCTAAATGCAAATCATCCAGTTTAATATAAATATTAGCGATTTTATAATTGATTTCATCAAAAATATTTTGTTTAATTTCTTCCTTTTCTAAATATTTTGATCCTATATTTAGAACTTTTTTTACTAATTCTTCTGCTTTATTAACTCCAGACGGATCTGATTCTTTGTCCAAAATTCTTAATGCTTCATTTATAATTACTTCGATAAAAATTAAACTAATTTCTTTTGATTGATCATAAAGTATTTCTTTTCGATATATATTAATAGAATTTTCAAAAACTAGTTCAGACCATTTATAATCATTTAAATCCATGACATCTTTTAATTTTTGGAAATATTTAGGAAAAATTCTGGTTAAATACTTTGATTTCATATCTATTGATAATTCATTGAAGATTAAAAAAAACGCTTCAAATTCTAGGCCCTCTAATAATATATCTAAAGATTTTGTTAGAATTTGATCTCTAATCTCTTCTTTTCCAATCTTTTTAAGGTATTCACCATGTTTTCTTAAGTGATTTGCTGCCTTTAAATAATTACCTTGTTTAGAAAGTTCATTAGCTTCATTAATTTTTTGAGTATTTAACTCAATAATGATCATTCTTTCGTTTTCAACAAAATCCCTTATTACTTCGATTCCCCTGTTCAGATAATCTTCAACCTCTTTCTTCTTTATAGTTTTATATCTATCTTCAAATTCATCTCTAATTTTAGCTAATTTTTGCTTTAATTTGCTTGAGTTTAACTTATTTATAAGAATTGTGGCTACTGCAAAAAGATCTTCTTCTAAAAATTGGTTAATAAGACCTTCTAAAGTTGAATCCAAATTCA
Source organism: Candidatus Hermodarchaeota archaeon (assembly GCA_048885925.1). GTDB lineage: Archaea > Asgardarchaeota > Lokiarchaeia > Sigyniarchaeales > SOKP01 > Loki-b32. The sequence goes on from JBHLLG010000002.1 coordinate 40,878, forward strand.
ATCTTTTTACATTATATGAATCCCACATGTTTTCAATTTCATCATAAGTATTTCTAGCATCAGAATTTTTTTTCTGATTTACTTGTTGTTTAAAAAGTGTAATTAAAATTTCATTCAATTTATTAGTCAAATCTTTTAATTCGTCAAAAAGAGCCCCACGCTGATATTTATCAATAGCTAGATATAATTGGCTTTTGGCTAAACTAAAATCACTTTTTTTAACTAAAAAATCAGCAGAAGCACAAATTTTATCTGAAATTTCTTTTAATAATGCAATTACTGCTTGATGAGGTAAACTCTCAAGTATTCTAAAAGCGTCTTCAACTCTACAAGCAGAAATCCATGAATTTATTGCTGAGCGAAAAGCTTCATGAGTTAATTCTTTATCTAAAAATTCTAAACTTGCCCAATGAGCTGCTATTTCATAATTTCTTGCTGCGCGTTCAAATTCATTCCTATTGAAATAAAGATTGCCTTCTCTTATAATAGCATCTGCGTATAATCTTTTAAAATTCTTCGATTTTCGATTATCTACATCTTCTAATATTTTACTTGCTTCTAAATATAAATTAATTTTAGAATAAAGATACGCTGCTTGTTCACAAATTATAAAAAATTCTTCTTTATTATAGATATCAGCAATTTGGGCAGCTTTTCTTACAGCTTGGGCAGCATATAAATAATTTTGGTTATTAAAATAAATATTCGCCATTTGTATAAATATAGGAAATCGCATCCAGGCATTCTCTATGTTTAATGGAGTATCACTATTAATCATAGCTAAGCATAAAGATTGAAGTGCTTGATGAAAATCATGAGGAGCAAGATTTGCAAATGCTTCTAAACTAGGGAAATTAACCCAAATATGTGTTAATAATTCATTTACAGATATTGGGAGAATTCCATTTCGATCATAAAATAATATAATTGTTGGGATATCGCGTTTTATAGAAAAAATATCTGGAAGAATCATTTCAAATAATTCTGATTCTTCTTGTACAATTGGATTTAAAAAGTAAATGATTCCATCCGCAGTTGATATAATTTCATCTAAATCAGCAGAAATGCTTGTAAGAGCGTCAATTTCTAACTCACAAATATTATCTAAAACCTTGATTTCCTTATACCAAGAAACATAAGTGTCTTTATCCTCACCAGGTTCTCCAAATGCTCTTGAGATAAAAAAGTGAATTGCATCAAGATCTGAACCGAGAATTAGAGTTCTAAAATGAAATATTGACATGCGTTATATAGATTAATTATTCTTTTAAATTTCTACTGATTGATTGATTTTATTTCAATTATAAAGATTTTTAAACACATAAAATTAATATTATAATTCTTATGAAATTATTTTAAAATAATAGAAATCATTTAATAATAATTAATTGAGTTTGAGAATTTATATTTTTGTTTTGATTTATCTGGAGAATAAACATTGAATTACTTAGAAAGAAATTACAATCTTATAAAAGAACGAATGATTCAGCAAATGGAAAATTCATTTATACTAGGAAGAAAGCTTATTGATTCAGAAGTAGATACAGGATTATTAAATTTTATTGTTAAACCATTAATTAAAACTTTTTATGACTATTGGTCTAAAAATGAAGCGAAATCTGGAACCTTAAAACAAATTCGAATTACATTAGATTGTGGAAAAGAAATATTACTTAATGGAAAAACTGACCAAAGTTTTAATAAAACAATTGATGATAATTTTCTAAAGTATCTAGCCAATGATCAAACGTATCTTCAGTGTTCAAAATCGCATAAAAATTATGAAAAATTAAAAAATGTTGCTAAAAGTACTTTTAAAAATTATTTAAAAGAAGTAGTAAAGCTATTAGAAGTTAAAGATGAAATTGAAAATTATGGAGATTTATGTAGAGTGGCTTTTCCCTCGAAAGATATAGCGAAGCAAAATTTAATGAATCAATTAGAATATACAGATAAAGGTATTCAAATCGTTGAAGAAGATCCTTCTATTCTTAAAGTTCCCGTTGGAAGAAAGATTATCGTAAAAGCATTAAGAAAAGGGTTTGAAGAGACTAAAGCAGAATTCATTAAAGCTCTTGATGAAACATATAATCAAAAATAATTAATTTCATGAATAATTTTAACATTTATTTATACATCTAATTTTAGGGAAATTAATATGGATTTTATCGAAAGAAACTATGGAATTTTAGAAAAAAGGATGATCGAGCAAATGGAAACATCTCTTAATTACGGTAAAGAATTAATTGATTCTGAATTAGATACGGGTGCGTTAAACGTAGTAGTTAAGCCCATTGTCAAATCTTTTTATAATTATTGGTCAGATAAAGATGCCAAAGTGGGAACATTGAAACAAATTCGAGTCACTCTAGATTCCGCTAAAGAATTTTTAATGAATGGAGATGGTTTAAAAGAACGTTTGGATAGAATTATTAATAGAAATTTCCCTATTTACCTAAAACATGACCAGACGGATAAACAATGTAAAAAAAATCACCATAATTACCATAAACTGAAGGAAGTAACAAAAAAATGCTTTATTACTCAGGTTGAAGAAACTTTATTATTTCTGAAAGTTAATGAGGATATTAAAAATTATAGTGATTTATCAAGAGCCGCATTTAAATCAAAGGAAAAAGCATACCAAGCATTAAAACGTCAATTGGATTATAATGAGGAAGGTATAGCAATTGTAGAAAAGGATGATAGCATTTTAAAAGTACCGACTGGAAAGAAAATTATTTTAAAAGTTCTTAGAAAAGGTTTTGAGTTAACGAAACAGAAATTACTTGAAGAACTTGATCAAATTTTTAATTAATATTTAATCTTGTTTAAAATTAAAATATAGAGCGCGTTATTATTCACATTGAATGAAATTCCTAAAGATATAGAAAGAAAAAATTATTTGCGATTTATATTTTTAAATTTATTAATCATTGCTTTTATTATAATCTCTTACGTATATATTTCTGAACCTTTTGGCTCAATATCTAGTATTTTTGTAAACAATCAAGAGTTTTCAATTCAATTTGGTACAACTCTTCTAATATTCACCTTTTTCTCTATATTAGCAGGACCAATTCATGGATTAATTACTGGATTTTTAGGAGAACTACTTTTTCAATTAGCATTTTATGAAACTCTATATTTTGAATGGTGTTTTATTGTTGCTTTATTAGGATTTTTATTAGGAATCTACAAATACAGTCCATTAAAATATCATGAAGGGATTAAGGTATATTATACTTTTATAATTCTAATGATTATTTCTTTAACAATTTCAGGTTTAATTATTGCAATTCAATTTTTCCTTTATGCAGACCAACAATCACTTGAAATAATTGTTATCAATTATGGGTTTAAATTTTTTCTTATAGCCCTTATTTCAATTATATTTATAATTCCTATATTATTGTTTATATATGATAGAATTTTTGCTAAAGAGGAACAAAATTTATATTACTTATTTTTAACCCACCATCCTCTTTCTGCAATTGATCACACCTTTTTTCTTCAATTTGGTCGAACTAAAATATATTTCTGTACAAGATGCTCGGGAGTCATAATCGGAGGGTTGATAGCGTTATTTTCAACATATTTATTACAGAAAATTTATCAAGTGGAATTTGGTGCTGAAATTGCTTTACTTCTTTGTATTATCCTCCCTATCCCAGGAATAATTGACTGGGGAACTCAAAGACTTTTATTAAGAAAAAGTACCACAGAATCTAGAATATTTACAGGATTTATTATAGGAACTGCTCTACATTTCATGTCTTACACGTATAAATATTATTTTTATACATTATTAATCCTAATAATTTATTTTTCAATATTTGGACTTTTTGTGTATTTTGGTCATAGAAAAGAAATGCAACTTTTAAGAGAAGATGTAGATAAGATTCCTATTTAAGAATAATTGTATAGATCATGAAAAAAATACAGAATGTAATTTTTATTCACGGACTTGAAAGTTCAGGAAAAGGATTCAAAGGCAGGCTACTTCAAAAAGAAATAATTGAATGCATTACTCCAGATTTTGAAGTATATGACCCTAATATATCAATGGAAAGATTATTAAAAATTAGAATGGAACAATTATATACAATTTTAAGAGATAAAGAACCATGGATTATTATAGGGAGTAGTTTTGGTGGCTTGATGGCAACATTATATACTCTAAAAAATCCTGATAAAGTTTCTAAATTAATTTTATTAGCACCTTATTTGTTAATTCCCGAATTAATCAATAAAACTTATTCTCCAATAAATGTTCCTGTAATTATATTTCATGGTAAGTATGATAGAGTTGTCTCGTTACGCCAATCTCGTAAGTATGCTGAAAAATTATTTACTAATCTCACATACAATATAGTGGATGACGACCACTTTCTTCATAAAATGGTTGTATCTATTGATTGGAAGCTTTTAATTGAAAGATTCTGACTCAAACTGAATTTATATAATATAACATATCAAAAATTGGACTCCATTTTTTTTTTAATCAGTTAATCACATCTTTTTATTAAAAAAAATAAGAAAATAAAAAGTTGATAAATTTTGAATTGGGAGAATTTTTTTAATGATATTAATATGTGGTATAATATTTTTATCGACTGGTATTTAGAGCAACCGATTTATGGCCAAGTGTTTGCTTTGATAGGAATAATTGCTCTTATAGCTTTATTGATTACACTTATCTATTTTATTATAAAAGGAATTGCTTATTTAGTATATTATATTTTTAAAGGATTATACTATCTTCTTAGATATATAGGTTATGGATTCTATAAACTGTTCGAAGGATTCTACTACTTAGTTTCAGGAAAATCAAAATCTTCAAATCAAATAGATCTCCAGGCAAATATTAATGAAAATTTTACTAGTGAATATCATTATAATTTAGAATATTGTAGTGAATGCGGGAGGAAATTTTCTGAAAAAATGAAATATAGCTTGGAAAGAAATGGGATGGTTTTTTGTGTGAATTGTGGAAAAAAATTCATCAGAAATAATAATCTAAAATCTATTACCCTTTCTCATTAATGAAAATTTATATCTGTTTAAAGAAAAAAAATTAAAGTAAAGGAACAAAAATATATTTATAAAGGTGTAGTTAAAAAATATGGCTGTTTATATTTGTAGAACATGCAATTATGCATTTCCAGATGAACTTTCACATTTAATAGAAAATAATATTCAAGTATATTGTGAAAGGTGTGGTTCACCTTTTAATTTAGAAGGAGTTAAATTTAGACCTGCTCCAACTCCATATATAAGAGATAAAAAGCCATATCGTACTTTATCTGAAAGTAAATCATCTAATTTAGAAAAAGTTATTCGTAGTTTGGATAAAATATCCCTTATTCCAATAATTATATTTACTATTATTAGTTTTATTTGGATTTTTGAGATCTTTTTTGATCCAAGCAATTGGTTTGATATTCTTTTTAGATATGGACTTCAAGGATTTATTGGATTTTTCATCATAATATATGATAGTTCTTATATTTCATCTAAAATAAAAGAAAAAAATTATAACGTCATATTTCTTGATGCCTTCTGTTGGGGAATTTTAGGTTGTGTCCTGTACGGTACTGGCGTAATTCTTCTTATTAAAGGAATATTTATAATTCTCTATGTAATAACTGATAAAAAGAATAATTCCTTAAAGATTTATGACTTTGGATTACTAATTAAGAATTCTCTAAATTATTTTTCAGCTAAAGCTGGCTTTTTAATTATATTATTCGGAATTTATGGGATTTATTTAGGAGATAATTATTTATTAGGATATGATACTTTAACAACTTTAAGAATATTCGATTTCTCTTTTGACATATCTGATTACTTTTTAACTTTAGCTATTTTGTTTATAATATCATTCATAGCTCTTATAATAGATTTTAAATCAAGAGGCAAACTTAAAGAGAAAAATGAATTTAAAGTAGGAAACGCAGTTCCAATAATTATTAGAGGAATTTTAGGAGTTATATTTTTCGCTGCCGGAATTTTTATATTATTAAAAGGAATTGTTGTTATTTTCTTATCTTTTGGAAAACCTTCTGAAATAATAAGCACCACTCCTGTAGAGGAAAAACCAGTATATTATATTCCATCTCCTCCAAGCCCTCCAAAACCTCCAGCGCCACCTATAGTTCCATATAGAGAAGTAGTGCCGTCCCAGGAAATTACTTTGAAAGATGAACAACAAAAAATTAAAGAAGTTGAACAACCAATTAGAAAAGAGCCAGAAAAGATTGAAACTCTTATAGCTAAAGAACTTGAAGAAATTCCTATTAAAGTAGATAAAGAAGAAAAAGCAAAAAGGGAAGAAGAATTTGAATTAAAATTGCATGATTCTCTTTTACCTGTTAAAGATGAAAAAGATAAGAAATTAGTTAAAGAATATTTCTCAAAAATATTTGCTGTACTTTCAAAGGAATTAAGGAATCAAATAAATGATTTAAAAATTTCTAAAAAAGAGAAGAAGGAATTATTAGAAGAGCTAGCCTTCTTAACAAAAGAGGAGCAAGTAAAATATATTGCTGCTTTAGTTGATTTATACAAAGAAATACCCAAAAAATTAATTAACAGGATTCGTAAGCTTCCTAATGTTAAACCTAAACATTATGATAAGATTGTAGAACAACTGAAATATATGGATTATGAGGAACAAATAAAGTTCATTCAATTTTTAGAGGAAAACGCCTAAAAATGTCTTTAGAAAAAAAAAGAGAACCTAGAGGAACTAAAGAGAAAGAAGAGCTCCAAGAGAGTTCATTTAGGCGACTTGATTTTAAACCATTACAAGAAGTAGTCGAACTAGAAGAGAAAAAATTAGATAAAGAGGAAATAGTTGAAGAATTAACTGAAATAGAAAAGGATGTATTAGAAATTGCTAAAGATATCTTAAAATTAAAGCGTTATGGTACTGAGTTTGAAATTGAATCGGAAAGTCAAATCCAAAAATATCCAATAATTGAGAAGTTATATGCTAAATGTATTGCTAAACTTTCTTATAAGAAAGGATATAGTAAAGAAGAAATTTTTCTAGGCATAAGAAGTTTAGAGGCGAAAAATTGGATCGTAACAAATGAGAGACGTACTAAATTAGAGATCCTTAGTAATGAAAAATTGGTAAAAATACTTGATTTCATTAAAAATAACCCGGGAATCCATGCTAGAGATGATAAAATCGAGGAAGAATTAGAAATAACCAGAACTCCTTTTTTAAAACACGTAATGACACTTGAAAGATTTAATCTGATAAGATCTAAAAAAATAGGAAAAACTCTTCATTATTTTTTAAGTGATATGCCAGATGATTATGATAAATTTAAAGTTATTTTTCTAAATCCTTTAATTCCCAAAATTTTAGAAGAATTATTTAAAGATGAAGAAATTTCAGTTTCTCAGATTGGAGAAAATTTAGATATGTATTCTGGTACAATTTTATACCATATTAAAAAATTAAAAGAACTTAATCTTATAAGAACTACAAGAAATAAATCTAACAACAAAATATTTTTGGTAAATTTTGAGCTTCTCAAAAAATATAATACCTTTTTTGATGAACCCGATTTTAGTCAGCTGCTAAAAGGATTTTAATTAAAGAATTTTAGATTATAATAATTCGTTTTTAATTTTTGGTAAATTATTTATCACAAGTTTAATTGCATTATTAATACCAGTTTCCATATCTGGATGGATTTCATTTGAATTAAGTAAATCGTATTTTGGATGACCTGGTAAATCTGAAACTGAAAGAATTGATATTGTTTTTAAATTATAGATTTTACCCAGTAAAAACAATATAGAGGATTCCATATCAATAGATTGAACATTAATTGAACTTAATGCTCTAATAAAATCTAAACTCTCACAGAATAAAGCATCAGTAGTCCATAAGTTGGTTTCTTTAACTCTATTTTTAACAGATATTGAATCATTTCCTATAAAGAGTCGTTTTAACATTTCATGTGGTCTAGAGATGAAGACAGTCTGATTACCAGTAAAAATGTTTTGAAATCTTGCTATAGGATTTAAAATTGACTCTAATTCATTTACTAGAGAAGGATTTTCCCTTATATAATTAGGACTTGTACCATCATCACAATAAGCTAGTTTTGGGACTAAAATGTCACCAATATTTATTGGAAAATTCTCACTTTCTATTCCTCCGCACACATCGATTCTAATGATTATTTTTGTTTTACATCGTTTTAATGCTTCTATCGCCATTGCACAATTCGGAGCACCAATTAAGGAACGGACAATACTCACTCGGGTATTGCTTAATTCCCCATTGTATACTCTTCCAAAATTACGTTTATTTTGTAATTTCTGCAATAATTTTTTCATAACAATTTTAATGGCAGGGAGGATTACTATTTCATTTACATTTGAGGGACTCGTTTCAAGAAGCATCCGTACAATTTTTTCATCAATACTAATAAATTTCAATCCTATATTTAACAACTCACTTTTTATTCTATTCAACATTTTCAATCTTACTCTTGATTTATTCTAATTAACCAAAATTGAATTTTTAGTTATAATCTAAAAGTTCTACACTAATTATTTATCTACTTATAATTTTTAAGAAAATAATTTAATATCTTATTAAAATACATTTATTTATATAAACTAGTGTGAATTTTGCGTTTAAAGTGGTTCTTTAATGAATAATAGATTTATAGTAGATAGCAAAATTACAAACGATTTTGTTGAGGCCTACACAAAAACAACCTATAGAATAGTTGGAGAAAATAAGCATTCATCCACCAAACCATGTCATTGGCTTGAACAACGATTAATGACTGGAAGAAATAATCGTAATTGTTATAAAGATATTTTTGGTATCCAAAGTCATAGATGTTTACAAAATACTCCTTCATTACCCTTTTGTAATCATCAGTGTACTTTTTGTTGGAGGGATATAGAATCAGGATCCCTTGGGAGTGAATTTATTGTTGAACCAGATGATCCGAAGTTACTTGTTGATGAAATGTTAAGACACCATAAAGATATTATTGAAAACCATTTGCCATTGAGACGTTATCTTGATAATTATGAAATAATGATTGATATTCTGTATTATATGCTTTTAAATAGTCGTCAAAACTTTAATATAAATTCATTAGCTAACAAAATTCACGTTTCAAAAAATAAAATTGAACGGGCAATCATACTTCTAAAAAATCAAGAATTTATTAAGTTAATCAATCAATCATCTAATGAATTTGGATTGGATGATGATATCAAATGTTGCATTGGTTCTAAGGAGGAATTAGAAGTATTAATCAAAAGATCATTAACTACACCTGATGAGATAATGCAGGCTCATAGTGAAGCAATGATCCCAAATCATGCAGCAATTTCACTCGATGGCGAACCCCTTTTATACCCAAGAATTTCTGAATTTGTACAAGAATTTAAGAATCGTCAAATGACAACATTCATAGTCACTAATGGTACATTACCAGAAAAAATAGAAAGCTTAGATCCTAGCCCTTCGCAGTTGTATATAACTCTAGCTGCTCCGAATGAAGAAATATATAAAAAAATTTGTCGTCCGATGATTAAAAATGGTTGGGATAAAATCATGAATAGTTTAGATTTAATTAATTCTTTATCTTTTAGAACAGTTGTACGATTGACTGCTGTAAAGAATCTTACGATAAATGAACATTTTATTAATGATTACGCTAAAATAATAGAAAAAGCAAATCCTAACTTTTTTGAAATTAAAGGATTTACATTGCAAGCAAAAGCACTGTTAATAAAGGAAAGATTGAAGAGTGAGAAACAGATTCAATATTATTTCCCTGAATATGATTATTTGGAAGATTTAGTACTGAAATTTGAAGAAAAGAGTGGTTTTCCACTTATCTATAAAAATAAAGCTAGTAGAGATTTTTTATTTGCTGTTAATTGGGATAGAAGCAAAAATCCTAAAATAAGCCATCCTTAAAAATTATTAAATTTTCTCTAAATAATATTTTCGTATAATTCGATTTAACTGTGTTAAATTTATTTTTTTTAATGCTGAAAATTCTAAATATGGTAAATTCAACTTATCTTGAAACTTAAAATCATTTAAATGAATTAAGTTCAAACCAAATTCTTTTGCTGATTCAACAAATAAAGAGATTATTTTTTTTTTATCAAAATTGGATACTTTATCGATTTTATTAAATAAAATAAGAAGAGGAATACTAAATTCATTTAGAAATTGAATCAATTCAAAACTTAAAGGCATTTTTTTCTTATTTTGAAGGAAATGTTTCTTTAGCTCATCTTCAATTCGAAGAATATTTATAACTACTAGTCCAAAAAAATACTCGTCATGGTGCTTTTCAATATGAATAACTATTTGATTCTTAATGTGTTCTTCTCTTCGATGGCTTGTTTTCTTCATAAAACCAAATCCAGGTAAATCTACTATTTGATATGATAAATTAGGCTGCGAAATAGGTTTTATCAATAAAGTACTACCCGGAATTTTGCCAGTTTTACCTTTAAATTTTCTAGGATTTGGTAAAAGTAAACGAGTTATTGAAGATTTCCCCACATTTGAATTTCCTATTATTAGCAAGGAAGGTTTTTTTTTCATTTTTTAGATCTAATATATAAAAAATTTAGATATCAAGAAAATTTTCATCAAGAAAATCTCTAAACATTTTTTTTTGCTCTTTTTCTTCAATTATTGGTCTTGTGCTAATCGGCTCTCCCGCTTCTTGAAGGATATCTTTTAAAATATCAATTTTAACATTAATTTTAAACACACCGTCTCTTAGAAATCTTACAATTTGCTTATTATTTACATTTAATCTTAGAAGATAACCAAGACCAAAATAAAATTGATGTTCAGGGATAGGATCAATTGGTGATTTACTTGTTACTTCTTTTAAGATATCATATAATAATGCTTTTGATGCTGTGTGATCTTCAACATTAAAAACCAAATAATATAGTGCATGATACCAGATCTTTTCGCGTTTGTTTTTAACATAATCTAAAAACAATTCTGGAGTAACTATTTCCTCTTCTTCTTCCTCTTTTCTTTTTAGGAGTTCTTCTTTAATTCGTTGCTCAAGTTCACTTGAAACTTCCGGAATTGATAGAATTTTACCTTCTTGTTCACCTGATATTTCAAAATCCTCATGTTTTACTGTTTCGATAGCTTCTTTCATATCTCTTAATTCATCAAAGTCAATTTCGTCAAGATCTGAAAAATCTGAAATCAGTTCCTCTTTAATTTCTTTTTGTTTTTCGAGTTCGTTAAAAGCTTTTTTTTGTGGCAAAATTTCATTCTTCAATAGTTTATCTTCAGGTAATACTACACCTTCCTTGACCTTTTCAATGGCTTCTTGAATTTCTTGAAGTTCCTCGAAATCTAAATCTTCTAAATCAGAAAAATCAGTTTCAAGTGCTTTCATTTCGCTAAGATAGACTTGCAAATCATCTCCTTCTACTTCTTCCTCAAAATCATCCCTTTTATCATCATTTTCTTCTTCGTTTTCATTCATAATATCTTCTATTTTATTAACAAGCGTTTTATTCGATTCTGTTTATATTATAATTAGTTCTCTACTTCTTTAAATATTGATATTCGTATAATTAAAATTATTCTAAATATTATTAGACTTTAATATGGAAAAAATTAACTTAACTAATATTAAAGGGATAATTTTTGATTTAGACGGTGTTATTTATGATATTACTGAATCAATTAAGAAAGCTGTTGATGATGGAATTGAAAAATATCAGCTACACAATATTAATCGCGATGATGTTATGGAAGAAATCGCCCATTTAATTGAAGAAATTCAGAATTATCCTGTACCTAAAATTCTTTTAAATTCTTATGAATTACTAAAAGTAAATTTCTTAGAAGGAATTAGCTTTTTCAAGAAATTACGTATAGCAATTTTCCTATTTAATCAATTCAATAAATACAAAGAAGCAGAATCGACAATTTTTAAGGACGTTGATAAATTAATCTCAAAATTGGTTAAACATGTAAAATTGGCAATATTAACGAACAATAAAAGTCAATATGCAGAAGAAGTCCTAGATAAATTTAATCTTACAGAATATTTTGAAACAATTATCGGTTTTAACGATGTAACAGAAGTAAAACCAAATCCTGAAGGTATTCTAAAAATCCTTGATAAGTGGAAATTGAAACCTTCAGAGGCAATTTTTATTGGAGATATGACTACGGATATCGAAGCAGGTAAAGCTGCAAATGTTAAAATGATCTGTGTAGCAAGTGGACTTGCTCGAAAAGAGATCTTACTTAAACATCAACCAGATATTTTGGTAGATAGTACTGACCAATTGATTAAGCTTTTCAATTTTTAATTTACAAATATAAAAAAAATGATGATTTCTAAAAAGATTTTAATCATTAAGTCTAAAAAATAAGTTTTTATAAAGACTGAAATTCCTTTTAGAAAATAATATTATTGATTTAGCAAGGCTTAAAAAATCTTATTTATATTATTAGGAAAATAATAAAAACTATATTTTTTATTTAAACGATGAGTGATAAAGCGTTTGGATTTAAAATAGTTGTTGTAGGAGATGCTGCTGTTGGTAAAACTTCATTAATTAAAAGATATACCACAAATACATTTCAAAAAAATTACATATCTACATTAGGTATGCAATTTTCGAGATATGAAGAATTTGTAAATGAAGAAATGGTTGAATTATTTTTATGGGATTTGGCAGGTCAAGAATCGTTCAACACTCTACGAGATAGATTTTATAAAGGAAGTAGTGGTGCAATTATAGTTTTTTCTCTTGCTCCTGATGAAATTGAAACATATCATCATATCGATAAATGGAGAACCCATATAAAAGATGGCTGTGGGAGTATACCTATAGTATTACTTGGTAACAAAGCAGATTTAGTTGATCAAGATGCAATAGCTACAAGCCCAAATTATGAAACTTCAGATGTTTATGTGAATAAACTTGCCCAAGATCATAATATTATGAAATATTTTAGAACAAGTGCTTTAACAGGTCAAGGTGTCAAAGAAGCGTTTCAAACATTAGTATTTAAACTATATCAAAGAGCTACCATTTGAATTTCTTTTATATCCTGCTTTAAATAACTTTTTTGAAATATAGAGATATTATATTTCTTTTAATTTTAGATATTCGATTGGATTTATTAAAAGTTAATGATATATTGTTTTGTAAAAATTTAAAATAATTAACTTTTACTATTTAAGAAAGGGACATTAAACTTAAATTAGTAATTCATTAATATGTGTGCCGAAGAGAAGGGCTACGGGTTCAAAATTACAGTCATTGGAGATGGAGCGGTAGGAAAAACATCCCTAATTAAAAAATATACGCAGGGATCCTTTCGAGAAGAATATATCGCAACATTAGGCACGCAATTTTCCAAATATGAAGAAAAAATTGATGGAGAAAAAGTTGAGTTGTTTTTATGGGATATTGCAGGACAAGATCAATTTCAAGCATTACGACAAAGGTTCTATATAGGGAGCAGTGGAGCTATCATCGTTTTTTCTCATGATCCAGCACAACTAAGATCTTATGAACATGTTCCTAAATGGCTTGATGATCTTAAAAAGCATTGTGGAAATATACCAATAATTTTATTTGGAAATAAAATTGATTTGGTAGATGATGGAAAATTAGAATCAAATCCAAATATACCCACTTCAGATATAAATGTTGAAACTTTTGCAAAAGAAAATAGATTTATTGGATATTATAAAACAAGTGCATTAACTGGTCAAGGAGTGACTGATGCCTTTGAAGTACTTGTTAAAAAACTATATATGATCGCTAAAATTTCAAGTTTTACTTAAACTACATCCAAAATTTCAATTATATTAAAAAAAGAAATTTAAAAAAATTACGTACGTTTATAGATAAATCTTTCCCAACTCTTCTTACTTGGCGCTTCTAATGGCATATTTTTACGCTTGCGAATATCCATAATGATACTTTCTTCTAATTGAGGAGGAACTTTCTCAAATCCTAAAAATTCATATCCAAAAAATGCCCGTCCCGCTGTTGAGCCCCTAATATCGTCAGCAAGTCCTATAGTTTCTGCAGCAGGAATTTGACCTTGAATTCTTACATATTCTCCCTCAGGAATAACGTTAGTAATTCGACCTCTTCTTCTAGTTATAATACTAGAAACTGATCCTTCTGTACCCTGTGGTGATTTCACATCTATCTTCTGTATTGGCTCAAAAAGGTGTGGATTTGCATCCAACATAGCCAAGGATACAGCAGAGAAGAACATACCAGCAATCTGCCCATATTGCGTATGTCTGGGGTCTTCATGGATTGTCATATCAGTAAAAACGACTTTGATTCCAGCAGCAGGTTCTTTTGCTAGGATACAATTGCCAAGCCAATCCCTAAATGCAGCACTTAAATATGATCTTACACGATCAAATCTCTGTAATCCTGAGGTACCATTTACAAGAACACTTCCATGATAGAGATCAACAATTCTTCTTGCTTCTTTAGCGTCCCATCCAGCTTCTTCTCTAAGAATTTGAGCTCGATCTTTCTCATTTTGCAGATCATTCACTTTACCGGTTTCTATCAAACGTTCAGTTTTTTCATCTAAGGGTTCTATATATAATAAAACACGATTATGCGTGTTTGCTGATTTAGTATAATAATCAGGACTTTTTTGAGTAATTTTTTCCCTATATACGATTATTGGTTCTCCAATATTAATTTGCACTTGATTATTTATACGTTTTACTAAAATTTCTATCTGTAATGGGTCGATTCCAGATAAAATAAATTCTCCTGATTCTTGATCTCTTCTATATTCTGCTGTTGGATCTGCTTTTAACCATTTACTTACAACCTCATCCAGTTTATCTATATCATGTGGATCTTTTGGTTTAATGCTTCTCGAGACAACAGCTTCACATGCATAATGGATTTTTTCAAAGGCGGGTATTCTTTTCCTTTCTTCCTTATCTTTAGGGACATCATTTGCGTTAATAAAGGTTTCTCCTGATGGAGAAATGAATCCATACAATGCAAATAAATTGCCAGCAGGAACTTTAGGAATATCTAAAATATCTGTAATTTCCATCACTCCAAGTCTTTTCACTCGAGTTTGTGAATCACTATTAACAAGATAAAGTGTATCACTTTGATCAAAGGTACCCGAAAAAACACGACCGATAAGTGTGGCCTGATAATTTCTTTTAGGATCAAGGAAAATCTTAGTAATCATACCATAAAGAGGTCCTTTAGGGTCGCTTTTAACAAGAGCTTGACCAAGTTCCGATTTTAAGTCACCTCCCCAAATGTGGGGAATTCTATACTTTGAAGCAGTAACTGGATCTGGTAAATGATCTACAATCATTCTTAGCATAGGTTCATCTAGAGGTAGATTGTCCCTTAACCACTGAATATCACCTTCATTATATTTAGCAAAAACATCTTGGGGTTTCAAACCTTTTTCCAATAAAATCTCGTAAGTAAAACCCCAACCATGTTTTGCTGAACCAACTGCCACAGAATTTTTCGCAAAATCAATACTCCAATCTGAGCCTTCTGGTCTAACCTTCTTGATCAGATCATTTACTTCTCTAGTGATTTTATCAATCTTAGCAAAGGTTTGTTGTGGGGTTAATTTAAGCTCACTAATAAGGCGGTCAACTTTATTAATGAAAAGAACGGGTTTGCAGTATTCCTCACCGACAGACAATCTAATATTAGTTTCTGTTTGTGTCATAACGCCCTCAAGAGCATCCACCAATATAATAGCACCATCACTGCCTCGAAGAGCTCTTGAGACCTCTCCGGTAAAACTGATATGACCGGGGGTATCATTGAGCTGAATAATATAAGATTCATCATCTTCTGGCTTTCTAGGGTCATTAAATGCAAGAAGAACTACACTTGTGAATATAGTAATGCCCCGTTCCTGCTCCTCGTCTTTCAGTAGATCAAGTAAATCTTAATCTAAATCTGAATCTGTCATTTGGAGCTGTCCGGCATCCTCGGGTCGCATGAGACCAGCTCTGCGTAGTAAGTAATCAGTAGCTGTAGTTTTGCCATGATCAATATGAGCTGTGATTGAAAACAACCTTTTCTTTTTATATGAACCTTCTGTAACCAATTTTGCTATAGTCTCAGGGTTCTTTACTTTAACCATTATAAGTTCACATCGTATAAATTATAGTTAGTTATTATGTTATAATTGAAGAAAAGAATACTGGAAATCATAAAAGTTTTATGATTCAAATATAAAGCCTCAGAAGTTATTATTAAACTCATTAATAAAAGAAAAGAAAGGAATTCATATTCATTTAAAATATCGTACTCTATTATAATTTTAATTAGTTAAAAAAAATAGCTAAGTTGAGGATTTAGATTTTGAGTGATTATTTTACTATTAGACTTTCAATCACAGTAATGTTTATTTTTGCTGCTCTTGTTTTTACAGTGGTATGTTCTAAAAGACGTGATTTGATTTCTTGGCTTTTTGCTTATATAGCAGGTTCAATATCAGAAATTTTTAGACTAATATCTCAAGAAGATTATGATGTTCCTTATCTAATAGGTCTTGTTTTTTCTACTCTCACCTTATTGTTGATAATTTTTGCAGTATCTCGGGAATATTATCAGACGTTTTACCAATCTCTAAAAACGCAAGCACCTTCTACTGTTTTATTATTAATTATGCAACAATTTGTGTCAATCAGCTTACAAGTAATAATCGGGATCCTACTCTTTATAGCATTGTTTTTAATCTTAAGAATTTATTTGAAGAAGAAAACACCAACACATGCATTTTTATTTTTTATTTTAATTTGTGGCATTCTGAATTTAGTAGCTATTGCTTTAAGAGATGTGGGTATTAGTGGGGCAGAAGAATTTTACTTATTTTCTTCGATAGTAATGGGTACAATTATGCTTTTGACTGGAATAGTTGCGCTAATTGAAGAAAGGTTAGTAAAATCTGAAAAGAAGCATCGGCTAGCATATAATAGAGCTGAATTTTATAAAGATTTGTTTGTTCATGATATTAATAATATTCTTCAAAATTTGCAATTTTCATTAGAAATTATTTCCCAAAACATTAAAATTTATGAGAATAAAGAAAATCTTGATGAGTTAATTAATATTGCAAAAGGTCAAGTAATTAGAGGCGCAGAATTGGGTTTAAATGTGAAAAAACTTTCTGATTTAGAGATAGGAGCAATTAAAAATGAAGCAATAGAGCTTTTTAATATATTAGAATGCGTTATAAGTGAGACTAAGAAAAAGTTTCCTGAAGAAGAAATAGAGATTGAGATTGAAAGTATAACAAATAAGATTTTTGTTTTTGCTAATATACTTTTAAAAGATATTTTTAGAATCATATTGAATAATGCTATAAAATATAATGAAAGTCCTGTTAAAGAAATCCTCATAAGAATTTCTAAGGAGACGCGAGATTTCGGCTCTAATATAAAATTGGAATTTATTGACAATGGTGTTGGAATACCGGATGCTATGAAAAATGATATACTTCAGCCCGTCTATAAGAATATAAAAGATTTTAAGAGAATTGGATTAGGTTTACTTCTTGTGAATGAAGTAATTAATAGTTTTTCTGGTAAAATTTGGGTAGAAGATAAAGTTATAGGTGATTATACAAAAGGTAGTAATATTGTTCTCTTAATCCCTGAAGCTTATGGAATATTAGATGTAGAAAGGTAATATCATATTTTTTAGAACATATACTGCCTTTCTCCCGGATGATGTATGAGTTTTAAATGATATTGAAATATTTATAAATTGCAAATTATCAGCGATTCTATCTTTTATAAAATGCTTAATAAAATTCAAAAAATCAGTAAATTCTCTAGTGGTTTCTACCCAAAGGTAACCTTGTTTTTCAAAAAAATTTGGATTTTTCCTTTTAAAATTATCAACATGTTTTCTTTCTGTTAGAGGTGGTCCTTTACGAATATATGTTTGTGAGATTTGAGGGTGTTCACAATAAATTACTAAAGAATATACATTCTTTTCATTTTCAAAATAGACTTCGAATATAATTTTACCAAAGCGTTCTATATGAGAAAATTCTTTTTCTCCATTGGTTTTAATGCTTTCTCCTAATGAATACAATTTATCTCTATTAATTGTGTAATGTATTTCCTTACTGGTAGTTTGCAATTCGACAATAAAGATATGTGAAAGGAGGGGGTCTTCCTTATAAGATAAAATTACTTCTGGAATAGGGAGAATTTTAAAAAATTCTATAGCAGGTTTTTTTAAAAATTCGCTAATTTGATAATTACAAAATTTATAAGCTCTTTCAGAAATTGCCGAAGCAACATTACGATTTTTATCAATTGGATCAATGATAATGAGATAATCATCTTGAAAATGTAGAATTTTCTTTAATTCTGATTCATTTCTCTGGTAAAAATCCAGAGGCTTTTTCTCTAAATTATGAAAATTTGTAAAAAGCTTTTGAATATTACCAAAATAGTAGATCAATAGTTCAGCACTATAGCCAATAAAGCCTACTTTTCCAACTGCACTTGTATCACCATAACTGTGACAAGATTTAAAAAACTGTTTTAAAAGTCTTACATCATCTTTTTGTTTATAGGTTAATTCATCTCTTATGAATCGTCCATGCCAAGGAGACCTATCGACTGCTGTTATTGGTCCGTTCTTTTCTATGAATTTTTTATCTAAATCAAAATATAAGACAATATCGATTTTAATTTTAATTCTATCGACAATATAATCAACTGTTACATAAGGATGTTCAGCATATAAAAGGCGAGGATTAGAAAATTCTTTTAAAGTCAATGATTTAAGAATCCAATTTTTACATAAATCCAAAAAGTCTTTTTTCGATTCTTTCTTTAACTTACTTTTACTTAAACCTTCATATTTTGACTTATATAAGTTATAATCTAAACCGATAAATAAATCGATATCAAAATCATTTTTTAACTGAGTTTTTTTAATTCCAGTTGATCCCTGTGGTTCAATTTTAGTATAGCTTATTTTTTTTTCTTTAGCCTTTTTATCTAGTAATAATTCCAATCGTGTTGTAATGTCATTGATTAGATTAATTTCTTGTGTTGTTGGTTTAATTTCCTTCAATACTTCAGTTAAAATATGGTCTATATTGGTCATAAATAAATAATAAAAACTTTTTTTCAAAATCTCATAAAATTTTTAATGTTTCAATGTAATAAAATAACACTTTTTGATCAAAATCCCCACCAAGGATGAATTGCTTTTCGCATTAAAGTCACATACTCTCTTAAAGCTTGTTTTTGATCAGTGGTTAATTCATTAACAAACTTTCCCATTAGCTGCCTCACGTGAGATTCGGGAATACTTACATAGAAAGTTTCATCTTTTCCTATATCCCGTCCGATTTCAATTCCTCGAATTGAAATTGCGACTTCTGAATCTTTGGATGCTTTTTCTAATGTTTGACCTTTATCTTGAATTTGATGAACTCTTCTTACTCTTTTTCCTTTATCATTTATTAAGGGTACCTTTGGAAATAAAGTCCCAGCCTCAATATGAACTCCAAATACTGCAGGATCTGAATTTCTAAATATAAAATCTGGAAGCATTTTTACTTTTGCAGGTAAGATTAGTTCACTTAACCCTTTGGCTGTATCTTCTGCCTTTCTAGTTTCAGCGTATTCAATATAATCTTCTAATAATCGATAAATAACATCATTAGTAAATATTCTAATATTATCAATAGTCGCTTGTTCTTTAGCTTCAGGTAATATTTCAACATTGAATCCTAAAACAGCAGCGGAATAAGGATCTAACTGTCTAACAATATATGCATTAATGATATCTTCTTTCTTTATTGGTCCTACATCAGCAACACTGATTTTTACACCACTTTTCGTAAAGTGATTTTCTAATGCTTCAAGTGAACCCAAAGTATCTGCTTTTAAAACTACTCCTGCTTTATCAGTTTTTATCCTAATACTTTCAACTTCCGATTCAATTTGATTATATACAATTTCTTCTTCAGAATGGTCTTTTATGCTTCTAAATGGAGACCCTGCAACAACATCATCAATATTTGGAGCAAGGATTTTAATACCTACTGCAGCACTTACCATCTCAACTGAGTCAAATCTTTGTCTAGGATCCCTGATTTCATCTAATGGTTTAGGAAGTAGTAAGGCTCTCACTTTTGACTTAATAGGTTTTTCTAATCCTCCAACTATGAATTCATCACCTTTGTTAATAATCCCATCGTAAATAAGAACATCCATAGTTTTCCCCTGGCCCTTTTCTTTTTTGACTTCTAAAACAACACCTTTAGCTGCTCCTTCAGAAAATTTTAGATTCTTGGTTAAGTATTGTTGAACTAAGCCCATTAAAATCAATAGGAGGGTTGATATTCCTTCGCCTGTTTTACCACTTGTGGGTACAATAGCAATCTTTTTGGTAAAATCTTTAATCTTATCATACCGATCAATACCTTTAAATCCTTCTTCTAAAAAATTACCCATTATCTGTAAAACTTTTTCATCTAAGAAATCTTTAACATGAGGTTTTTGAGAATTATAAGAATCTAGAAAATCAGCATCTTTTTTTGATTTCCATCCAGAAAGTCTATCTATTTTATTAGCAGCAATGATAAAAGGTGTTTTTCTTTCTCTTAAAATTCTAACAGATTCCCATGTAATAGGCATCGTTCCAGCAGTGACATCAATGACCAAAATAGCAATGTCGGCAACTGCTCCACCTCTTTTTCGAAGATTAAGAAAAGCAGCATGACCTGGAGTATCAATAACTAAAATACCTGGAAGTTTAAGTTCTTTTTCAGCAAATTCTTGTTTAGATTTTCTTAAAAATTCCCTTATATCATTGGTTGGAAAATAAGATGCACCTATATGTTGCGTGATTCCAGCAGCTTCTCTTTGTTGAACGACTGTACCTCTGATATAATCTAATATAGTTGTCTTTCCATGGTCTATATGGCCAAGAATGCAAACAATTGGAGCTCTGATTATCTTATTTTCACTTTCAGTCATATTTTATCACGAATCTCATTAATAATTTCAAAATATTTTTACTAATACTTATAATATAAAAATATTTAATATACGTTTAGAAGTTTATTCTGTAATTTTGGAAATAATGAGTGAAAAGTGATAATTATTTAGTATTAAGATATTTGCCTAAATACTGCCCAGTAAAAGAATTATGTTCTTTAATAATTTCTTCAGGAGTTCCAATTGTTACGATATTACCGCCTTTTTCTCCTCCTTCAGGTCCAAGATCGATAATATAATCAACAGATTTTATAATATCCATATTATGTTCAATAATAATTACAGTATTACCTTTATCAACTAACTTTTGAAGAACCTTTAGTAAAAAATTAATATCATAGGATGATAATCCTGTTGTAGGCTCATCTAAGATATAAAGTGTGTTTCCCGTACTTGTTTTTCTCAATTCTCTTGCAATTTTTAATCGTTGTGATTCTCCTCCACTTAAAGTAGTCGAGGATTGACCTAATTCTAAATAACCCAACCCTACATCTACTACAGTTTTAATAGTTCTTTTTAATTTTGGAAAACTATCAAAAAATTCTAAGGCTTGATGAAAAGTCATTTTTAGAACATCGTAGATTGATTTTTCACGATATTTAATCTCCAGTGTTTCAGAATTATATCTTTTTCCTTTACATAAATCGCATTTTATATAAACATCTGGTAAGAAATACATTTCTTTAAGAATATAACCAGTTCCTTTACATTTCTTACAGTGACCTGATGTTGTATTAAAGCTAAACCTTCCCTTTTTATATCCTCTCTCTCTTGATTCAGGTAATCCTGCAAAAATTTCTCTAATATAGTCTAAAGCTTTCGTATAAGTAGCAGGGACCGATCTGGGAGTTCTTCCAATTGGAGATTGATCAATATTTATAATTTTATCTATCTTCTCAAAACCATTAATCGAACCAAACTTCCCTTCTTTAACTTGTGAACTTCGAATATTTACTAAATTATGAAGACCTTTATATAAACAATCAATAATCAAACTAGTTTTGCCAGCACCAGATACTCCTGTTATACAAGTAAAAACTCCTAATGGAATTTTTACATCGATATTTTTTAAATTATTCTCTTCTGCTCCTTTAATTTCGATAAAATCTCCATTGATTTTTCTTCTACTTTTTGGGATTTTAATTTTTTTTTTTCCTGATAAATATTCTCCTGTTAATGTATTCGAATTGAGAATAATTTCTATTGGACCTTCAGCTACTATTTCTCCTCCTCGTTCTCCTGCTAATGGTCCTAAATCAATAATATGATCTGCATTACGCATTATTGCTTCATCATGTTCTACCACTATAACAGTATTTCCCAAATCTCTTAATTTTTTTAACATATTTACAAGGCGATTGATATCTCTTTGATGTAGACCTATACTGGGTTCATCCAAAACATATAAAACGCCTACTAAACTAGAACCTAATTGTGTAGCTAATCTAATCCTTTCTGCTTCTCCGACTGATAATGTATCTGAACGACGATTTAATGAAATATAATCTAATCCAACATTTTCAAGGAAAGATAACCGATTTAATATCTCTTTTAAGACTTCTTTTACTATTGTCTTTTCTAACTCACTTAATTGTAATTCTTGAAAATATTTTAAGGAATCTTTAACAGATAAAGATGAGAGTTCAGCAATATTAAGATTGTTTATTGTTACCGCTAAACTTTCTGGTTTTAATCGCTTTCCATTACATTGAGGACAATCTATTCGATTCATAAAACTTTCATAAATTTCACGAGCCCATTCTGAACGAGTTTCCATATACCTTCTATGCAATAATGGAATTATTCCCTCAAAAGGTCGTACTACTTGCCAAGATGATCTAAATTCACCATTATAATTATTAATTTCATTACTATCACTTTTAAAATGGAATTCAATTGATTCATTTTCAGTTCCATAAAGAATTTTATGGAGATATTTTGGATCAATATCTTTAATTGGAGTTTTATTTGTATTGAATCCATAATGCTTTGCTACTTGAATTATAGTTTGCCAAGAATATCCATTTTCCGATCCAAATCCAGGAATATCTCTAATAGGAGTTTCTTCTAATGGAACTTCCAAATCATTTCCTAGAAGTAAACCATAATCAAATTCCATTACAGTACCTAATCCACTACAATATTTACAGCTACCGTGAGGGATGTTAAAAGAGAACATTTTATGATCTAATGGAGGAAATGATATTTCACAATCAATACAAGCAAGATGTTCTGAATAGATTTGTTCTTCTTTTCCAAGAACTTCTACAATAACTAAGCCATCTGTTAAATTTAGAGCATTTTCAATGGAATCAGCTAATCTAGTCTTTATATCTTTCCGCATCACTAATCTATCAACAACAACATTAATAGTGTGTTTTACATTCTTTTCCATGGAGATATCTTCATCTAAGGTATATTGAATTCCGTCAATTTCAACCCTGACATATCCTTGTTTTTTTAAATCTTGTAAGAGTTCCTTATATTCACCTTTTCTATCTCTAATAACTGGAGCTTTAATTATAAATTTTTGATTTTCATTAATGTAATTTAAAATTTGCTGAATAATTTGCTGGGGAGTTTGTGGATTTATTTCCTTTCCACAATTGGGACAATGTGGGATCCCTATATTTGCAAAAAGTAATCTATAATAATCATATATTTCAGTTACAGTACCTACTGTACTTCTCGGATTTTTTGAGAGAGGTTTTTGCTCAATTGCAATTGCTGGAGATAATCCTTCTATTGAATCTACATCAGGTTTATCCATTTCTCCTAAGAATTGTCTTGCATAACTAGATAACGATTCTAAAAATCTTCGTTGGCCTTCTGCATACAGAGTATCCATTGCTAAGCTACTTTTCCCACTCCCACTTATTCCTGTAATAACTACTATCTTATTACGTGGGATAATAACGTTGATATTTTTAAGGTTGTTCTGCCTTGCTCCTTTAATAATAATTGAATTTTCATACATTTTTTCTCTGAAATAAGTTTTATACTAAGATAGAGATTTTAGATCTCTATCTGATATTCCTTCTTTATATCCATAATTTTATCTCGCAAATAAGCTGCATCTTCAAATCTTAATTCCTTCGCTGCCATAAACATTTTATTTTCAAGGTATTGAATTAAAATA
This sequence comes from Candidatus Hermodarchaeota archaeon, assembly GCA_048885925.1. GTDB lineage: Archaea > Asgardarchaeota > Lokiarchaeia > Sigyniarchaeales > SOKP01 > Loki-b32. The sequence goes on from JBHLLG010000002.1 coordinate 65,103, forward strand.
TCAATATCTCCTTCTTTTTCTAACTCTTTTATTTTAATTTGAAGATTCTTTTTCAATCTTTTAACTTCTTTTTCTCTTAACTCTTGCTCTTCGGATAGTGATTCTAAGATATTCTTTTTTATTGTTTGAGGTGTTACGTTGTGTTTTTTATTATAGGCAATCTGTTTTTCTCTTCTTCTATTTGTTTCTTCTATTGCAGCTTTCATCGCAGGTGATATTTTTTCAGCATATAAAATAGCCTTTCCCTCCACATTTCTTGAAGCTCTTCCAATAGTTTGAATTAAGGATCTAGTGTCCCTTAAAAAGCCTAATTTATCCGCATCTAAAATTGCAACTAATTTCACTTCAGGTAAATCTAATCCTTCTCTTAATAAATTAATTCCAACAATGGCGTCGAACGTACCATTTCTTAGTTGCCTTAAAATATCAAAACGCTCAACGGTATCTACTTCTGAATGCAGATAAGCAATTTTTATACCTAATTCTGAATAATACTCTGCAATATCTTCTGACATTCGTTTAGTTAAAGTTGTTATAAGTGCTCTTCCTTCATTTTTGATGATATTTCGAAGCTCACCTAATAAATCATCAATTTGATTTTTAGCAGGTCGCACTTCAACTTGTGGATCTACTAATCCTGTCGGTCGAATAATCTGTTCCGCTGAAATACCTCCAGCTTTTCTCAATTCCCAATCACCAGGAGTCGCGCTCATAAAGATTATGTTTTTAATTTTAGATTCCCATTCTTCAAATGTTAAAGGTCTATTATCAAAAGCGCTTGGGAGTCGCCAACCATATTCAACGAGATTTTCTTTACGAGATCTATCTCCCCCAATCATACCATGAATTTGAGGAATCGTTATATGACTCTCATCTACAACTATTAAAAAATCATCAGGGAAATAATCAATTAAGCACATAGGAGGAGTTCCCGGTAGACGCCCATCTAAATGCCTAGAATAATTTTCTATTCCCTTACACCATCCTAATTCTCTCATCATTTCGAGGTCAAACTTAACTCTTTTTTCTATCCATTGAGCTTCAGGATATCTCTTTTCATCCATAAATTTCTTTATTTGTTGTTCTAACTCAAGCTCAATCGATTCTAATGCTTTCATCTTATTCTCTTCAGGGATAATAAAATGTGTAGCGGGAAATATTCTACAGTTAGTTAAATCTTGTATAATATCATTTGATATAGGATGAATCTCTTGTATTGATTCAATTTCATCTCCAAAAAGCGAGACACGAAGGGCAGTATTTAGATAAGCAGGAAAAATGTCAATTATATCACCTCTTACTCTCACTATTCCTGGTCTAAATTCTATATCCTTTCGTTCGTAATTCATTCTAATAAGCCCCTTAATGATTTCCCCTCGTTTAACTGTCTCTCCAACATTTAAATTGATTGAAACTTTTTCCCATTCTTCAGGTGAACCTATACCATAAATACATGATACAGTTGCAACTATGATAACATCATGTCTTGTTCTAATTGCATGAGTCGCAGCGAGTCTTAATCGTTCAATTTCTTCATTAACACTAAAATCTTTCTCGATATATTGAGCTGTAATCGGTAGATATGCCTCGGGTTGATAGTAGTCATAGTAACTCACGAAATAATGGACAGCATTTTCTGGAAATAACTCTTTTAATTCATTATATAACTGTGCTGCTAATGTTTTGTTTGGTGCCATCACTAAAGTAGGTTTTTGAATTTCTTGAATTATATTTGCAATAGTAAATGTTTTACCTGTACCAGTAGCTCCTAATAATGTTTGGAATCGTTTTCCTTTAGAAATATTATCAGCTAGAGCACTTATAGCTTCGGGTTGATCCCCTGCTGGAACAAATTGAGATTCTAACTTAAATCTAGCTATCATAAATATAGAATAATTAATTAAAATACTAATTTAACATAAAAATAAAGTTAATATATTAAAGATAAGACTTATGATATTCTAATGTATCATAACTTAAGATTTTTATTAATTCATAAATAAAAATTTAAAGAATTAAGCTACTACTACTTCTTCTTGAGTATCCTCAGCACCTTCTAAAGTTCGAGCAAGAATTATGAATTTAACTCCTGGAGTTATCGGACCAATGAAGGATTCAAGATTATTAAGATAAATTGTAATAAAACCTCCAAGATTATCAATTTCAAAAGAATTACCGACTTGAAATGTAAAGCTAGAAAGAGGAATATACGTTTCGTTTATATAGATTGAATGTAATGTTACATTCAATACTCCATTATTTACAATTTTTATAGTAATCCTATTATCACTGTCGTCAATAACGGAGGATGGATCAACTGTAATACTATAAAATTCCGAATCAACAATCGCATTAAATATAGTTTCATACTCTGCTGTTGTATTAGTAGTTATTTTTACAATAACTTCATCTGACTTATTAATTTGAAAACCTGGAATATCAAAAGAAATTAATGCAACTTCTTGGTTATCTAAGGAAGAATCTCCATATAAAAATTTAATTTCATTACTATTGGAGCAATCAAGTATTAGAGTGGTATTAATTATGACATTTTCCAAAGTGATAGGGCCATTTCCTGTGTTTTTAATTAAGATTATACCTGTTTCATTTGCATTGATATATGAAACTGTTGTTCCATCAATTTCTTCAATTATTTGAATATCATCCTCATCTTTAATTGTATGGATATAACCAATGTCTGAAGCGACCGTTGTGTCAAAACTGGCTGTAACACATACAAGTATTTCTTCATTTATATCTCCATTTACATAATCAGTGGCATCAATTACAACTACAGTTTCTTCACCTACATCCAATAATAAATCAACGGGTTTATGATAATCTTCATAATCTACTTCATTTTCAGGATCAACTCCATTAAGATAAATTGATTCAATACCAAATTGGTTATCTCCTGTATTTTTTATATTTAGAGTTAATTGAGTAGATCCATTTTCATATGTATAAGCATGAGTTTTACTGAAATCAACGGGAACATGCTTTCTATAATGGTTATCCATTGCGACAGCTGCTTCAGGTGAAACTATTCGTTCAGAGCTCAAAATCGTAATTGAATAGTCCTCAAGAGAAGATGTGAATAAGACTTCATCAGATACGTTATTTACAGTAGCTACTCCAATTTTATTATATTTTATTGTAGGATAAATGGAAAAATCGGTTCCAACATCCTTTAAATGAATATTTGCTCTTTCTCCAGGTTCTATGATTGGGGAACTATTTAAATAAACTATATCATCTGAAGGAAATCTATTCTCTTCAATATCATCATTTTCATAAAATCTATCAAGAAGTACTGTTGATTCCCCTAAATTTTCCACTTCAAGATATATATCAGCAGTAGAGGGATCTGTTTGAATTACTTTACTGTTCTCTCTATTAATTTTTATTTCTTCAGTTAATGCCTTTTTAACAAAGAAGTTGCTGGTTTTGTTGGTAAATATGTATGGTCTTTCATAGAGAGCCTCTGATTGAGCCGTAACGGTTACATTAACAACATCATATTCATCAAACGTAGTTCCCTTTGATTTAATATCAACCCAAACTCGATCTTCGCTTCCTTTTTCGATTGTATTATTAGCATTACCCATAACAAAATCATAACTTAGACCATTTATGTCAACACTTGTAATTTGTAGATTTTTTTCACCATGATTATCTATTTTAAATGTTGCGTATCCATTATCAAAAACTTCTGCATTCTTTATCATAAATTTTGAATCTAAGGCGGTATAGTCAATCTTAAATAATTTAACCATCCCCATTTTCGAGAAATATTCTGGAATAAAAGCTACAGTAGGATATAATCCAGCTTCAGGTATATGGGACTTCCATGTATCTCCATCATTATCTATTCTCCTACTTATTTCTCTTGCATAACTCTGACTGAATTGATGATGAGATTGATCAGTTTCATCTGTTGGGATCCCATAAAACATCAACTTAACCAATTGACTATCAAACCATGCATCATCAACATATCCATGAGTCATATTTCGATATTCACTTTCATCAAAAACGGCATTATCCTTCCAATTATCCTCTTCCCAGCCCATTTGTTTAAACCTTGCATACTCATCATTACAAATTTGAATCATCCATGTCCATTTTCCTTCATCACCACCTAATCCTGTGATGAGAAACCCGAAAAATACCAAAATATAATCTGCTCTCAGCCTTTGTAATACTTTTAAACTATAAATTTCGTTAGTTTGCATTAGAGCCATTCCTACTGCGCCCATTCTAGTACGATTCCAAGTAGCATTGTCATTTACTGTCGTTACATTTCCTATTGGAGTAAGCCAATAGCCATAATCCCACCATGAAACAACTACATCTGTTCCTTCTAGATTTTCTCTCATCCAAGTTAAACTTTCTTCCCATTCATGTACAATTCCGGCAGGAGCTATTTGTGCGAATGACATCTGATTGACAGCAATATCAACGGTATGAACAACTTGGGCTATACATAAAAATCCTACAACAAGATAAATTGCAACTGCTTCTGAAGTCCCTAATGTTCCCTTTACTTGTCTTCTTCTCATTCTACTTACACCAGCTTTTCTTTCTCCCAAAAAACTACCGAATATTCTTAAAATACTGACTAGACCATAAGCTCCTACTAAAGCTGACGCTGGTGCAAAAATTAAAATTATCCGAATCATACTTCCTGTAAAATAAAACATTAATATGATAAATGTAATCAAAAAGATATCTGCAGTATTTAATCTCTTAAAGCAAAAATAAATGCCTAATGGTACTAATACTAAGGGAATTAAAGTTTGATAATAAAAAACGCTCCAAGCACTAGGCATTTGTTCTGCTACTGAAGCAACATGAGCAACTTGTTCACGAGCAAGAGGATTAATAATTGTCCAAAATCGGGAACTAAAGTTAAAAGGTAAAAGTTGAGGAGCTACCCAAATTATAACAGCAATAATTAATATTCCGGGAATAATAATCCATTTTATTACATTTATTAAATAATAATAAAAACTTGAATATTCACTCCTTTTCGTATAAATAATATGAAAAATTACTAAAATAATTGTAAAAAGAAAAATTCCACCTATTTCTAGACTTGAAAATAATTCACCATGGTTAAATGTAATATATAATGAATATATCAATAAACCAGTTCCTTGGACTCCAGCATAGGCAATCAATAAATTTTCATTGTATTTATTCGTTAAAATTAATATTATACTAATTAGAGGTAATAGTAAAAAAATAAATTGATATCCACCCCAACTTAGTGATAAATATCCCAAAAAGACACCACCAAGCACGGAATATGAAAACCTTCCCGTTCTCGCTGCTTTTAAGAAGAATAGGAAAGCCATTAAGGAAGCAAAAACTCCGATTGTTTCATTATCAAAGAAACCGGCAGTAGTACGTTGTAGATACCCCGGATTGAAAGCTAAGAAAAATGCTGCGATTATACCTGTACCACGATTTAAAATTTCTTTTCCTAGATAATAAATAACTAATACAGTTATCCCTCCCATAAAAGCAGGAAAGTAAAAGCAAACATTATATAATGAGATGGGTAATCCAAAGAACTTAAAAATATTATATATAGCTAAAACTGTAAATGTCAATCCTGGTCGTAGACCGCCCCGAAAAGTGCCCTCAGGATACCAACTCTTGGTATCCCACCAATTAAAATATTCATAAAAAGTGTGCTCACTTAAATATTCTGCATTATACCATTGAATCCAAGGGTCAAATGCTTTAATTAAAGTTACTCCTCTTATCAATGGACTAAGCCTTATTAGTATTGCAAGAATTACGATAAAAAATACAGATATAAAAAGTAAAATATTAGTTGTTTTCACAGATATCGATGTTCTGATACGATCACGAAAATTTCTTAACGAACCGAGGATCTTAACCATGATAATTTATATGAAATTTTATTAAGTTTTCAATTAAAATCCATAATTAAATTTTTAATATAAAAAATATCCTTAAGATTAAAATCTTTTTCTTTAATCTAACATTTTGTAAAATTTACTATAATTTAAAAAGAATTTACGAGATTTGGATATTCTATAAATTAAAAATCATTAGAAATATTAGATGTGAAGACTTTTATGGATAAATCGAAATTTCTCTTCAAAATTTATTATATTGGAAAGAAAAAGTATTTTGGATCTCAAAGGCAACTTGAATTTATAACAATTGAACATTGTTTTTTAAATGCGTTAATAGAAAGAAATTACATCAATGAATCCAAAAATTCTCAGTTTGAATTTGCTAGTAGAACTGATCGATTTGTAAGTGCAAGAGGATCGTGTTTCGCTTGTATTATAGATAAAGAACCGATATTAATGGAAATTAACAGTGTATTACCGAAAGAAATGGGTATTTGGGCATATAGTAAAGTACCACTAGATTTTTCTTCTAGATACAATGCTAAATTACGTCATTATGTATATATTGTGCCTACTCCCTTACATTATTTGGAGAAAAAAGATATGATTAATCTTGCAATATTGGAAAAAGCTTGTAAAAAGTTACAAGGCAGACATGATTTTGTTAATTTCTCAAAGAAGGAAAAGAAAGAAATTATTACTATAAGAGATTTGGATGTTGTAAATTTATCAGTAGTGAATGATTACTTAGTTTTTATTTTTAAGAGCAGAGCATTTTTACGACAACAAATTCGTCGAATTGTTAAAAAATTATTAGAATTAGGAACAGGTGAGATTTCTTATAATGAGTTTATAGATTTATTTGATAATTCTAAAATAGTGTCTTATCAACCGGCTGATCCCAAAGGATTAATTTTATGGGATATAATTTTTGATGATAAAATAAGATTTATAGAAGATCCCAAATCTAAAGAACGAATGTACAAATTTTTTCAAAAAGAAGAATTAAAATTTGGACATAGAAATAAGTTATTCAGAACTCTGCAACAAGACGATTTTGGCTAATAATGCTTGAAGCTGAATTTCTTCAGTGCCTCCTTGACTTAGTCTATATTCAAACTCAGCTAATAGTTTAGTTAATTGAATTTTTAAATCTTCTTGTATGTCTAACTCATAAATCTCCTTATGCAAACTCTTTATAATATTTTGTCCTGAAAGCCCATATTCCTTTATCAAATCATTTAATAATTTTATAGATAACTGTAATTGGCCATCTAAAGAAGCTTTTAAGATTTCTTTTATTTTTTCAGGAGGAACTTCGCCAGCTATCCGAAAAACAATTTCTTGATCAATCTTTTTAGCGATTGTTCCACAGGATTGAAGATAATTTATTGCTCTTCTACAATCTCCTCTAGAAACATTAACAATTGCATTTAAACCACCAGGAGTTAAGGTAATATCTTCTTGTTTTGCCACATATTTTACTCTACTCTTAATGTCATCGATATTTAGTGAAGCAAATCTGAATACAACACATCTAGATTGAATAGGAGGAATTATTTTATTAGAATAATTACATATCAAAATCATTCTACAATTTTTTGTATATTTTTCCATAGTCCTCCTTAAAGCTTGTTGTGCAGGAGCAGTCATGTTATCTGCTTCATCAAGAATTAATACTTTAAAGGAAATATCAGCTGGAGGTCGTGCTTTTGCAAAATCTTTGATATAAGTTCTAATAACATCAATACCACGCGCATCGCTAGCGTTTAATTCTAAATAAGTTCTATTAATTGCCATTTCTCTTCCGTATAATTCCCTTATCATTGCTAATGCAGAAGTAGTTTTTCCTGTTCCAGCAGGACCAGCGAAAATGAGATGAGGCATAGATGTATCTTTTACGAACTGCTTCAAACGTTTTATTATTCCTTTTTGATTTACCACATCATCTAGTACTCTCGGTCGATATTTCTCAACCCAAGGTCTATTTTCAAGAGACATCTTTTTAATGTATGAGTTTAACTTTTTTAATATTATATTAAGAATTAAATTTTCTTAATTCTTTATTAATATTCATATCCATAAAAAAATTAAATGAATGTTATGACTGATTTTAAAATTACAAAAATTAAATCTCGATGGATTTTAGATTCACGTGGAAATCCAACTATTGAATCTGATGTTTTTGTTGGAAAAAGTTTTTCAAGAGCAGCTGTCCCTTCAGGAGCATCAACTGGTGTCTCAGAAGCACTTGAATTGAGAGATGGAGGGAAGGCTTTCATGGGAAAGCATGTGTTGAAAGCAATTAATAATGTTAATGATATAATAGGTAAAGAATTAATTGGATTTGATGTAAGAGAGCAAACGAAAATAGATGGAAGAATGATTTCTTTAGATGGAACAGAAAATAAAAGTAATTTAGGTGCAAATGCAATTTTATCTGTATCTTTAGCAGTAGCTAAATTAGCTTCTCAGCTTACTGAAGTACCTCTATTTGTTCACCTTCATCATTTAGCATATAATAAATCTAGTGAGAATTATTTATTGCCTCTTCCATGTTGCAATATTATAAATGGAGGTGAACATGCTGGTAATAATTTATCAATACAAGAATTTATGGTTTTACCTGTTGGTGCTAAATCGTTTTCTCAAGCAATACAAAATGCCGCAGAAGTATATCAAACATTAAAAAAATTATTATTAAAGAAATACGGACCTTCTTCGATTAATGTTGGTGATGAAGGAGGATTTGCCCCAAATATAAATTTAACTTCAGAAGCCGTGGAAATAATTATAGAAGCGATTGAAAAAGCAGGATTTCTCTGTGGTACGGATTTTGTACTTGGAATGGATGCTGCTGCGAGTGAATTTTATGAAGATGGTTCTTATAATATTGATGGGAAAAAGCTCTCCGAGGAAGAATTATTAGAATATTATATAGATTTAATCCATGATTATCCCTTCAAATCTATTGAAGACCCTTTTCAAGAAAAAGATTTTAGAAATTTTTCAAATTTAACTGCTAAAGTTGATAAATCAATTCAGATTGTTGATGATGATTTAACAGTTACAAATATAAAGATTCTCGAAAATGCAATCAAATCAAAAGCAGGAAATGCTTTATTACTCAAAGTAAATCAAATAGGATCTTTAACGGAAGCTATAAAAGCAGCAAAAATGTCTTTTGATAATGGATTTAATGTAATGGTTTCGCATCGCTCTGGAGAAACAGAAGATACCTTTATAGCTGATTTAGCGGTTGGTTTATGTACTGGACAAATTAAGACCGGAGCTCCTTGTAGATCTGATCGAAATTGCAAATACAATCAGTTGCTAAGAATTGAAGAAGTACTAGGCAATAATGCCAGATATCCAAAAAAACTAGATTCGTGGAAAGAATTTCAATAATTTAAATATTCTACTAACTCATATTATTATTTTTAATGAATCTATACACGTTAACATTAATCTTTTTAGCTCTTCGATTGTGAAAAGGAAAAGATTTTTCTAGAACCATAGTAAAAGGAAATACATTATCTATTTTCCAATCAAATTTCTTAATGTAGCTTAAAATAAATTTATGGACTTTCTCATTTGCTAAATGAATAGAATAGATAGTATCTGAAAAAGAGAATGCTTTAACTAAAAACCTTCTATCAGCATATTTCGTTTGAACTCCAAATGGAGGATTCATAATAGTTGTTACTTTCATTTTCTCAGGAATATTTTTTTTTGAAATCTCAAAGTATTCAATATCTGCGCAAATTGGAAAAATGATGTTATCTAATTTTAACTTAAGAATGTTTTTTCTTAAAATATTTAATGCACCTAAATCAATATCAATACTTAGAACATAACTGGCTTTTAAAAGTGCGCTTGCGATAGATAATCTTCCTGTTCCAGCACCTAAATCTATAATAATATTTTCATTAATATCATTAAATTCAAAACCCGCATAGTATATAATATCTACTGCACAGCTTGCATCAATACAATATTGTTCTAGTTCAACTTTAGGATTTGTAAATGTTTCTGTTTTTTGAACAATAAAAATTAATTGTTTTTTATTAATATTCATCTGAATACTCTTTTAAATTGAATACATCAAATTTATTTATCTTATTAAATACTATTTACATAGATTAGAAAAGAGTCTGAGAAATTAAAAACTATTGTTGATATTGTTGAGTAAGAAGAATATAGATGATGATGAAATTGTTTTAACTGGTCAATATATTGGAGTAGTAGAAGAATTCCTTCCTGATAAACAATCTACATTTATCAAGGACGGTAAAATTTTTGCTAGTAAAACAGGACTAGTAAATATTAATAATAAAGAAAGGAAACTTGAAATACAAACACATCAAGAACAAGATCGAAAAACTGTTAAAATTGGGGATATAGTTATTGGAACAATTGTTTTTTTGCGAAAATTTTCTGTCGGAATTAATTTTTTTACAATAAATAAAAAAATCCATTTCAACTCTGGATATTTTGGAAATGTTCACGTTTCACAGATTTCAGATAAATATGTTGAAAAAATCAACGATGCTTTTCAAATTACAGATATTTTGCGTGCCCGCGTGATTGAGCAAGAATATAATGAATATAAGTTAAGTACTGTTGGTAAAAATCTAGGAATAATCTATGCTGATTGTGTAATTTGTGGAAATTCTCTTACAAAAATTGGATATAATAAATTGAAATGCATGAGATGTGGAAATATTGAAACCCGAAAATTAGCTAGTGATTATGGAAATGTAAATGATAACTTAAGATTTTAAATTACCTTTTTAAATAGAGATTTAAAAAAAAATGCGTGCTCATTATTGAAGAAAACAGGAAAAAAAGTTATTCATTTCTATAATAATAGTGGTTCCTTGGATAATACTATTCAATTTCTTGAAAATATTAAAAAAAAAATAAATTATTTAAATCTGAATGTATCTGTGGATGGCAAAATAATAAAAGTTACTCTTTTTGGATCACGAGATCTTCAACATTTAGCAACAGAAAGACTAAAAGAATTAGCTAATCGATACTTATAAGAATTCAGTATCTTATTCCTAAAACCATAAAAAATTTATTTGATTTTACATATTTTTTATTAAGCTCACTTAATCTTAAACACAAAAAAAGATAATAATGGCTAAAAAAAAGGCAGTCAAATCAAAAGATCTAGAAGAGGATGAACTTGATGAATTTATTGATGAATTTTTAGAAGATGATAAAGTTGAAACCATCTTTCCAAAAACAGATCAAAAAGAAAAAAGTAAACCACCTATACCGGATGAAGATGAATTTGATATCAGTGAAATACCGGAAGAAGAATTAGAATTTGAACTCGAGGAACCAGAAAGATTTCCTGAATATAAATATCTTAATCTGAGATTAAATAAAGGAGAAAGCGATAATGATTTTGAACTGATTGTTGAGGGTCAATCGCACGGATTCTGTAATATTCTTGTTAAACATTTGTTATCAATAGAGGGTGTTAATATTGCTGCGTATAAAGCAACTAATATAAATCCCGCACAAGTTTATATCCGTCTTGAAAATTCTAAATATAATATTAAAGATATTCTAAATAAAGGAATTGAATCATTAAGAGAAGAAGTTATAAAAACTCAGAAATTATTTAAAAAACTAACTTAAAGCTCTATTTTCTTTTTTATGAAAAATTTATAAGATCTCTATATTCAACCTATCATAATGGATTATGATTTTTTAATTAAAGATTTACACCTCAATAAATCTCAAAAGAGTATTGGAACAGATAAAGGTTTAGCTAAAATTGGAGATGGAATTGTAAATTTAACATATTCCGTAGCAAAGTCTATCTTTTTAACAAAAAATAATCCAAATAAAAAGATTGTTAGAACAGGAAAAAAAGTTGGTAAAAATATCTTAGATACCGCATTAAAAAATGCCAATATGAAGAGTTATGCTAAAACGAGAGCCAATGCTCATGACCTTGCAGACACTGTTGAGTCCTTAATTGCATACATATGGCTTAATAATAAAATGACAATAAAAGAGATAATCAATTTCCTAGTTGAAAATCTTTCTGGTGATCTTAATAATAGAAATGAAGAAATTAAAAACGCAACCACCGCATTTACAAATCTGTTAAACTTTATTAAAAAGTTTTTACCTGAGAAAAAAAAAGATGAAAGATAATCCCATAACAATTGGATTTGATGATGCACCATTTGATTTCTATTCAGATAAAAAATATACTCATTTAGTTGGAGTTGTTTGTCAAGGAACAAGATTGGTTAGTGTTATACAAGACAGAATTACAATAGATGGAGAGGATGCTACTGAAAAAGTAATACAACTAGTTAAGCAAAATGAAAAACATATACAATATATTTTAACACATACGATTACTTTTGGTGGATTTAATCTTATCAATCTAAAAGAAATCTATTCTAATATTGAAAAACCTATCATTGCAATAACAGAGAGAGAAGTTGATCTTGACTCTGTTAAAAATGCTCTAATACACAAGTTTCCAGATAGGTATAAAAATAAATTAAAGCATATTATCGATGCTGGAAATTTGTATGAAACAGAAATAAAAACCGCTGGAGGCTTATCCAAATTATTTTTTCATTGTAAAGGTATTTCAATCGAAGATGTAGAATCTCTCCTTGAAAAAGTCTGTATTGATTCCAAACTACCAGAATCAGTAAGAATTGCTCATTTAATTGGGAAAATTTTCTAATATACAATTGTTCTATTAATCTGTTTCGACTTCATATTCTAGGATTTCACGAATTCTATCACGTAAGTCAAATCTTATAGCAGACATTCCATATGTGGTAATCCCTAATTTTTTTTGAACTGTTTTTGCTTTTAAAGCACCAGGAAGATCTTGTTTATTAGCTATAGCAATAATCTTGGTATTCATATATCGCGAAAACTTCTTATAAATCTCCTTAGTCTTTTCTATGTTATCTTCAGTCGAATCGCATACCAAAACTGTTAATCCTGCTCCTCTTAAAAAATCCTGCCACATGAAATGATAACGTTCTTGTCCCCCAAAATCCCAAATATTAACCTTTTTTCCATTAAGTTTAGAATTCTCAATCTCTAATCCTACTGTTGGTGTTGTTTCATTTGGTATTTCTCGTCCTTGAAGTAAAGATACTAATGATGATTTCCCAACACTGCTCAACCCTAAAAAACAAATTTTGGTTTTAGTCGAAAGAACCTCAAATCAACCTTTTCTAAATAAACCTTTTTATGTAGAAAAGGCAAATAAAGCTTCAAAAAAGAAAATAATATTCGTATATCATGGGAATATTCCAATAGAATTTAATAATAGTTGAATTTTAAATTTAAAATTTAAAAAAAAAATTCTAATTTGAACATAAAAATCCTAATTAGATTAACTTTATAAACTATTTTAAAAAAATAATCAAATTAAAATAAGAATATAAGAAAAAATTTCTAAAATAGAGTTTTTTTATGATCCAGTCTCAATTTCTTTGACTATACCTACTGCTACGGTTCTGCCCATATCTCGTACAGCAAATCGACCCATTTCTGGAAATGCTTCATACTTTTCGAGACACATTTTCTTGATAGGTATTAACTCCACAAGAGCAGATTCATTTTTCTTGAGAAACTTTGGTGAATCCTCAATCACGGCACCAGTCTTTTGATCCATCTTTTTAAGCAAGCTGGAAAATTTAGCAGCAACTTGTGCTGTATGAGCATGAATTACAGGAGTATAACCTTGTGCAATCGCAGTAGGATGCCAAATTACTATAATCTGCCCAGTCCATTTACCATTTGGGTTGATTACAGTTGGTGGGTCGCTTGGATGGCCAAGACAATCGCCACGGCTAGCATCTGCCATTGTAATACCTCTAATACTGAATCCTACGTTGTCTCCGGGAATAGCTTGTGGAATTTCTTCATGATGCATTTCTATAGATCGTACTTCTCCTTGGAAACCAGTGGGCATTATAATAATCTTATCTCCTTTCTTTAAAATTCCAGTTTCTACTCTACCAACAGGAACGACTCCAGTTCCTTTGATTCTATAAGAGTCCTGGATAGGGAGTCTTAACGGTTTGCCAGTAGGTTTCTCAGGAAGAACAAATTGATCAATTGCATCAATCAACGTTGGACCATCATACCATGGCATTTTGTCGCTTTTCTTTGAGAGATTTTGCATCTGCATACCTGAACAGGGAACAAAAGGCACATCCTTGAGCTTGAAACCAATATTTTTTAGAAGATCTCCGACAGCTTCTTTAACTTCATTATATCTTGCCTCAGAATAATCATACACATCAGCTTTATTAACTGCTACAACAATTTGTTTTACGCCTAAAGTTTGAGCCAGATATGCATGTTCCCGAGTCTGCCCATTAGCGGCGATTCCAACCTCCATCTCACCTTTCTTACCGGAAACAACTAAGATTGCTGCGTCAGCCTGGCTTGCGCCGGTTATCATGTTCTTAACAAAATCCGCGTGGCCTGGTGCATCGATTATTGTGAAGTATTTTGATTTAGTTTCAAATTTTCGAAATGCAAGATCGATAGTGATACCTCGTTGTCTTTCTTCTTTTAATCTATCAAAAACAAAGGCATATGACCATGATTCTCGATCGTATTCTTTCGCAAGTTTTTCTAACTCACGAGCTTCTCTGTCTGTTACAGCGCCAGTTTCGATTAGTAAAGCACCCATCATGGTACTTTTACCGTGGTCAATGTGCCCTATTATCACAAGATTTAAATGCTCTTTCATCAATTTTCATCAATTTCCTTTATTTTTAATTTGTAATGTTTATAAATATTTAATATCAATAATAATTATTTTTATTAGATGTTAATTTTAAATGTTGTTGAATTTATATTTTTTACTATATTTAAGCGTAATTATCTTGTATAAATAAGTATCGTTATAAATTTGTGGAAGATTATCTGAGATGCCTTATCTAACTTCAAGTGAAGTTCAACATTTTAAACTATATATTGGTCAAAATCATAAATTGTAATATTCTAGATAAAAAAGTAGTAAAAACGCAATATTTAGAATAAAGAATTTAGAATCAAATAAGAAATATAAATGAGATGAAATTTAGCATTATAACAATCAGAATTATTTAAAGATTAAGGTTTTTATATGGTAAATGGCTATACTGGCAATATTCTTAGGGTAAATTTGACAGAAGAAAAAATCTCAATTGAAAATCCTGATGAAATTTTTTACCGACGTTATATTGGTGGTGAAGGTTTTGTTGCTTATTATCTTCTTAAAGAGTTAGAGCCTAAAATAGACCCCCTTAGTCCTAAGAATAAGTTAATTTTTGCTAATGGTCCCTTGACTGGATTTGCGATCCCTGGTACAGGTCGAAATAGTGTAGGTGCTAAATCGCCTTTAACAGGTGGATTTGGTGAAGCAGAAGTTGGAGGACATTGGGGCGCAGAGTTGAAACACGCTGGATTTGATGCGATAATATTTGAGGGTAAAGCAGAGAATCCAGTTTATCTTTGGGTTCACGATGGAGAAGCTGAGATAAAGGATGCAACTTATCTTTGGGGTAAAATTACTGGCGAAGCAGAAGAACTTATTAAGAAAGAACTGGATGATAAATTTATTCGTGTAGCTCAAATTGGTCCAGGAGGAGAACGTTTAGTTCGTTATGCGTGTGTTATTAATGATTTAAGAAATGCTGCGGGGCGTGGGGGAATGGGTGCTGTAATGGGATCTAAAAATCTAAAAGCTGTGGTAGTTAGAGGACATAAAAGACTTGAAGTAAAAGATAAAAAAAAAATGAGGAGACTAATAAAGGAGTATTATGATGTAGCGTATAAGCCATATGCAAGTTATTTTGAGCATGGTACAGGAGGAGGAATGATGGAGAGGTTTGCAGAATCAGGAAATCTTCCGATAAGAAATTTTAGAGATGGTAATTTTTTGGGGGCCAAATCGTTAGATCCAAGTATTACGAAAGAAGAAATAAACCTTAAGATGAATGCTTGTTATGCATGTTCGCTTCGATGTAAGAAAGTTGTAGAAATTAGAGAACCATGGAATGTTGATCCTATGTATGGTGGTCCTGAATATGAATCTATAGCTGCTTTTGGATCAAATTGCGGAATAGATGATATGAAAGCTGTTTGTAAAGCAAATGAGCTATGTAATAAATATTCATTAGATACTATATCTACTGGAGTTTCCATTGGGTTTGGGATGGAATGTTATGAGAATGGAATTTTGTCTGATAAAGATACTAATGGAATAAAATTAAATTTCGGAAATGCTGAAGCTATGATCCAAATGGTTGAAATGATTGCTAAGCGTGAAGGTTTAGGTGATATTTTAGCTGAGGGTGTAAGAAGGGCAGCTGAAAAGATTAAAAATGGATCCGAAGAATTTGCAATGCATGTTAAAGGACAGGAGATTCCTATGCATGAACCTCGCTTAAAAAAAGGATTGGGGGTTGGTTATACAATTTCACCTACGGGTGCGGAACATATGGCAAACATGCATGATACATCTTTTGCAAGTGAAAGAGCAATAGGCACTCATAGTGCTATAGGTATTTTGGAACCTCTTGAGCCAGATGATCTAAGTGCAAAAAAAATTCGCATTTTAACTTATTTTACTAATTGGCAAAATTTATCCAATGCATTATTGATATGTTACTTTTTACCTTGGGATTATGTTGATATTCCAGAAATGGTTAGAGCTGTAACAGGATGGTATACTTCAGCGTGGGAATTAATGAAAGTAGGTGAGAGAATTACAACTATGGCAAGAGTTTTTAATATAAGAGAGGGATTTACAGATAAAGATGATTGGTTGCCTAAAAGATTTTTCAAGCCGACTACTTCAGGAGCTCTTGTAGACACTCAAATTAATTCAGAAGAATTAAAATATGCAATCAATATATATTATAAAATGATGGGCTGGAGTGATAAGGGTGTACCCACAAAAGTTAAGTTAGAAGAATTAGATATAAATTGGCTTTCTAAATACCTCTGAATTACGAATTTTCTTAAATAAAGCACAATATTTTTCTTATTTATTATTTTTTTTATGTTTCCAAATTAGAGAAATATTCCCCTTTTAAATCATAAAATAATTCTTCCCTATTTTCTCTTATCAATTGAAAGATTTCATCCATTTCTGTCTTAAAATTGTAAATATTTCCTAAAGAATCAGAGATCTCTTCTATAGCTTTATCACTTTTAAATTTTTGAAATACTAATTCAAGATCATAAATATTGACGGAAGTCTCTTTAAAAAAGTCTAAAAGATGGTGCAAATAAAGCGCTTTAATATAACTTTTCTTAAGTTTATTTTTTTCATTAAAATATTTTAATTGTTGAACAAAGATGCTATCATTATTTTTTTCAAAATCTATGATATTATCTCTATAAAATGTCCAATTAAAACCATAATCTAAAGCAATATTTACAATATTTGCTACATCTTCATTAATACCCGCTTTTTTCGCCCATTTGATATGAATTAACCAATTGGGAATTTTTAATCACTTTTCATTTATGTATTTTATTTTAAGATAAAAAAAAATAAAAAATCATAGAATATTAAATTAAATTAAGAAATAAAAAAAAAAATAATTAATACCCGAGTTATCAATACCATGGTAAAGAGCAAAACAAAATTCCCAAGAGAAGGAGAGTTTGTTATTGCTAAAGTAACAGAGATACAAGATCAGTATGTGTACGTAGATTTAATTGATTATGAAGGTTTGGAGTCAGAACAATGCGCAAAAGGTATGATACATGTATCAGAAATAAGTTCACGCTGGATTAAAAATATTCGCAATTATGTTCGAGTTGCTCAAAGAATTGTTCTAAGAGTATTGAGAGTAGATCCAATTAAAGGTCACATTGACCTATCATTAAGGCGAGTCAACTCTGCTCAAAGAGAGATTCGCCTTAAGGAATGGAAATATGCTTTAAAATTAGAAAATTTACTACAATTCCTTCTAGACACAGAAGTTATTGATATGACTCTTGATGAAGCATACAATTTAATAGGCTTTCCTGTCTTAGAAGAATTTGATTCTTATCAAGAAGCAATTGAAAGTCTGAAAGAGAATGGAGAAGAAATACTCGCTGATTTAGAAATATCAGATGATATCATAAGTGTTTTTTTGAAAATAATAGATGAAAATGTAAAAATTTCAACGGTAAGTATTAGCGGTAAAATTAAATTAACATTCAATTCAGCAAATGGGATAGATCAAATAAAAGAATCATTAATAGAAGCGTCCAAAGTAATCAAACCGAAAAAAACAAGAAATATTGCTATTCATTATATTGCAGCACCCTTTTATAGGTTAGAGGTAGTTTCAAAAGATTATTTAGATGCCGAAAACATTTTAGCAGATGCATTAGAAATAATTGAACATAAAGCTCAAAAATATGGTGGAACTTATGAATTTATTCGAGATTAATATATTAAATAAAAAGTTATAAAAATGACTAAATACCTTCAAAAATGTAAAGAATGTAATAGATATAGTTTATATAAACCCGATTTGAAATGTCGCTATTGCGGTGGACAATTAATAAACCCAAAACCTCCTAAATTTTCTTTAACAGATAAATACGCGAAATATCGATTACAATATTTTAAAGAAGAATTTGATAAGAAGGTTAAAAAAGACTAGGAGATATCAATTTTTTCAGCAAATTTTTCCATAATAAGGATATTTGCGTTTTGTTGAGGTAAATTCGCAATATCTTCTTTTTCGAAAGGTCCATAATTTATAAGATCAATACCTACTAAAGGAGGGGTATTTTTCAAAAATCTAATTGGTATATAACTAATCTTTTCTTTCTTAATTTTAACCTCAGGCTTAGAAATCACAGATAATTGTTCCTTACTTGAACTTGGAATATCATCAGCAGAGGATTTTATATCAACTGTACTTTTAATTATTTCTTCAAATAGTTCTTGATCCTCTTCATACAATGAAACAGCCTTTACTTTCTGATATCCTTTGATAGAACTTACAATATTTTGATATAGCAATTTTTCAGTTTCGAGAAGATTATCTAAATTGATTTCCTCAAGAGCTAATGCGGAATTTATTATTTTAATTTCCCGAATCTTCAAAAAATCATTAAATAAAAAATTCAAGTTATCCTTATATACTCGGATTATACTTTCCTTTAATTCATTCTTATCATTTTCCTGATAATCATTAATAAAATTACAAGAAGTCTTATATTCCTTAAAGAGTTTTTGAGTTAACTCAGTTAATTCTGGATTTTGGAATTCTTTAAGCCAATGTTCATAAAGTTTCTCATATTCTTTTGGTAAATCCATAAATATCGAATTTGTAATTTAATATATTAAAAAAGTGTTCTTAAGTTTAAATTTTTTAACTTATATGGTTTTAGCAACTTCTTTACACAATAAAAACACCGCAAAATGGTGAGGGACTTCTATTTTTTGTCCCTTTTTGTAAGGTCCATAAGTTTCACCCTTAATTTTTGTTATAGGAACTAAATTTTCAATGATTTCTAACTTTTGAGAGACTTCTTTTTCACTTTGAAATACAATGGGATCTAAAAGTGCATTCCCCTCATCTAAGGGATGAAAATTATCAAGATCATCGGGAAAAAGTTCTTGAACTTTAAAACCCGTTTTCCCATGTAACGAACCTGGATATCTAATAAGTCTGTGAATATCAATTGTAACTGGCTCATCAATTTTGGCACCAATTTCACTAATAATTCCATTTAAGAATAAAGACCAGTTTTTAATTCCAAAACCTTCTACGTTCCATACATTATAGTTATTTTGTGAGATAGATTGTAAAAAGTCATCCTTAGAATTTAAAAAACTCTTAATTGTATCTGTTTTCAATCCAAACTTAGTTAATATTGATCGGATTTTATCATCTGGATATTTTTGTAAAAGTTCAATAATTTGATTCATAATTTTTTGAGACCATCCAATATTGTTTTCCAATAAACCGTAAATCACATTATTGAATTGTCTTAATCCTAAAATTTCAAGAGAAATATTACTTCCCGATACATAGCTAGCAATTTCTCTCCTTTCTTCACCCGTTAGAGTTCTCACGTCTTCATTTTCTATTTTTAAATGGTACCCACGATGTCCTGAAAATGCAATTTTCATCTGTTCTAAAGAAATTCCAAAATCCGGAATTAAAAACTTGTAAATTAATTTCATTAATTGATTTTTTGCAATTCCTAAACAATCCTCGCAAATCCAAGTTAATGATTTAAGTTTTAAACTTTTGCAACTTGGACACTTTTTTACCATTCCTGTACCTGATTCACCACAGTCTACACAATTCCAAAGATCATGTTCATTTTTACAAGGAGTATAAAAGTGGTCTACATCAATATCAAATATGAGATCACAACCTTGATATTCTTTATTGCTCATATCTGGATTATCTGGTTGTAGATAAATAGATCCACTTGAATAAATATGCTTAGGTCCTTCATTAATCAAATATTTTTTCAGATTATCAGGATCTTTAAAACTGATATGTCTTTTCATAATTGTTTGCTTATCCCAAGGAATAAAACCGAATTCTCGTTTATTGAATAAATTTACTGAAGTAATTTCTGTTCTTTTTTCTTTATAATATGCTTGAAATAACTTTTTTAAATAAGATATATTACTCATTTTCATTTTCTGATTTTTCATTTGTGTAATTCTTCCATTTTGAAGCTCTATATTGTTTTATTCTAGTATACGCTAAAGGATGAGCTAATTTTTTTCTTTCACTAGGTTCCTTTGCACCATAGCCTATTAAGCACAATTCATCTTTATAATTCCCTGCCAGACATAAATTTAATGTTTTTAGCGATAAACATTTGTAGGGAGTGTACTTTTTCTTTTTAGCGAAATTGACTTGGTAGGAAGTTTTTTCTCTATCAAAATCTGGGAGTGTTGAAAACACATTTACAACCTTTTCTTCAGGATAATCAAGAGCAAGTAAAAACCAGACTATAAAGAGTCTTTCATTATGAATTAAATTCTGACCTTCTTGCGCTTTTCTTAGAATTCCTTTAACACACGGTGGAAAAAGTGCAAAAAGATCATCCTCCTTCTCAAAATCAAGATTAAATACATATTCAAATTCTTCTTTACGTTCAGCCCATGCATTTGAAATTATATCAAATACTTCTTTAAAATCTTTTATTTTTAAGATATTTTGTAAAAGTGCATTTAATGAAGCCTTATCATCTACTTCTTTGAGAAGGAATCTATTTCTTACATATTCTTGGATAAGTCTAATTAGTCTTTTATTTTGAATGAATACATATCCCTCTGAAAGAGAATTATGAACTAACTTCCTATAATCATCTCTTAAGTTTGCCGCAAGTTTCAAATAATCAACAAAATGAATTGTAAAATTTGTTTTAAGATTTTGATGCTGATCCTTTAAGATTATTTTACCATAATTAATAGGTATATTATAATATCTTATTTTTAATCCTAAATCTTGACATATATTATAAAGGGTTGAATCGTTTTTCTCATCAATCAATTCATCATAAGTTATTTTTGAATAAAGATTTGCTATTCTATTAGTAATCATTTGATTATCTAAAACATAAAGAAAGATATTTAAAAGTAAATAAACGTAAATATTTAGATTATCAGTTTTGTAATCAGTTATTCCCTCTAAATTATCAAATGCAGCTTTAAATAGATTTAAAATTCGTTCTTTGAGTTCACTACCAAAATCTTCAGAAAACGTTTCAAATGCAAACTCAACTGGGTCCTTTAAAGCAATTTCAGAATAATAGTCTTTTAAAGATGGGAGCCATGGATATTTTTTTAATAAATCAAAAGTACTACTCATTACCTGTAAACTTTCTCTTTTTAAAGCTATTTTAACTAATTTGAATATAATGATGGAACAATTCATTAATAAATTAAGAGTAAATCAATTTACTAATAATTTTAATAAATCTATTAACAAACTAATAAATAATAAATAGTTAGAGAAGGATAGAACTAAAATTCATCCATATCATCTTCATCTTCAAATTCGGCTTCTTCTACTCTTGGAGCTAAGAAGTAGCTTAATTCTCCACCCTCAAGAAGATTAAAAATCATCTTTAAAGGATGATCTGTTTTTAATGATATTTCTAATTTTTCAGTAATAGATGCTATCTTCAAAATCGCCTTTAAAAAAGTTAATGAATATGCTCCACTACTAGATTCACTAATATCATGCTCAATTAAATCATCATCACTCAAGCTATATTCCATTTCACCTATTTGACCTGTGGAATTAAATAAAAGACCTTGTCCTGCTGTTGCATTTATATTAAGGATTTCAGAATATATTTCAGCGTCTTTTATTGCTTCAACTAAAAATTCTGGTTCAAGTACCCATTTCGCTGGATATTCAATTCTTAATAAATTGTCCATCGGGATTTCTTCAATATCAATATCTAATAATGCTAAGCTAAATGTGCGCGAACGCGACATACCTTCTCGTTGCATCTTAATTTTTATTTTTTGATCAGATTCATTGAAATCGATTTCAACTGAATCATTGGCAGCACTTCTTTTTAAAATTTTATCTAGATCATCTAAATTTAATCCAACTTTGGATTCTTTATCGCATTGGTAATCGTCAAAATTTTCCTTCTTAATTGATAGTTTAAGTAAACAAATTCTTGAGGGATCCATAGCACTTATAGTAAATTCTTTAGGAGTAACTCGGAATTCTGTTTCATCAATGATACTCGCAAGGGTTTCGACAATTCCTTTTAAAATCCGACTATTTTCTAATTTTAATGTAAAACTCATAATCTTTCAGTATATTTATTCCATTATAATTAAGATAATATAGTTTGATTCGCATTATTAATAATGTTTGATATTAGTATTTTAATAATGCCAATTTTAGATATTAAATTAATTATTTATACTTATCTTAAATTTTCAAACTTGTATTTATTAAGTAATTATATGATTTTTATTTAAAAAAAAATGTCTCTTCAGTATGCCAAAAAAAGAATAATTAAGGATATTGCTCTTGACGATGAGCGAATTCAAGTTACTGGATATATAAAAAATAAAATTGATGATAATCATATTATTTTAAATGATAAAACTGGAGAAATAAACGTGAATATTAAGAGTGTAGAGAATTTTAACTTTAAAGTAAATGATCTGATTAATGTAATAGGAGATCTTGAATTCCAATCTTCCGGAGAAAAATTAATTAATGCTGATATTGTTCAAGATATGAATAAATTGAATTTCGAATATTATCAAAAAATATATCAGCTTAAAAAAGAATTAGAGTGAATTTAATAACTTATATTCCTTCAGAGGATTTTACTCATCTAAAAATCTTTGTATTTCAATTGTATATCCATTAGGATCTTTACAGAAGAAGTGATAAATATTAAATTTTTGATTGATTTTTGGCTTTTCTGGAATATCTAACCCCAAATTAATCAATTTGCCATAAACCTTGTCAACATCTTCCGTAACGAAGGTAATAATTGGACTTTTATCATTATGAATAACTGATATATGTTTGCAGAATCCTATTTTACTTTGTTCATTAATGTTAAAAATTAAACAGACTCCTTGATCTTTATATACTGTTAAACCTAAATAATTTTGATAAAAATTTGATGTCATATTTAGATCTTTCGTCCCTAAAAAAGTAATAAATTCCTTATATCGCATAAAACTCATTCTTAGTAATTATTTATATTCATTAAATCATAATTTTATTTTCATTTATAGATAAGATAAAACTTATTAAATATTAATATTTTTTAAGATTATCTTTACTGATGTAGAACAATGCAATCAATATGGTCGAATTTTGCCCCGAATGTTCTAACCTTTTACGCAAGAGAATCGAAAACAATCATTCATTTTTAGTATGTAAGTGTGGTTATCAAAAAGAACTCAATCCTAATAATAATGAGATTGAAATTAATATTAAAAAGAAAAAAAAGGCTTTAGAAAAGAATTTATTAGTTATTTCTGAAGATGACAAAATTCTAGTACATCCAATAACTAAGAAAGATTGTCCTAAATGTGGCAATCTTGAAGCAGAAACCTGGCAAGTTCAAATAAGGAGTTCTGATGAACCAGCTACTCATTTTTTTAGATGTACTGAGTGTAAAAACACTTGGCGCGAGTAATTAAGTAATTTAGAAAGTAAGATCATATTACTCAGGTATAATTGAATTAGCGTGAAAGAACAGTTTCACGAAGAATTTTATTCAATATTTTTTGATTTCAGAAAGAATATCCTTAAGAAAGAACTTCTAAAATTTTAGTAAGAATTCTAGCTTTACCCCCTGTGGATTGAAGCAATAATTTTCCACAAACTAAACATTCTACATCAGTGGCGGAACAACCAAAAATAATCTGTTGATTACCACAATTTAAACACTTTACACGCAAAAATCTACTTTTTGGCTGTGGAATAAGTTCTTTTTCTTTTCGCTTATGTACCATAGATACTCACTTTTTTTATACTTCAGTAATTTCAAGTCTTTTTACACGATAGGATTTTGCATACTGTTTTTTATTGCATTCAGAACATTCTAACACTGGGGTTGATTTCTTATTAATCTTGGCATTAGCATGAAAAATTTCTTTCGGAAAAGAGCCGTAACCCCTTTTATGTCTCTCTAACCGACGTCTTCCATGGTTTAGAGCTCTTTCTTTCCCTTTTTTATATAAAGAGACATTATGAATTGTATGAGCGCGGCAATAAGGGCAGTATCTTCGTATTGTGCGGGGATATTTCATTTTAATTTACCAATCTTATCTAATTACTAAAGGTAATTATTTATAAATTTTAAATTTTATTAGTTCTGTTATTTCTTTTTGAATAGGGATTATTTAATAAAAAATAATTTAAATCTTATTTGCATAATGTTAATAACAACAAATTGATTGAGAATTGAAATGTTCAAAGAGAAAATTAGGGAAGGTATAATAAGTGCAAAGCAATTTGATAGAGAAGATATTGAATATATTTTGAAGAAGGGTAAAGAAATGATAGAAATAAAGAATTCAAATCTTCTTCAAGGAAAAATCTTAGCTACATTATTTTTTGAACCATCTACTCGAACCCGTCTTAGCTTTGAATCTGCTATGTATAGATTAGGAGGAAACGTGATTGGATTTCACTCTGGAGATGTATCTTCCATAAAAAAAGGTGAAAGTATTGCAGATACGATAAGAACTGTAGAAAATTATAGCGATTGTATCGTCATGAGACATTCACTTGAAGGAGCGGCAAAAATGGCATCAAAATTTGCTAAAATTCCTATTATTAATGCTGGGTCTGGAAGTGGAGAGCATCCAACTCAGGGATTATTGGATTTATTAACCATTACAGAAGAAATTGGATCTTTAGACGGTTTGAATATAGGAATAATGGGTGATCTAAAATATGGCAGAACTGTCCATTCACTTTCAATTTTATTGTCTCTATTTGATGTAAATCTATATTTTATAAGTCCCGAAAGTCTAAAAATGAGAAACCGAGATATGGATTTTTTACAACAACGGCAAGTTAAATATAAAGAGATTAAAAGTTATAGAAAAATATTGGACATTTTAGATGTTCTTTATATGACACGAATCCAAAAAGAAAGATTTGTTGATCTTGAAGAATATGAGAAGGTAAAAGATTTTTATGTGTTTCGAGAAGATGATCTCGAAAATACAAAAGATAATTTCAGATTATTGCATCCTCTTCCTCGAGTTACAGAAATTTCTCCAAATGTTGATGGTTCAGAAAAAGCAATTTACTTTAAACAGACACATTATGGTATTCCTATGAGGAAAGCACTCTTAGCAGAATTAATGTTAGACTAATTTGTTATATGTTTATTTTATTTTTGTTTTATTATTAAAACAAACAATCTTTTAGAGAAATCGCACTGATTTTAGAATCAAATAAGTTATTCAATAATTCCGGTAATGAATTTTCATTAGTATTCATTTTTCCAGTGAAAATAACTCCTTTATTAATGACTTCTTGAAATTTTTTAAATAACAAGATCCTTTTATCAAGAGAAAGACTTGATTCATTTCTTATTAGTTCAGAGGAAAATCCATTTAATTTTTGGTTGTAGGGTATAGTTTCATTATAACATGTATCATTTAAATAAGAGTCGTTATGGGGTTGGTTCAGAATAAAATAGTTATTATCAACTTCATTTCGCTCTTCAATAAGGTCTCTCATTAATGACAGGATTCTTAGAGCAAAAGTTTCGCTGGATTTTGTTCTATCAAGTTCAATTCCGCAATGGTTTAATATTGCTTCATTTAAGCCAAAAAAGCTAATAGATTTTAAGGCATTTTTAAATAAATTTTTTTGAGGTATATTGAAAATTCGTGTGGTTATAGTGTTCCATGAATCAAGAGCTTTTAATTTCTTCTGTACTAATCTTTCTTTATGTTTAAACAAATCGAATACAGAATTTATTTTATCTTGAATTAGTTCCAAAAATAACCCGTCATTTTGTTTTGCGTTTACAGAAATCGTATATAAATTTATCAAGATCTTATCTAGAACAATTGTATCTTCGTTGCGATTATCTATTTGAGTAATAATGGAATTGAATAGATTCGAATAGTCTTTTTCATATATAATTAAATTATTACCCTTTAACCCCGAGATAAATTTACTGATAGATTCACTACTTAATTCTGAAGAAAAATATTTAGAATATTCAAAAAGAAGTAGCGGTCTTATAAGATCTGGGTTGAAATTATTCATTGAATTAAGAAATTGTTTATCAATTTCATTTTGAATTGATAAATTTTCAATTAATTTTCCATTATAAGTAAAATCTAATGATAAATGAGTTTTACCATCGTTAATTCGATTATTAAACCGGAGAATTTGAGTAGTTAATAAATCCAAACTAAATGAACTAATTTTAGGTAATTGTAAATAGAAGAGAAATTGACAATTAAAATCACCTAAAAGTAAATCTTCAGTATAAAATTGCTTTAATTGATATAAAATATTACTAAAATTAGTAATTAAATTGATTCCATCTTTACGTCTTTCTATTATTTTAGGTTTCATTGACATCTTTTTAAAGAAATAATCAATTAGTGTTTTAGCATTTACATATAAACCAGTTGGTCTTAAGCTCCAATAATTAAGATTAAGTAAAGCAATTTCACCCGATAGATATAAGTCAGCAAGATTTTTTGGTAGAAGATTTAAAAGTAAAAATTGTTCAGAAACATCCGAACCTAATTTTTTAATAAAATCTTCAGGAGCCAGTTCATTATTCTTAGAATTAAAAAGTTGAAATGCCTCGAATGGAGGTGTTCCTAAACGGGTTAATTTATGTCTAACTTCCTCTAGACCATTTTCTAACAAAATTGCGTTTATGTATTCGCGCATTAATGGTGCTGTCATGTAATCTATATTTGTCTTAGAAAGACGTTCTTCTACTTCATGTGCGATTTGTTTAGCTAAATAACGCTCTAATTCACCCTCTCTTATTAAATATTCTTCAATTTTGCTTGAATCAAATACTTCTTTTGAATATTTTGATGTTCGGATTATTTTAATTTTATTTTGCTTATTTAAAATCTGCTCAATTGATAAAATTTTATCAATAATTTGCTCTCCTAATAAAGATATTGAATATCCTTCTTCAGAGGATTGAATTAATTTACTTCTTTTTAAGATTTTTAAATGGAATGATAAATTAACAGAAGTTAGGTTATTATCTAATATATCTTTCTGAAGTTTTGAAAAAGGTATTGGTACTTGAGCGTTTTTTAATTTTCTTAAAATCTCAATCCTAACCTTTTGACCTATTGTTTTTAATTGTTTTTCTAGAATTGTTTGTTTTTTGTCGGTATCCAATTTTCTTATTGCCTTAATAATCTTTCATTAAATCTGCTTAACTAAATAATAAGTTTAACAGTTATATAAAAATTTAGCAATTTTCTAAATTTTAAATGGATTTAGATAATATGTAGGTGATATGAAACTTTTCTTTAAGAAAGATAATCTTGTAAGTAAATCAATTTTATTCATAAAAAACTTAACTTCTTCAGTTAATAATGTCGCATTATTTAAAATATAAAGATTGGACTCCAATTTTGTTATATTTCATTTAAATGGGTTAAAAGTTGTAATTAAAAATTCGAAAAATCTAACAAAAAAGGTGAAAACTATTATGGTAAAGAGAAAACAATTTACTGAATTAGTTTTAGTAGAAACAGATAAAGAGATTTTAGAGGAAAGGGGCAAAAATCTTTTCCAAATAGATTTCTTAAAGGCAGCAATGATATTTTTAGTTATATTTGATCATATGGTAGCATGGGGGGTAAAAGATCAGATGGGTGTTACCTTATGGGAAAGGATCTCAATTCCGGTCTTTTTAGTGATAATGGGATTTAATATGGGACTTTCTTTTCAAAGAAGAGGAGTTTCCAAGTTAAAGGAATTATACTCCTGGAGTTATTTTAAAAGTAAAATTTTACGATATATCGTACCATTTCTTGTATTATATGGATTTTCTACGATAATTGGACTAAGTTTTTATCAATTTAATATTACAGCGATGTACCATGGACAATATTATCCAGAACATGGATTTATTCAATTATTTACCGGAATTTTACCATTTTGGGGTGCTGGAAATTGGTTTATTCCTGTAATTCTCGGTTCAATAGTAATATTCCCATTACTATATTGGGCATTTACTAAGAAACCAATCCTAACATTAATTCTTTGTTTTGCTGTTGAGATCATAATGCAATTAATTGTATTTTTCGTAATAGGACAAATTACAACTTGGGAAGAAGCGCATATTGTTAATTTATTTATGACAAGTTTTCCATTCTATCTATCTGCTATAGGATTAGGTCTGTGGTTTTCATTTAATCGTAAGCCTTTTTCAAGACGTAACTTGTTTATCTGGATTTTATTTCCAATTAGTTTAACATATATGATATTCTACCAATTCTTCGATTTTCGATTCCGAATCGGGGATGTTCCACTATTCAGAGGAGATTACCTTTTCTTAATATTTCCATACTCAACAGTATTATTTCTATTAGTAATGATGATATTACCTCAGAAGTCAGACAACAAATTTTCACGAGCAATTTCATTAATAGGAAAGTCAACATATCATATATTACTTACTCAAATGTTGGGTTACGGAATAATTTTTATGTGGAGAAATACAACTTTTCTTATAGATGTTGGATTCACATTTTTGGAGGCATTGCTCTTAATATTTGCTTGGATGATATTTATCCCTTTCGGTATTCTATGGTATAAAATTGATCAAGAAACAAATTTAATTAAGCGTTTGTTATACTATGTAAATTTCTTCTTAGTTTATGGCGGTTTAGTACATTTCATCTTTATTTACATTTATTATATATTGCATCCAACCTTTAATGCGTGGATACCAATCACTTTGATTGTTATGCTTATTTATGGGGCTGCAGGACTAATCATTAAATTTTTTGTGAAAAAACCAATTAAAACGACTACTCTGGCTATTTGGACATCATTTTTAGTATATAATTTCTTTATTTCAGTACTATACATTGAAATTCTCCCTCCTACTGAGTATTTGGTACAAAATATTTCCACAGGTACATTCCTCATCTTCGCAATAATAGGTACAGTTTTAGATTATACTCTTAGGAAATAAATCTTTTTTTTTTTTATTATTTAGTTTTAATTAAACGAAATGAAAAATTGGACTCCAATTTAGTTTAATATATAAATAATAATATTATTTTTTAACATTAGATTTATTTTTAAATATAAAATAAGAGGTTGTTTTATGCCTTTAAATGAAATTAGAAAGAAGCTCAGTATAGGGACTACTGGATTATGGATTATTTTTGGGATTGTTACCATTGTAATGATAGCTCTTTTGGTAGGCGAAGTTTTTGGACCTTATGATTATTGGATTTCAATAATTGCTATTGGAGTTGTACTAATATTAGCAATTGCTGCTACTATTGTTGATTTAAGTTCTAAAAGGAAAGGAAAAGTAGGCATTATAGGAATATGGACTATTTTTGGAATGACTTTTATTGTTTTTGCTGCTCTAATCATAGGAGAAGTTTTTGGACCCGATGATTTTTGGATTCCTATAATCCCTGTTGGTACTTTACTGATTCTAGCGATTATCGCCACAATTTATGAATATATATCTGGAGATGTAAGATTTTGTCCTATATGCGGAAAAAGATTTGAGAAAAAATGGGATTTTTGTCAAGAATGTGGTTCAAGAGTTCTTATGAATTGCCCATCATGTGGTACAAAAATAAAAGGGAATCCGAAATTTTGCGTCAAATGTGGAATAAATTTAAGTGAAATTGAAGTAATTCAAACTTCTTCTCCTAGTTTTAAATTTAAAAGAGAAGGATATACAAAATTATGTAGGCAATGTGGAGCACCAGCTAAACCTGATGCTAAATACTGCGTATATTGTGGTGCTTCTCAATAATTTTTTTTACTTTTACGAATTAAAGTTATAGCATTTTAAACTGAACTTTATTGTCAATAAAAATTGGACTACTTTATAATTTACTTCTTTCTTTAAATCTGCTTAACTAAATAATATGGTTCACAATTATATAAAAATTTAGGAATATTCCAAGTAATCAATGGATTTAGGTAATATGTAGGTGATATGAAACTTTTTTTTAAGAAAGATAATCTTATAAGTAAATCAATTTTATTCATATAAAATTTAACTTCTTTAGTTAATGATGTCCCATTATTTAAGATATAAAAATTGGACTCCTTATTTATTATAATTCTTTTTTTTTGCAATAATATTATCTTAATGTTTCTTAAAGAATTTAAATAAAAAAGTGAAACTTAAATGAAAGATAGAAAAACAGATACAAAAGTAGTTTTAGTAGAAACTGAAAAAGATTTCCTAGAAGAAAGTAGAGAGAGATTCTTCCAAGTAGATGTTCTAAAAGCAATTATGATCTTTTTAGTCATATTCGATCATATGGTATCCTGGGAAGTAAAAAGAGAGATAGGTGTGTCCTTATGGGAAAGGATCTCAATTCCGGTCTTTTTAGTAATAATGGGCTTTAATATGGGGATTTCATTTCAAAAAAAAGGAGTCCAATCATTAAAAGAATTATATTCTTGGAGCTACTTTAAAAGTAAGATTTTACGGTATATTTTACCATTTCTAGTTTTGTATGCAGCTTCAACGTTTATAGGCTTATTTATGTACGGATTTGATCTCTCAGCAATGTATCATGGACAAAATTACCCAGATCGTGGCTTTATACTCTTATTTATAGGATTTTTGCCATTTTGGGGCCCTGGAAATTGGTTTCTTCCAGTAATTTTTGGATCTATCTTAATATTTCCTTTATTATATTGGGCATTTACAAAGAAACCAATCCTAACATTAATTCTTTGTTTCGCTGTTGAGATCATAATGCAATTGATTGTATTTTTCGTTATAGGACAAATTACAACTTGGGAAGAAGCGCATTATTACAATTTATTCGCGACCAGCGTTTTATTCTATCTATCTGCTATAGGATTAGGTCTGTGGTTTTCATTTAATCGTAAGCCTTTTTCAAGACGTAACTTGTTTATCTGGATTTTATTTCCAATTAGTTTAACATATATGATATTCTACCAATTCTTCGATTTTCGATTCCGAATCGGGGATGTTCCACTATTCAGAGGAGATTACCTTTTCTTAATATTTCCATATTCTGCGTTTTTATTTCTACTGGCAATGAGATTTTTACCTCAAAAGTCTGAAGGGGGAATTTCTCGAGCGATATCTTTAATTGGAAAATCAACATACCATATTTTACTTACACAAATATTAGGTTACGGTATGATCTATGCTTTTTGGGGCACTCATTATGGTATTACTGCTGGTTTTGGACCTGAAAAAATAATAGACATGATTGTACTCTGGATCTTTTTCATCTCATTTGGAATTTTATGGTATAAAATAGATCAAAATAAAGACTTACGACGACGCGCCTTATATTATATCAACTTTTTTATAGTATTTGCATCACTCTTGCTTTTAACTTTCTGGGTTCAAGAATTTTGGGTACCAATACCTCTTTTGATAATTATTATTTATGCTATTGTAGCTTTAATCACCAAGTTTATCATTAAAAAACCGCTTCAAACAGGGAGTCTTAGTTTATGGACTATATTTTTAATGATGGCCTTTATAATGATGATTCTTCAAGTAGAAATATTTCAACCGAAAAGAGTTTGGATTACCTTCATTCCAATTGCGATTACTCTCTCTCTTGCGATTGTTGGGACTTATTTAGATTATAAACTAAGTTAAATAATAATATTATTTTTTTCTCCTTCTTATATTTAGACTATAATTTTACCAAAAGTTTTTTTAAATTACTTTTAAAAGTCCCAATAGTTTATTTTTTTAATATTTGTGTAATTAATTGATTAAATAATAAGATTTCTTCTTTGACTCGTTAATTTTAATTTCTTTAACAATTTCTTTGAATGCCTTTTTATAATAATCTTTTGGACTCATTTCCTGCATTTTTTCATTTTTCGTTAACCATTTTCGCCTTTTTAGAGGTTCCATACTTAGCTATCTCCATAAGTAAATTATTAAAAATCAAAAAGAATCTTAAGAAATTATATAGTTATATCCCAATATTCCATTATTCTTGAGTAATACTTAAAAGAAAATGGTATATTTTTGAACTATTCACTCTTTCAAATAGGATTTATATAAAATATAGAAATATAATCCTACTATTTTTTTGAAAATTTTTTTTAAAATCAATGATTTAAGTAATTGATTTTATATAAAAAGTGGTTCATTGAACATTTTCGAAATATTTATCTTGCAGAGACTGCTATTCTTTCAATTTCATCTTTACGTTTTACTGCTCTCGAATCTTGACTGTTCTTCGAGGCTAATATTAATTCCTGAGCCAGATTGTCTTCGAATTCTTTCTCATTAGAATGAGACCTAGCGCCAATTGCTTGAACAAGATACTTTATACCTAAGTCAACTCTGCGTTGTGGAGCGATATCTACAGCTGAAGCATAACTAATGCCTCCCATCGCGATTTTTGTTGTCTCTTCACGAGGTGCTGAATTAATTATCGCATCGATTAGAACTTGAATGGGATTTTGATTAGTAATGAGCTCGATTAATGTAAATGCATTTTCTAAACTCTTAGTTAACTTACCTTTTTTCCCAGAATTAGAAGAACTTTTATGACCTTTAATTTTACTGCCAATAAATCCAGGAGATAATAATCTATTTGTAAATCTTTCTATTATTGATACTTTTGAAGATTTCCAAAATCTTTTATGTTCATGTCTTCCAGAAGAATAAGGAACTATAATAGGCTTTAAATTAATATAATTCTCAAGGGTTATATCATCTATATTAACATCTGAAAAAGACCACTTATTAAAGAGTTTGATGTCTTTCTTGGTTTTACTCATATTCATTTCCTTCTATTATTATCGTAATGGTTTCTCTTTTTTTCCACTAAGTAATGCATCAAGACTTACTCCATTAACTTTTACTACTTTATAACGAACTCCGGGAAGGTCACCAACAGATCGTCCTTTTGCTCCTCCAATCCCTTCAACGATAACTCTATCATGCTCTTCTATAAAATTAAGAGCTCCATCTCCAGGCAAGAATGCCGTGACTCCTTTTCCATTTTTCTTTAATTGAACACGAACACACTTCCGAATAGCAGAGTTAGGTTGCTTACTCTCTCTACCAACTTTTTGAAGTACAATTCCAAGAGCTTGAGGACTTCCTTCAAGAGGATCAACCTTCTTTTTCAATTGAAGTTTCCTTCTTTTATATTTGGTTTTTGACCATCGAAATTTCTTTCGGGTGGTTTGAAGTTTTCGAGCCGCATATAGTCCTTTTGGCACTTTTATACACCAAAATTAAATTATTTATAATGTGAAAAAATACATCTTTAAACTTAAAATTTATGGAAAGAATTTAATTCTATTATATTGTAGTAATTTATTCTACTCGTAGATCAAGACTCTTTATAGCATTATAACAAATATCTATAACTCCATTTAGGTTTTCAGCGCTACACAATTCAGGAGTATCCTTTTTCGAATGGATATATTTTGAATCTTTATTTGATAAAAAACAACTTACCTGAAAATCTTTCTTTTCAGCTTTTTTTGTGAAGGCACGAAAAGATAAATGATCACTTCCAGATCCGAATGCCATCTTTGGACTATCAGAATTGATTTTTTGTTGCATATCTGAGGCTTTTAAAACATCATTTAAATTTTTGTTTAATTTCTTTTTCTTAAGTAATCCAGTCTCATCAATTAAACCTATATATGTACCCACCATATCAACGTTAATATTGTATGATTTGTTTAAGTCATAATCGTAATCTATTTCTTCTAAATGTTTAGAACAAAAGTGCTTTGAGCCCCATATCCCCATTTCTTCTGCCCCACACCATAAAAAGATTACATCTGTTCTTTCAAGAGGATTTTTCTTTACTAATTTAGCTAATTCTAATAAAATTGCTGTCCCTGAAGCATTATCTATCGACCCAATAGATTCATTTGTTTTTCTATTAAAAAAAGTAATAAAGAGTTCACTCATAATGATAATTCCAACAATAAAGGATATTGTTCTTATTAATAAGTATACAAACTCGATGGAAATTGCTGTAAATAAAATAACAATTGACCAAATGGAGAGAATAATGTTTATTAGAAAATAAGAAAGAAGAAGGAAAAGAATTGAAAGAAGTAAAGGTTTCATCATTTTTGTTGGAAAAAGACTTGAAACAGAATCATAATGAGCTGAAAAAATGATAACTGGCCTCTTAGGATATAAATCTTTTGCTTGTATGGTGGTGTAAAGATTTTTTGATTCTCTTTTCTTACCAATATATAAAATCTTGGATTGATCAAACAGAAACTTTCCTCCGGATAACAGAATTACAATGAATAACCCATCAAGAGGAAGGATTATCCATGTAAAGAGAGGATTTAATAATAAAATTTGACAAATGAGAATGAAGGTAAAAAACCATAAAAATAGTAATTTCCTTAATTTTGTTGTTGTTGTAGTCCATTTAAAAGATTCTATGATGGGTTGAATATTCTGTTTATCTAATTCTTTGATGATATAATTAATTGCTTTAGTTTCGCCTTCAGTTGCAGCATACCTTTTAAATGCTAACGTTTTCACGTGGTTAATAGCAGCATTTTCATCATACAATTTCAAATCAGAAATATATCTCACTTTAATAGTAAATTTTTTTTATAAAATTGATAATTGTTAATAAGGATATCAATGAAAATTAGATATTTTTAGTGTTGATTATAACGTTGTCTACTTCAAAATATCTTAAAACCAATTCTTTAATCTTTCTTATCATTGAACCATCTTTACCGATAGCTTTTCCTCGATCTTGAGGACGCACAGTAATAATAACGGTCTTTCTTTGATTTTTACTTTCTTTAATCTCTATATTTTGAACTTTTATTAAATTTTTAGTTGTTTGTAAGATATTTTGGATAAATTTATTTAAATCTTCAGAAAAAGCTATTACATCGATTTTTTTCTGAAGTTTTGACTTTAAATCTTTAACATGTTCACCAGCTTTTCCAATCGCTTTTCCAACATCTTCTTCTTTTACTAGAAATATAATGATTTCTGACCCATTCTCAGGAGATTTAAAGATTAAACAGTCTTTTATGATAGCACCAGAAATGTTGTTAAATAGAGAAATAAGTTCCATTGCTTCCCGATCAATTTTAATATTCTTTTTTAACATTTAAAAAACTAGCTAATTGTAATTGGGTTATTTAGTTTTTAATTTTATTAAATCAGAATCTCCAAAATCAAAAACTCCTATAACAGAAATCATATAAGGTTTAGCACACGCTAATCCTAAATCCCAGCTTGATCCTTTGTATTTATAGATAAAGACTTTATCTTTCAAAAGAGAATTATAGTGATTTAATTGATTTATCAATTCTAATGGACAATTTTTGCTTACAATGAGCATTTTAAAGGGATTTTTTCCTCTTAAATTTTTTAATACTTGGTTTTTGCCATAAATTATTTTACCCGTCTT
Source organism: Candidatus Hermodarchaeota archaeon (assembly GCA_048885925.1). Classification (GTDB taxonomy): domain Archaea; phylum Asgardarchaeota; class Lokiarchaeia; order Sigyniarchaeales; family SOKP01; genus Loki-b32. Next base: position 101,133 of record JBHLLG010000002.1, read on the forward strand.
ATAAGCAACTTTGATATTTGTGTCAACATCAAATTCTTTGACTTTTTTTCTGCTCAGATCAACTTTTTCAATGGTATCTTTACTTGTTCTTTTCCCCATAATAAAATCATACGTAATCTATATAATAAGTAATAAGAATGATACTTTTTTAATATTATTTAGCTAATGTGTGTTTTTTCTTTATAATTAAAAGTTTTCGTTTAGAGAGTTTTATTTTTCTTTTTACTCAAAATTTCTAAATTTTCATCAAGATCGAACATTACATTTACACGTCCAGAACCTATTGGACTAATTTGTCCCACAATGACATTCTCAGGAATTCCTCTCAGTAGTTCTTCTTCTCCGTAAAGTCCAGCATCAAGTAACTGATTCACTGTAACTTCAAAACCAGCTCGTGCGAAAACGCTTGATTTTGAACCAGAAATTCCATGTCTACCAATAGATTGAATAGATCCAGAATTACACATTAAATCAGATAAGATAAGTAAATGTCTTAAATCTACATCTAATCCTTGTTGTTCAAGAACTTTTTGAGATTCTAATATTATCATTTGTCGTGCAGCTTCAATCCCATAAAGTTTTTCTATTTCATGAATATGATTTGATACAGTCCTTGTTACATCTACACCTTCAATCTGTATAACCCCTTGTAAATTAGTACCTTCAGTTTTAATTATCCATTCTTTTCCATCATCGGAAGGTGTTAATAATCCCCTTTTTACACCTCTTATACCTTTTACAACCTTTTTTAGTATTTTTTCTCTCAATTTCTGTAAACTCTGAAGATCTTCTATTCCGGGATCAATAATTATAGAAGATCCCTCTCGTTTTATGGTACCCTTCTTCTTATATCTTTTCAAAATTTCAGGAATTTCCTCAATTTCAATACCCTTTTTTTCACAAATTTCAGGAATTAAATTAATTACAATATTCCAATTTACAAAATCTAAATCAACGTCATGAGTAATTTGTTCAATACGGATTTGTTCAATTCGATTATGAACTTTGATTGCTGTATTTTCTGATTCTCTATATCCCTTTTCTAAATAAACAGTCATCTGAGGAGTGGAGGGAAATCGACGTGCATCCACGATTTCAATTAATCTAGGTAACCCTTGAGTAACAGAAAATTCTTCAACCCCAGCATAATGAAAAGTTCTCAAAGTCATTTGAGTTCCTGGTTCTCCAATTGATTGAGCAGCTACTGTACCTACAGGTTCTGAAGTTTCTACAAGTGCGTTATTAAAGTTAATGTAAATTTTATTTAAAAGATATTCAAGTTGTACCTCATCTAAATTTTCATTTTTTACTTTTTCCCTTATTCGATTAATTAAATCCTCGGGAATACCATCTTTTTTTAAAATCTCTAATTGCTCATCCAAGAATTTAGGAGTTACTTTTACCATTTTTTCAAACCTATATATAATTATTATTTTAATTTTTCTTCTTTCCATTCTAAATAAGCTTTAGTTTCATTTCCTCGCCAAATTGCATTCTTTCCTGTTTCTTTCTCAAATTGTTTAATTAAGGAATCTTCATCAAGTTCTACTTTCTTTGATTTTTCTTTAGTTATGGTTTTTTTTGTAACTTTTTCTTTAATAACTTTCTGCTCTTTCGGTGCTGATTTTTTTGCAGTTGAGGTTTTTTTCATTTGTTCCTGTACCTCATCAACGTGTAAAGCTTTTGCCTTTAATAATAAAACATCTAGATTTACTGCAGCACCATGATCGGTATGCATCGCATCTATACCATCATCTCCGAAACGGAATTGAATTATATTTTTATCGGAATTTCTTACAGTGCCATCATTTTCGACAACCATATCTTGTAATGCATTTACCAGCCTTCTTTGCATGTATCCAGAGGTGCTAGTCCTTACTGCTGTATCTACAAGTCCTTCTCTACCACCCATAGCATGAAAGAAAAACTCTACGGGTTTTAATCCATTTCTATAAGAAGAAGATACAAAACCTCTTGATTTAGGCGAAAGATCATTGATTTTAAAATGGGGTAAAGTTCTCAAACTATACCCTCGATTGATCCTTTCGCCTCTTATTGCCTGTTGTCCTACTACTGCTGACATTTGACCTAAATTTAATATATTACCTCGAGCTCCAGACTTTGTCATTATAACTGAATGAGCTTCATCTCCAATAAATTCTGCAGCTGTTTCTTCAGCCTTTTTACGAGCTTCTGCCAAAACCTGACGGATTCTCAATTCTAAAGTTTCTCTCATTGAACGACCAGGAGCTCTTTTAAGAATTTTTATATCGTTATCATAGTAAGCTTTAATTAATTTATCTGATTCTGCATTTGCTTCGATTAAAATATTTTGTATTTCATCATATGCATGTCCGTGTACATAAACCTCATCTAATCCCATTGTCATTCCATTTTTTCTAATTACATATAAAAGCATTTTCGTAGCACTATCTAAAAATTCTCTTCCTCTCGCATTACCATGATCCTTAATAATACGCTGTAATATACTATTGGATTGCATTGGACCAAAAGAATTCTCGTCTATTGTTCCCGTTATCAATTTACCATTCTTAATTACAACATAAGCATCATATTCACAATTTTCTTCTGTGCAAACCTCACATTTTTTACAAAATTTTGATTTTACTTTAATATTGAGATCATCTGGAAATAGAGTACTAAAGATTTCCTTCCCTGAATACATTACTTCGTGATCAGTAATTATTGGTGTAAACTGTTTCAAACTGAAATGAGGATTATTTTTATAAACATCCCCAATATATAATAAGTTTAATGTATCCTTTTTGTTATACAATGAATCTTTGCTTGTAAATTGAAAAACACTTGAAATAAAATCTTGGATACCACCTAAGATTGGTCCTCCAAATCGAGGAGATAATATATGTTCTTGAACTTTAAGAAGTAATTCTGCCTCTGTGCGAGCTTCTTCACTTTGAGGTACATGTAAATTCATTTCATCTCCATCAAAATCAGCATTATAAGGAGGGCATACAGTTAAATTTAAACGAAAAGTTCTTCCTTCCATTATTTTGACTTCATGAGCCATTATTGACATTCTATGAAGTGATGGTTGACGATTAAATAATACTAAATCACCATCAGTTAAATGACGCTCTACAGTGAAACCTGGTGCTAACATATCAGCGATTATTTTTCGATTTTTCACATATCGAAGATCAATCCTTCTACGATCATTGCGTATAATATAGTTAGCTCCTGGATGATTAAATGGTCCGTTCAAAACCATTTGCTTCATCTCTTCAATATTCCAATCATTGACATTTGTAGGAATAGTTAAAATTTTGGCAATTTCTATAGGTACTCCCACATCATTAATACTAATATATGGATTTGGTGATATTACACTACGAGCAGAAAAATCAACTCTTTTACCACTTAAATTACTTCTAAACCTCCCTTCTTTACCTTTTAATCTTTGAGTCAAGGTTCTAAGTGCTCTACCGGAACGATGTCTAGCAGGAGGTATGCCAGATACTTGATTGTCAAAATAAGTTGTTATATGATATTGTAATAATTCCCAAAGGTCTTCAACGATCAAATGTGGAGCTCCTGCATCTATATTTTCCCTCAACCTTTGATTGATTCGAATAACGTCAACTAATTTATGAGTTAAGTCATCTTCAGAACGAATTCCACTATCTAAAGTAATAGAAGGTCTTGCACATACAGGAGGGATTGGTAATACTGTAAAAATCACCCACTCTAATCGAGCATTTTCAGGGGAAACACCAAGGATCCTCAGATCTACATCACTCATTTTCTTTAATCGCTCTAAAATTTCGATAGGTGTTATTCTACGTGAACCTTTTCCTTCTTCTTCTTCATAAAATGTAGTTGGTTTCTCGATAATGATCTTTTTCTTCTTAACTCCGCAATAAGGGCATGTTTTAGCCTTTCTAGCCCGTTTAAAAACTATTTTAGCAGCATCTTCATCTCCTTCAAAATAGAGTCTTCGATGCTTCGCTTGTTCTTTTCTAAATCTCTCCTTTTCCTCCTCGGTAAGCATCAAACGACTACATTCAGGACAAATACTTCTTAAGACTTTTAATACTCTTTTCGAATATCCTACGTGAATTACTGGTCTTGCTAATTCTATATGTCCAAAATGACCCATACAATTGCTTACTAAATTTCCACAAGTCTGACATCGCTGTCCTGGCTCAATTGTACCTAATCTTTGATCCATTAATCCAGATGGTATCGGTAATCCATCTTCATCATACGTATCAGCTGTGATAATTCTCGCAGCAGACATTTTTCGAATCTCGTCTGGACTAAGTAAACCAAACTTTATCTTCTCTATCATTTTGGTCCTACTGAAGGTGTAACTCATTAATCTAAAACCTCCATTCATATATTATAAAAATTGATTAATATCATAAAGTAAAAAGACATAGTCATGAAAAAAGTATAACTCATAAACTAAATACCTCCAAAGTGAAAACCTCAACAAAAAAACATGAAGAATAAATGTAATTCATAGGAGAAAACATCCTCTATAATGGTTATAAAATGCCATATTTAAAAAATAAGGTAACGAGTCTTCCACTGTACGTTAATAAAGATAACAAATATTAAAAATTTTACTGTTTTGGGCATTTTAAATTTTCGAATAGATTTAAATACATAAATTTTCTCTTTTTATTTTAAATATACTTTACCATTAAACACGAGATTAGTAAAAATGAAATCTTATCAAAAAGGTAGAATTATAACAATAACTTTTGGAACGATATTGATTTTAGGTTTGATTAGCTTTAATGCAAAAGCACAGGACGGACCACCGGCTCCTGAAGATGCATTTAATGGTCATACATTTGATGAAAACTATTGGGATACGGATGTTTTTAACAATTCTATCTGGGATCATCCAGAAGTAAGACCAGAAGTTTCATGGCAAGATAATACTTGGAATGTGAAATGGATTAAAGAAGGGAATTTTGAAATGGGTATGTTGGCTTTTATTGATAAAGTACATGAAGAAAATGGTGAAACTGTGAAATATACTACTCCTGCACAGATGTGGTGGCAACATGCGTATTTAAATGGTTCAGAGATATATATTGCTTCAATGCATTGTGCGTGGTTTGGATTTGCAGATAAAAATAATAATGATGCTTATGATGATGGAGAAGAAATAACTCCTTTCTTTTATATGGGATCAAATAGTACAGAATTAAGGGATACAGTTAAAATCCATTCAAACCCAAAAACAACAGCAACACCTTTACAACGATCTGAGAGTGGATCTATAGTTACTTATACATGGGGTTATAATTACTCTGATATAGTTTTTTTTGTTCCAAAAGTTGAACATTTTGCGGCATATCCAGGTTCTGGTTTTGAATGGGGTTTTAATTATTCAGATCCAGGCAGTTATATTAATGGTTCTAATGTAATAGGGAATCAGACTTATGTATATTATGAATATACATTGGAAGTGGATACTGATTTAGGTATTGCAACATTATATCAAAATTATGAAACAGGGAAATTTGGAGTTTTGATGAATGCAACAGCTAAAGGTGGCCCATGGGTAGAAGTTCATCCAGGGGATGATGGATATATGCCAGAGTACTGGGCAATGTGTCTAGGAACTTGGGCTTTTATATGGGCGGAACAAGATCCATTGCTGACGGATCTTGAAGTTGGAGAGATTAATGCTACATGCCATAAAACCGGTTTAACTACAGTTGAGACGAAATTAGGAGGTACTCATGCTTTCGACTTTAAATTCGAACAAAAACCTACTTATAATTTAAAACACTTGAATGGAACCGATTTAGGAGAAAGAGATGCTCTTTATGAATGTTTAGACGTTAATAATGACTCAGAGTTTATTGATTTTGTTTCTGGTATGCTTCCTTTAGTTGGAGAGTTTGGACGCTTAATTTCCTGCTATGCTATTAATCAAACAAATCGATTTGTTGGAGGTATCCCATTTGATGATGTATGGGATGATTTCGAACCAAATAAAACAGCTGCTTTCTTTATTACATGTTATCCTGATTATGGTGAAGGCCAAGGGGGAGAATTAAAACATGATCCCGTTTTTACTGCCTATTTCGAGGTTGCCGAAGAAAAACCATTAATTCCAGGATTTCAAATAGAGATTCTTACAATAGCGTTAACCATTGGAATTATAACAGTTATATTTTTAAGGAAGAAATCAGGGAAAGTGACATAAAAAATATATAACTGTATAATAAATCTATTTTATTTTCTTTTTTTTTAACAGAACTGTTGTTTATTTAGATGGATTTTTAAAAGAATTTAATTTATTGCTATATTTAACTAATTAATAATGAAAATAATTGAATTTTTTAGAAGTAGAATTATTCTATTTATTATCCAAGTTCTACTTCTAAGCCTTTTAATTTACAGTATAGGCTACAAATATGATATTAGTTTTGATGTGGAAACTTCAAAAGAACAGAAATTGATAATTCAGTTCTTAGCAGACTATATTTTTTTTGATAATATATTTGGTTTATTTTTTATATATTTATGTTGGATTATAGTATCATTAATTCCTATTTTTGTTTATTTTGATTTCAAAAAAGCATATTCAATGAACATAATGACTTATTTCTTTATAAACTTCTTTACCTACACTTTTTTATATCATTATTCAAACAATTATTTTCATGTTCATTTTCTTTTTCATTTTTTACAAACAATTCTACTTGGGATTACGATTGTTGGACTTTCAATTGGACTGTCTTTGATATTAAAAAAACTTACTAAGATTAAAGTAAAGGGTCAAATCGAGGATTTATCCATTTTAGCAAGTAGAGCTAAAATAAAATGTCCAAAGTGTGGAACAGAATTTGAATCAATCCCAAAATTTTGTTATAAATGCAATTCAGAACTTTTTATAAAACTCGAGGAAAAAAATACAAATGGAAAATAGTAGAAATTCATTAGAGAAACTATTCAAACCAAAAAATGTTGCCATTTTTCAAGTAAATCAAAGGATTTCTTTTTTTGTTGAAGGATTTATCAGACAAGGTTTTGATTTAGAAAAATTATATTTAATTTCGACGAAAGAAAAAGAGATCCTAGGTGTAAGATGTTATAATACAATTGAAGATATTCCAGAAGGTACAATTGATCTACTAATTTTAGCTGTAAGGAGAGAATTGCTTATAGAATCGATAGAATACATTTTGTCAATTAAGAAAGTAAGATTTATTCATATATTTACAGCAGGAACTGGGGAATTTGATGATTTGGGTATAAAAATTGAACGAGAGTTAAAGAAATTATTAGATAATTATAAATATACAAGAGCAATAGGTCCAAATTGTATGGGATTATATAGTCCTCGTGGAAAAGCCGCTTATTACTCCTCTTTTCCTGTAGAGGGTGGAAATATTGGATTAATTTTCCAATCTGGAGATTTGCATTCTAAAATGATTAAATTTGGATCAAGAAAACATAATCTTAGATTTTCAATTGGAATCAGTATTGGAAATTGCATAGATATTCAGGTTTCAGAAATTTTAGAATATCTTAATGAAGATATTGAAACTGATGTAATTTGTGTTTATTTTGAAGGTATTTCGCTATTGCATAAATATGAAGGTAAAAAATTATTAAATGTTCTAAGAAATATGAAAAAACCAGTATTATTTATGAGAGGTGGAAAAACCTTAAGAGGTCAAAAAGCTGTTTTAACACATACTGGAGCATTAGCAACTAAAAGTGATATTTGGCAAGCTATTTATAAACAAACAACGATAATTGAAGTTCCACCTTCCTTGGAAGAATTAATAGATTATGCCTATCTTTTTTCTAAATATATTTCTCGATTTCATACAGTAAACAAAGATATAATCTTCCCTAAAACCAAAAGAGCATTAATAGTTCTATGGTCTGGTGGTTTTGGCATTTTAGCTACAGACACCTTAACAGAGTTGGGAATTGAATTACCTCTTTTTGAAGGTGAAAAATTAGAAAAATTAAACAAAATCTTTCCAATAAGAGTAGGAACTTTATCAAATCCATTTGACATTCCTTGGATAACTCATAGGAGAGAGGTTGTTGATATATGTAAATCTGCCATTAATGAAAATATTGACTTAATAATAATCGAAACTGATACTTGGAGGGATATGGAAAGTGAACGTTTTAAAAGCTATTATAATAATTTGAATGAACTGAGAGATTATATTGAATCATTAAATAAAATATTCATTATTATTTTACATCAATATCCTAGCGAATCATTAGAAAAATTTCATCAGAAATTAATTAACGATAATTTTATTGTATATCCTACAATTGAAGTTGCTGCAAAAGCCTTTTTGAAATTATACGAATTTGGTAGGAAACTAGAAAGACTAAACTCCTAATAAAATTAAAGAAGATCCAGATTAATTCTCAAATCTAATTAGATAATAATACGAAACAATTTATGTCTTATTTAATTTAATTATGCAATGCTAGGAGAACTTATCGCAATATCAGCAGTTCTTACTTTTGTTAGCTCAAATGTCATTTTTCGAAAAACAGAATATGAAGTTAGTCCAACTTATATCAATTTCTTTCGAACAGGTATAGGTACTTTAACTTTTATTTTATTAATATTGTTTTTTAATCTATTAGATATTGTTTTCATGATACCCTGGGAGTTATGGATATTTTTGATTTTTAGTTTTATTTTTGGACAAGTAATAGGAGATACAGCTTATTTTACAGCTCAAAAAGAATTAGGAACTACGATAGCTCTTGCTATTTCTATGACCTTTCCTCTATTTACTTTTATTTTATCTCTTATTTTTCTCAATCGGCCATTTAAATTTAATTTGATTTTGTCTCTCCTTCTAATAGGATTTGGAATAACAATTATAGGGAAATCTAAGACAAAATCTGAGAATTTTGAATATGAAAAAGATTCTGGCTTTACAAAGTCGATTAAAGTTAGAATTCAAGGTATAGTCAGAGCAGATTTTATTAAAGCTGCATTTTTTTGCCTTATAGCATCTCTTGGATGGGCAATTGGTGCCGTAATGATTGATTTTGCAACAGTTCAAATAGATCAAATTACTCACACAGAGGAATTAAGTTCTGTTATTGGAAATGCAATAAGATTTCCATTTGCATTATTAATACTAAGTTCAATGGTTTGGAGAGAAAAAAGAATGAAAAAACGGAATGACAATACTATTAATCAAAAGATATCTCTCCGTACATGGATTTTATTAATAACTGCTTCGATTATAGGTACTTCATTAGGTGCTTATTTGTATACTGAGTCTGTACATCTAGCAGGAGCAAACATTGTAGCTTTAATTGCAAGTACAGCCCCATTATTTGCACTTCCCTTAACTTACTTTATAAATAAAGAAAGAATTACAAAATTAGGATTTGTAGGAGTAATTTTAACTGTGCTTGGAATTATTGTTATCTTAATTTAAGAAAAAAACTAATTCTATTCATAATATTGTTCGAATAATTTCAATTCATCTGAAATTCTTTTTAATTTAGCTAATTCCTCTTCAGTTGGGGGTTGTTCTTCATAAATGTCATATAACTTCAACTTTAGGTTTCTCCTAACTTGTTTTTCTAATTTGTTTATTTTTTGTTTTGTAGCAAAATACTTTATCATCTTAAACTTTAATTTTGTTAAGGAATTCTCCCATTCCCTCGTAAATTCGCCATTTTGAATTTCTTTTAAGATCTGTATCATTTTAGGTCTGAGTGGAAGTTTCCTAAATCTTATACCTCGACTCATTGCGCCATATTGGCTAGTTTGAGAATGAAAATCCACTTGCTTAATTAAACCAACGTCTGCCATCTTTTTATAAGTATATGCCATTTCATTACTCATATACATCTCAATGAGAACAGCTTCGGGAGGATATCCCGCATCAACTAAAGTATAAATACTTGATAATAAAACCCTTCCAAACGCAGGTCCAAACGCTTGTTCATTAAACAAATCTAATTCTGCTTCTTGTTTGAAGGTTAACATTATTGCACCTTTTTTTAATGTACCAATTCCTTTAGCTAAGGCGAGTAAAATTTCCTTAGCTTGTCCAGAAATGTCTTGTTCAATTGCTATAAAACTAAAAAATCCTTTATTATTAAGAAAATTCTCTCTCACACCAACTCCAATCATTCTAGGTGCAAGTAATAAAACGTCTATTTCTTTAGGTGGCTTTAATAGATTAAAGCCAATGTTATACCCACTAGCAAATACAAGCGTTGATCCCGATTTAAGGTTTGGTTTGATTTTTTCTTCGAAAATTTTGTTCATTATCTCATCTGGAAGTAAAATGAAGATGATATCAGACTCCTGAGTTGCCTTTTCAATCGAAAATGTTGAAAATTTATCATTTATTGCAATATTTTTAAATTCATCTTCTATATTGCCAATTATTACATTTAACCCAGAATCTCTCAGATTAAGGGCTTGTGCTCTTCCTTGATTTCCATAACCAATTATACTAATTGTTTTTTTATATAAAATTGAAAGATCTCCATCTTTTTCAAGAAAAATACTTACCATAATTAATATTCCCAGAAGAATATTTTATGTGATAAAAATAGGAGATCTCTTAAAAAATAGTCGATTTAGCGTTTTATGGCAATTTGTCGTAATCTAATTTGTTTTTATCCAATATTTTAATAACGAGCTCTCTAAAAATTCTTTCGATGTTAATATTATCTTTCGAAGATGTTCGAAGGAAGTTTTGCTCCTGATGTCTTTCCATAAATCTATTAATAACTAAATCATCAACCCTAGTTTTCTCATCTGCCGTCTTAACAAGATCACTTTTAGCTCCGATAAACATTCTGGGAGTTGAATCTTGATTATAATCAAAAAGTTTTTCATACCACCAATCTAATCTCAATAGAGTCTGAAGATCAACAAGATTAAAAACCATGAAAATTCCATTTGCACCATTAATGTAGTATGGAAATAATTTTTTGAATTGTTCTCTTCCTCCAAAATCCCAGATACTAATCCGAACAAAAGTATTTCCCCCATCAACAATAATAGGAAGATCTTTTGTATAAAATTCAATTCCTAAAGTTTCCTTTGTATTTACATCAAATGTGTTAAAACACAATCTTTTGGCAATACACGTTTTTCCAACTCTTTCCTGTCCCAAAATGCATATTTTGAAGATATAAATGGGTTTAACCTTTTGATTCACCTCATTAAGAGGAGTTATTTGGTCGGCCATGAGTATGATAGGGTATTATATAAATATAAAAATCTAAACTTAATAATTAAAAATAAAAGCTCTGATTTATAAGTTTTGAACATATCAAAATAAATCGTTGTTAAATTGGTTATGTGCAAAAAAGATTTATTTCAAGACTACCGCTCTAAAGTGACTTAAGATTATTAAAAACCGATATTATTAGAAAAAGATCTTAAAATTAAATTTCCCTTGGATATAATTTCTACATAAGAAGGTTGCATATGTTGCCAAGCACCGTCATTTATTATTTCAACTCGTTGATTATTGATATTTCCATAGGAGACTCCTTTATGGTGAGAATGTCCATATATAACATGTTTTATTTTTGAAAAAGGATAATGATCATCTTCTAAGAATTTTTTAATTTCACGAAAGTAGTAATCAGGTTTACTAGCACGCTCCCATTTTTTCAATACCCGCATGTTTGATTTAATTATATTAAATTCTAAGATATTTAATTCTGAAAAAAGTGTATCCATTGATTCTATTGGCATATTTTTTAAATTAGCTAATTCTTGTTTCATCTGTTTGAATGTTATTGGCTTAACTTTCCGACCATTCTTAATTATTTCATTCCAAAAATAATCGTAAGTTTCTTTTACTTCAAATTTATTAGAGGAAATTAAAGATTTCCAAATTTGACCTACAAAAAAACGATATATCTCACTATCATATTGGAATCCATGAAGCATAAAGCATTCATAATCCTTATCTAGATTAAGACCCTTAATTTCTACTTTATTAACAGGTGTATTTTCAATTTGATCCCGTGTATTGTACATTAAGAGCATGTCCTTATCATTTTTTTTCTTTAAGATTAGATACTGAAAGAATAAATCTCCATTAAAAAGTTCCTTGAAATCACTATTTCTAAATTTGCGTAAGAATTTTTCTTTTCTACGAACAAATTTTTCATCATAATCTCCAGTAACGGGAATTTCATGGTTTCCAAGAACATAAATAATAGTTATTTTTTTTTTAATCTCAAGTAAAAGTGTAAAAATTTCTCGGGCTTTATCCCTTGCCATAATAGATTCTGGAATATCAGTGCATAAATCAATAAAATCTCCTAAAATTATCAATTTCTGTAGATCATTCCCGAACTTTCCATTAAGGATATTTTTTAAAAATTGAATAAATAAATCCCTTTCACAGTCTAAGGAACCTAAATGAATATCTGATACTACCAAAATTTTAGGTTTAGTTTCACCCATCCTTTAAATCTCCGATTTTATCTATGATTTTTTGATCTAATTTAAATAATATGTAGTAGGATTAATAAGGAGAATCCCTATTTCTTAAATTTATGTTTAGAAGATTTGATTTAAAGAAATAATATTCAAAAGATTATAAAAGTTGTTTCAAAGTTGCTTTAGCGTAGACATTTAGAATGATTGATACCTAAATCTTTTATCTCCTATAATTTTTTCTAAGAATTGGAAAATAATATTCCCCCAATATTAACAATGCTTCATATTGATCAAATACAATTGCATCATTTGAAATCAAAAATTGATCATTTCTAAGTAATCGAATTCACTAATAAAAAATTTGTTATTTATTTTTATCATTTTTTTTTGTCGACCGAATTTGATTGATCAGATTTATCGGATTATCTATGATCAACCAACATATTTAAATATAAGAAATACTAATTAAAATTTAAATACAATTTAAAAAAAATCTTAAAAATTAAATTAGTGGAGGAATAATAAAATGGCCGCATTTGCATGGAGCCCTTTAAGAGCTCTAATGAAAAAAGCCGGAGCAGAAATCGTAAGTCGAGCTGCAGTTGATAAATTGATGGATTATTTAGAAGAATATGCTAAAGGTTTAACTGGTTGCGCTCTTGACATTGCTAAACACTCTGGCAGAAAAAAAGTTACCGCAGCTGACATGAAAATTGCTATTGGTTTAGTATAAGCAATTTTAATGTTACCTTTCATTGAAAAAATCAAAAATTTTTTTTTCTTTTATAAATATTTCATTAGGACAATCAGTTTAGATAGATCTTATTTGAAATTCTTAATTCTAATACTTTATTTCTATATCATTACAATGTTTATATCTAATTTGTCATTCATATCCTTAATTTTAGGTATGATCTATTATTTGATTTTTTATCTAGCAAAGGATCAAACATGATTAAGATCAAATGGATTTAACCTCAAAACTTAACTTGATTTTTTATAAAGACCAATAAATATAATAAAGAATATGATTATATCTATCGACTCCGCTGTGATGACGAATAAAGGAGACTCGCCTACAATAAATTGTATTACCGGTCTTAAAATGGATGTGATTAAATAGAAACCAAATCCAATCATGAGGATAAAAGTGTTAACTTGAGATAAGCGTTGATTTCTCCACGCAAAATTAAACAACCACACAATCGCGATCAAAGATGGAAGAATTGTTATTGGATATATGATGGGAGAATTTTCTATAGTTAGAACAAATATATCGACAATTATTTCAATAGCAACAATTATTATTAAAATCCAGGTTCTAACCGTATTGAGAGTGTTTTCGTTACTCAGTTTTTTGAACCTTTGCCTTAAGGAGAGTGAAAATAAAATCATAAAAATACTAAGAGACATCATTGGGAGGAGATTCAAGATTGCGATAAGATATCGAGTTTTCATAACAAGGAGCAGTAATTCTTGATCTAACTTAAAATAACTAAAATCAATGAATAAGTCTATTAATTTTCCAAAAATAAGTAGTAAGAAAAAGATACCGAACAGAAAAGGGATATCTGAGAAATATTGTTTTTCTTGTTTAAACCATCTATAGAAGGTATAGATTGCCATTAAAGAAACAAGAAACACACGAATCCCTATAGTTATGACAATTATTAAGGTCCCTTCGTGGGTTTGGTAGGTTTCAACTAAAATAGCCCAATTAAAAATATATAGAAACGAGATAGCAATGATTCCAATTATAACACTACATACCAATAAAGGTAAAACGATTACTCTAATTTTTTGAAAAGTCATAAATTCTATTTTTCACCTAACTATAAAAATTAAAATTTTTTTCAGGAGAAATAGAATTTAATTTCATTTTTTGTTTGATATATTTAACAGAAGATATATTGTCTGAGATATATTCTTAATTTTAAATAATAGTTTAATAAATTATTTGCATAGTATATTTTTTTAAACAAGGTGAAAATGGAGGATGTTTTTTGAGAGATTAAAAAAATCTCCAAAAAATAGATTTGTGATTTTAATAGTGATTTTTGGTCTGGTAATTGTGCTAATCGTTTACTTTTTAATATTCATGCCAATTGAGGGTTCAGTTCCAACTTATGGGATTTTAGACTATGAATTTGCATGGACTCAAAGTAGGGTTGAGAATATTCTATCAGTTTGGGGTGTTGAAGGGATAAATAAACAATCTTTGGCAATATATTGGGACTTCATATATATAGTTGGTTATGTTTCTTTAGCTCTTGGATTAATAATACTTATATTAAGGATATCTGAGGAAAAAATCCAAAAAATTGGATTTTATTTTACACTAACACCTTTCCTAACGGGATTATTTGATATAATTGAGAACATAAATTTATTGATAATGCTTAGTGATCCAATATCAATCTCAAATTTTAATCCATTTATCGCGTCGTTAAGTGCATTAATAAAGTTTAGTTTCTTGTTTGCTGCGATTGCTTATTTCTTAGTAGCTTTAACTATTGCTATTTTCAAAAAATTTAAACAGAGGGAATAAATAACTCTCCTTTTATTTTTATAATTTTAGAGAGATCTCTGCATCCAAATTATATCAAAAGTCCGTCCAAACTTTTTAGCAATATTTTTAAATCTTCCACATTCAATAAAACCATGTTTTTTATGGAAATTTAGGCTTTGCTCATTTAAAGAGGATAAATGAATAAAAAGTAAACGGACTCCATTTTCATTGGCATATTCAATTAATTTATTTAATAACCTTGTACCAAAACCTTTATTAGTATATTCTGGTTTAATAAAATAGCTTATTTGTCCTGTATGCATGAAATTATCATAAGGTAAATAATTTTTTATAAATGCAAAACCACTTATTTTCTTTTCAATTTCTAAAACGACAAATGATAAACATTCTTGACGTAATTGACTGATAAAATTAATTTTAACTTCTTTTTCAGAGTAAGCAGCAAAACCATTTAAAATATAATTATTATAAATTGAAAGAACATCGTTTAAGTCTGAATTTTTAACTTTCCTAATTCGAAATTCAAAAGCCATAATAAAATATTAAATAAATTAATTTTTTGAAGTTTTACATTTTAAATAAAATAGAATTAAAAAAATGAAATATATAATCCTAAGACCTTTGCATGGTTGTCCTTAAGCATCTCGTTTTTTCATACTTAATTCATTCTTAATTAGGATTTTTGATATATTTATCAATTAGGAGTAACATCGCACTTACTGAAGGTCTGTCTGTTTTATCTCTTCCTATGTATTTCCATACAATTGTCCCATTTTTATCTATTAAAAATTTGCTCGGTACAGCTTGTTTTACTTTAAGTTTTCCCCAACCTTCTGCAAACCAATACACATTATAATCCTTAGCTATTTTAGCTCCACGGTCTGAAATCATATCTACTGGAAATTTATTTTCTTCTTTAAACTTTCTTAGTAATCCAATTGTGTCGCTTGCAATTGAAATAACTTTAACATTTCTTTTTTCAAACTCATGAAATTTTTTCGTTAAATTCTCTAGTTCTTCTTTTCAATAACTTCACCAAGTACCACGAAAAAAAACAATCAATACTGCATTATGATTTTGAATGAGATTAGATAAATTAACTGGATTACTAAATATATCTACTGTATTTATCAAAGGTGCTTGAGTATGCAATGATAATCCCCTGGGTCTCATTTCTTCTTCTTTCTTTAAAGCCATTTGGTTATTACCTCAAAACTAATTACACTACAATTTTTCTTACAAATATTGATAAAAATTATAATTTTAAAGATATGTTTTTCGAAAGATGATAAGAGTAATTTAAAATGTTAGGTTTTTCTAATAAAATCAAGAAATAAAATAGAAATAGCAGTTCTTTCATTAGATGATTATCAAGATTCTAAAAAATACTGCCAAAATTCAGAAATTGTAAAAATTGTAAATAAAAAGTGACATAAAAATGTAATAATATTAAGTTCCGAATTTTTCAAAAAGAACTTCTGTCAAAACTTCAAATGCTTTTTCTACGTTTTCTCCAGTTTTGGAAGATAGTTCTACAAAAGAAGCTAAATTATACTTTCTTGCAGCTAATATCCCATCATCTCGAGGAACAGCTCGAAACTCATATAAATCCAATTTAGAGCCAATCAACATTATAGGGATGTCACCGGAATGTTCTCTAATTACTTGAGTCCAATCGGGTAAGTGATCTAATGAGGTTTGATTAGTGATATCATATAAGAAGAATGCTCCATTTGCCCCTTTACTATATTGTGAAAGTAGAAATCGAAACCTTTCTTCTCCACCAAAATCCCAAATCTGTAATTTTACTTTTTTATCTTTAAAATAAGTGGTCTTAGAATAAAAATCAACACCTATAGTCAATTTGAGGTCTTCCATGAAGTATCCTGAAATATATCTCATTGTAAGGGATGTTTTACCCACTGATGCATCACCTAACATCATGATTTTAAAAGTATAATCGTAATCTGTCATTACTTTCAACAGTAAAGGTATTTTAAGGACTTTCTTCGAGTTTTAAAAATAAATTTTAAAATTATTCTAGTAATATACCCAATATTAATTAATTTTTATCTATTTTAAAATTATTATTTTCCAAAAAACACAAAAATCATATCAACAAAAGGAGAATATTAAAAAAAGAATGAGCGATGGAACATGGGATTAGTGATTCGCCAAAATACGTAAAAATAAGAGAAAGAACTAATCCAAATACAAAATAATATCCAAAAAAAGTTATTATAGTTGTTAAAGGGACTAGAAACGGAGGAACATGATAAAGGGTAAAAAGTATAGAGGATATAATAATTGAATAAGCTATTTTCAATTTGGTTTTAATTTTTTTTATAAGAAATCCTCTGAAAAAAGCTTCTTCACAAGGTCCGACAACGATCAATTGTAAAATTACTAAAGTAATTAGTTGGATGAAATTAGGGCGAATTGGAGTTGTGTTGATGACTCCTTCTTGGCCTTGTTCAACAAATTCATACCCAAATATATTGTTTATCACAACATCTCTAAAAAAAATGATAATATAATTACTTAAAAAGAAAAATAAAATTCCAAAGCTCAATCCAGATATTATTTTAATAAATAAGTCTTCATTTTTCTCAAAACCCATATCCTTTAAAGTCATTGTGAAAGATTTCTTCTCCAATTTGCTAACTATTAACGCGGGGGTAATAATAAATAAAATTTCTAATAATGTTAATCCAATTAATATCCAAGGATTTTCTCCTAATTGTACAACCATTTTTATTTTAATGTTATTTTCAAATAATACTCATAAATCAAAAAATTAAATATCTCATGTTTATTATTATTAATTCTATTATTTGTATTTTTAATGACGATAAGGGATAGATTGACAAAATCTGAAGAAAAAATCTATACTATTCTTAATGATGATGATTTAGTCTTTAATAATTTGGGTCTTACAAAAGAACAGCTTCTTTTAAAAGAACTAAGAAATATCGCTAAAGAATACATGGAAGTTGAAAAATTAAAAAAATCCTTTATAAAAGTTATCTTAAATAACCTTGATAATTTAAATTTTTCAGAATTTATTGATTTTCCCAAATTTTACATTAAAGAAAAGTTTTTAAAAAAAAAAGTATCTTCCTCAAACATACAGGGATTAAATGTTGTTAGTGTTGATGGGAGTTCAGTTACTAAGAAATATATGAATATTGATTTTTCATTTTTAAAAACTATTGCTGTTAAATATTACTTTAAAAAAAACAATGCAGCCAAAATTATTTATTATCCTGATCTAAATGGTTTCAATAATTACCTTGTACAAGCAAATTTTCTCAATCAAGATGAGAATGCTGTAGAAACTAAAATCTCAATCGATATGAATTTTATGGAAATTAATTTATTAAATAACATGATAAGGAAATCCTCTGAGATTGAAATGATAATAATTGATGGATCGATTGTTATTATGCCGATAAATTTATTATTTTCCAAAGATCCCGAAATTTCAAGAAAATACGATAAACTTTTAAAGGAATATCATGAATTATATTCAAGTTGTAGAGAAAAAGGAATATTATTAATTGGATCAATCAAAGATACGAGATCAGCTGCGTTATCACATCTATTAAGTGATTCTATACAATTATTAAAACCTAGTCATTCAAAGTTAACTGATTTTATAAAAATGAATTATCATACAGCAATAGAATTTTTCTCAGATATTGACTTATTTAATCGATTATTAAAAAAATATGAGAGAAGTTGTATTTTCAATTGTAAGAGAGAAATTGACAAAATTAGAGATACTGGAATCAAAAAAGAAATCCCCTACTATTTTCCTCTATCATTTTATGCATTCTATATAAAAACAGCACACTATGATACACCTTGTAGAATAGAATTCTTCATGGATGAGAGCCACTCTTTAAGAAATGCCTCAGAGAAAGCAGACTTAATTTCTTCCATATTATTGCCTATGTCAAGTTTAAATGAACATTATGGTTTACCAATTCCTCAAATTGAGGCTCATAAAAGAGCTACTTTTAAACCAAAAGAAGTGGATTTATTATTAAATAATTTAACAAGAACATTAAGCATAAATGGTATTGAATTATTAGAGAAAAGAAGAAATAGAAGACCTTTCTAATGAATACTATATTTAAGTCTATTTAAAATAATATCTTCAAAAAAGATATGCTTTTTTTCCACTACTTCATTTCTGTATCCAAGATTTCTAATATTTCTATAAAAATCTAATAAATTAGTTCTACTTGATGTAATAACATAGATGTAATGTTTAGCTTTCAAATCTAGATAATATTTAGCAGAATTGAGAAATTTAATTAGAATTTCATATCCTTTTATTCCTCCATTCCAACTGTAATCAATTTTCATTTTGTTATTATTTTTCTTAATAAGATCTGATGATGGTAAATATGGAGGATTGAACACAATTATGTTAAAAGAATGTTTTAAACTTTCTGGAAATGAATTAAACAAATCTGAACACAAAAATTCTATTTGATTATCAATATTATTTCGTTTTTCATTTAATTTCGCACATTTTATTGCATCTTCTAGTATATCAGAGGCATATATCTTTGGATTAAAATTTATATTGTCTTTTTTAATTAATTGTAAAAAGATAGCTATTATTCCTGTTCCAGTACCTAAATCTAAAATTTTCTTAATTTCAGTTAATTTGATTCCATCAAAATACATTTGATTAATATTTTGTTTAAAATAGTCAATTAATAAATATGTGTCATCAGAAGGAGCGTAAACATTTTCAAAATCATAATCAATTACTGGATCGGGTAAAAGAGAAATTATTATCACTTTTTCTAATTTTTATCTCTTGAATAAAAAAGCTTGCTAATTTCAATGAACTCTTCTATTTTAAACTCAAATATTTTTTTATTTTGATAATTGTTTCCCTGTAGAATCATAAGAATTTCTTCTTTAGTATATTGATTATCTTTTAAAGTTTTGAAAAAAGTATTAATAGCATTTCCAATATTTTGATTTTTATATGGCATTATTCCAGCAATAAATTTTAAAAAGTAGTCTTTTGAATCTTTATCTAATAGAAAGGGATCAATTGTCTCTTTCGGTTTCAATTTAACAAGAGATAATTCGATTTTGGGAGAGGGGAAAAAGCACATTTCTGAGATATTTGATTTTGAAACGGGGTTCATAAATGCATTAACACTTAGACCAATTCTTGAAAAATTTTTATAATTTTTTGGGAGAAAGATACGATTAGCAATACTCTTTTCAATTAATAATGTTCCTTCTGGGGGTTTTTCTTTAAAGAATATTTTATGTAATATTGGACCTGTTATTTTATATGGAATATTTGAAACTATTTTATTGTGAAATGGGATATCAATTTCAAGTACATCTCCATTTATAATCTCAAGATTATTAAAAGTAGAGAATTTTTGACATAAGTACGAATATAAGCGATTATCAATTTCAATTGCATAGAGTTTATTAACTAATTTTATTAATTGTTCTGTTAAAGCCCCTAATCCAGGTCCAATCTCTAAAATTATATCACTTTTAGAAATTTCTGATAATAAGATAATTTTATTGACTATATTTTTATCAATTAAAAAATTCTGACCTAATTGCTTATTAGGCTTAATTTCTAATTGCTTTAAAATTAGTTGAACTTCTCTTCTATTCATTGGATTTATTCATATTTTTGAGTTTTACTAAAAATGTAATATTTTTCTTCTCTTTGAAGTTCCTTTATAATTCTTTGTGCAATCACTTTAGTAGGATGAGAGATGCTAGTTCTATCAGCAATATTTTGAAATGAATCGAATTTCTTTTTTTCCCTTTCATTAAGAATTTCCCACATATGTTTCTGTCCTATTCCAGGCAATAATTTCAAAGCATGCATTCGTGGAGTAATTGAAGTAGAATTATTAAAAAATCTTATAAACTCTTCTTCATATTTCAAGACTTCCTTTTCGAGAATT
Source organism: Candidatus Hermodarchaeota archaeon (assembly GCA_048885925.1). GTDB lineage: Archaea > Asgardarchaeota > Lokiarchaeia > Sigyniarchaeales > SOKP01 > Loki-b32. The sequence continues at coordinate 122,065 of JBHLLG010000002.1, forward strand.
GGTTGAATAAGTGCTTTTGAGGTACTAGTTAGATCATCATAATTAATTTTTTTGAGGACTTCTTTTAATTTATCTTCTTTTAAGAATTCTTCATATGTTTTTTGTTCTTGAACTTTTAGATTAGAATTTTTGTTTACTTTAACTTCATAAAGAACAAAATCCGGAAAAGTAAGAACTTGTGCTATTGGAGTTTTTGCCCAACTAGGTTTATCTTCTTCTACATGTCCATGGATTAATATATCTAATATAACGACTTCCCGAAATTTTTTTATGAATTGCTTTTTTTTCCTTGGACCATTTCGATAATTCCTTCTGCGTGGAGGACCTCTGTATCGATCTCTTCTTTCCGTCATTACTATTTAACTTATTTTTTACTTTTCCGATTACCATTTCAAATTTTTTATTATTATAAAATACTAATTTAAGGGAGATTGTTCATTAGAATTTAAAAAATATAGACTTATAAATTCTTCGCATTTTAGAAAGAACTATCAAATTTTCATAATTAAAATTGTTAAGTTCACGAGGTTTTAAGTTCTTCTATTTGACTTAAAATTTCTTGTAATTGATTATCTGTTAAAGTTTTACCGGTAAAACTTTTTTCTAATATCATTCGCAATTCATAAACGGTTTTTGGAAAAACATTCACAATGTTAATTGCATAGATTTCTTCAATGTTATAAGTATCCATTAAAAATTTCTTTATTTTATTCGCTACTTTTGCATCACATTTCGCGAACTTATTTACATAGTTATATGTTATTTCTTGGAAATGAGACATTCCTTCTTCGGCATCAATTTCCAACATTTGATCTTTTACATATTCCATTATTTCCTTTACTTCAGGAATAGAAACAGTTTTTTCGTCTATTTTTCTTCCAGACATTATAAATCATACAATTAATGTTAATTATTTTATAGAAACAGAATTTAATTTAAGGTGCTCCTTTCCAATTATTAAAGTTTTTTTAGAATTACCTAATTTTACTTCTACTAAATAACATCGACCTCTCTGACCTATAACTGTACCAGTTCGTCCATGATATCTTGAATGGGGCATTCCTCGACTATGTTGAGAAGAATCAGTAATGATATCGACCTTATCATTAATCTCATAATCAATTAAATATTTTTCAACAGAACCTAAGCCTCTATCACGAATATTTTTCCTATGTTTATGTCTGGTTTTCTTGCGATATCCCTTATGTAGAGTAATTTTAAGCCACCTTATAATTATATTAGTAGAAATATGAATTATTGTTTATTTATTTTTTGATTTTAGGGGATTTAGATTAGGTATATTTTATTTTAAAGTACTATTTCAATAACGTCTAATTCTATGCATTTTAAGGGAATTTTGAAAATTTCTGAGAAAGAAGGAGAAGTACGCCCATTATCACCATTTATAAGTTCTTTTATATAAGTACCACCTTGAGTTTCGATTTTAAATTCGAATAAATTTGATTTAATTAATTTCCCTTCGATTCTGTAAACGACCTTTTCTCTGACTTTATCAGTTCGACGATGAGACACTCTATATGGTGTTCTTTGAAAGATTTCTTGATTTTCGAATAATTTTTTCAAATCACTTACTTTTTGTTCAAAATTTTCTTTAGAAATCTTTCTATCAGTTTTTACGATGGCTTTATAGGTCTTTTTTGTTATTTTCGCTTCACTTTTAAGTTTGATTACTTCTTTCTTATCACTATATCTTAAATTTTGAATCTTTACTTTCTTTTTACTACTCTTGTTAACATTTTTTTCTATGGTTTTTAAATCCAAATTTCGAATTTTTGGATTTCTTAATTCCAGAATAAAAGGTCTTCCTGATCCTAACATTCTCACATCAATGTCTTCTCTTCCTGCACCATGAAACTTTGAATCAATCGCTTTTGATTCTTTTATAAACTCTGGATTTATTAGATCTTCTACACTTTCTAAATATTGTCTTCCTGAAAAGTTACATAACTCACAACCCTTTCCCAGACAACTATTACAATACCAATGAGTTTGAGGTATTCCTCTTATGAGTTTATTATATCTTCCATAGATAAAAAGTGATTTTAAAGTTAATTCAATCTCAAATTTATCAAAATCCAAAAAGTATAAGATTAATACATCAGGTCGGTTGAATTCGGGACTCTTATTAAGAGTTTTCATTAAATTTTTCCCTATTATACGATTAAAATGACTTTTAAAAGATTCTGCTTCCAGAAGATTGAATTCTGTTTTAAACTTATCTTCGCGATTAATTATGTCGGAATCTGGCCTTGAACCAACCAAAAAACTAGTGAATTCGATCTCTTCGAGTAATTGCTCAGTTTTACGAATGAATTTTTCTAGATTTGAAAAAATTTCGTTGCATAAATAACAGACATCTTTTAAATCCTTGTTTATATAATTAAGTCCTTCATTACTTAAAACCCTTTGAGCTGGTGCATATTTTGCATTTTCTGCTAATAATTTCAAATTATTTAGTGCTTCTTTTTGTAGGAGTTCATTTTCATTCAAATACTTTCTATGATTCTCCATAGTTATTGTAAGTAATAAGGAATTACCTCTTTCATAGTTGGTGGTATTTGTTCCTAGGAGAGCAAACATTCTACCTAGACAATGAAGACATATATAGTATTTTTGATAAATTTCTATAACTTTGTTAAAAATCATTCTTATATATATTGAATAATAGATGATTTATTGAGTTTATTAAGAAAGTAAAGTGTTGTAAAAAAATTTTAAAATAAAAATTTATTTTTCTATATAATTTCAATTGATTTTACTCAAAAATAATTTCTCAGGTATTTGTACCATTTTTTATTTTGGTAGAGAAAATTAAATAAAAGAGAGATATACATGGCAAAAAAGAAACAAAATAGTTCTAAAATAGTATCTGGACATGTTAAATGGTTTGATGCAAAAAAGGGTTATGGTTTTATCAGTGTCGAAGATCGTAATGACATTTTTGTCCATTTTTCAAATATAGATATGCAGGGCTTCCGGAAACTAGATATGGGAGATGAAGTCGAATTTGAGATGAAAGAGTCCAAAGATAGAAAAGGTCCTGAAGCTTTAAAGGTAAAAGTTATCTCAAAAGACAGAAGATATTAGACTTATTTTCTAAAAATTGAGTTCATATTCTTTATTTCAGTTATAATTTTCATTAAAACTCTACTTTGGCACCATAAAAATTTTACGAAAGAAGAATTTCAAACTGACAGACATTATCTCCCTTAATAAGAGTTTTTAATATATTGATTCTTACGGATTTTCCAAGAATTCCTTCCCAATATTGACGATACCAACCCGCACTACAATTACAAAAGGTAGGAGATATTTTTTCATTTAAAAAATTTTTTACCAAAGGACAATGACAATAATATTTTTTCTTTTCATCATCAGTAGTAGCTTTTTCATACCCTTCTTTGTTATAAGGAACTTTTTGTACAAAAATAGTATTACCTTTTCTTTTTTGCCCTTCATACCATGCAAAATCTTTATCCATTTCTCTAATTACTTCATCTATATCTTTATTTTTTTCGTAAATTGATTTCAATTTATCAATTCTTTTTTGTGAAAATACATGAGCACAACAAGATAAAATTTCGTATTTTTGATAATCATTTGCAATCTTGTCTAATTTATTTAAAACCTGCTTAATCCACTGAAATTTTTCATCTAATGTGGACTCTAACGTAAATAATTCATCTCTACCTTTCATAATATTCATTCTTACGTCTTCATCAAGAACCCTCTCTAAATTAGTCGCTAATTTTTCATCCCATCCATGTAAAATTGCTTGAATTTCTATTTTATTATCATTTTGATTTTTTTCTTCAAATTTATCAAATATTAATCTTATCCAGCTTGTTCCTAATACACCATAGGTATGTAAATAATTAAATAATTTTTGCGCACTTTTTCCTAATTCATTATATAGACCATAGTGATTAATAGACAAAACTTCTACTTCTTCAAGATATTTTTTATTAATTTTCAATTTCTCCGAATTTTTTGAAATTGGGAAACATATATCAATATCTTGACCACCTTCACTAAAAACACCATAATCTATTACAGCAATAGCGGGTTTAGAGACATAATTTTTATATTTTTGATATAAATCTTCCAATTTTGACGGAATGTCTTTTATCTCTCCTCGGAAATTACCATATAATACAAATTTTTTTTCAATTTTTTTGGATGAAATTCCTAATGCTTGAAGATCCATTTTAAAATAATTTTATATTTTCCATATTTATGTTCTATTATATGTTTTTGATGAATATCATTTTTTATTTTAAATTTATTCAATTATTATTAATTTTATGAGATATTTTGAATCTTTAAATCTAATCTTTAATATTTTGAAACAATAAAAAAAAAGAAAGGAAGTTTTATTATATTATTTTTTCTCCCATTCAAAATCCAATCTAACATATTTCTTAGTATAGAAGTAAGAGAGGAGTAATATAACAGAAACAACTGGACCAAAAATGATTAATCCTATTGAATAGGAAAAATCTCCTGTAGGGTTTATATCAGGCAAAGAAAAGATAGTCCCTATAAAGAAAGCTCCAGCCGCTTGGAAAATGTTAAGTATTATTGAAGGAAATCCAGCATAGATCCCTGCTTTTAAATCTCCTGTTGATTTCTCATCATCTTCAGCTATATCTGCATAAACTATATATGGAAATAAATACCAACCGGCTAAACTTGTTGCAACTAAAATTATAAATATTATTCCGATTATTAAGTAAGAATCCATTGGAATTAGGCTAAGGAATGTTATTGGAAGAGTAATTACTGCTAAAAGAAAAACATATAATAATGTCTTTTTTTTACCTAATTTCTCTATTGATCTTCGCCACATATATAAAAAGATGAATATAGTCAAAAGTAAACATGCTGCAGCAATAGCATAATCTACTAATCCTAGATTTAAGGCATCATTAAGATATTTCAACATTCCTGTACTTAACATCGACCAACCTAAACCTGAAATCCCTATCATTAAAACTATTAACATAAAGTTCTTATTTTTGATAATTGTCTTTAAATTTTCTCTCAAATTTGTATTAATTTTATAATGAGGCTCTGTAGGGATTTTAAATGTAATATAATAAAACAATAGGACTATTAGAACTCCAAAGAATATTATGGGTATTAAAAAGTCAACGGGAATAGCGATATTTACATCTCCCGCTTCCTCTATATCATCTATATAACTAGTTAAAATAAGCATTGAAAAAATAGCCATAGTAGTATTACCAATCCAGTTAAAGTAATTCTGAAATTGAGAGGCCTCTGGCCTTTCATTTACGGGAAATATTTCTGCCATCCATGCTTGGTATGGAGTAGTTACAGAATAACTCATTCGAAACATAATTTCCCATATCAACATCCACAGAAATAATGTCTTTTTATCTGTTAGATCAATAACTAAAGCGGGTAACAATAAAAAAATTGTGGAAATTGCTAATATAGGAGCAAAAATTATAAGATATGGTTTTCTTCTGCCCCAACGTGTATATTTCGCATCACTTAGCCAACCAAACAGAAATTGACAGAGTGCTATAGTTAAATACCCCATCGCTATTGAAAATCCTGCTAGAAATGGCTCTAATCCATATCCGCTTGTATATAATGTGAGTAAAGCCCATCCTTCAATACCAAGTACTATTGAGGTACTTAATCTAGGAGAACCATATAAGATTTTCCGGTTTTTGTTTGTTGTTTCTCTTCTAATTTGTTCAGTTTCACTCATAATGATTCACAAATAAACTTTAATATTTTTTTATTTTTTAACAGTTAAATTTGGATAAATATAGATTAGAAAATACACTATTTAAAGATTTATTTTAGTTAATAAGGATTAATAAGATGAGGTTAATTAAATAGCAAATATTAAAATTTAATAGTTAGGTTAATCTTCTTGATCCCATCCAAGATCTTTTAAAACGGAACCTAATGCTTCAGATTCTTCTTCTAGTACAAATTCAGTTTCATATTCAGATGCAGAAACCTCCGAATCAAAATCTGGTGGAGTTAATTCTTCAAATGACGGTAATTCATCAGAAGGTGTTAAATCTGCAACAGGTTCTTGAGTCTTGGGAATCATTTTAGGAACTTCTGAAATTTGCTCAGAAATAGGTTCATCTTCAATTTCCATTGGAGTATAATCATCAAGAGGTATAGGGGGAACTTCATCCTCATAAACTTTAAAATCAGATTGAATTTCGCTAGCTACACTTTTAGAGATCTGAGTAGTTTCAAATTCAGCAATTCCTTTTACTTCTTTATCAATTCCAAGACCAACTGATTTTGGAATTGAAACAATCCCGCTTTCAGTTGTTGCTTCAAGCTCCTCAAATTCTTCATCTTCTTTTTCCCAATTATCCAAAAAACCTAATAAATCATCTAGCGCTGCTTTGTCTTGTGCCATCGATGGTTTAATTTTAACACTAACTTCTTCTACCTTTTGCTTTTCAATCTTCTCAATTTCGGATTCTTCAAGGGAAAGCATCATTTCTGTTTCTTTATCACCCGAAATAAGTCTATTCAATTTTCTTGCTAATACTCTTAGATATCCCAAATAATAACCAATATGATAAATCGCTCTAAGACCTCCAAAAACGATGTACTCTTCATTAATTGCCATTAGAATACTATAACCAGAAGTATTGTGTAAAACAATTTCTGTTAAAGCTCCGTGAACAGTGGCTTGATTCAACCTTAGTCCTAAATCAATTAAAGCCGTACTTGAAGCAGAAGTCGCATCAGCATCTAATTCTGAAGAAGTTGAGCTAGCGACTTTCATTCCTACACGAGATAATACAGCAAGATTTTCTAAATCAGTTTTATTTTCCTCTTCTCTTAAAACTAACATCATTTTATTACGAATATCTTCTGCTAATGAGGACAATTACTTTCCCTCCTTGGTGAAATATCAATTTAAAAAAGTATTTTTTAGTTTAGATTTATGTATTAATAGAAAGTTCATTTTAATATATTTTATTATTACTTTATTTTAAAAATTTCAATATATTTGATTGAGTTGGAATAGATTTTTCAAATTTTTCGAAAGAATAACCTGATATTTCTGTAATCAAATCCATCATTTTGGTAATTACTTCTTCTGGAATTAAATTCTCTGTGTCAATCATAAAAACATTCCTTTTAGGTAATAGAAATTGTTTGTAATATGAAAGAATAGTTAGCAGGTAATCTTTATCTTCCTCATTCCATTCCCTTCTAATTTTATCTAGAGAACCTCTTTGAATAATTCTTTTCAAAATAGTATTTGGTTCAGCATATAAGTAAAAAATGCAATTTTCTTTCCAGTCAATAGAGTTATATGTGTCTAAAATAAGATTATAATCTTTTTCTTTTAAATTCAAGCTCTTTGAATATATTAAAACACACATTGGGGTTCGATCTAAAATTATTATTCTACCATTATATCTATTATCAAATTTTACAATATTTTGATTACGTTTTATAAGTTGTTGTAGAAAATGAAGCTCACTCCGAAAACCAATTTGTTTATTTGGAGATCCAAATGGAAAAGGTGGCTTTTTTACATATCTTTCAGGAAAGAATTTAAATTTATTATTATCTTCGACTGATTTCTTAAATAGATTGAATATTGTAGTTTTTCCTACACCGTGAGCTCCAGCAAGGGAAATAACAATGTTATCTTTACTTCCTTTATTTCTATAAAAAGTTTTATTCAATCTAATTTACTCCATATTAACAAAAATATATCGTATAGAAATAATAAAAGCTTTTTTAACTCTAGGGAGATTATTGATTTTTCTTATTATTAAAATTTTATATTTAGGTGGTAATGAATAATTGAGATTAAATAAAAATTAGTATCATTATAACAATGTTATAAGAAATATTTGCTGTAATAGTACTGAATATATTTCGATTCGATACTTCAAAAACAACACCTAATATTGTAAATACGATAAAATTTAAAAAGAAAAAACTTACTCCCATTGGAAATGAAAATAATAGCATAATAAGGGAGTATGCTAAGGCAACTATAAGAATTACATAGATATCATTTTTAAATTTTTGTTTTAATGTATGGTGTAAAACTCCTCTAAACACAATTTCAGAAGAAATTACCCCAGTACAAAGTAAAACCGTTAATAGTATAATCCACAATATATCGGCATTTAAAATAATCTGATTCTGCTCTTCAATACTTGCTTCTATGTTAAAAAAATCTAAACCAGCATCAGAAATGAATTGGAGAAAAGAAGCATTTAAAAAATTTATCAAAACTAGAATTGTTGTGCCTAGAATTCCAATAATTATAGCAATTATAATTTTTTTTGAATTAAAATTAAAACCAAGTTTAGAAAAACTATGCTTTTTATTATAGATATACCAGATTGGATACAATCCAAATACTAATTCAGGAATTTGACTTAAAAGGATTAATTGGATATTCATATCATAGTCATCAGAACCTAACTGGAACGATATAATAGTAAAGAGCAAAAAAAATACAATCACTAATATGTAAATACACGTTCCAAATACATTTATACCTTCTTTTAAATTCCAAGTATCTTTCTTTAGTAAAAATTTTTGTTCAAGCTCAAGCTTTTTACTTGTAAAAATTAGTCCCGGTTTCTTTTGAGCTAGAGCTTTTTTAACTTCAGATAATTTTTCTAATTCCGCATTACATATTGGACACTGATCTAAAATAGTTGAGGTTATGATAGATCCACAACTAGGACATTTTCTTGAAATATCTAACTTTTGAGCAGTCATAATTTTCGGTGTCTTTTTTGTTGGTTCAATCTTTAAGACTAATTTACCACATTTAGGACAATAAGCCTTATCTTCTTCAATTACAGACCCACAATAAACACAATATTTTATCTTTCTCTCAATATCTTTTGACATAACTCTAATTCTAAATAAAGATCTTTTTCATAATAATTTTGTTAAATATATAAACTAAAAATTATATAATTTTTGCTTACATATTATTCATTTAATTGAATATCAATATTGGTAATTGGAAAGAGAATTTGTAATGTTAAAAAAAATTTTCAAGAATAGAATTAATGAAATATATGATAAATATAAAGATAAAAACACTTTAATTGCTGATGACATGGCTAACTTTTTAGGGTTGGAATCATTAGGTGTCTGGAAAGTTCGTGGAAACGGAGTTTTATTACTTACACAAGAAGAATTGTTTTTTGGGATTTGGAAACCTAAAAAAGAACTAAGTATACCTGTCAAATCTATTAATGAGTTTACAAATCCTAAATCACATTTATACAGGTCAGTATTTAAGCCTCTTTTAAAAGTAATATTTAGAAATGAAAATGGAGAAAAAGATTCGGCTGCATGGTATGTACGTAATTTAGAAAAATGGAATGAAATTCTTAATGATTTAATAAATTAAGGTTAATAATTGAATTTTTTCTTTTCAATATCTATTAACTCTCTTTCACTTTCTTGCTTGATTCTTTTAACAGGTTTAAACTCATCAAATGGTGTTTCACAGACCCAACACATATTTTCCAAACTACTTAATGCTTTTGAACATTTATTACAGTATAGAGCTTTACATTCTGGACATATATATGTTATTCTACCAACTTCTCCTTTGCAGACTAAGCAAATTCCTTTTTCTTTCGAAATGGACACTTCTTCTTCAGTGATTTTTCGTGGTTTTGTAAATATTCCTAAAATATTAGATTTATCAACTTCGCTTTCTAAGGTGTCATCTAATAAAACTTGTTTTTTAATACTTGTTAAAATTTTATTCAACATCAATAATAGAACAGTGACAAGTAGAAAGCCAAATATCAATTCTGTTAAAATAAATAAACTAAATTCAAAAACAATTAGTGCATATAAAAATAATATCATGACAATACATATTAGACTTAAACATATTACCCCTATAGTAATCCAATAATGTTTTGCTTTAACTAAAAACTCTGATTTAATAACTATTGGAGACAGAGAAATTAAACCTCCTAGAATACAGAGAATAGGTGAAAGAGGTAAAAAAATTGCGATATTAAGAGTTCTTAAATCTCCATTAAAAAGGATTATACTTACACCAAATAAAATTAATCCAAACAATAAGAGAGAAGAGACTGCTTTGAATTCAAGGCTAGATATTCTCGTTAGATAAAAAAAGATAAACATCGTGGATATATTACTGTATATAAATATTAAAAGCCAAGAATAGCCTGATAAGGAAGGTAAAAAAATTCTAAATAAAAGTAATCCAGATTGAATAATTGTAAGAAGGTATTTAGTCTGTTTCTGTATTAATTCAAAAGTGAAAAAAAATATTCCGAATCCAATAGAATATGCAATTTCTCCGAATACATAAATCATCATATGTTCTGGTGTAAATCCTTGATCAAAATCAACATATAGTGCATTATTAATATAGGTTCCAGAATATGACAGACTAAATAAGTAAAAAGCCAAAAAATATAATGCATAGCCTATTATATAACTTGTAAAACCATATAAAAAGATTTTTTCATCATGACGTTCCATGCGTTTGCCCTTAATAAGATATATAATACTACTAGCGAAAATTATTGTAAGTGCTACACCCCATAAGGTACGTTCTACAGGATCCCATCCCAGGACTTCTACCACTTTAAATTACCTCTCTTTTATTTGATTTTTTAAGATTTTTTTTTGTTATATTAGATAGTTCCATAAGCAACAATCCATGATAATATGAAATGCTGTCAAAAGAACTTTCCCCTAAATCTATTTTTTCAGCATGAACTAAAGCCATCTGAGCGTTAAGGGATGCTCTCATTAAAAGTTCAATACCTTTATATATTAAATTAGGACTCCATGTTCCATTTTGGGGATTGGACCACCAAACAGGGCATGAATAGATTCCGCGATCATAAAAGTATCTGGCTGTATTATAGTAATTCTCAATTTCCCAATCAATTGTTAAATCTAAAGTGTCTATTAAATTCATTAAATTATTCAAGCTTTTCATTATTTTCCAATAATATTTATGAACATTATTATCTGGATGGTCCCAAAGAGGATATGGAATATTAGCTTTAAGATCTTCATAAGTGGTGCTCCAACTTGACTCTCTTGGAACAATTTTTTTCTTTGCAAATGGAAAATATAAACCTAAATCAGAAATAAATGTTATGTTAATTTTGTCAGTTTCATTTATTAATTCAAGGGTTTTACCTAAGAAGGTTTTTTCGTAATTTTTAATATGATATCCAAATGTTTCACCATCTAAAGCAGTTATAACATAGGTAGGATTACTCTTATCTTTATCTTTATGTAACGTTATAATATCTTTTACAAAATCTTTTGCTTTAATACTCTTAAAAGCAATTTTATTGCTTAAAATATCGTCTCTAAAGAATAATTGAAGTCCGTTAGGAGACATATAGATTTTATCATAAGGCCATTCAATTGGACATGCTATTCCACTCATAATTACCCATTTATATCCTAATTGGCGAATATATTTAGCAACTCCACCAGATATCGCCAATTCTGGAGGAAAAAAACCCTTTCTTTCCCAACGACCAAATTCTCTTTTATTTAATTCTTCATTCATTTGAATTTGATGCTGAGCTTCTTTTTTGGGAATTAGAGGAAGAATAGGATGAAATTTTGCGGTACCAACAATTTCAATTTTACTTTCAGAAACCAAATTTTTCAATAACTCCATAGTATCAGATAATCCAAATTCATAAAATAATTCAATAAGAACACCACTAATATTTAAACAAAATTTAGTATTTTCATTATCCTCAAATAAGGAAAATAATGGTTTATAACAATCCTTATTAATATTTCTTAAAACATTTAGATCTTGAGTGGGAGGTTGGTATATGTGAAGTAAAGGAGCCCAATAAGTAGTCAAGCCATTTTCACCAGTTATTTATAATTTACTTTGTATCTTTTATTAATAGTGTTTAAAAAATAGAATTATAAGCTTTATTTAATTTCTATGATATCATAATTATTTGATATTTATAATGAAACCTAAAGTATATATAATTTCTACTAATAAAAATACAGAAAATGATCTTATAGATGCTTTAAAGGCACGTTTTAAATTGAATTAGATCGCATAAAAGGATCTATTTTAGTAATTAAAGAATACGCTATTAGTGAATTGAAAGAATATTTTGAAGACCGTAGTGACCGTGAGCAAATTAATATTTCTTATATTGAATGGTCATTTTGCTATGACTGAATTTTTAAAACCCTTTCGCAAAGCAACAAAAATATCTTTTAGACAACTTTCTACAATGTTTCAGCTTAGTTTTCCTAAAATTTTGACTGGTATGATTGCTGCAAAATTGCACAAATCAAATTTTAAAAGCGTAATTGAATTTAAGTCTACCTAATAGTTTTTTATTAAGCTCAAAATATAGATAAAAGCTAACGTTTTATTTTTCTATTATAGTTTCTTTTATTGCTGTGCCGAAATGAGTAGCTCCTGGTCCAATATGAACTAACACTTCATCACCTATTCTTATATCGACCACTGATTTAGCGTTCCCATTAGTATCAACTAATCGATTTGTTTCAGCATTTTGACAAATACAGCTAATTGGAATTATTTTACCTTCTTTCAATACTTCTAATTCAAATCTAAGCATAGGTCTAGTTTCAATTTTAATTCTTCCAATAGTAACAACTCTTGCTACACCTTTATTTGAAACAGCTAAAACTTTTTTACCTCCCTTCAATTCGCTTAAATAATTTGTTTTATATACTTTTTCGGGATCATCATCAGGGACTAATATATAGGAAGAAACATCACCAGCGTTAACACGAAATGGTCTAGACGCTACGAATTCTGTCTCTATCGTTTCAGAATGAATTAAACAGAATCCAGCTGCTGTTGACCCTACTAAAAGTCCCTCTCCTATATTAAAGAGTGATGTAGTATCAATACATACTCTTTCAGCCTCAGAAATATTCTCAATCTTTACTATTTTTGCTCTAGTAAGTTTAATTTGAAAAGCATTATGGATTAAGTTTTTAATCTCAAGAATATCATCTAACTTCTTAACTGTTATAAGTAAACCATCCACACCAATTTCTAATATTTTTAACATTAATTCAGCTTCCTTTATTGTGTCAACTGCGGCAATTAGTTCTGTATCATATGAATGCATTTCAGCAATAAGATTCTCAAAAGGAATTATTCTCCAATCTTTAGCAGAAACAATTATAAAATCTATCAAATTTTTTTTCGAAAGTTTAATTATATCTCTCTCATCTTCTTTGCTTTTCAAATCAATAAAAATTCCAGCACTTTTATAAGGAAATCTCTTGCTTATTGAATTTTCCTCTAATTCTTTTTTATTATCATAAACCAAATATTTGGAAGGAATCTTAAAGTCTCTTGAATAAAGAATTACTCTATCAATTTTTTCAAATTCCTTAAAAGTTTCTTGAGAAACTAAAAAATTTAAAAAATTTTTATTAAAAGCCTCCTGAACTAATTCCTTGAAATTGTTACTTTTAATTTCGAAGTTTAATATCACTTTTTTCATATTTATTGGTCTACAAAACTTTTTTGATGTGAATTATTTTATTATATTATATCAAATATTATTAAATTTTTAAGTTAGAAAAATCATATAATTCATAAATCAGACAATAATAAAATTATGGAGTTGAACCGGTTATCGGGTTAAAGAAAAAGTTATTTCCAAGAAAAAGCAAGGAAAAAGACGACCTTGTGGCTCGGGCTAAAGGACATATCCATAAATTAAATTTGATGAATAAAAATTACACTAAACGTGCTGAAATAAGCAGAAAAAATGCAAAAATAGCTTTGAAGCGTGGTGAAAAAGATCGTGCTAAGAATTATCTAATACAATATAAAGCTTACCAAGCAAAAGTGGATCGGGCTACTAATATTAGAGGAAAAATCGAACGTCAAATTCAAGCAATAGAAGAAGGAATGCTTATTTCACAAACAGGGGATGTGATGGAAGGTATAAGAGATGAATTAGAATTTATCGCAACAAAAGCATCACCTGTAAAAGTAGCTGAAATAGCTGAGGATTCTGAGGCTTATGTAGCAGAAATTGAAGAGGCAGCAGATATTTTAGCGGGAGATCCCGAAATTGATTTAGCAATTGATGTAACCGAGGAATTGAATCAACTGGAGACAGAAATGTTGCTTGATCAAGGAGGAAAAATGCCTGAAATTCCTTCAGATGACCTTCAATACATCCCTGAGTACGATCTTGAAGAAGAAGAAGCTGAAGTTAGTTCAAAGGAAAAATTAAAAGATGAAATTGAGAAATTAAGGAAAGAATTAGAAGGATAACTAGTTAATACAAATAATTTTTACTTTTTAACAACATTTATTATTATAATTATAAAAATAATAACTACTTTAATTCTTTTAAAGCTAAAACCATATTTTTCACTTTTCTTATTGCGATTTCATAACCCTCTTTTTCTCCAAAAGCTTTCAAAGGATAAAAACCACAGTCAGGTTTGATTATTAAGTTTTCTGAACCATACTTCTCTATCCCTTTTTTAATATAATTCTTAAGGAACTCAACATTTTCAACATAATCCTCAATTTGTTTATCAGGAAGAGGTACAATTTTAGATTCAACAGTTCCCATTGCTAGAAGTTTATTAGTTGTTTGAAGATGGTTTTTTTCAAAAATCTTGAAATTTTGCTCATTTGTATAAAATTCATGATCCAAAATTTTCACATTTGTTTTCAAAAGAAGGTCACGTAAATTGGGGCTGATTGTTCCACAAACGTGAAGAGATGAAAGACTTTTTATTCCCGATATTGCTTTATTGATAGTATCAATAATGAAATCTTCTGTATGGAACAAAATTTTCTTTCCCACTAGTAATCCAAGAATTGGTTCATCACAAGAAATTATATCAATACCCATGTTATTATAAGCAGTACATAATTGCTTTAAAATTTCAGCAAATTTATCAACAATCCAGTCTACCATAACAGCTCTTGGTTCATCGAAAATAATTGGCTTTAAACCTCTAGCAAGATCATTTTTTAATATTATCTCGAAAGTTAAAGTAAAAGGTCCAGTTAAACATGCTTTTGTACCTTTAATTGATTCTCTAAGTCCTAAATGGTTATTAAAATAATTATTAATGAATTCACCATATTCGAGAGCGATCAGTTTTTTTGGTAATTTGAAATCTCCATGCAAATAAAATTTATTATCCAATTCTTCTAATTGAGCGGTCTCTTTTGATAAAGGGAATAAGAATTGATAATTCATATCAATTAATTGAGGATAACACGGATAATCAATGCCAATCTGAATTAAATCGGTAAAAATCTTCTCCATATTATGCTTGGTATTATTTAAGGGCCAACTTCCAACAACTGTTGTATATGGAGCATCCTGTTTATCCATAAGAAATAGAAGAATAAAAGTAATTTAAATATAAGATTAATAAAATATGCAAATTCAGCATAAAATTCAATTAAATTATTTTATGTATAAAAACGTTTTTTATCAAAGTTTCTGCTAATATTCCTTATTTCTTCAACTTCCTGCAAACTATTTTGCAAATCTTGAATTTTTTTATCAATTAAATAAATTTCTTTTTGCAGATTCTTAAAGGTTTTAAAATAATCAACTTCAGATATAATTCCTTGGTCAAATTTAGCATCAAGTTTTTTTAATGTTTCCTTTAGACTATATTTTTCCTTTTCTAGTTCAAGCATTTTTTGATGTTTTTCTTTATCAAGTTTGAATAACTTTCGCTTGTATCTATAAGATTTATTTGGAACCATATTCTGCGAATCAAACAAATCAGATAAATGATTTCTATTATAATCTTGTAACATTGCATCGTTATTATAGAAATATTCATTTTCATTATGGTTAACATTATTTATAATATTAGCCTGGTTTGGATTGTTGGGATTTAAAAGATGATTTAAATCATTATTAGAATTAACTCTCTGAGGATTATAATTTTGAAAGCGATTTTGATTAAGTGCATTCTGTAGATAGAAATTGTTATTAAAATTAGGGGGTTGGAGATTTCCAACAAAATATGGAGATTGATTTTGAAATAGTTGGGGATAAGGAGCAGTATTTATTTTTTGATAAACATTTGGATTTACAGGAAAATTAATAATATTTGGATAAAGTTTAGGTTGTTCCTTAAACCAAAATTGATCATTATTTTGTGAATTGGTAAATTGAGTTGGTGTACCAGATGCAAAATTATGAATTTGATTAGTATGTATATTAAAATGAGGATTAAAATCTTTATTATATTTGTTTAAGTTATCAAAGCTCTTATTGTATTGACATTTTATACTAAAAAACGAGTTAATACTTTCTTCAATGAAATTAATCAATTCATTTAAGTCAATATCAATTTGTTGAAGGTTTTTTGCAGTTCTTTCATCATAAATCGTAGTTTCATCAAAAGATCTTGCTAAAAGAATGTATTCTATAACTCTTGGAACTGCTTTTGGTGGGAAAGTAAACTCATATTTTCCATAAGTAAATTCTATATAAAGTTTTTTGAAAATCTTACCTTTTTCTCTTATTTTTGTTAAATCACGAACGGGAGCTTTAAAGATTAATTCCTTCTTCTTTTTGATAACACCAAACTCATGAACAAAGGAAAGATCGTAATTAGTTATGAACAATATTCCTTTATCTTTCTTGAATTTTTCTTGAGTATTCAATCCATTGGTTAATTTAGCAAAAATAGCATAAACAGGTTTCTCACCATCAGCTAGTCTTAATAGTTTCTTGTATTCATTAAAATAATGGCTTATTTTTGTAATAAACACAAGATTTTTTTCAAAGTTTTCAAAACTATCATTAAATGTTTGTGAATTGTCTTTTATAAATTCCTCAATTGCAACGTAGCTCCTTAAGAGATTTTCAAAAATCCCTTCAATAATAGTTATGTTTGAATTTGGTTGAGTGTAAATATCAAAGAAATATTCTTTATTTTGATTTAATTGATGAAAATAAATATTCGTTTTTTCAAATAAAGTATTTTGTATATAGAGAAATAATTTAAAAAGAGCTAATAAATCTGATTCCATTTTAGGAAAATGATAATATTTTTTGGGGGGATTTCTTAATTCTTTAATTTTATTTCGATATAAATGCAAATTATCAAGAATTTCTTTTAAAGGATTTATAAATAAACGTGTGTTTTTAATTAATTCCAAAAAATTCTTTTCAAGTTCTTCTTTTTTCTCGTAAATATTAACAATTTGATGTGAATCACATTTAGGACAAGATTTTAAGCGTTGATTTACTTTATTTATGCTTTCTTCTCCACAATCCTTACAAACTTTCTTATTTTCAGATTTTGAACTTTCAATATTTTTAGACTTACATTCCTGACAAATATAAAAATCTACTTTTTTTTCATGAAGGCATTCAGAACAACAACTAGAGCCACACTCTTCACAATAATAAGCTAATTTAACATATCTATGGCAAAAACGACAAACTTGTTCTGCTGACATTTTTAATGCTGAAACCCAACCAAATGAAGTAAAAATTACCTTTAAAATCCCTTTATCAGAAGAATAAGAAATATCAAAACATAAAAAAAGCTATATTATTCTCGTATCATGTAATATTTGGATATGATTGAGAAGAAAAATAAGGACACTAAAATGGTATTATTTAATTATTATTACTTTCTTACCTAAAGCTTGACCTGGAACTCCCGCTTTTTTAAAGTGGGCTCTTACAGCACCATTATTTCCATGTGCTCGAGTTATTACACCTTTTAACTCCTTCCCTGAAGGAGTGTTCCATAATAATGTTCTCCCAATAAGCATATTAGCATCTTTTCTTGTTGTTATATTTGGAAAAACAACAATACAGTGTTTTTGATGAACTGTATGACGACCACGTTTATAGTTTGAAATTATACCTTCCATTCCGAGTATGTCTAATTTGTTTAATGACATTGGGAGGACCACTTTTATAATTACATCATTTTATTATTTGAAAAATATTTCAAAACTATTAAGTTTTTTTAATTAGTTTTACATATTTTTGAAATGTTTTATTAATTCATTTATTTATTCTTGAAAGGGTAAGAAAAAGATTTATTTTAATATTTCATAAGAATTATTCCATGCCTGTAAATTAAGTATTTTTAATTTTTCCATAAATTCATCTTCAGAAATATTATCTTCTTCAAATATCAAATCATTAACACCGGAAAGGATAGAATTTTCAGAATTTTTAAGTTCAACTTTTTTGTTTATAGGTTTAGAACTTGAATGCTTAAGCCAAAACCAATCACGATCAATGTTAGGATATGGAGTTGGGTTGTAATATTTTTGACCTTCGATAGGAAAGACATAAGGTTTATAAATGCTAATACATGGAAGTGTAGTTCCTGTAAACCAATGTATTGCTTTCTTTCCTGGTCTTAAATGAGAGATTTGAGAACCTGTTGATTCAAAACCACCGTGCATACATATTCCTGCTTGATGTTCTCTTAAGAATTCCATCATTAATTCTGGAGTTAATTGACCTATATTCTTATTCAATAACATAGTTGCTTTTCCTTCTCTTGAATAAGGTGAAGGTATAGAGGAAATGAAGGAATCAGAAAAAGTCACAGCAAAGTCAAAATCATCATCATCTTTACAATATCCTTTTTCAATAGCATATTGAATCATTCCTTTCTTTCTCTGTTCCCCTTTACCCCTAATAGTAAGATTATTTGAAATAGATCTTACATTCTTTACTTTTTCAATGATCCACCATTTATCAGCAGTTTCTAATACATAAGCTTCTTTAGGATCTGCTATTATAAATGAATTATGGTATATCCAACTCGGATCATCATAAGCACAACCACCACCTTGCCCATATTTTTCTAATAAGTCAATAATAATCTTAATTGCTTCCTTTACATTTTTTCCTCTTTCAAGACCTAATCTTGCTAAATCCATTCCTAATAATCCAAAACTTCTTAATGGTTCATGAGTATATACAGCTTCGTTTCCAATTACTACACCATACTCATTAGCACCCATTTCTGTCCCCCACATCCACCATGGTTGACTTAAAATCACTGCTGCAGTTTCATAAACTTGAGGAATCTCAATAAATGTGCATTTTACTAAAATCCCTTTTGAATATCTTTTATGTGGGGAATAGGTTATTAATTGAACCTCATTATAAGGACGATCTGAGTTTTTACCGAAGATTACGCTCTCATCAATCGTTGAATTCCCCAAGGCTACAAGAGAGTCACACATAATCCTACTTTTTTAATAAATTGTTAAAATAAATATAGTTGAAATTCATTCTTTTTTGAGGTAATTTAAAGCGGTTAAGGCATAAATTTTGGTTACTTTCATTACATCTTCTATATAGACAAATTCATCTTGAGCGTGATAATTATTTTCTCCCCTAAGAGGTCCAATTAAAATAGTCTCTATACCTTTTTCTCTAAAAATTTGAGCATCAGT
>JBHLLG010000003.1:0-111322 GCA_048885925.1 Candidatus Hermodarchaeota archaeon
AAAAATTTCTGAGAAACTTAATAAACCTATTTGAATTTGAAAATTAAAAAGTAATAAATTATAATGTAATTTCTTAACATGTAATAAAGAAATTTGGAATGAGATAAATTATTCATTATTTTTTGAGTTGAGCTAATGTGTCTTTAAGGAAAAAAAAAACTGAAATAGTTAAAAAAGAAAAAAGAAACCTATTTATTATATCAGCTCTCTCTGTTTTTGAAGAGAAGGGATTTAATAATGCTCGCGTAAAAGATATTACAAAAAAGGCAGGAACCTCTGTAGGAAATTTTTATAACTATTTTAAAAGTAAAGAGGAAGTGTTCGAGGTAATAATTAGTGGAATAGCTGAACTTATGATAAGTAAATTTAGAGAGTTATTTGTTTATTTTAAAGAAAATAGACTCCCGCCAATCTCTGCTGTTAAAAATCTATTTCGAGGATATGCAAGAATTTTTAGAGCAAAAAGAGAGACATTTCTCATTTTTTTTGAGCAAATGGGAGGGATAAATGTAAAATATAGAACAAAAAGAAATGAGATCCTTGACAATTTTACAAATGAAGTAGAAAAAATTATTTTAAAATTAATAGAATTCGGAGCTCGTGAACAGAATACCAAGTTATCAGCTAGAGTTTGGACGTCTACGGTACTTGGAGTTTTCATTTGGTGGATTCGGAGCGATTTTGAGTTGGAAGAGGAAGAACTTGTTAAAAATTTAACGGATTTTCTTGTTAGAGGGACGATGACTAAATAAGTATAAATTGTCTTACGGTAGTTTTTATTAATGGGGTCATTTTTCCTTAAAGTGCTCTTTTTTTGCGATCTTGCTTACTTTTCCACTAGGTTTTATTTAGAATTTCTAATACTAATAAATGAATAAATTTTTGCAATAGTTATAGTTATAAACAATAAATTCAAATTATACTTGGAGAATTATCTTTTTATTATTATTGGGCTTGAAATAAAATGAAGAGAATTATAGATGACAAAACCTACTTGAGTTATCTTTTACAATCGTTAAATGTTGATGATTTAAAAGAAATATGCCGAGGTTTTGATATAAAAGGATTTTCTAAGTTAAAGAAATCAGAACTTACTGATTTTATCCTTGATTCATTGGCAGAAGAGGAATATAAAGAATTATTAAAGCAGAAAGAAATGGAAATAATATCTGAGGGAATAGATTTAGCAATAAAAAAGATTAATGGTGAAGATAGAGAAAGTGTAACAGATATTCGAATTGTAAACCCAAAAAATCATGAAATTGAGTTATCATTTAAAGGTTTTAATTGGGAAGTGCAATCTTTTTTATCAATTACTCAGAAGAACATTCAAAACCCTGAACGTGATTGTGATTGTCGAATAGGATCAAATATGGGTTTTTGTAGTCATTTTTGGATTGGGTTCATCTATTCTTTAAAACAAAAATGGTTTAAAATTAGAGATTGGAATTTAACTATTTTACCTGAGAATTTTGAAAAAAAAATCGAAACCATTAAACTGTTGGAAGCCCAAGTGGGGGAAAAAGGCGAGAAAATTAAAGATTCTGCAGTTTTAATTGATGAAACTTCATCTGGTGCTAAATTAATGAAATATATGGATTCCTCGATCGTTGTATATGATAGTGAAATTATGCAGATTCTTGAGAGAGAATCTGAATTTCAGGGAAATATTACAAGATATTTTATGGCTTCAGTTAAAAATGTTAGATTCGGTCCTAAATTAAAAAAAGCAAGTAATTTTCGAGAAGAGGATCTCGAGGATATTGAAGGATTAAAAGTAAGAATTAGCGAAAAATTACAGAGTGAAAATAGTTTTAAAGTGGGAGATAAAATCAAATTTAACGGTAAATTGAATAAAGATAATTTTTGGGGTTATCTCGTAAAGAATGTAAGAAAGATTGAAAAAATCAAATAATTACTTTAATAAAATTTTAACTTAATCCTAGTTTTTTTTTTAATATTTCAGTTTATTTTATAATTAAATATGTTTAATCTAATGAAAGATAAAGTTTGCATTGTCACTGGTGCAAATTCAGGAATAGGTAAAGCAACTGCATTGGGATTAGCAAAATTAGGAGCAACTATTATAATGGTCAGCCGTAATAAAGAACGTGGTGAAGTTGCACAAACTGAAATTATAAATAAAAGTGAAAATACGTTAGTTGATTTATTCATAGCTGATCTTTCCTTACAACAATCTATTCAAAAGTTTGCTTCAGAATTTAAAAAAAAATATAATAAATTGCATGTTTTAATAAATAACGCAGGAATTAATCCTACCAAACGTAGATTAACTCCAGAGGGAATAGAAGAAACATTTGCAGTTAATGTTTTAGCCCCTTTTTTATTAACAAATTTATTACTAGATATTTTAAAAGCGAGTAAACCGGCAAGAATAATAAATGTTGCATCTGCAGTACATAGTAAAAAAATTAATTTTAATAATCTTCAAGGTGAGAAACGTTTCATCCACTGGAAAGTATATGCCCAATCAAAAGTAGCTTTAATATTAATAACTTATGAATTTGCTAGAAGACTAATGAATTCTGGGATAACTGTGAACTGTCTTCACCCTGGAGGAGTGAAAACGAATATTATGAGGGATTATAAAGGTTTTGTAAAATTCTTTGGAAAATTATTCTTTAGTTTCGCAAAAAGCCCGCAAGAGGGAGCAGAAACTTCAATTTATCTTGCATCATCACCAGATGTTGAAAATATAAGTGGAAAATATTTTATAGATAAAGAAGAAGCTAAATCAAAAGATATTACTTATGATGAGTTAATTGCTAAAAAACTATGGGACGCTAGTGTTAAATTAACAAATGTAGATCTCGATATTAATTAAATTCTAAACAAGGAGAAAAAATTTTAAGGATACATGAGTTTCAGCGAATTTGTAAGATCTTGTAATTTTTCTGAGATTTTAAAATTAAAAACATGAACATTCTCGAGTTTTTTATACAATTCAGGTAATCTTTTAATATTTTTTAAATAAAACACTTGAATCTCATCTATATTTGGTAATTTAAATACTAATTTACCATTCTTCATAATTGGTATTAATAATTCTTCAGAGTTAGAAGGAGGAGTCTCATCTTCAAGTGCCAATATGTCTTCTTTAAAAATGTCATCTTTATCATAAATTCTGTACACTTGTTTTTTTCCCGGATATGTCAATTTTTCTTCACTTGTTTTTATTCTTGGTTTATTATTATATTCCATTAATTTATATACACCTGCTAAAGTTGGATCATCACGAGAGGTTGCTAATTCGGTGCCTACTCCAAAAGCATCGATAGGAGCTTTCTGATCTATAATCTCCTTTATTTTATATTCATTTAAATCTGAACTTGCTACAATTATAACTTTTTGACATCCATTTTCATCCAAAATTTTTCGTACTTTTCTAGCGTGTTCAATAAGATCACCAGAATCAATTCTAACGCCGCTTATATTATTACCATACTTACAGGATTTCTTAGCACCTTTTTCAGTATTATATGTATCTATTAAAAGTATTGAGTCTTTACCATATATTTTATAGTACGAATCGAAACTCTTATGCTCAATATCAAATTTTTGAACAAAACTATGAGCCATTGTACCACTAGAGTTAATTCCTAATTCAAGATCCGCAACTGCATTACTAGTACCATTAAAACCTGCAATATAACTTGCTCTAGCCGCATATACACCAGCTAGTGGACTATGAGATCTCCTTGTGCCAAATTCAAGAAGAACCTTATTTGGAGCTATATTTTTAATTCTTGATGCTTTTGACGCAACTAGCGTTTGATAATTTATTACATTAAGTAAATAGGTTTCTGCAACCTGAGCGTGAAATAATGGTCCTTGTACTCTCAATATTGGTTCATTTGGAAAGAAAAAATTACCTTCCTTCATAGCCCAGACATCAAGCTTAAATTTGAAATTAGGAAGATAATCATCGAAAAAACTTGGATCAATATTTTTAAAGACAGCTTTACTCCTCAAAAATTTTATTGTTCGCTCAGTAAATCTAGCATTTAATAAATAGTGAATTGCTTGTTCTAACCCAGCAAAAATTAAATAATTGCGATTTCTGGGTAATTGTCGAATAAATAGTTCAAAAGCAGCAATATCGTCTGTTTCATTAATATTATTTTCAAGGTTATATTGATAATACGCTGCCCCCATTGTTAATTGATAAAAATCAGTTGCAAGAATCATATTCAAATCATTTACAAAACCAGAGTTCATAATAGTCACTTTAATTCGTTGTATTTTCTAATACTATTATGTAATTAGTTTGTTTATTTAATTTTAAAGATTATTTCAAATTATACATTGAAGTATTAAGAAAATAATATAATTATGTAAAGAATTTATGATAAAATTATGTTAAATTTATTGTAAATTAAAATGATTTAAATGAAAAGAAACAACCTTAAGGAAATTGATAAGATTAGGAAAAAATGGAATAACCGTGCTAAAACTTATGATGATTTCTATAAAACATTTAGAGGAGCAGTTGAAAGTAATGTTGATTGGGAATTATTAAGAAAGTATTTACCGAAAAGTAAAGAAGCTAAGATTTTAGATGCCGCAGGTGGAACAGGGAGAATTAGTTTAACTTTAGCAAAAATGGGCTATTCAATTACTTTATGTGATATAGCTCCTGAAATGTTAGCTTTAGCAAAAAAAAAAATGCTTAAAGAGGGAGTTACTGATAAGGTAAAGATTTTAGAATGCAATGTGAGCAATCTTCAATTTGATGATGAAAGTTTTGACTTTGTTATGTGCTGGGATGGAATGGTTGATCAATTTGTTATAAAAGAATTAATAAGGGTTACTAAAAAGGGAGGTTTAGTTTCAATATATCTCAATAACAAATGGGCAAAATTCATAAAAAAGTTCTACGAAAATCCAAAAAACACTCTTGAGTTAATCGATTCCCAACCTAATTTTATAGGAGAGCAAAAGAAGAAACATTTCAGTCCAGAAGAAGCTAGGAATCTATTTGAGAGAGAGGGAATCAAAATTCTTGATATATATGGAGTCTGTCATTGGGCAAAAATTTTGAATATACCAGATGAGATTCAAGAAGCGAAAAATTGGGATAATATCTTTTTTAAACAAACAACTAAAATGTTTCTAAAATTGAGTAATGAACCTTCTGTCAAAGGAATATCAAAACATCTAATAGTATTTGGAAAAAAAAATAACTCCAAAATTAAAATAAGAAATTTTCAAAAATTCTAAACTGGCATAAAATGTTAATAGAGAAGGATAACGTGTAATTTTGCAGTTTATTTACAAATCATATTATCAAAAGTGGGAAAAGTAGAAAAATCTTTAAAAGTCTTTATATAAATAGTTATTTTAATAAAACATTAAAATTTGGAGAACACAAAAAATGTACCATTTAGACGACGATGAGTACTTAAATGTACCATATTATAGAAAAACAAGGAGTGTTTGTCCGGAATGTTTAGAACCAATCGATGCTGAAGTTTATGAAGAAGATGACCAAATTTGGATGAGGAAAACATGTGAAGAACATGGTCATTTTAAAGATAAACTTAGCTCAAGTGCTAAATATTATAAATGGACTCATTGGGCTATAAAAGATAAAGATGGAAATGTAGTATGGCAATTTGATAAAGATGGAGAAGCGAATCCTCCTGACTGTGTTGGTGATGACCCAAGAGGATGTCCCTATAATTGTGGACTATGTGATCAACATCTCTCAACTTGTTCATTAGCCTTAATAGATCTAACAAATCGTTGTAATTTTAACTGTAATTTTTGTTATGCTAATGTTTTACAATCAGGATACTTAGTCGAACCAACTTTAGAAGAAATTGATAGAATCATGAAGCATTTCAGGAACAAACCAATTCCCGCTGTTGCTATTATGTTTACTGGTGGTGAGCCAACAGTAAGAAAAGATTTTCCTGAAATCTGTAAAATGGCAAAAGACAATGGATTTAAAGAAGTTATTGTTGCCACTAATGGTTATGGTTTTCAAAAGAAAAATGGAGGCCTTGATTGGACTAAGAAAGTGAAAGAAGCTGGTTTAGATACTCTTTACTTCCAATTTGACGGAATTAACAATATTACTTATGAAAAGACTCGTGGAATTAAAAATTTGATGCCTTATAAACAACGAGTTATAGAAAACTGTCGTAAAGCGGGTTTAGATTCTATTGTATTGGTTGCTACAATTGCTAAGGGAGTTACAGATATTGAAGTTGGCAATATTATTCAATATGCTATTGATAATGTTGATGTCGTTCGGGGAATAACGTTTCAACCTGTTTCGCTATGTGGACGTATTGCTTTCGAAGAACGTGAAGAACTAAGAATTACCAATGCGGATGTACTTAAAATCATAGAGAAGCAAACCGCAGGTAAGATTAGTATGGAAAATGCATGGTATCCATTAACGACAATCGTAGAATTCGGCAGGGTTATAGCATATTTAGCTGATGTAGAGCCAATTGAATTCACTTGCCATCCAGACTGCGGTTTTGCTAGTTACATGGTAGTAGATCCCGATAGTGGCGAAATGATGCCTATTATGGAATATTTTGATCCTCTAAAAGTAATCGATTTTGCTAACCGTTTTTGGGCTAAAATCAAACATAAAGAAAATAAACAACTTCGAGTGTTTGAAGATTTATTAGGAGATTTTGGTAAAACGCTTGATAAAGGTCTAAACTTTTTAGATAAGACACAATTGCGTGCGCGGTTCCTTTTAGGTGTATTACAATATATGAAGAAACCCGGAAAACTCATGGAAATGTTTTCAAGGCTTTTAATGCGCGGTGATTGGGAGAGCGTGAGCTCTTTTAGCTATGGGGCGTTATTACTCTCTAGCATGCATTTCCAAGACGCTTATAATATGGATCTTGAAAGGGCGAAGAGATGCATAGTGCATTTTGGCATTGCAATGCCTGATCAAAGCGTAAAGGAGATTAGTTTTTGTACGATGAACTCAATTCATAGACCTATTATTGAAAAACAAATAGCAAAGCAAGTTACGGCTAAAGTAAGAAATGAATTTGATACAACTACGGGTCAAGCAGTAGAGGAAGTTGAACAATTAGTTGCGCGAAATGGAGGAATTAACAAGAGTGAGGAGGAGGAGTAAATGCCTGAAGAATTAGTCGAAGATAAAGATGGAATGAAAATTCGTAAATTAGCAGAACTAAGAACAGTTACGAATAAAGATTATGAAGAAGCTATGATTAGACGAGTCGATGAATTTAAGGAGAAAAAACAAGAAAAATCCCAGTTCAACGACGTCCTTCAAAACACTTTTTTTAAAGCGTTAAGTACTGCGTTAGATTTAAAAGTCCAAGTTGATAAGGCTCTTGGAGAAGATAATTTAAAGAAGCTTCATAAAGCAATCGATGATATTCTTTTATTAGGTTTATAATTTTATTTTACTATTTAATATTTTATTTATTATTCGTTTTCTTTGGTTTGAAATTATCATTTGCTATTTAGCAATTTGAGAAATCTTTGCTAGTCATAGCTCTTTTTACTCCCTTATTTAATACCATTTAATTTTTTCCCTTTTTTATATTTAATAAATAAAATTATAAATATTTGAAAATGAAAATATATTTCAAGCATTCTATTCTATTTTAGAAAGAATATTTTTGATAAATATGAGAAATAAATAATTATGGCTGAAACGAATAATAAAAAAGGTAGAGCAGGTTCAAACTTTAAATATCTCATTTCTGTTTTAATGTTAGTTCAAATCCTTGATAGTTATGTAACATTATTTCCTGGTGCGATTCCTTCGGCAATTGCGGGTGAATTTCTAAGTGATAAATCAATAGTGGTTCAAAATTCTATTATGGCATTTGCAAATGGTCTTGTTTCGAGTGGTATGATGTTGTTATTTTTTAGTCAATATTTAACTGATAGGCTTGGAAGAAAGAAAATGTTAGGAATAAGCGTATTTGGCATGGCGATTGCATCATTAGGCATGTTCTTAGCAGTTAATTTTGTTATGTACATGTTATTTGTGTTTGTCTTATATTTTTTCTTTAGCAGTGATATTTGGTTAATTTATATAAATGAAGAGGTTGAATCAAATAAACGTGCATTCTATTCCAATATTTTGTTAATGGTTGGCTTAGTTGGAGCAATATCCATGGTAATCTGTCGTCTAATTTTCATTAAGGAAGTTAATCCCTTTTGGAGAGGAATGACTTTACTTCCAATGATTATTGGATTTCCGTTATCCATAATCATTTTATCAACTCTAAAAGAGAGTTCAAGATATCAATTGATGAAAGAAAGTGGTATAAGAGAACAAAGATCCTTTAAGGAAGATTTATCATCCATTTTTAAAACAGAAAATCGGAAACCTTATTTATTTTTATTAGTTATAGTTTTTCTCAGAGGCGGATCATCGATATATTTGAGTTTATTTGAGAAGTATATAAATGATGTAGGATCTTTAACTCAAGATCAAGTTACAATGATTTTCCTTTTAACGGTGTTTACTGTTTTAATTGCTTATGCCCTAAATGGTTTTCTTGCTGATAGAATCGGAAGAAAACCGTTGTTATATCTTTGGTGTGCGTTAGCACCAATCTCTGTATTACTATGGGTATTTGGAGCATATAATACTGAAAATGCATTTCCTATCGTTATGGTTGGATATGCTATGAGTCATATAGCTTATTGGGGTTCTATAGGGATTATTAGGCTTATTACGATTGAATCCCTCCCAACTGATAGAAGAGGGACTGGAGTTGGATTTAGAAGCTTTATTGGTGCTTTAGGAGGTACAATTGGGCTGTTATTGAGCAGTTTGGTTATTTTATCGTTGGGTTTAGGTTTTACGTTCATTATATTTGTAATGGGAAATTTGGTGGTTATACCATTGGCAGCTCTATTTCTTAAAGAGACAAAGGGTATTGAACTTTCTGAAATTAAATAACCTTTAACTTAAAATATTATTTTTTTATTTTTTTTAATTTCAAGTTTATACTATTTTGAGGATTTTTTCATAACTTATTTTTAAAATCATAATTTAGATTAGTTATATTATGGTTTATAACTGTCTTACATTACCTGTTACAATCTTTTATATATTAAACGGTTTTGTTCATCTTTACTATGCTTTTAGGTTAAAACAAAAATTTCCACAAGATCATAATTTTATTACTTCCCTTCTAATAGTGGTATTATGGATTATTGCTGGAGTTTTATATCCCTTATTCTTTATAAGAGATACGAGTCAAGCGAGATGGTTTCAAGGACTAGCTCTTCAGATTATTTGTATATATGCTCCATTGCTAATTTTTGCTATTTTATATTATCAATATCAATTTGTGCTGAAGAAAAATCCAAATCTGAAAGGCCAAAGGACTATAAATAAGTTTGTAGATAAATTTCCTTTAATGGATATAAAAAATCTCAACAATAGAAAAAATGCTTTGAAAACTGATTTTCATAGGAAAGCATTTCATTTATTACCCGCAGTAGTCATTATTTTTCTATGGATTTTTGCTGTCTATATTTGGGAAAAAATATGGAATGCTGATGTATTTTGGGGAATCTCAGGGAAAGAATATGGTATATTTTTGATTTTAACAGTTGGTTACACAGGTATTATCATATTTGCTGCTTTAGATTACGTTCGCTTATCATATATATTCAATAAGAGTAGTATTTATCATCTGCTTCCAACTTGTATTTCTAATACCCTTGGGAAAACTTTAAAGAAAAATGAGATTTATGAATTTACAAGACCAGTTGCTTTAGTTTTATCGCTCATACCCACCTTATTCCTTCCTTTTGGATTATTTACAGCCACGGCACTGATAGCTACATTAGGTGATGGTGCAGCATCAATATTTGGACTCAGATTTGGTAAAATTCATATTCCAAAGTCATCAAACAAAACTTTAATAGGATATGTTTCAGGATTTTTAGTATCTTTAGGAATTAGTTATTTAGTTTTATGGTTATTCGAACATCAATCTTTTACATTTCCTCAAATTATTATTATTGGATTAATTGGGGCATTAACGTTTTTAATT
The DNA here is from genome assembly GCA_048885925.1 of Candidatus Hermodarchaeota archaeon. Taxonomy (GTDB): domain Archaea; phylum Asgardarchaeota; class Lokiarchaeia; order Sigyniarchaeales; family SOKP01; genus Loki-b32. The sequence goes on from JBHLLG010000003.1 coordinate 10,053, forward strand.
ATTGATATTCTCAATCTTAAAGTCGATGATAATATTTTAAATCCAATTTTTTGTGGTTACTTAATGCTCCTAATATCAATGTTATTCTAATTTCATACGTTTTATTAAAAATCTCAAAAATCGTTTATACTTTTTAGGCTTAAATCCAAGAAATCTAATAACTTTTTAAAAACAAATCAAATTTCAAGCCAATAGAATTAATTTATAAAAATAAATATATGAAATATACATATTAGTAATAAATCATTATATATTTTATTTAAGCGGAATTTGATGAAAAACGTCAATAACTTAGTTTAAATGGTGATCTAAAATAGTAGATTCAATGATTTGGGACCCATTAGAGAAGATGTTATTAGGGATTGCCATAGTACTCGCTTTTTTGTATATTTTATTATATTTGAACAAGGGAAGGCATAGAGATAATTCTAAGGAAAAGTTAATTTTTTATGGTTTCACCAGTCTAGGTGTAGGGTTAGCATCATCATTAATTATAGGATTTTACATCCATCTTCAATTGCCTGGACATTTTATTAATCTTACGTTTTATGGAGATATGTATTACACAAATTGGGAACTAGAAATACTCAGGAGATTATGGCTAGTTTGTTATATGAGTGGATTTATTCCATTCTTTTATGCTTATGAGATAAATCAAAAGCGCACCAAGTTTTTACTTACGATAATTCAAGTGTCTTTAATTATTCTCATTTTTATTTCGCCCTATAATGTATTAGATCCTAGAGATCCGGTTTCATTTCTTGCTTTTAATTATGCCTCCTTGTTATCATATATAATCTTACTTCAATATACAAAATGGGCTAGTAATGAGCATAAAATAATTGCTTTATTTATGTTTCTTTCATTTGTTTTAATTGGGAAAGGCATCTCATATTCTCTTCCAGAAATAAACTCTCTTAATGTAATACCTTTATTTATATCCCCCTTATTTTTAATCCTTGGTTTCATAATGGGAATTATTCCCCTCTTATTTACTCCCTCTAATTATTCACATACTTATTTCTATTGGAGATTGTTTGTATATATTTATATTATTTTTGGATTAATTGAATTCGTTACTTTTTTGTTTATGGGAATTCCTGTAAACAGTGTAATAGCATTAGTTTTTAGTATTTTTATTTCTATATATATGCTTTTTTATACAAACAAAAAACTTAAACCTCAATTTTTAGGTAAAATCCCTTCAGTTGATGAAAAAGAAAGGCCAGATGTATTAAGTATACTTACTAGACCCCAAAAAGTTACAGAAGAAGAAGTTACAATATCGAAAGAAAAAAAGATTTGTATCGTGTGTAAAGGTAAAGTAGGGAGAAAAAACATATATCTTTGTCCAGATTGTGATACTTTTTATTGTCTAAAATGTTCTAATACGCTAATTACTTTAGAAAATGCATGTTGGGTATGTAATACTCCAATAGATCCATTAAAACCTGTAAAATTGTATAAAAAAGAAGAAGATGATTTTATTAAAAATATATCCTTTGAGAAAAGTAAAGAATAGCAGGTAGTAAATGCCCTTATATAAAATCCTAGATATTCTTGCTAAACTTTCACGATATAAATTCTTGTATTAAAATCAAAAATTAAAAGAAAGCATCCATTTTTTTAATACCTTTAATTTCTTCATATGTGATACCCAATGCATCTAAAACTTGTTCCAAGGCAGATATTAAAAGTTCTTTGTATTTTGCTGTATCTATATCTTGAAGTTTAGCAAGTTCAAGCGCCTTTGCTCCGGTAGTACTCTTACTTTTAATAAAACTTATTGTTTCGCCTTTTTGAAATTCCTTGCCAGTAACTTCTTTTAATTCTAATGCTGCTCTGACATGTTGAGGAACAACTTTCTTATAACTCTTAAGATCCTTCTGTAAAGCAATATTAATAGCATAGTCCTCTAGAGTAAAGGTATTAGGCTTTCCTATTTTCTTTAAGTTTTCTCTCACAATTTCGATGATTTTATCCTTAGCTTTCGAAAATTCATTGACATTTTTAATATTTTTTAGGATTTCAATCATCTCACTGAAAGCTTTTTTAATAAATTCAGGTGTATTTTTCTTTTTCGCAACAAGCCCTTTTATATCGACATATTTGGTATCTTTATAAATGCCAATATAGTTTTTCTTTCTTTCGGAGAGGGCAAGAAATTGATAAGTCTTTTCCTCCTCTAAATCAAGATCTAATTCTTTTTTACTCCAGTCTGAAATTTGTTTCATATGGTCTTTTGTAGGGTTTAAAAGAAAAACTGAATCCGTATCTCCATACAATACTTTTACTCCAATATCTTCTGACTTTTTGATTGTCTGTTTTATAGAATATTGTCCTATTGCTGTTGTACTTTCAGCTACAGGAAGACAAAATAGAGGGAAATTCTGAGATCCGAAGACACCATATGAGCCATTGATAAAAACCTTAAGTGCTTGTTGAATTGTTTCATAATAACTTCTCTGTTTTGGCGTTGAAGTTTTATTACTGGATTTAGGTTTAAAATATTTTACCCTTATATCCCGAAAAAATCCAACTACATAAGCAAAAATGCCCATCTTATGAGTACATGTATAATATGGACTGCCTTTTAATAAGTTATCTTGGCAATCTTTGTGTGGACATACTACCGTTTCATATGAGAGATTATATTCTTTAATAATAGAGGGATACAGACTTGCAAAATCCATAACTACAACATCAAAATGAATACCTGGAACTGGTTGAACAACGTATGCACCTGCAAAACTTTTTCCTTCTACAACTGATTTAGAATAACCCCCCGATTTTAATTCTGCAATTTCAGATCGCCGAGGAATAAGATAATTGTTACGTCTATGTTCAAAATAAAAAATATTTTGAATCCATGTTGAGATTTGACGTCTCACCGTTTCATGAATAGGCATCTTGGTGATCCGACATAATATTATGATTAAATTCCAAACTAATGAATTGTTAAATTTTGTTAACTCTAAAGTTAAAATAGAATCTTTAAGATTATACCAAGAGAGAATATCATATTCCATTTCATGAATTTCTTCTTCATGTTCATACTTCTTTCTCCCTAATAAAGCATCACTGATCGCATTTAATGAACTGCTTTCATATACTCCACCGAATGCATATCCGGAGATACTCCGATTAAAGAAGAAATTAAATAGATCAATATGAATTCCTTTTCTTAAATCACAATCTGATGCTGATAAGAACCCGAATCCTCTTTTAATGTGGATTGGATTTAAATCTTTAGGTATTTTTAATTTATCTGCTCTATGAAACATGTAGTTTAAGTCAAAATTATCCCCATTGAAAGTAATAATTACAGGATATTCCCAAAGAATGCGAAATGTTTCAATCAATAGCTCCTTTTCATTTTTAAAGAAAATTATTTTAGCATCAGAAGGGAACTTTTGATGGAGTCCACGATATACAAAGCCATCTCGTTCTAATACATGAACTAATTTCAATCCATCTGAAGACACGAAGGATACACTTATAATTTCCTGATTAGCTAAACGCGGATCGGGAATGATAAAATCTTCTGATCCTAAACTTACTTCAATATCCATTGCTAGTCTTTTGACATCTGGAATTGGAGTTAAAAATATATCTAAAAACTTTTCCGAAAATTCTTGAATTTCTTGGGATTCTCCCTTGAATAAAGTACGTAGTTCCATTGCCATTTTCTTAGTTTCTTCTGAATCCTCTTCAAAACTTAATTTTTTAATTTGACCCCCTTTTATATTATAAATCAAACCAGGAATTAATTGCCTATCGAAAATATAGTTTAAATGATACCGAATATCTGCTTCCCAAGCTTTTATATTTTGTTTTCCTAAAATATTTCTAATATTTGTACCAGATCCTCCAATATCCGAAGGGGTTTTACCATAGATTTTTGTCATTGAGATTGTTTTATCTGTTAATAAATCATTTTTCTCAATTTTTTCGAACCGAGTAAAACCTTCATAATCTGTTAATTCTACCATCTTTTGTAAATCAGTTATAGACTTTTTGCTTAGACAGTAAGGTTCATGGTCAGTTGTATCAATCCAAATCTTTATATCATCAGTTTCCAAATCATAAAATTTACAATAAGCTTTATTTTGTCCACCATCATAATCCACATCAAGTAATAATCCTCGTCCTAAATCTTCAACAATTTCGTTTTTTTCAATGAGATATCGAATATACTTTGATGAAACATTTTCTCGTAAGACCTTAGGTAATTTTATAATTCCTTCTTTTAAACCAAAAGGTTCGTCATTTCCCTTAAAAAACAAGTTTGGAGGTATTTCTTTAGTTATTTTTTCTGTTTTGGGGGGTGGTACTTTCTTTTCCTGTTCTTTTATAGCTTTAGGTTCACTTTTAGGCTTTTCTTCTTTAACTTTCTTCGATTTTACTACTTTTGATGCTTGTTTCGACTCTTTTTTTTTCTGCTCTTTTTCATCAACAAAGGAAAAAAGCGAAGTTTGTTCCTTATCACTTAACTTTTTCTTTTTTGGAGGTGGCATAAATGTCAGTAAAAAATAATATTTTAATGTCTAATATTAGTAATTATTATAATATTTATTATTATAGTCTCCCTTTAATAACTCCAAAATTAAATAACATGATAAATGGAAGTATTGCCTTGATTTCTGGATATAAAAAAATCTGATATTATTAACTATTATTTCTAATAAGGCTGGTAATTTCTTTTAATAGAAGTTCTTTTTCAGCTATGTACCAATCTAACTGGCTTTTACTAGGATTTTCATGATAGATAATTTCAGCAAGGTCTTTAATTTCTTCTTCAGTAGCAGTAATCAATTGACCATTAACATCTTCTCTTATTAAAAGAATTAGATTATCTGTTTCAAGAGGTTTGATATCGTATCCATCTTTGATGTTTTTGTTAATGGTAACACATAATTCGGCAAGCCTCCAAACTGCCTTCTCAAGGGGTTGATTTTCTTTGTAAATCTTAAATGCAAGGGAGGTAACATCTTCTTTCGTAAACGGAGACATTTCTTTCAGTTCACCTCGGTTTTTTTTGTATACATGTAAGAGTATTGGACGTTTTATTAATTGTTGATTAACAAAAAGATAAGTAAACTTATAATAATTTCCATTGATTTTTAAAAGCCTTCAAAACCACAAAATTAAAAATTTAGAATATTTTCTTATAAATATAGAAAAACTTGATAAGCCTTTAACTGCCTCCGTAGCTTAAAAATAATGATAGGCGCTTTATTTGGCAAAGCGGTATAGCATTCGACTTGTAATCGGAAGGTCGGGGGTTCAAAAAGACATGCTCTTCGCAATCTTGAACAGATCCCCCCGGGGGCTTTACTTTATTGATATTTAAGTTATCTTTCTCATTCTTGATTTCATAAATAATAATTAATCAAATGCTTTGCTTTTTTATAAATAGTATTAAAATGTATAATTCAATATTATGGGCATTTTATAATATCATTTATTAATTTCGAAGAATATGTAGATATCAACGGAAATGTGATTGGTGACATTAAATAAATAAGATCAATAGAATCATACTTTGTATTATCGATGATATACGCGCGGAGCATCTTTTTAATAATATAAAAAAAGGATTACTCCCTAATTTAAGGAAATTAATGGAAAGGGGAATTTATTCGGAGAATTGTATTACGGATTTTCCGCCTATCACATACCCTACTCAGGTCTCGTTAATAACGGGCACATACACAGGAAATTTTAAGAAAGAACTATGTCATGGAGTACCGCTTTTAAATTGGATGGATCGCGATAAATCACCACCTTTATTAAGAGAATATGGTGCGAAAGATTTACAAATCTATAAAATTAATAATGATATGGGGAGCAATTGTCAGACAATTCTTGAAATGGTGGGAGATGGTAATAAAGCAAGTATAGCTCAATTTATTAATAGAGGGTCTAATTATGTTTTTCCTGAGCGAAAGACAAAACTTGCTATGTTTTATCTTCTTTTGAAATATTTCCCTGGTGTAAAAAGGAGAATGATTAGATCCAATTCAGTAATTGCACAAAAATTAATTGAAGTTTTCAAAAAGCCAAAGAAATTTTTTGGTAATTCAGAACCACCTATTGCTTCTTTACTTTGGTTTATATCTTCTGATTTGTTGATGCATAAATTTGGTTTTGATTCAAATATATATAAATTGAATTTAATTCATATTGACAAAGTTATAGGAGTTCTTGTTGATACGTTAAAGAGAATGGGTTATCTAAAAGACACAGCAATAGCGATCACTTCAGATCATGGTAATTATAAAGTGAATAAAGTTGGTAATTTAAATTATTTTCTAAAGCAAAATAGATTGACAAATTATCATCCTCTCAGAAATTCAAAAGGCAATATGGATCTTGCATACTATTCCGGTGTAGGATTCTTTAATTTTAGAGGTATTAACAATTCAAAATTTGAAAACGCTTGGTCCCATCCTAGAATTAAAGAGCTTGAGAATTTTGGTCCGAAGAGAATAAATCTATTAAATCAATTATTCAAAATTAATGGAAGTCATTTAATGTATTATAGAGATGATGAAAACACCCATAATAGAGGTACAATTTATCTTAAAAGAAAAATTAAAGAGACAGGAAAAGTAATAAGAGGGAGGATTGAGTATGAGGGCAATGGTATAGATTATAAAACTCGCTATATATCAGAAAACAATGATAATGATATTTTTAATTTTATTAATGATGATAGGGCATATCGACTATTGGATAATAAATTTCATACAACTCAAGAATGGTTAGCTGGAACATATCATCTTGATTATTCTTTGCATCCAGATTTAATACCTCGTCAATTAAAAAATCCCAGGAGTGCTGATATAATTCTAAGTAATGATGAAACTATAAAATTTGGCATTCATCATGGAAAGCAAAAAAGTAAAAATCTTTATGATCACGATGTAGGCCTAAAGAAATGCATGGTTGTTCCATTAATAATAGGTGGTTCTCTTGAGATTCCTCATAAAGAGATTCTTTACTGCAAAATAACAGATATAACCCCAACATTGGTTAAATTAATAGGAAAAACACCGCATCATAGTATTATCGGTCAGAGTTTAATTTAATTCCAATTAGCCTCTAAATTCTTTTTTTAAATTATTTTTCATTTAATAATGAAAAATTTTTATTAATTTGAAGAAGGTCAATATATTGAACTATATATTCTAATTAGAGTTTAATAGAAAATAATTATATATAAATAAATATTAGGATATTTGATGGAAGATATTGATCTTAATGAAGTTGAAGATAAAAAGCTTGCTAAATTAAGCATTGATGAATTAACACGTTTATTCTCGGAAAATATTAATGAACAGACTTTAAGGTTAATTGAAGGAATTGAATTTCTTGTAGATGAGAATTTTGAAAAATTTATGGAAAATATGAAATACGTTATCAAAACCAATACAGAGGTTCAGGTAAAAAAAACATTTGAATCAAAGATTTTCAAGTCAAAATTAATGTTTTCTAAAGCAGATAGATTAAAATTATTTAATAAAATAAATGATATAAAAAATATAGGGGAATTTTTAGCAAATAAAATGCTTCTTTACAGAGTAGTATTCCCCGATGATACATTTAAACTACAGGTATTAGATATCCTTAAATCTTTAAGAATTATCTCTAATGAGATTTCTGAAGCAGTAAAATTAATTGGATCTGATCTAAGTAAAGCACATGATGTCTGTGAAAAAATAAAAGAAGAAAGAAGATCAATGAGAAAAAAAGAATGGAAACTAATAAATCGTTTATACAATTATGATATGGATTATTTGTCTAGAACTTTCTTATATCTTAAGGAATTAATTGAAACTATAATGATGCTTGCGGATCACATTAAAAACTTCTCCGAATATATTCAATTTCTTGCTACAAAATATCTAATTTTTGATTAAGAAATTATCGTTAATATTTATTATGACTGCCCAGTTATCTACAATTCTAATTATAGTTTTAATAGTAATGGCAATCTCTCTTGCCTTTTCTATTGGTGCAAATGATGAAACACTTTCTGCATTAGTAGGGGCAGGAGTACTTAAATTTAGAATCGCGTTAATTGTTGGCGGTATTGCTATTGGGGCGGGTATGATTTTTTTTAGTGGAGGTTTTGTAGCAAAAACCGTGGGTGCAGACATTTTAGGGGAGGGAATAACGTATACTACTTTTATGTTATTGACTGTTTTAATAAGCAGTATAATATGGTTAGTTGTTGGAAGTTTTGCTGGAATACCTTTAAGTAGTACACATTCATTGATTGGGAGTGTTTTTGGCGTTTTAATAGTATATGCATTATTTCAAGGTGATCTAAATCCCGAAACTGCCTTGAATTGGACTAAATTAGGAAATGTTATCTTGAGCTGGTTTTTATCTCCATTATTTGGATTTTTAGTTACATTTGTATTATTCAAAGTGATTGCTAAATTTTATTTATCTCATTTAAAGGGATTAAATCAAATTGAGAAATCTGAAAGATATTTCAAGTGGATTTTACTAATATCAGTCATATTTGCTGAGATTTGGGTTGGTGCTAATTCTGGTGAAGCACTGGGGATTCTATACGGACTATTTGATAATGGTTCATTAAATATCGCGCAATATTTCTTTTATGCCGTAATTTGTGGAATTTTTGCAGGTATTGGAATTTATGTAGCTGCTCGTTATGTTATTAAAAATTTAGCATCTCAAATGATTGATACCCGTCCTAGTGAAGGTATTATATTACAATCAAGCTCAGCTATAATTTTAATGGTTGCTACTATTTTTGGTTTACCCATATCCCATAGCCATGTTATTGTTTTTAGCATAATAGGGTTAAGTGTTGCACAGAAGAAAGAAGTTGATTACAGAGGATTAGGAAAGATGGGAATATTTTGGATTCTCACATTTCCTATTGCAGCTTTGTTGGCAGGATTGATTTATTCGGGATTTATTTATTTTGGATTACCCTAAAATATTTATTATAGATTCATCTATATAGTCATATCATTAATTATTAGATTATATTAATTTAACAAAAAATTTTTCGTGATTAACATGGGCTCCTTAATTGAATTTATGAAACGAAAGACAGCTGAAAATGTATTAGGAAAATCTATAAAACATGCTCAACAAGTTCAAAAATGTGTAAAGAAATTAAATGAAGGAGTACAACTTCTTTTGAAAACTAAAAAAGTTGAAAATTCTCATGCTATATTTCTTAATGTTGATGTTTTTGAAAGAGAAGCAGATAATATGAGAAGAGATATCATGAAAGATGTTTCGAGGGGAGAATTGAATCCTAGTGTGCGTACTGATTTATCACATTTAGTAAAAAGAATGGATGATGTTGCAAATTGTGCAACTGGAGTAGCTCGAAGAATTGATACTATCCCTGATAAATTTTGGGAACAAAGCAGTGAAGAAACTATAAACTTGATAAGTGAAATGATGAATAAATCCGTTATATGTGTTGAATTTTTAGATAAACTTTTAATTGATTTACTTGGAAATCGATCTCAAGTAAAAGAAATTGCAGCAAAAATTAATGATCTTGAACATCAAGTTGATGTACTCAATATAAAATTAAGAAGAAGTCTTCAACAAACTGATTATAAAGTTAATACATTTACCATTTTTACCGTTGGAATGACTATGAATATAATCGAAGCCATTTCTGATGCAATTGAAGCCGTAGCAGATTATATCCTAGTATTATTAACCAGTTCAGAGGCTCCATGATTAGAATTGTTAATCTACTCTTAGAAAATGATAATTAAAAAACACTTTTAAAATACTTTAGATTCCTGTATTATCTCGATTCAGTTTTTGTTTTTTCGAATTTTGTTTTATAAGAATAATCGATTCTTCTCTCGCTTTGAGGAGAGATCTTTCACTAATTCCGTCCATTTCTTTGGATGGAAGAACCTTTTCTTTTAATATTCTTTTAAATAGCAAATACTCCTCTTTTCTACTAATGAATGGATTAACTTTTTCCTCATGGATAAATTCTTCGAGAGTGATATTTTTTCCATTACAATTACCTTCTGTAAGATCAAAACGGAAATCTTTATACACCAAAAAACAATGAACCATTGGAACATAAGGAATATCATATTTTTTCAGGATTTCTTGTGCTCCACTAGAAATTTCTTCTGTGAGTTTATAGACACCCACATGTTTATATAATGGTATATTCAATTCTTCTGCCAAGCCACTGATTACAGCATGTTTGGAAGTACAAGAACCTTTATTCTCTTTAAAAAAAATCATCTCGTCATCATAATCACTATTAAACCCATATTCAACATTATGAACGTAATCACAAGCCTCTCTGAATGATGAAATTCCAAGTTCTAAAAATTTTTTTGATATTTTTCCTTTATCTTCAATTTCGGCGTTTGGTATTTTATTATAAGAATCCATTAAAATCTTCTTAGGTTTATCAATTATATACTATTCATACATAATTGCATAGTTTAAAAAAGTATTTTTAAATAATTATTAGGAAAGATCTAATTTGTTTTTTCTAAAAGAGTAATTTTATAAGATGAATTTATATTCTAAAAGAATATTCTTAGCTCTAATTTTTATTTATTCTATATAGATAATTTGAGCTAAATTTTACTTTTTCATAAATATTTTTAATGAATTATTTGCTTTGTCTATATAGACTATATAGTAATTATTTTAAAAAGAACAATTATTTATTCTATATAACTAAATAATAACATTAATGATATTTAATATTCTATATAGATTTAAATACATAATTTAGGGGGAAATTATGGTTTTTCATATTGAAACAAGAAAAGTACAAAAAACCGGTGGAAGTTCGTATATTATAAGTCTGCCGAAGTTGTGGATTGATAAGCATGGCATTGAGAAAAATGATACCTTAGGTATACTAAGTCAACCAGATGGAAATTTACTAATTACTCCAAAAATTGATTCTGAAGAATACATAAAAAGTAAGGTTCTTGATGTAGACGGAATAACAGATTCTAATTATTTATTTCGCCTTTTAATCGGAATGTATGTTATGGGATATACTGTTATTACAATCAAATCTAGTAAAAAATTTGAACCTTCTATTAGAGATACTGTTATAAATTTTACTCAAATTGCAATTGGACCTGAAATAGTAGAGGAATCTAATAATATAATAATAATGAAAGATTTACTAAATCCTAAAGAGATGCCTTTTGAAAAAACTATTCGAAGGATGTATGTACTAGCTGAGGATATGCATGAAAATGCGATTAAAGCCATGAATTCTGGTGATAAGACACTAGCTGAAGAAGTTATTAAGAGAGATGACGAAGTTGACCGATTACACTGGTTAATAGGGCGTCAATCAAATATAGTTTTAAGAGACATTATTCTATGTCAAAAGATGGGTATTATTTTAGAAGATATTTCTCATTTTCAGTCAATGAGTAGGTTTTTAGAAAGAATATCTGATCATGCTGTTAAGATAGCAAAAAATGTTTTGTTAATTGAAACAATTGATAAAAAAATTGTTAGTGATCTTCTAAAAGCAAGCAAAATTTGTTTAGAAATGCTTGATATTAGTTTGGATTCATGGTTACATAAAAATATAAATTTAGCAAATGAAAATATTGAGTCAGTTAAAACTCTAATCGAAGTTTGTGAGAATATTTATCTTAAATTAGATAAAGTCTCTGAATTCTCAGTTCCAATTGGCTACATAATTGAAAGTATTAGACGAACAGGTGAATATTCCGTAGACATTTCAGAAGTTATTATTAATAAATTGATTTAGGAATGTCTAAATCAATAAGAGATTTAAGACTAACTTAATTCTTTTTATTTTCTAAAGGCCAATTTAGTAAAGATACGATTAAATTTTCTCTAGATAGATCTCCTTGAGTTAATTTACCGATTACACTTTCTCTTTTGAAAATTCTTTTTACTATTTTTTTATGAATCTGCTCTTCAGAGAAATCCTCTTTATCGAGAATATTATAATTTTCATGGACTTTTTTGTGTAAATTTTTGATTTCATTGCTCTTTTCAATTAAAAAGTCTCTTCCTTGTAAAACACCATTTCCCGCCGAAAATATTAATAAATTATTCATACCCTCTGTAAATTCATATAATTTTTGAAGTGATTCATAAATTAATGATATATCTTCTTGTATATCACTATTTTTTCCAAATAACATTTTATATTTAGGTTGTACAGCATCAGCTACAAAAGCCCATTGTTTTGTTTTTTCAATTAAAGCAACCAATTCTGGAGCATGTCCCGGTATAGGAAATAATTCAAATTTATAGCTTTTGGATCTTGTTATAATTGGCTTATCAATTATTTTTGCATTGACAGGTAATAATTTTGGACCCCATGCCATTTGTCGATATTCAGGATATATATTTTCAGATTTTAAAAGGTCTACTGCCTTTTTACTTGTATATACAGGAATTCCAAATTCAATATTTAATAGATGGGCACCACCTGCGTGATCTTCATGTGTATGTGTAATAAAGCACTTATTAATCATTTGATCATTAGCGAGAGTTTTAACAAATACTTTTAGATCTTCTTCTCCTCCTGGAGCACCAGAGTCAATAAGAAGTCCATCTACTAAATAACAAGATGTAAAATATGGGTATGGCATTAATGGGTTGTCTGAAGCCCATTGCCATTCCAAAACTTCCTCATTGCAATAATAATTTATGCGAACGACCAAAAATTAGCCTCTATTTATACAAGTTTTAGATATTAATAAAGAAAATATAAATCTATTCCACTTTAATTTTTTTCAGGGGGATAAAGACATCTCTGAGACCGGTTCTTTCAAGTTGTATAACATTTTCTGGGCAATGATGAGTACAGACTCCACATCCAATGCATTTGTTTTCATCAACCACTGATATATCATCTTCTAAATCAAGTGCCTCAACTGGACATTTTTCAGCACAGATCCCGCAACCAATACAATTCTCATCGTCCACTTTTGCGATGTAGGAACTAACTGTATGTAATGGTGTAATTCCGCGATGATACATTTGAAAAATTCCACAGCAGCATTTGCAACAATTACAAACTGCTTCGAGACCTCTCTGAGGATCAGAATGAACGTGAAAAGCTTTATGAACTAATCCATAATCTTCTGCTTCTCTACATAATCTCAATGCTTCATCTTTCGAAATAGGTTTAGCAAAATTATGCTCTATTGCATATTGAGCAGACTTATCTAAAAGAAAGCAATTTAGTTTTGGAGCTCCCAATTTACATGGATTATTGAGGAGATCATGTTCATGACGGCAATAACAGTGTGCTACCGCTATACCATTTTCTTCTTTTCCATACTCCTCGAAATAGCTTTTTAGTTCTTCATAAGGCATTACACTTTCAGTACCAACTGTAACTTCTTTTTCAACTGGTAATGTTTGATCAACTGGAAGTGCTTGTTTAAATAACACTGAAATAGATTCATAATTATTTTGAGCCTTTTCTGATAATTCACTGAACAATTTCTCGGATAACTCTGCAAATCTCTTTTTTTTATCATCAACTTTTCCATTCATTAATGTATATTCAAAAATGCCGGGATAAGGACCCATTAAACGATAAACCATAATTCCTGCACTTCGACTTAGAGCACCTACGATAATTCCATTATCCATTAAATCATTCAGCATTTCTTTTATTTGTTCATGGTCTAATTCTGATTTTTGTTTGATTTGTTCAAACGTTAATGATGGTTTCTTGAAAACTAAAAGAAATTTGGCTTGTTCTTCATTTATGACTAACTGAAGAAATTGTATAAGAGTATCAGTAATAGGAAATGGAAATGCTCCTGCTTTAACAATTTTTCTTGCTACTTTATACCATAATCTATCAATCATTTTATTAATATCCCCTCTTAATTTTTTTGAAATTAATTTTTAACTTATAAAAAAATCCATGATTTAATTACATTATTAGAATAGTCCATAATGAAATTAAATTAGAGGATATCAATAGCTATAAATTAGAATCCATAAATTCTAATGACTCTTTATTATTTTTAATCAATAGCTCTTCTATTCCCATTAACCCACAAATGGGTTGAGGTAAAATAAAGATATGATGAGAGAAGTCCAAGAACGAATAAATAAATTGGAGCTCACTATAAATCTTTTAGAAGAACATTTAAAAAAGTATGAACACCTCATAGAATCCCTCCCTCTTAAGTTTATTAAAAGACAGATTAAGTTCTATAAACGCGAACTCAAAATAAGGAAAGATTATCCTCTATAAAATGCTAAAATTCCTCTTTTTATTCCAATTTTCATACTCAAAAGTATAATCTTGTTATTATCTTTAATTTCAGTTATCAATTATGGAATTAAACCTTTCTAATTTGGAATCTGAATATTATTAAATATAAAAACAATAGTACCTTTTAAGATGCAATTATAAGATATTATCACAGAACATTCTTTTTTTTATTATGATAGAAAATAAAGTTCGGTTTAAAAACAGTTATATAGGAATATTTTCACTTAATTATTTTATTCAGGGAATGAATCAGAGTATGTTTACTGTTGTTATTCCTATTTATTTAATTTTAGAGTTAGGTTCAATAGGAGGGGAAAATATTGCATTTTTAACATCAATTGTTTTGTTACCTTTTGCTATTAAATTTATTTACGGAATGTTAAGCGATAAAATTGCATTAAAAAAGCTAGGGAGACGAAAACCTTGGATTATTGCGTTCATGATTATTTCTGGTTTCATTTGGATATTTATTCCTTTTATTATTGAAGCTGAAAAAGCATTTATTATATTTACCTTAGGGGGTATATTTATTGCTCTTGGAGTTGCCATTGCGGATACAGCTATCGATGGTTTAATTCTTGATATTTGCCCTAAAGAGAAACTTGGAAGGGTACAAGGAATATGTTGGGGAGTAAGATCACTAGGAATTATTATAGGAGGGCCTTTAATTGTAGTTCTATATCTCTTAATTGGAGGGAGTATTGATTTAATCTTTATCATATTGGGAATTTTGATGATAATATCACCCCTAACGATTTTTCTAGTAAAAGAAATTGCTATAATTACAAAAATAAAAATTATTCCCAATTTAAAATTAATTTTTGGAAAAAGAAAGAATTGGAAAGTCTATATGTTTTCATTGTTTAATTCATTTGTTGATGGAGTAATTTTTGTTTTCTTATCTCTCTATATTATTATTCAAACCCCATTACTTGAAGCTGAGGGTGCAACAATAGGAATTCTAGAGACTGATGCTGATTTATATGGACCTAATGCATTTATATCATTCATAATTGGTATAGGTGTAATTTTAGGATCATTAATAGGAGGTCATATTGCAGATTTAAAATCTCGAAGAATGAGTGTCTATTCATCACTTTTGGTCACAACCATCTTTATACTTCTATTTTTAATACCTGCTCCTGTTCCAATTTTGATAGTTTTTGCATTTTTAATTGGATCTTCATCAGGATGGAGACAAGCTGGCTTTTCTGCTGTAATTGGTCAGATATCAACACAATACCCAGAAGTTGATTGTACTTATTTTGCTACATGTAATTCATTTATCAATTTTGGAGCTGTTTTAGGATTGCAAATTACCGGATTATTGTTTATTAGTTTAACAGGATTAAGTACATATGCGATTTATGCAATAGTATTTATCTTTATGATATTTATGTCAAATCTTGGATTTATACCTTTTTTGACAATAGACTCTAATGAATATGAATTAATATCAAAAAGAAAAGAACCTAAAAATATGTAAGATTTATTGTTTCTAAAAAGGTTTATTCTTTTATTAATAATAAAATCATATAAAAATAAACCTAATTTTAAAGATAAGGTGATTCAAATTAGAATAGAATATTCTGAGAGGGTAAAAAGGCTTCCAACATATATATTTGTTGAAATAGAGCAACTTTTAGAGGAGAAGAGGAAAAAAGGTGTTGATCTTATACCTTTAGGAATTGGAGATCCTGACTTAAAAACTCCTGATTTGATCATTAATGAATTGATTGAACAGGTTAAGAATCCAAGAAACCATAACTATCCTTCAAGTATGGGAGAAGAAGATTTTAGAGAAGCAGTGGCACGATGGTATAAAGTCAGATTTAATTTGAATTTAAATCCAAAAGATGAAATTTCTAACATAATTGGAGGAAAAGAAGGGGTGGCGAATATTGCACGAGCATTTGTAAATACGAAAGATGTTGTACTTTGTCCTAATCCCGGTTATCCTGTTTATGAGAATGGAGCAACAAAATTATGTGATGCGGATCCCTATTTAATGCCTTTATTAAAAGAGAACCAATTTTTACCTGATTTAGACTCTATTGATGATGATGTTCTTAAAAAGACAAAATTAATGTATTTAAATTATCCAAATAATCCAACAGGCGCAATAGCATCGAAAGAATTCCTGAAGAAAGCAGTTGATTATGCTGAAGATTATAATTTTTTCATTATTCACGATAATCCTTATTCAGAGTTTACGTTTGGAGATTATATAGCCCCCTCAATATTACAAATTGATCAAAACCATGTAGAGATCAATAGTGCATCAAAAATGTTTAATATGACTGGTTTTAGGTGTGGTTGGATAGCTGGTAATAAAGATGTTATAAAAGGATTAAGAAATATTAAATCTCAAATTGATTCAGGGTGTCCTAAGTTTATACAAAGAGCTGTAATTAAAGGTTTAAATGAATATAAATCAGAAAAGAAGCCAAACATTGTTGATAATATAGTTAAAGTTTATGAAAAACGTAGAGATGTCCTTATAAAAGGTTTAAATGATATTGGGTGGATGACGAAAAAACCACAAGCAACTTTTTATGTCTGGACTCAAGTTCCAAAGAAATATCAAGAGATCAGTTGTATGGATTTTGTAAAAAAATTAATAGATGTTGGAGTTGTTATAACACCAGGAATTGGTTTTGGTCAATATGGGGAGGGTTTTGTAAGATTTGCATTAACACAACCTGAAGAAAGAATAATTGATGCATTACAACGAATAAAAAAAGTAATTAATTAAGTAAGATTAAAGAATTAAAAAAAATTATATCATTTTAAAATTTAGAATCAGATTATTTTTCATTTTGAAGAGTATTTCCTCCTAAGATACCCCAGCTTTTTCGCATCTTCAACCTCAAGATTTTCTATTAAATCATTTGGGCTATCAAATGCTAACATAACTGGAGCTTTAGAAGAATCCCAATTTTTATAATAATCTAATATTAGATCCAATTTATCGGATTCTTCTTCCAGTAGTTTTCACCTCCTTTTTCTTTATTTAGCTTCCACGTAGAAGAATCAATCCCTATTCTCCCTAGATTTTACAATTTTCAGAAATATTATGTTAAGAGAACAAATCCTTCAAAGTTATAAAAAAGAGGGAGTAAATAAGGATTTATTCTCTTCATAATACTAACTTTAATGGGATAATAAAGGCTTTCTTATAGCCTACCCATGTACAAGTAGTATTATGATGTGAAAAACTCATTAAATAAGAAATATTAGAATAACCTTATAAACTTTCCCATTTCCTTCCCATTTGTCAAATTATTCAGATATATTGAGTTGACAATTAAGTATAACGAGTGTTTGATTAAATATCATAAAAATCTATTAAATCAAGTACAATTTTAATTATCTAAGTCATTCACTTTCTAATATTATGGTTTTAAAAAGCATGGATAAAAAAATTGTCTTAGTAGGCGCGGGAAGTACTAGTTTTGGACCTAAAATGTTTAATGATATTTTTTTAAGTGACATATTGGAAGGTTCAACTATAGTTCTTCATGATATCAATAAAGAGAAACTAGAGATGATTTATGAATTATTGACAGTTGAAAATGAAAAGCGTGGTAGTAAATTCAATCTTGAAAGTACGATTGACCGAGTGAAAGCTCTCAAAGGGGCTGACTTTATAATCAATTCTATAGAAGTTGGTGATAGAATGAAATTATGGCGACAAGATTATGAGATACCAAGAAAATATGGTTCAAAACAAATATTAGGAGAATGTGGAGGTCCTGGTGGCACTTTTCATGCGTGGAGAATAATTTCTCCAATTGTTGATATAGTTAGAGATGCTGATAAGATTTGTCCTAATGCATTTTTGATAAACTTCTCTAATCCTTTATCCCGAGTATCTTTGGCTATTAAACGAACTGTAAAAGATCTGAAATTTATTGGTTTATGTCATCAAATAGGCTTCCTTACAAAACACTTACCCTCTATGTTTAAATATTCAATAAAAGAGCTTAAAATAAAAGTAGCAGGCCTCAATCATTTTGCTTTTCTTTTAGGATTAGAGGAGATGGCTAAAGGAAAGGATTTAATGCCAAAATTTAACAAAAAAGCTATTAACTACTTCAAAGAAAATGAAGATCGGTTTGAATTTTCTAAATTAACTCTTGAAGTCTTCAAAAGATTTGGATATTTTTCTTATGTTGGAGATAATCATCTTGGAGAATACTTGATTTTTGGATCTGAGTTCACAAAAAAGCAGGACATGATAGATTGGATAAATTATATAGATAACCAAGGTCAAATGGTATATGCAATGTTTGAGAATTATTATAAAAGATTTAAAAGAGGAAGATATCCGAATAAAGGGGTTTTATTAAAGAAACCTTCTGGTGAACGAGCGATTCCAATAATAGAGGCAATAATTAAAAATGAAAATTCTTATGAAATTGCCGTTAATATTCCTAATGATAATATAATCGATAATTTGCCAAATGATTTAATTTTAGAATGTTCAGCAATTGTGAATAGAGATGGTGTGCATGGTGTTAAAATAGGTTCCTTACCCACAAGTATAGCTGCTCTACTGCGTATTGAAGCTTCAATCCAAGATTTTTGTGTCGAGGCAGTTTTAAAAAAATCTAAAGATATTGCAATCGCTTGTTTAGCAGTAGATCCGAATGTTGGAAGTTTCGAAATGGCAGAAAACATCTACAACGATATGATTGAAGTACAAAAAGCCTTTTTACCCAATTTTAAATAATCTTGTCTTTTTTACATTTGTTAAATTTTACTACTAAAATAAGAGATTTAGTGGTATTTTCTTGACTTTTACTAGTAATAGTTTGAATTAATCTTTAAATATTCTAACAAATTAGTAAATTTACCTCTGATAGATTTATAAACTTAAAATTACATTAAACTCACGATCCAATTAATTTTGCAATGGGCGATGAAAGCAGATAATAATAATTCGCAAGAAAAAATAAGAAAAGCCACTGAGTTGCTTCAAAAGTCCTGGTGGTTTTCATGGTTCTTAATAATTGCTCCTTTAACAACAGCGATAGTTGGCTTTTTTATTTTTCGTCTTTTCCGAATAGAGTTTTATTTGGCACTTTCTTTCGCTGTTGTTGTTTTTATGTTTGCTTTACTACTTTTTTATAAAGCCTTCGATAAATACAGAAATAATCCATTTTTTCTTGATAAAACTAACAATCTCAAAGCAAGAATTCATATTATATTTTTAATTTCTACTTTAGCATTTATTGCAACTCCCATTTTTATTCTTATATCGCCAGTAGGATACTCATTTATTACACTTCCATTAATCAGTTATGCTCTTCTCTATAATATTGTTTATTATTATTGTTATTTCCAACCATTAGACTTTTATGATTTAAATAAAGGAGAATTCAAGCATGCTCAGGATTTTAAATTAATATTAAAACAACCATATAATTTCTTACTTTTCCTAAATTATATTATTCATATAATTTTTTTATCCATTACTGCTTCCACTAATTTCTCTTGGCTTTATTCTCTTATAACAAACCTATTCATATATTTCATTACTATAACAAGTACTAAGAAACAAATTAATGAAATAGATGTTCTAATATTAGAAAAGAAATCATTCTTGAAAGAATTAACGTTATATAAATTAAAATTAACGATTTCTTTGATTAACCTCATTTTTATTTTATTAATTCAACTACCCTTTATAGTATTAATAACTTCAATTCTTTCAGGTACCCATTATTCAAATATAGAGCTTGTAAATAGCTTTTTTTTATCTCTAATATTTATCTTGTTTTATTTTAAATCTAGGTTTTATATTAGTTTTTACTATACTTCCAGGCTTACTGTCTACGAAGAAGCTGAAAAATTAAAAGACGTTCAAGAGAGACCACCATTTTTAAGTAATAAGTATCAAAAGTACAATTCTTATTTTTCTGGACTATTAATTCTTTTGATAATGCTTTTCTCATTTCTAATTAATATTCCAGTATTGATATTATTTATTCTTCCTTTTCTTTATATACTCTTTCATTATGAACAGAAGTCAGATCTTTGTTCTAAAAAATACAACAAATATATTATCCTACTAAACTCTTTTGTTATTTTAATTTCTATTTGTTTTGGGCTTTTACCACAAATTTCGGAAATATTTTACATAAATATTCAATTTATTTCATTTTTATTTTTGTCATATTTTGCATTACAATTATTTGCGAAATTTGGGTATTTTAACAAAGATAATATTATTATTTATCAAAATATAATTGGAGTTTCTTGTTTTTCTATAATATTATATTCTTTTTTTCCCATTGTTATTTTTGAATATATTTCATTTACATCTGATCCATTTATTATATTCATTTCAAATTTTTTAGTCCATTCAATATTAATTTTGATAATTTTATTAATTTCTTTTTATGTATTATATATTCGTTTCTTTTATGCCAAACGTCCAAAATTATTTAAAGTCAGCGTAGTTGCTAATATTTTTGTAATTGAATTAATTCTATTTATTTTAATTAATCTGAGAATATTTTATTTAGTTGAACTTTTTACATTTTTCCAAATTTTAATTTTGTCAACTATTTTATTTCCTTTAATTTTTATAATCTTTGTATCAATAAACTATTTCATGGGTATCCTCCCCCTAAAAAACTTTCTGCTACTCACATATTATTCTTTTTGGATGTTAATTTTAACTGTTTTTCTATCAATCTCTTTAACTTTTTTTAACAATTATATTATAATAACTCTCGATCTTTTATTGTTATCTATTTTACTTCATTATAACATAAAATTTGGATTAAATTTGGATAAAATAACCGCTAAAACTTTTAAAAAATTTGTAAAAGTCAATTCCTATTTATTAACTTTTGAGCTTTTCTTTTTATTTTACAATATTTTTTTCGTAGCTTTTCAGGCGTTATTATTATTTGATAACATAATATATTCAACTTATTTATCCTTAGCGATAATTTGCACTTTAATTAATCTATTTTCTAAAAGGGAGATCTTTTCAGAAGCGCTTTATATAAAAATAAACGTCTTTATTTTACTATACAGCTCAATTATAACATTTTATTTTTTTTTATTGTTAACACTCAATACATTTTATGTCTTAATTATTCCTATTTTAACCTCAAGCATTGTTCTTTACATTCCAATTTTATATTTAAGAAAAAAGAAATTATGCTCAAATTTAACTCCCAAATTACTCACATTTAATAGTATTTTATTATCAATAACGTTAGCATTAATTCCCACTATTATAGGCTTAGATTTATTCTATTTGGGCATATATTTTGACTTGACTTTTTTAATAATAACAATAATCAATTTTACATTGTATATTCTGTTCTTGATTTTTGCGATAATCAACTATTTATCACGTAAAATTAAGATTAGAGAGGAAAGATTAAAATTTTTCTTGAAATTTCAATTGCTTACTGTATTCTGTACAAGTGCTACGACTATATTTTATTATCCCTATTTCTTATTAAGCGAGACTTTATATGCAATTGTCTTCCCTTTGATTTTTGTTTGCTGTTTCCTATATTTTCCTCTCTATTACTCTTATAAGAAATCGTTTTTCAATATAGAGGATGTTAAAAGAATAATAATTCTTAATACAATAATTTTATCTTGTTTATTAACAACAATACCAACTCTAGTTGGCATAAATTTCATTTATCTTGGAGTTATTTTTGATTTCAATATGTTTTTGTTAAACATATTAAATTTTTCAATCTATATATTCTATTTATTCCTTTTAATCATCAGCAGCTTATTAAAAAAATTCAAAATTAAAGAAAATTTCATCTTAATTGTTAATCAAGTACATATTATATTCTTATTTATAATATCTATTACAACAGTTTTCTTTTATCCTTTTCTAGTGTTATTAGAATCTTATTATGGCATAATTTTGCCACTAATTGCATTACTTTTTTCATGGTTCTTCCTTTTTTATTATTCTTATAAAAAAGAGTACTTTAATTTAGAGAGGGTCAAGAAATTGACAATATATAATTTTATTATCTTTTCTTGTTTAATTATTTCTTTACCTACAATTGTAAGTTTGGAATTTATTAGAATTGGATTAGAAGTAAATTTAATATTTATATTAACTAGCTCTCTATTCCTACTATTTGTTTTTCTAAAGATTTCTGAGAGTTTAAGTGTAAAAATTAAATTAAAAGAGAAATTTATCAAAAATTTTAAGTTATTTGCATTTATTTCTTGGTTTTCGTTTACTTTACTAATATCTTATTATATTGCATCGACATTTATAGCTGAAATAGAGTTAACTCCAATAACTTTATTAATATTGAGTTGTAGCTTTTTTACATTTTTTACATTAAGTATTTACAGTTTATTTCTATTTTCTAGCTATTCAGCGGGATTATCGTATTTAAAATATTTCCAGGATCTTATCATTTATGGGATTATAATTTCAATATCATTTATATTCTTTTTTTTAATACTCTCAGTAGAGTTTTTCGTATTTCTTTTTATAGGTCCACTGCTATTTAATGTATCAATTTTAATTGGTTCTTTTTTTACAATTTTTCTTTTAATTCTAATAATAATTGATAAAATAATAGAAATAAGATTATCTCAATTAAAAATTATAATTGAGCTAATATCATGGCTAATTATAAAGATATTAATATGTTTATCAACCTTTTCTCTATTTGATTTTTTTACATATCAGTTCTTTGCATATCAGTTCTTTATGATTAATAAGATACTTTTATTTTCACTAATATTTTTGTTTCTTACTCCAATAAGTCTGTTTATTTTAAAGAGTTTAAAATATTTAACTACTGAAAATCAATTTTTAATAAAAAAGATCGCTGTTATAATCTTTATCATTTCAATATTAAGTATTTATTCTGAAATTTTGTTTAATACTATGAATTTATTACCTATCTTTTATCAGAATTTCCTATTTCATATAACAGTCTTTATGGTAAATTTAATTTTATTTGGTTATTATTTTATTTTGATTTTTAATATAACCGTTGAAGAACGTTCTGTTTTAAAATTATTTAGATTTTACATTTTATCATTTATATTATTTATAAGTCTTCTTTATTTTGGTACAATTTTATCAATTTTTCTTTTATTAATATCCTTTGTTATAATTCTCTCTCAGAGGAGTTCTATTCCAATTTTTCGATTTTTCTCATATTTCCTACTAAGTTTTTTTACCTTTATTGAAACTATTGTTATTCTAAATACTTATGCTATTATACCCGGATTTGATATACTAATGATGAATATTTTTATTATTCTTTATCTATTATCCATCAGTGGAGTTTTAGTATTTTCTATTTTATTAAATATAAAAAGAAATAATAATCTGGAGAAAATTTCACTATATTCTCTCATTTCACTATTATCTTTTGTCTATCTTAATTCATTTACTAAAATATTAATTCTTTACAACATAACAATTTCAGCTTTTATTTTATTGTTATTTATTGGAATTAACTTGTATCGCCAAAAAGATGAACGATATAAATGGTTTATTAACCCGTGTGTACTTTTATTTATTTTTGATTTTATTAGCTTTTTATCATATTCATGGTTCTTTAATAATCCAATTTTTAAATTGTATAATCCGATTTTAACTTTTACATTAACTTTAAGTATGACTGGATTTGGATTTATCCTTTTGTATAATAAAGCGCCAGCTAGATTTAGGAAGAAGTCTTTTCTTTATGTAATTCTTCCATCAATAGTTTTTTCTTTTCCAACCTTTTTATATTTTCTTATCATCGCTGCTTTATCTATGCCATTATGGTCTGTAGTCCCTTTTATCGTCGCAATTAATTTTGGAGTTTTTCTTTTTTATTTTTCAATTGGAATTTATCAATGGAGGATCTCATGGACAATTTGGAAATCTGGGTGGTATGCTTGGAATATTCTACCTTTTGTTAATTTCTATATAATTTATCAAAATTTTACAGGAATAGATGTATTAACCAATTCATTACAATTTGGAATGTTTTCCGTTGAAGGATCATTAATTATATCGATAATAATTTGTTCTTTATTTTTTTTACCAGTTGTATACTCTAAAATTAAGAAATACTTTTCTCAAATTTTTTTTATTATTTGGGGTGAAAGTCTATTTTTACTCTATTGGATTAGTCAAAATTTGTTTGTTGATGATATATTACTGAGAAATTTATCTTTCGTTTTATTCTCTGCGATTTTATTGATGCCTATTTTAGTAGGTTTAAAATTTTGGAAAATTTTGTCAATACTTTGGGTATTTCCTCTAACATTTATTAACATATGGTTTATATCATCTTATTTGATATCTATAGGAATATCTTTTGAACTTGCATTTTCAATTGATGTTTTGGTTATAGGGTTGTTATTAATAGTATATTCATTTTTTCCAAATATTAGATCAGTAGTTGTTGTTTTAATAACTGCGTATTTCATAACTTTATTAGGTATTTTCTTAACAATTTATTTTGTTCTATATTCTCTAATATTGAACCCATATTTTGCTATAAATATGAGTTTTATTACGGTTGGTTTTAGTCTTTTTTCCTCAAAATATGTAAAGTTATCCAAAAGAATTATTGATATATGTCTTTCTTGGATTCTAATAATAAATTTTGCATGGTTAACTTTTAATACATTAAGTTTAATTCCAGGCTTAATAATGGTTGCTTTTTCATTAGCATTAACTGTTTTAGGTTTTTCCTTCTTCATATTTAATCGTTATAAAATGAAAATTCCTATCAATAAAGCGATTCCATATTTAATTTTGACAATTGGAGCGTCATTATCAGCCTCATCTTTAATTTCTATTATCTTTAAAGCATCTCCAGGTATTCTGATTTCTGTCTCTTTTTCAGTATTCATTCTATTTTTATATTTTTTAATTACGGAATATAGGTTCATTATTTGGCTTCTTATTCCAATTCCTATAACTTCACCAATACTTGAGCAAATAATGAGAATAAATTTTATTAAACCATTTTGGCTTTTAACGTGGTCGATGTTATATCTTATATCTTTTCAGGTATTGATAAATTTATTTAAAAATTTGGTAACGGAAGAAAAACCGGAAATAAAAAATAGTATTTTAAAAATTTTCACGGATAAAAATCAAGTGAAACAGCTTAACTTTACCTGTTTTCTATTAAACTCAATAAGTATATCTCTATTTATCGCAATTTTTTTACCAAATTTATTGAAACAAATCATATTTACTGAATTACTATTAATTTACCAGATTTGCGATTTTCTAATAATTTGGTCGTTCTCATTTTTAATTTGTATGAAATATGTTGAAAAATCAGAATTGAATATAAGAATAAAAAATCTAATGCATTATTTCGCAAAAATTAGTTTCATTTTATATCTTTTAATACCCTTTGCACTAGGAATTAATCTTTATTTATATCTGGTATTTATGAAAGCAGAATTTTTGATATCTCTTTATCTAGTTTTATTATTATTCAGTGCAGTAATGTTTATAGAAAATTTCTTCTTAGATAAAAATTATTTTTATCTTCTTTTCAATTCAACAAGAAATCAATTTACTTTAGGTTCATGGCTAATTTTTAGTAATATTTTGGCTCTATTCTTATATTTATTTCATTTAAACGTTTTTCTTTTAATTTTAACTATTTCACTATTGAATATCGTATCTATTTACTTTTTATCTCATTTAGATATTTCAAAAACCAAAATTTCTACTTCTTATTTAATTCTTATTTATAATTCATTTATTTGGAGTTCTTTTTATATTGCATCGTTAATTTCTGATGGGTTGGTTTTTATATTTGAAGAATTAAGGGGTTTTACTTATTACTCATTATTATTTCAAAATGCATTTTTACTATTATTCGTTTTTAGTTATTTTTTCATTAAATTTGAAAAGAATTTAAAAAATTGGATTGAATTCATTTTTTTCATCATATTTCAAGGATTATTAGTAGTAAATTTGATTTTAATACTTGTGATTTATAATTATTTAAATGTACTTACAATTAACATAATTATTTTGATTGAGACTTGTTTGTCATTTAAACCAATTAATAGTGTTAATATTATATTACCTGAACAAAAATATCCAAACTTCTTAACAAAAATCTCTTCAATTTTAGTATTGTTATTATATATTGAAGTAAGTATGACGATTTATGGATTATTAATTGGATTCATAGGAATGCTTGAGAGTATTCTAATTTCTCTATCATTATTATTCTTCCTAACTTTTGCAGATATTTATTCTATCAAAAAAGTAAGAAAAAGTTATGCTTCACTTGTTCATAGTGTTAGTTTCTTTACGATTTCATTTATGTTGTTTTTAATTATAAATCGGTTGGTATCTCAATATCCACTCTTACTTAGTGTAGAAATTTTTATCTTTTTAATAATGCAATTTTACACTAATTATTCTTTATTTGCCTCTTTAAAGAATTTTAGTCCAAATAAAAAAGAGGATCTTAAAAAAGTTCAATTATATATTCAACATCTTCTAGGTATAGGTTTCTATCTCACTCTATGTAGTTTTATATTACAGTCTTTAATCTTACAAAGGTTTGAATTGCAATTAATTCTTTTAATCCTAAGCGTTGTAGTCCATGCTTTAATGATTATAGACAATTTTCTTTTGAAATTTATAGGCAAAACGTCTAATTACATTAAAGTCATTTCCTGGATATTTATTATGACGTTTACGGCTACATACTTAATCTGGCTTTATAGTACTTATTTTATTACCTCCTTTTTTACTGTTATACCAATTATTATAATTATTCTTATCCTCGAAGTAGCTTATCTCTTCAGATTATTGATTTTTTGGCCAATAATTATTTCGAAAAAAGAAAAAATTCGTTTTTTTCTAATTAATTTAACCTATCTTAATTTTATTACATGGCCTTTGTATTTTGCGAGATTAAATGCTTTTCTTATGCTAAATTTAATACTATTTTCCTTTCTAATTACTGTTATAATTACTTATATTGATGAAACTATAGGAGTTTTAAGAGAAAAAACAAGAAAATCCTTGAAGTCTTATTCATTCTTGATTTTTGGTAGCTTATTAACTATTGACGTTTTCATTCTCTTAGGATTTATTCCCCATTTCGATATTCTATTAAATGTTAGTATTTCTTCTTTATTATTTATTACATTTATTGTAATCAAAGTGAAGCCATTTAAAGAACATTCATTTATAGCTTTCGGTTTTTGGATGGCCATTTTTTTATTATTAAGCTTATTTATATATCGGATTTCATTATCTTGGATTTTTGGAGTAGTAGTTTTGGGTTTAACTATTTTAATTTATCCATTCGTATTCCTTTTAGAAGAATTAAGAGAATTATTTAACAGATTTATTGATAATTTAATAAATTTATTTAGAATGATAAAAACTATTGTTAGGAATTTAGTTATTAATATCGTCAATTTCATAAAGCTATATTTCAAATCAATTTTGATTATTGTTAATATGTTTCTTTCAATATTTCTTGGTATTCTTCTATCACCCGCAATATTGAATATATTAAATTGGATTCATTCAATACTCCTAATATTTCCATTTTTTGGATTACTCTATTCATTCATCCCCACTAAAAAATCAAAAGATGTGGATATAACTTTTAAACGTCATATGTATCGTCTAATTATCAGTTGGGGTAGTATTATTGTGGTTTTGTTTGCGTTTATAACACCTATTTGGTATATATTCACTATTTGGATATCAATTTGGATTGTTGGAGCAATTTTATTACCTTATATAAGTTTTAAAGAAAAAAGTGAGAATATATCAATTAAGTGGAGATTTTATACACTAATACTTTTAATAATTTTGCTTATTTTATTTGGAATATTATTTGGTACTCAGATTTATATGAATTTTTTTCTAAATTAATGATGAAATTTTAAATTTGATAATTTTTAAAATCAGTAATTTTTGAAATCAATAATTATTATATTTGTTTTTATAGAGTACTATAGTAATTTTATAAACATGTGTATAAAAAGTTGAAAACTTTAAATATATGTTAAAATGAACTATTATTTGAAAATCTAAAATAAAATATAAAAGTTTAAAAAAATAAATTAAGAAGTGATCAAAAATATGGAAGCACTAACTAAAAGAATTATAGCTATTGTCCTTATTGTTGCCATTGGAGCAGGTGTTGGCGTGACCGCATGGATTTTTCTTGCGGCACCAGGCGCTGGTGAATATTCTTGGGGTGCAAAAGATTGTCCAGGCTTACCTGAAGGAGCTACTGTTACTTCAGAGAATATAATCAAGTTCGGAGTGGCCGGTGATGTTGGTGAAATAACAGGTGATGGCGCTTGGGAAGGTACAAGGTTCGCGGCAAAAGAAATAAATGCAGCAGGTGGTATTGTAATTAACGGTACTACATATTATATTGGGGTCACAAAAGAAGATACAGATGAGGCAAATCCTAATTTAGTAACATCAAGAGGTGTTAATGCCGCAGAAAGGTTGGTGTATAATAAAAAGGTTCATTTTGGAATTGGTGGATTCAGATCAGAGGCATTGTTAGCATACCGAGAAGTATTTATGGAAAACGAGATTATATTTATTGATACTGGAGCCGCTACAGATGTATTTTGTGCATCAGTCGGATCATGGTATACTAGATATAAATATTTCTGGAGATCCATGCCAATAAACTCATCTTCATTAGGCGCTCAAATCTTTGGCTATCTCTTCTATATGGTAGGTTTGTTAAATTACACCTATCATCCTGCTACAAGTCCAATTGGAGGAACTGAACCAATTGATAAAATTGGAATAATTTATGAAGATTTAACTTGGACAAAGGATTTAGTAAATGGCGTGAAGACATATTTCGGAACTCCAGGAATCCCTGTTCCTCCCTATAATAAATACGCAGGAATGCTTGTAGAAGATATCCCATATGATGTTACCTTAACCTCGGCAGATATGCTCACTCATGTAAATGCATTAATAGCTGCTGGATGTGATATTGTTATCCCTGTAATATCTGCTCAAGGTGGAGTATTCTTAACACAACATTATGCTGATCTTACGCCAAATTTCATTTTAATAGGAATAGATGTTCAATCACAGTTGGACACATATTGGACTCAAACTGGCGGAGATTGTGTGTACGAGACTATAATGCAAAGTATACATTATACCAATAAAACTGCAACCACAAAATCATTTTGGACAGATTTTCGCACAGAATATGGTCATGATCCACTTTATACTGCATCGGGTAGCTACGATGCTGTAAACTTCCTTGTGTGGGCAATCGAAGAGACTCAATCATTAGATCCAGATGTTATAACAGTTCAAATGGAGACAGCTACAAAATCCAATGTAATAAATAATCCTGGGGATTTCCCTTCTAGTGTTGGTGGACTTGGAGCCTACAATAGTAATCACGATCTGATTGCAGGTTATCCATTTGGATATACTTTGTGGTGCCAGTGGCAAGCTAACGCAACGAAAATAATTTGTCCAACCGGAGGTTATGTATACCCTGACACCGCTCTTGAGAATATTGGAACGTATCAAGTGTCACCTTGGGTTCATACAGCATGGACAACTTAAAACAACTAAGAAGATTGACTAGAAAATTAAATTGAATTAACTATTTAATAAATACAAATAATTTTTTTTTTTTTTTTAAGAAATATAACGTAGTAGAGAATAGATTTATAATTTTATAAAGTAGGTTGTTATTGTATTATTTTGTCAAAAAATAATTGAAAGATTAGCTTTATAAAAGATGGGATAAAAGTATAATATAAGTATTTTAATAAAAACACCTAGGAACAATTAAAAATGATTGAAGATATAATAAATTTCATATTCAATGGTACTTTAAATGGTGCTGTATATGCTCTAGTTGCTATGGGATACTCCTTAACTTATGGAGTAGGAGGAATTATGAATCTATCTCATGGAGCATATTTTATGTTAACAGGTTATTTAATGTTATGGTTGGTTGGATCTCCTTTTTTTGAAGGGCTCGAGTGGTTAACTGTAGTCCTTGCATTGCTTATTATAACGATAATAGGAGGACTTACGTATATCTTACTTATTAATCCTTTACAAGAGTCTCATGTTGCCGTTGTCCTAATAACCTTCGGATTAGCGTTCTTTTTAGAACAAGTAGTATTAATATCTCCTTCTGGTACTGAATCCTGGTCTATTAGTAATTTGAGATTAGTTCAGGGTGCTACACAATTTCTAGGATATAGTATTATTAATCAATTTTTAGCACTCATAATTATATCTTTGATAATTGTTTCTTTATTCGCACTTTTTATCAGCAAATCCAAGCTTGGAAAATCTATTCGAGCAGTCTCCCAAGACAGAGAAGCAGCTATGTTAATGGGGATAAATGCTGATAAAATTCTCCTATACACTGTCATGATTTCAGCATTTTTAGCAGCCGTGGCAGCATTTCTATATCTGCCGGGAGCTGCCTTAAGTGGTCCCTCTATGGGATGGGAATTTTTAACGAATTCATTTGCTATCGTAATTCTTGGAGGGATGGGAAGTCTTGTAGGAAGTGTAGTTGGGGCTTACATTGTGGGATATACTATCCAATTTACAAATATTTTTATTCCTAATGGTCCATCTTGGGCGCATTTAGTTCCTATAATAGTTATTGTTATAATGCTCTTAATTAGACCTCAGGGATTGTTTGGAAAAAAAGAACTAAAATAATAAATTGAGGAATTTAAAATATGTTTACAAAAAGAGTTCAGGAAAAAGTATCCGATTTTCCAAGTTATTTTAAGACATGGGCTAAAACATTTAGTGGAGGCTTAACCCTTTTTTGCGTACTTAGTCTTGCATTGCTTCCTTTTCTTTCACAAAATGTGAATTTTACATATTTATTCTTACGCCAATTCACACTTGCTATGATTTTTTCAATCTTTGCTGCAAGTTGGGATCTTTTAACTGGAATTGCCGGACAAATTAGTTTTGGGCACGCTATTTTTTTTGGAATATCAAGTTATGTTTGTGCTTACCTTATTAAATACCAAAGCTTCAATGTTTTCTTAGCAATGTTATGTGGCGCAATTGCAGCAGTTTTATTTGGCTTAACCATTGGAATACCATGCTTAAGACTGAGAGGCCCGTATTTAGCATTAGGAACTCTTGCATTAAGCTTAATTTTATTAAAATTATTTTTAATGGGTTCACTTGCTGATATATTCTTTGGTTCAGAAGGAATATTCGGTCTTAAAGGATTGTATCCTGCACTTTCTAGAAACCCTGTTTTAGAATATTTTATAATATTCATTTCAATGGTAATAGTATTTATAATTATAATTCAAATTACTAAATCTAGATTTGGAACTATTTTGAAATCAATTCGTGATGACGAGTTGGGAGCAGATGCTTCAGGAATTAATACAACAAGATATAAAATTTATGCATTTATGTTAAGTGCTCTATTTGCTGGAATTGCTGGTTCCTTTTATACCATGTATATCGGAGCTGTAAACCCTACTGGGAACTTTGGTACGGTTATTTCATTTTTTGCTATTCTCATGGCCTCTTTAGGGGGAATTGCCACAATTTCAGGATCAGCATTAGGAGCTTTTTTCTTCATTTTTCTTGAATATGCTCTTATACAAGCAGGGGTTGAAATTTACGTTCATTTGATTTTTGCCATTACGTTAATTATCGTTGTTCGATTTGCAGAACACGGTATTTTAAGACCTTTAGTTGAGCGTTTAAAAGATTTATGGGATGTTTTATTAGGAAGATAAAAATTAATATTTTAATGAATTAAATTAAGGTGAATTAAATAATGGGAGTTCTTTTAGAAGTTAAAAATTTAACAAAAAAGTTTGGTGGATTAACAGCAGTTAATGATTTTAGTTTTGAAATCATGCAAGGAGAATTTGTTGGTTTAATTGGACCAAATGGCGCAGGTAAAACTACTGTGTTTAATCTAATATCTGGGTTTGAAAAACCTACATCAGGAAAAATTCGGTTTGATGGAATTGATATTATTGGAATGCGACCATATAAAATTGTAAATTTAGGACTTGCGAGAACCTTTCAGTTGGTAAGATCTTTTAAATTTCTCAGTCTTCTTGATAATGTGACTGTCGCTTGTTTATCGCATAGAGGAAAGCAAGTTTCAAAAGATATAGGCACGGATGAATATGCAAGTTCAATTCTTGCTGCTGTAGGTCTTGTGGATAAAGCAAGAATACCACCTATTATAGTACCTCATGGTGATTTGAGAAAATTACAAATTGGAAAAGCGATTGCTACCAATCCAAAATTACTTCTTCTTGATGAACCATTTAGTGGCCTTAGTTTTGAGGAAACAGTAGGTATTATTGATTTAATAAAGAAGTTACATAGCGATGGAGTTACTATTTTGATGACGGGTCATGTATTACGTGAACTTATGGCTTTAGTACCAAGAGTAATTGCGATGCATCAAGGTAAATTCATTATGGAGGGGACTCCTAAAGAAGTTGCGAATAATAAAATTGTGCTTGAAGCATATTTAGGAAGAGGTGAAGGTTATGCTTGAAATAAAGAAATTATATCATTATTATGGGAAAGCAAGAGCTCTTGAAGAAATCAATTTAAAAATTGAAGAGAAAGTTTTAGATGCTGTTATTGGTCCAAATGGAGCGGGAAAATCTACTCTTCTCAGAGTAATATCTGGTTTAGAAGAACCAGATAGAGGAAAAATTGAATTCTTAGGAGAGAGAATAGATGAGTTAAAAGCTCATAAAATAGCCAAAAAAGGAATTTCTCATTGTCCAGAACGTCGAAGGTTGTTTCCTGACATGAATGTTGCCGATAATCTCAAAATGGGAGCATTCTTAAATAAAGATAAAGAAAAATACAAAATATTAAGAGATTTTGTTTTTGAAATTTTTCCACGTCTTAAAGAAAGAAGAAAGCAACGGGCAGGGACATTAAGTGGAGGAGAACAACAAATGCTTGCTATTGCACGTTCTCTTATGGCTAACCCAAAATTGCTTTTATTAGATGAACCATCATTAGGTTTAGCTCCAAAAGTTAAGAAAAAAATTTTTGAAGCAATTGAAATGATCAAAAAAGAAGGTACAACTACATTATTAGTTGAACAAGATGCCGCATTAGCTATGGATGTATCTGAATATCTCCATGTTTTAGAGGAAGGAAAAATTGAAATGCGTGGTACAAGCGAAGAATTAAAGAGAGAACCTCGAATTAAAAAAATATATTTAGGTATATAGGGTGATTTTGAATGTCAGCTCCTTTAGAAATATTATTGAGAGATGCTCGAATTGATCTCGTTTTAGCTCGAATCGAGAAAGATGAATCTATTATAAATGAGATAATAAACCATATAGATAACAATATTAGATCGATTAAATTCAATGCGATTCATGTATTAGGAGAATTAGGCCAAAAATCTAAAAACAGTATCTCAAAATTGAGGAAATGTTTAGAAGATGATGATTGGAGTATTAGACGTGAAGCTGTTAGATCCTTAGGAAAGATTGGAGAAATTGCTAAAGATACAATTCCACAGGTATCGATAATGCTAAAAGATAAAGAAGAATCTATTAGAAGTGAAGCAGCAATTTCACTTGGTAAGATTAAGAATCCGACTAATGAAGCAATTTCAAGTTTAATTGAAGTATTAAATGATAATTCTGAAATTGTCCGAACTGAAGTTGCTAAAGCTCTCGGTGAAATAGGGGCAGATGCATATGAAGCAATTCCATTTCTTATGAAAAGCCTTAAAGATGTAAGTTGGACTGTTAGAACTTCCTCAGCTCAATCAATTAGTCAGATTGGGAAAGGATCTACCAAAGCCATACCAAGTTTAATAAAAGCACTTGAAGATAAAGATTGGAGAGTAAGATTCAGAGTCTCGAATACTTTAGCAGAATTAGGAAAGGAAGTAATTCCAAATCTTGTATCTATATTACACCATAAAGATAAATTTGTAAGAAAGTGCGTAGTAGATATATTGGGAGAAATGAAACTAACAGATCAAAATATAATGGACAATATCTCAAAACTATTACATGATAAAGCCGAAATCGTTAGAGGGAAAGCTGCTGATGCTCTTAGGAGTATTGGCAAAGACGCTGTTCCCATTTTAAATAGAGAAATTGAATCAGCATCTTTAAAAATGAAAAAAATCATAATTTCTGCACTTGGAGGTATTGGTACAGACGCTAAAGAAGCGATTCCAACTCTTATCAGTTTATTAAAAGTGCCTGAACAATTATATATTGAACATATGCTTGGAATGGGTTTATGGAAGGTTATTTCTTATAAGTCTAAACATTCAATTTTAACTTTTATAAACGATCCCTTTAGAAGAAATGTATCAGTTAGAGTAGAAGTAGCAAGAGCATTAGGAAAAATTGGAGTAGATTCAGAAGATGCTATCCGTGCTCTTGAATTTGCTTTGTATGATCCCAGAAGTATTGTACGACGTGAAGCTGCACTTTCTTTAGGAAAATTAGGATTATTAGCAAAAAATGCAGTTCCCAGTTTAATTAAAAGTTTACAAGATAAAAATCCAGATGTAAGATGGAGATCATCTGAAGCATTGGGAGTATTAGGCGTTAATACCGAAGAAGTTATATCAAGTTTGAATGAATTAATCCATGATGAATGTGATTTCGTATGTGAATCTGCTATTAATGCATTAGATGCATTAACCGAAGAAGAACAAAAATATTATTAGAGATCCATATTTTTCTTAATAATGATCTATATTTTTCTTAATAATAATTATTATAAAAGGAAGTATTTTAAAAAGGAGGAAGTTAAAAATTGAGTGATAATCCGTATGCAGCAAAACCATGGTTACAACATTATGATGATGGTGTTGCAGCCGAAGTAAATATCCCTGAAATGAATATTTCAGAGTTTCTTGACAATTCAACTAAGGAATTTGGGAGTAGAACTGCTATTTGGTTCCTAAAAAACAAAATATCGTATAAAAAGTTCAAGGATGTAGCTGATAGGCTTGCTACTGCTCTTGTTGATTTAGGTGTGAAAAAAGGTGATGTCGTGGCAATCATGTTGCCAAATATGCCTCAATTTATGTTTAGTTTTTATGGTATCTTGAAGGCAGGGGGCATTGTAACCGCAAATAGTATACTCCACACAGAACATGAGCTAGCTTATCAATTAAATGACTCTGGTGCAGAAATAATAATTGCATGGGACAATCAGTTAGAAAAAATTATGAATATTAAGGATAGAACACGTCTTAGACACATAATTATTACTAATGTATTTGATTATGCTCCGATGGCTGATCAATTAAGGGTAAGAGAACCTCCAGAAATAGCGGGAACGATTCAATTTCTAAATTTAATTAATAAAACAAAACCTAATCCTCCTAAATTTGAGACTAACGCAAAAGAGGATGTAGCAGTCCTACAATATACAGGAGGAACAACAGGTTTACCTAAAGGAGCAATGCTGACTCATTATGGTTTAGTTGCCAATTGTGTTCAGATGCATGAATGGACAAAATCCTTAGTACAGAGAGGGAAACAGACTGCGCTTACAACATTACCTTTATTTCATATCTACGGAATGCAAGTGTGTATGAATAGTTTCATATATAGTGGAACAACTATCGCTCTACATCCTGATCCTCGAGATCAAAAAGGTTTATTTGAGGTGATTAAAGCAACTCATCCTGCAATGTTTCCTGGTGTACCAACGATGTACATGCGCCTATTAGAGCGTGATGATCTCGAAGATTATGCTAAAGATCTCAGGTCAATCAAGGTTTGTAATAGTGGTGCTGCTCCAATGCCACCTGAAGTTCTAAAAGAATTTGAGGAAAGAACGGGGGCTGTAATAATCGAAGGATATGGAATGACAGAATGTGGACCCGCAACTCATGTTAATCCATTAAACGGAACAAGAAAAATTGGTTCTGTAGGATTGGCAATATCAAGTACTGAATTTAAAATCGTTGATATTGAAGATTATACTAAAATTGTTCCCCAAGGTGAAGCAGGAGAAATAATGGTTAAAGGGCCTCAAGTTATGAGAGGATATTGGAATAAACCAGAAGAAACAGCAAATCAATTGAAAGGCGATTGGTTATTAACTGGAGATATTGGAAGAATGGATGAAGATGGGTATTTATATATAGTCGATAGGAAAAAAGATATGATAAATATCAGCGGGTTTAAAGTGTACCCAAGAGAAGTTGAAGATGTATTATTTGAACATGAGGCTATTGAAAATGCATCAATAATAGGAGTGCCTGATCCTAATGTTCCTGGTAATGAATATGTTAAAGCATTCATAGTACTAAAAGATGGATATAGAGAAACTGAGGAAATTAAAGCAGACATTAAAGAGTTCTTAAGGAAAAATGTTGCTCCTTATAAAGTTCCAAAAGAAATGGAGTTCAGAAAGGAATTGCCTGAAACTTTTGTCGGAAAAGTGCTCCGTAAAGATCTAAAGGAAATAGAAGCCAAAAGACGCGGAGAAGAAGTATAGTTTAAAACTTTTTTATTTTAAATTTTCCTTTTTCCATTTTTTCATAAAATCTGTAAAATCATAACTAGAGATTCCGAGAGAATTAAAATTTTTTTTTTTTATTTTTTTATCAGATTCAGATTTATCTCTTAAAGACTCCTGCCAATCATAATAACTTATAGCTTTTGACATGATCTTATAACCATAATTATAATAAATAAACTAATACAGAGTACCAGTTTTCTAATAGTCAAAGAAATAATACAAATTTGTCTATTTAGATTTAAGCATTATATTCCATAATACGTACCAAAAGAACAAAAAATTGAAATTAGTAAATAAATTTAAGGGAAAACTTTCATAGGTTATTTAGAAGGGAGATATACGACAAAAATATTCAGATTTTACATTTTTCAAAATATATTTTATTCACTTATAATAGAATATACGTGTTTAGGTCGTCCTGCTTTTTCGCGTTTAATTATTTCCTCTTTTATTACCCGTTCTTTGACTAAAAATTCAAGGATCTCTCTTAACTTTGCACCAGATATTTTAGATTTAATAACCAATTCACGAGTTTTAACTTTTTCTTGGTTTTTAATGATGTCTAAAATGTTCTGAATAGGATCTGGATTAATCTCAATTGATTTAATACAAGTTTTTGCATCAAACATTTTTCTCACACTAATTGCCATATTCGGCATATAGAATCCGTTAAAATGAAAATATGAATCATCAATGAATAAAACCGAATTAAAGTAATAATCTATTAGAATTACTCCCTCATTGACGATTAAATCATTGAATCTTACTAATCGACATGCTTTTTCATTTGTTTCAATGATTTCTACTTTAATATTTTTTAAAATATCTGTTATATATCCAAAATAGTTATCAATTGATTCAAAATCTAATTTTGAATAATAAAGTTTAATTTTAATTCCGTTCAAAAAAGCTCTGTTTAATCCTCGCTCTAACTTTTTCAAAAGGGATGGTGGAAGAGAAGAAAGGATGATCTCACTTTCTGCTTTATCAATTAATTCATATATATATTCAAGACCAATATTTATATCAGAATGATGATAGAACGTGATATTTCGGGTACAAATCCCTTTTACACTTTCTAATGCTTGAATACCTTCCTCAAGTTTATGTATTCTTTCCAGAATAGTATTATTTTTCTTCTTTAATATTTCTGTTAATATGATTTTTGGGTTACTTCTAAAATACATTTTTGGTTTTCCATCTGAAGCAGTTATGAATCCATTATTTTCTAGATATCTTAAATTATCCCTTACCACAGCATAGGAATAGTCTAAATCATTTTTGATTTGACCAATACTTCCAAAATGATTATTTAACAAATAATCATAAATTTTAATTTGTATATCAGATAATCCAAATTCATTAAGAAAGTCTAAATTATGCATATTTATTATTTCCTCTAATATTATATTAGAATGATTTGTGACAGTTTATATTCGTATTGAAGGAAATCATCATTTATATAAACTCACAAATAATTATAAATCGTAATGATTAATAAATTTAAATTAAATAAAAAATGGAGTGATTAATATGGCTCAATGTAAAGACTGTAAATTTTATAAACCAATTGATGAAACCAAAGGAGATTGCTTTGGACATGAAGTTCCGGCAACTTTAAACGTGGAACAATGTCCTGCTAATGCATTTCAACCTAGGGAATGAATTTAAACTTTTATTTTGGTGGTATAAAGTGCAAGCAAAAGTTGATTTTAAAAAATCAATGAATGATTTTTACCAACCCAATTCGAAAGAAGTAGTAGTCATTAATGTTCCAGAAATGCAATTCTTGATGATTGATGGAATTGGATCTCCTGGAGACTCTGAAGAATATTTAGACGCTCTTGCTGTACTATATCCTGTGGCTTTTAAAATAAAGTTTTTGAGCAAAACAAAAGGTAAAGATTATGTTGTTCCTCCATTGGAAGGTCTTTGGTGGGCTGATAAAATGGAAGATTTTATAGAAGGAAATAGAGATAAATGGAAGTGGACAATGATGATTATGCAACCAGATTGGATTACTCTAGATATGATTAATGAAGCTATTGAAATTTCAAAAGAAAAAAAACCAGAGCTGAAAGATAAATTATCTAAACTTCGTCTTGAAAAATATAAAGAAGGAAAAGCTGCACAAATAATGCATATAGGTCCTTATTCTGAAGAAGGTCCAACGATTGAAAAAATACATAATTTTATCAAATATAATGGTGGAAGTTTTAACGGATGCAAACAAAAGCATCATGAAATATATTTAAGTGATCCAAGAAAAGCAAATCCAGCTACCATGAAAACGGTTATAAGGCAGCCCTTTATCTAAATGTTTTTCTAAATTTCATTTAAATATAATGAGTGCTTTTTTTTATAAAATGGATTTTAGAATGTTAGCTAAACTTCTTTTATTTAATTATATTTAAATTAATATCATGTTTATCTATTTAGAGAATTTACACTTATCAGAAGATAAAGAAAAGGGTATATTTTTAATTCCTCAACCATACTATCTAAAAGTTAAAAATTTGAAAAAGTTGAAGATAACAGAACAATCTCGACTATTTTCAGATATAAAAAAGGATTATTTATTTATAATTGAAGATTTTCAAAAAAAATTGGTAGATTTTGGATTAAAAAAAAAGTTAGAAATTCATGATATTAACAATAGCAACAAATTTCCAAAAGTTAAATCAATTTTAAAAATTGGTAAAAATAGTTTTCCAGAAAACCTTTATGATAATATTGTAAAACAAAATAATTATATTGAACAGGGATATATTTTAGTTTCAGAAGATTCTTCAATAGTAATTGAAGCTTCTTCATTTCGAGGGTTATTTTATGGAATTCAAACACTGATTCAATTGTTAAATTCAAGTAATAATAAGTTATCTATTAATGAATTGAGAATAATAGATTATCCTACATTAGAAATCAGAGGTGTATCAGACAATATATCAAGGGGACAAGCACCTACCATTGAAAATTTAAAGAAATTTATCAAAGAATTGAGTCATTATAAAATAAATCAATATTATCTGGTGCATATACATGACATATTTAATTTTTCTAATCATCCAGAAATTGGAAAAGAGAGAGGGGCATATTTAAAAGAAGAATTAGTAGAATTGCGAGATTTCGCAAAAAAATATTTTGTAGATTTAATTCCAATTTTTCAAACTATAGGCCATTGGGAGAATATTTTAATTAATCCTAAATACTGGGAAAATGGAGAATTCCCTGGTTCAAATAGTTTAAATATTGCTAATCAAAACATTTATATGCTTTTAGATGAAATGATTGGTGAATTAAGACAAGTTTTTAATTCCGATTATTTTCATATTGGAGCAGATGAAAGTTGGGATGTTGGAAAAGTAACATCAAAAAACTATGTAGAAAATATTGGTCTCGGAAAAGCTTATCTGAACCATTACAAACGCGTGTATCAAATTGTAAAAAAGCATGGGTTTAAGAAACTTATAATTTATCATGACATTCTCCATAATTATAAAGAAGTACTAGAAAATTTACCTAAAGATATAATAATAATGTACTGGAAGTATAGTGTACAAAAGAATCATCCTATTTTAAAGAAAATCAAAAGCTATGGCTTTCCATTAATTGTAAGTCCATCTATTATGGATTTTAATCGTATTTTTCCCTCATTTGATAAATATGAAAAAAATATTGTTAATTTAATCAAATTTGGATATGAAAATGGAATTCTTGGAGAAATTACATCAAGTTGGGGAGATTATAGAAATAGAGAGCTCAGAGAAAATCGAATTTATGGTTTTATCTTTTCTGCTATGATTGGATGGAATCCAATAAAAGAGGTTAACGTTTTATATTTTTGGAAGAGTTTATTTATACATTTCTTCGGAATAATAAATCCTAAATTAATTCAAATTTTTAGTACTCTTAGATCGATCCAAGATAAAAGATTATTGCATATAAGATCTTCAGCTTACTATAATCATTTCTTTGCTCACCCATATTCTAATAATACCAAAAGGTATAGAAAAAATATAAGGACCTCTGGATTTGCTAAATTAACACTAAGGTTAAATGAAATCATTAAAATTTGCAAAGAATTAGAAAATGAGGTAATTAGGAATAGAATAAATATAAGAAATCTTGCTTTTGTCGCAAAACATATTAACTTTTTCTGCAAAAAAAAATTAAACTCAAAATCTTTAGTACAAATTACGCTTATCAATGAAAAATATAGGAATCAAAAAATTCAGGAGATTAGAGATTTAATAGAAGAATTAATCCATCTATTAGATGAATATGAATTTCTATGGTTAAAGTGTGCAAAGAAAGAAGGTTTTAATGCAATAAAAAATCAATATTGGTGGTTAATTAGGTTTTATAATGATAAAATTGAACAATTGCAAAATAATATAAGATGGGAAAACCCTAATATCCCTAGTGAGCTAATATATTTAGATAAGGAAGCCCTACATACTTACCATACAACTTTTTATAAAAAGGTAATAAACTTTGAAGGAGAAATAGAAAATGCATACTTACAGGTTATTGCGGGTACTTTTGCTAAAATTTTTATTAATGATTCGTATATAGGTTATACAATTACAAGACATTCACTTGAATTTAATATCTTAGAAAATAATATTCAAATTTTTAATATAAAAAAATATTTAAAACAAGAAGAAAATGTAATTAAGATTGAAAATAATGATTTTATTGGAGGGATAAGCCCCATAAGCGTTTATGGCGAAATAGATATACTTCCTAAAAAGCAAATTCTAATAAAAACAGATAGAACATGGGAAGCAACAAGAGAATTTAATAAAAATTGGAGAAATGTTAAAAGTTTTGGAAGTCCTCCTAAAGCAACAGGAGGATTGTATTATCCTGACTTCAAAAATGCTCTACATTCGAAAGAAACTGATTTACTAGCATTCTTAAATACTATTATTAGTAGAAAATCTACAAGATCTTTTTGGTTTTTAAAGTTAATATTCAAGCTTTTTTACCGACTTAATATTTTAGAATAAATACAATATTTTACTTTAGTTATTTCTATTTCAAGAGTTTTTTGGTTATTATCTTTTTAAAAGGATTTAACCCACTTAAGAATAACATTAAAATTTATATATTCTGACCTTATAGTTATTTTAATAAATTTGTAATTTACAGGTTTAGAAAATGAGTAATGAAGAACTTAATCAAACTAAAAAAATAAACGTAAGAGATTGGATCGTACTTAGTACGGTTATGATTGGTGCGGTTCTCACGATCCTTGCTCTAATTTGGCAGGTTCCACCTCCTAATGGGATAGTTACCGCAACATTTTCACTAATGATATCTTTTATTTTTTTTGTTAATTCTGTCTCTGCTAATTCTAAAGCTCAATTCGAAGCTAATCTAGGGAAAGTATCTGAAGAAAGAATTAACCGATTTGTAACTTTTGCAGAATATTCATTTGGATTTGGATTTACATTAGTCATCACTGGATTTACAATACTAGGTTATGAATATTTATTAGGTTATGTTGGTCGGGAATTAATTAGTCTATTGCTCCCAATTACTTTTTTATTTACTGCGTGGGTAATTATCTTCATATATAATATAATAAACTATTTTGGGAAACCTCTAGGAGCCTTAAGAAACTTAAAACGTAACCTCTGGATATTTTTAGAACTAATCTGCCTGGTAATAATCATATTCGATTTTTTCGAGATATTATCTATTCCCTAAATTTTTTTTTCTTTAAATGAAGCATGATAAATCTGTTTGAAGCGATTTCTTATTATAATCTAAAGTTAATAATTCTTCAAGCTCAGGGAACTTAAAAGGAAAGATGTTTTCAAAAGCTCTTTTTAGAAGTTCAATGTACTTTCTTTTATCATACTGGTGCTTTTTTGGATTATACAAATCTGAAAGGATAACTTTCTTTTCAGGAAAATTCGGATCCGCATCAGCGTTAAGAATAATATATCTCACATTCTTTCCAGCAGACGCTACAATACCTGAGCGTTCTAACTGTCTTGCGGCTACAGCTTGATAAGAATTTACTTTGTATGCTGATGGCTTTCGGGATATTTTTTGACGGATAGAAAGTTCATCTCTGGATACTTTCCCCGAACAAATTCGTTCTACATATTCATAGAGCTTTTCCATTGCTTGTGGAATTCTTTCTATAAATTCATTGACGGTTTTTGCACCTTGAAAGACATCAATAAAGGCATATTGAGCATCTTTTACAATTTTGGGTATATCTCTGCGTCTCACTTCAATACCTCTCACCTTGACCTCGCCATTGCTTTTTATCCCCCAGTAATGACTAAGGGCTGGTACCTCTGGTTCTGCTCGAGAAGGCAAGAAAACGATAACATTGAATCTTCCCTCCCAACTCATAGGAATACTTGTGCTTTTAGATATTTCTTCAGCAATTTTTCTTGTTAATTTCTCAAATTCTTCTGGATTTCTTCCTTTTTTGTCTTGGATCCACATGGAATCAACAATTCCATGGACAATTTTACAATCATAATTTTTAGCAATCTCGACGGATCTCAATAAAAATTCACGAGCGAAGGCACAAACTGTTTGATGAGCCTCAATTTTTCCAAAACGGGCGTTTTTAAATCCTAAATATCCAAAACTTACAACAAGTACC
This sequence comes from Candidatus Hermodarchaeota archaeon, assembly GCA_048885925.1. Lineage (GTDB taxonomy): Archaea > Asgardarchaeota > Lokiarchaeia > Sigyniarchaeales > SOKP01 > Loki-b32. Next base: position 53,514 of record JBHLLG010000003.1, read on the forward strand.
CATTTTAATGCAATATCGGTAAATTTGTATCGAAGATCGTCATGAGTCTTATTATATGCTTTACACTCTAAACGCTTTCTTAATGGTAAACTAATTGATTTCGAAATAATCCCCTCTCTTTTCGAACAAATATGAAAATCTAGACCAGGTACTTTAATCCCTGTACCATCATCTTTACAGCATTTGCAATTAATCGTTTCTGAAGAAATATTAAAGTTAGCCATTAGGGAGGGATACATTGAGGAAAAGTCTAACTCTATCACTTGATCAAAAACACCTATTAATGGTTCAAATATATGCCCACCTCGGTCATTTTTGATCAAATCCATTCCACTTCGAAAACCTTCTGGGCTCTTCTTGAAAGGTGGGATAAGGTGATTTAGTTTATAGGCATTATAGTATTGTATCGATTGAAGAGCGCCCCCGATTGTTACTCTACATAATCTTTGCAATGGAACTCGAGATACTCTTGCAACCTCAATAACACCTGGTATATTTCCCTCGCTAAAGTGTAAGCTACCGTAAGTTGTTGTGTCTAAATGAAAGCGTCCTGTAAAATAAACTTGTGTTTTGGAACGTCGCATTATTATTCCGTAAGACATATAATGATCAGAGTTTCCTGAAAGATTGAAGATACACTTTCCGAGTGGCGTTTTTGTGCGAGAAAAATAGAGATCGCTTGATACACGATTCACTGATGCTCGAGCTGCCAAGTAAGGAAACACAAATTCATCTCCTCCATGTGTTAAAATAATGTCTGGATCTAAACGCTCAATCACTTTACTAATTGATTTGATGGTTTCTGCTTCATCAGCTTTGTCAATTAGAACTTTTCTTTTTCTCTGTCCATCAGCTCTCGGTATGTTGGCTTTTTCGTCTTTTTCAACAATACTAACTTCCGCACATATCAGCGGGTCGTTGAAATATGATCTCATTCCATGTTGCTGTATTTTAATATCCAGCCACACAGCTTTTAAAGGTGGTAACTCGTAAAACAATTCTTCGTTGTTGTCTTTTAGCTCTAATGAAATTAAACGCATTAATTGCCCGTCACCCTTTTTATTCTTTTCAGAATTAACCTTGAAACAACATAAAGACATTGGAAATAAATCATTTACATAGAAATACATTTGCGAGATTGGAAGATCCGTATTATATAGAGTAAAAAGACCGATTTCATCTATTTCCTTAATTGTTTTCTTAAATACAGAAGGTTTTACTACAGAAACTCCTAATATTTTTACTTTTTCATGATCCTCTAACTTCACATATTTTTCACAGATTCGGACATCCTTTACATTGGGGTGTGATTTGAGAATTTGTCTTAATCTCTTGAAATCGTTACCCGTATGTCTTTTTGGTACTGCAAAAAATTCTGGACAGAATTCATGAAAGATTTTTAAAACCTTTTGTTCCTTTAAAGTTTTTACCCAAAGGATAACTCCCTTATGATAAGTTGAAACATCTAAAAGCCAGCCATCAAATTGATCTTGATAATCCAATCTCTAACCTTTTTCTTCTATCAATTCTTCTAACTTTTTTACCTTCTCCTCTAACTCCTCAATTCTTTTTTCTTGTTCAACTGCAAAGGAGATAAATAAGACTTCTGACAGCACCGGACGGGCACTCATACTACCTGCATCAGCATGAATTCGAGCGAAGTTCATTAATTTATCAAAAATTTTCTGTTCTTCAGGGCGTAGAGCTCTTTTGAAGTCTTTCCAGCTTTCGATCTCATGCTCCAAGGCAGGTCGAAAAGAGGGTACCGTTCTTCCCATATCTTTCACTTTAATTTAAGGTAAAATCCAAAAAAGAGAGTATTGCAGTAAATTAAAAAAAAAATACAATACCAGTTTTCTGATTTTTAAATCTAATCATCGTTTAATAGATGATTTTAAAGATTAATTTTCTTTTCCTTGGCATTCCGGACAAACAATCTCATCAAAATCTTCTAAATCACTTCTCCAGAAAAAAACTTTGCCTTTCCCTTTGCAAATTTTACATTTTTCCACATCTCCTTTTGGATATGCGAAATAGCTCAAGTTTTAAATTCACCTTCTAAGGGTAATTATTGGAAAAGATTAATTCCAACAAAATATGGTTAATCTACCTATTTAAATGTTTTCATAAAATATGAAACTTGGAAAAATAAATAGAAAGGTTAATAATATCTAAAAATAATACATTAATACTAAAAGAATGAAGAATAGAGAACAATTATGAGTAAAGATTTGAAAAAATGGCATGCACCCTGTGGAATTTTCTGCAAAAGATGTCCGGGAGTAAAATCTTTTGGATGTAGGGGATGCAGAGAGCAAGAAGGTCAAATACGTAAGTTTCCAGTTTGTAAAACCTATAAATGTTGTATAAATAATAGATATGAATTTTGCTATGAATGTGAAGATTTTCCATGTGAAATGTTAGAACCTATTGTAAATTTTGAAATTTTCACACCACATAATTCCAAAGTATATAATTTGATTATGATAGAAAAGTTAGGGTTAGAAGAATGGAATAAAATATGTGATGCCAAAACTAATCTTTACTATAATGGTCGCAAGATTCAATACGGTGGAGATCAATTAACTTTAGAAGAAAAAGATCCGAATATGTATAAAAAAAAGAATTAATAACTGAAATACTGAGTGAACGATAAATATTTTGATTTCTATACTTAAGATAGTTCTTTAAATTTAGGAATAAATTAGAAATTAAGTTAAGAATTTTTAAAAAATAAAGTCTATTTTAAAATTTCGTTATTTCTTTAGATTGGTTAGAACTTATCGAACAAAAATTCTTCTTAGTTCTTGTTATTATGCCCAAAGAATCCTTATGATAGTTGTTCTCTCACTCTTAAGGAAAAGATCCTAAATTTGTGCAAAAAAGAAGAAGATTAAGTGTATTATGTTCCTTTCAATAAAATTTTATATGGATAGATTTTCATATATAATATATTATGGTAGCACCTATTACTTTTCTAAATTTTATAGGTATGGTCTTCGAGATCTTCATAATAATCATTGCTGCGGTTTTACTAATACTCATTCTAAAAAAATACTTAATTAAACGCCATAAACTTACTCGATTGCTTTTATTTATTTTTATAAATTATTTTATTGCAATTGTTTTTTCTTGGATCTCAAAAGTTTTTGTAGTTTTTCAGATAAATATAACTCAAGATGGCTCTATAACTGCTTCGATATATAATTTAATATCAGATTTTAGATTAAGTGAATTTTTTGTTGTAATTGCCATCTTTCTATCGTATATATTAAAGGTAAATGTTTTTGAAAAGGGATATATTAAGTTACAAAAATATATCGTGATAATTTATGGGATATTTAGTTGCGCTTACGTATTATTCATCTATGAAGACGGTAATACATTATTAGACATTATTGCCTTCTTGATTGTCTTTATATACATGGTTATGGTATATGCCCCTTTTCTACGAAGATCAATAGAATCTTATCGTGCTGTGGAGGAGAAAACTTATAAACAAGCATTTTTATCCTTAGCAATCATGTCAGTCAGCTTTATGTTGATATTTCTTAATTTTGCTGTCGATCGATTATTAATCTTTTTAGGAAGCCTTGGATTTACCGTCTTTTATTTTCTAGCGTGGAGTTTTGCTATTGTAGGTATTTTTGGATCATACTATGGTTATGTTAGACCAAAGGCTAGTAAGGAGTAATCATTAAATTTTTAAAAACTAAACATTAAATATTTTATAAATATTTTTATTTATTCACTAGAACATTAGAAATATGTTAAGCTGTGATTTAGATGGAAAAGATAATACAAGATATATGGATACTAAATGATGCTGGTGCGGTTCTATTTAACCGTGTTTTTGAAAAAAAAATTGATGAACAATTAATTGGAGCTTTGATGTCAGCATTGAATCTATTAGCAGAAGAATTAGAAAGAGGAGGCTTATCTAATTTTCAGCTTAAAGAAAAAAAATATTTTATTATGAAACAACATGGAATATCTTTTATAGTTAATTCCTCAAAAAAGACTAAAGAGAAAAAAGTTAATGAAGAATTGAAAAGTATAGTAAATAAGTTCTTCAATTTATATCCAAAAGAGATGCTTAATACTTGGGACAATGATATAAGTATATTTTCTGATTTCGAAAAGCATATTGAAGATAGTTTACAAGATACTATAGATAAATTTGAAAAAGCTTTTTGGTAATATTTTAAAACCACACGTCAAGAGTCATATTTCGTAAGGGTACCTTTTTCTTAGGTTTACGAAGTTTCCACTTTTTCAGCCTATTTTCTGGTAAGTAAGGATGTTGAACAAGCGTATATTCGACATATCTCTCATCATCATTTATCATTACCAGCACATTTCCAAAATGAGAAAGAATTTTACCTCCTTTTGGTCTGAAGAGGGAATGTTCATGTAAGGGTGCCGTTATTATAATGAGAGGTTTTGTTTTCCAGAGCATCTGTTTAATTCCATCTATCGCCCTTAGCAATTCTTCGAAAGTTTGCTTTTCATAGCCTTCAAATAGAGTTGTAATCCCAGAGATAAGTACAACTTTCACATCTTCAAGCATTGAAAGCTTATTCTCCAGAATCTCAATTATTTGGTCAAAAGTAAAGGCTCGTGAAATAAGGATGTTTTCTAACGCCATACGAGGGGACAGGTTTTGAGTGACTGCAAATTTGCTTACGTTGTAAGGGTTAAAATGATTATTTCCATCGATAAAGGCAACTCTAATACCCTCTCCAAGTCCTCCATTGTCAAACGCTTTTTGAACGATAACTGCCGTTGTTAATAAGATATTAGTTGTTAATTTCTTATCTCCATAAAGTAAATAGACTAAATCTCTGTGGAATCCGCCAGAAAGCAACTTATTGAGAGTCTTATCTCCGCTAGAAATGAGGTGCGAATGATTGTTTCTTTCATGTACCGTGAATCCAGAATCAAACGTCATCATATGAAGTAACTATTCTTCAAAATAAAACAAAGATACACCGACAATTTTCTGAAATAAATCCAATTTCTCCATAAGACAATTAGATAGTTTCATTTTTCAAGAATAAATGTTCTTTTAAAAGTAAGATAGTTTCATTGAGACAGAGAGGTAATTGAAAGTAAAAATGAAGAAGAAAAAGATTCAGTTAAGAATGAATTAACTTTAAAAATGATATTACTTTTGATTTAAAATTATTCAACATGGTTTATAAGCAAAATTAAACTTTATAATAAATCGCACCTAATAAAGTATAATCATCTTGAAAATTTAATCAAATAATAAACCAATGCGAGAAAATGTCAAAACGATATAAAGAAAGGTTCTGGAAAGCAAAGTATGATCCAGGAATAGGTGATTTGGATCCGAAAGAGTTTGAAACTTCTTTTACTGAAACTATAAGAAAAACTTTCAATGAGCTTCCTGAAAAATTAGCTCTTGGATTTTACGGAACAGAAATTCCATATGGAGAATTAGACAAGTTATCAAACGAATTTTCCCATATGTTGATAGAAAATGGATTTAAAAAAGGAGATGTATTAGGAATAGCATTGGTAAATATTCCTGAATACGTGATCGGATTTCTAGGAGCAATGAAGGCTGGAGTCATCGTTTCAGGAGTTTCCCCACTTCTTTCAGCTGTGCAACTTGAATATCAGTTGAATGATTTAGGAACTGGTGGAAAACAAGTTGCACTTCTTACTTTAGATGCAGTCTTTGCGGGTCATATTACCAAAATTTATACGAAAATTCCATCATTAAAGCTTGTTATAACAACCTCGGTTGGTGGATTCATGCCGAAGATGTTAGCAAAACTGGGAAAATTGGCTGGAAAAATACCAAAAGGGAAGGTTACTCCATTAGAAGGTATTACCGTACTTGAATATCATAAGCATATTAAAGGAAAATATTCTGATAAATTACCTGATGTTAAAATAGATCCGAAGGATATAGCATTTATTCAATATACTGGTGGTACAACGGGTCCTCCAAAAGGAGCAATGCTGAGTCATCGAAATTTCGTTGCAGATATAAAAATATTTCAACATTGGCTTAGTTGGGAGTTTGGAACGGGTTTTGGATTATCAGGATTTCCATTTTTTCATATAGCAGGATTATTTACATGTTCAAATGTTATAATGCTAGGGTGGAGTCAAGTTTTAATCCCAAATCCAAGAGATACAGGTCATATAATTAAAGAAATGTTAAAATATAGACCAACAGTTTTAGCAAACGTTCCCACATTGTATCAAATGATAATTAAGGATCCAAAATTCAAAAAAATTGATAAAGATATGATAGATTATGCCATTTCTGCAGCAGCTCCTTTCCCAAAAGAATCACAGGAAATTTTTGAAGGAGTCATCGGTAAAGGAAAAATAATTGAGCTCTACGGGATGACTGAAACTTCTCCATTAACAGTTGGCAATCCATCAAGAGGAAAGAAAAAATTAGGACATGTTGGTTTACCATTCCCTAATGTAGAGTTCAAATTAGTAGAACCTGACAGTGGTAAAACAGTAGATTTAGGTGAACCAGGAGAAATCTGTGTGAAAGGTCCGATGGTTATGGTAGGTTATCATAATAAACCAGAAGAAACGAAAAAAGCAATTGATTCTGATGGATTTATGCATACTGGAGATATTGGAATAATGGATGAAGAAGGGTATGTAAGAATCGCAGATCGAACCAAAGATATGATTATTGTAGGAGGTTATAAAGTATTCTCAACAAAAGTAGAAGATACATTGACTAAACATCCTGCAATTGGAATGGTTGCAATAATCGGGTTACCAAATCCTGAAAGACCAGGATCTGAACTTGTCAAAGCTGTCATACAACTTGATCCAGATTATCAATATGATGGAAATGAAGAAGCATTAAAGGAAGATATAACCGCGTTTGCTAAAAAAGAATGTGCCCCATATGAAGTACCAAAGATTATAGAAATAGCGGCCGAGTTGCCACTTACAACAGTAGGTAAAGTAGATAAGAAGCTCTTGAGGGATCGTTAAATAAATCAGTCCGAAATATTTATAAACTTGAAAAGAGAAAAGGTCAAATAAATTTATTAAAATTTAATCTCTTATTATTTTTTTTTATTTATATAATAATGTATAGTTTATTCTTTAACTTAATTTTACAACTTCAATATTGGAACTTTTTAAAAGATCTACTTTTACGATATTTTCCATGTCGTATCCTTCCTTGTAAATTAAACGCTTAATTTTAGCATTAATAATTAGTTTTAAACAACTCATACAGGGAAATGTTGTAGTATAAAGGGAAGTATTACCATCTATTGCTGTTCCGTGAAGTGCTGCTTGAATAACGCAATTAATTTCTGCATGGACACCTCTACATAATTCTGGTTTGTCACCAGGCTTAAGATGCTTCCGAACACAAGTATCTAAAGTACAATGAGATATACCCGATGGAGCACCATTGTATCCCGTTGATAAAATATGATTATCTTTAACAAGTACAGCTCCAACATTCCTTCTAATGCAAGTTGATCTCATGGAGATCACTTCTGCTATTTTCATAAAGTAATCATCCTTTGAAATTCTTTTTCTCATAGATTTACCCATTTCTAATAATCACTCTATATAAGTTAAAAGATTTTAGAATATTAACTTCTTTTTATTTTCTCTTCCACAATAGTGACTACCCTTGGAAATACATCTCCTATTTTTTCATGAATAATAACTTCAGCCATCAAATCCATATCAGTTTCCTGAATATTTATAATTGCTAATTTCGCTCCAATTGCTAAAGCTTTTTGGGGATAAAACGCAACGGGATAAACCACAAGGGAAGATCCAAGCACCAATAACAAATCACAAGTGGAGATCATATCATCTGCGGCTTCGAGTGTCTTAGATTCGAGAGGTTCACCGAAAAAGATCGCATTCGGTTTCAATAAACCTCTACAACTTTCACAGGAAGGGCTAAAATTTCCCTTCAGTACTTGATTTACCATAGTACTGATTTGATATATTTGCCCACAGGTCATGCATTTAGCTTCATACGCATTTCCATGGAACTCAACGATATTTTTGGTCTTAGCTTTATGATGCAATCTGTCTATATTTTGAGTAAGAATTCCTTTCAATTTTCCAAGTTTTTGGAGCTTAGTTAGGGCTTTGTGTCCTTTATTTGGCCTTGCTTTAAAAATTTGCAAACCTGTTTCTAACATGAATTCTAAATTCTTTCCTTTATTCGCCACATAAGAATTTATTGAAGCAAATTCATACGGATCTACTTTTTCCCATAATCCAGTACCCGGTGACCGGAAATCAGCAATTCCGCTTTCAGTAGACATCCCTGCACCTGTTAATGCTACTATGTTTTTTGAATCAAGGATTAAGTTAGCTAATTTTTCAACTTTTTGTTCTAACAACTTCATTTATTTATAATTTTAATTTTATCAGATAAAAAGTAATAATAATTATATTGCCTTATAAAATGTTTTATAGTTTTATGATTTTATTGTATTAATGAATATAGAAGAATTTAAACAGATTAAATATAAAAAAGAAGAGAATGGAATTTTAACCGTTACCTTAAACTGGCCTGAAAAGAAAAATGCACTTTCACCATTAGGACTCCTAGAACTCTACTATGCTGTAGATCATGCTGAAAAAGATGATCAAGTAAAAGTTATGATACTGACTGGATGTGAGGAAGCAGGAGCTTTTTCTTCAGGAGGTTACTTTTCAAATGAAATGTTAAAGGAAGTACCAGAGAAGTATAGGAATGAAATTAATTTAAGAGATATGGCATCAAAAAGGCTGTGTCTTAAGTTTTGGGATTTACCAAAACCTGTAATATCAGTAATTAATGGTTTTGCAGTGGGTGGTGGATTTACACTTCCTGTAATTTGTTCAGATTTAATTTATATGGCGGAAGATGCATGGTGGGCACTATTTTTTGTAAAAAGAGCGGTAATGCCTGATTTTGCCACTAGCATTCTTTTACCTTTCATGATAGGATTTCATAAAGCTAAAGAACTGTTTTATTTTGGGGATCGGATGACAGCACAAGACGCGGAGAGATTAGGACTTGTCAATAAGATATTAGCTAAAGATAAATTAATGTCTTATGCAAGAAACCAAGCCTTAAGACTTATTCCTCCTAAGGGTCCCTCTCTTTCAATCAAATTAATGAAAAAGACCATTCATACGTATTTTAGGGAAATTATAGAAACCCAATTAAATTTAGAAAATAAGATGTGGACTAAAGCTATTCAAAGTAAGGATTTTTCAGAATCTTTAAAAGCTTTGAAGGAGAAAAAAGATCCTTCCTTTATTGGAAAGTAACTTCATACTTATTTAAAGTGCAAAGGAACTATCAGTATTGATTTTTGATTTTGGATTAAGTCTATAAAAATTTTGATTTTTTGATCTAAGTTTTTTATTAAGTGAATAATCTCTGATAAATGAAATAAAAAAAATTAATAACGATTATTATTATTTATTGAATATTATATAATAATAATTAATAATTCTTAAATAAGTCATCATTCTTAGCTAAGTTTAAACATTAGAAATGATGGATGATTGTTAATATTGGGGAAAATCCTTTAACCAAAATGGTGGGATGGTAAAATTACGGAGAAAGTTACTAAATCATTTATTTATAAAGTTTGTATAGTAGGAGACGGTGGAGTAGGTAAAACCAGTATGGTTTTGAGATATTGTGAGAACACCTTTAAAGAAAATTATATAATGACTATTGGTTCTAATTTTTCGACAAAACAAATAGAATTAGAAGATTATCCAAACTATCTCATTCGCCTACAATTATGGGATCTTGCTGGACAAAAACATTTCAGCTTTGTTCGCCCACCATTTTATCGTGGTGCTAGTGCGATTGTATATACATTTGACATTACGCGAAGAAGTTCATTTCAGAATATTTTAAACTGGAAGAGTGAAGTGGAAAAAGTAATCGGTGATGGTAAACCAAGTATTTTAGTTGGAAATAAATTCGATTTAGCAGAAAAGGGGAATAGGGAAGTAGGAGAAGGAGATGGAGAAGCATTGAAGGATGAGATTAATGCTTTAGCTTATTTTGAAACTAGTGCCAAGGATGATATTAAAGTTGAGCCTGTATTTAAAACAATCACAATGGCAATTTTAGAACACACCAAAAAAATATAGCTTTTTATTTGTTATAAACAATAAATTAAAATTTATTTGTATATTTTAAACTATAAAATCAAATAATAATAGGTAAATCAAATGTTTGGAACAGCAGGTAGGGCTTATGATCGGGCACTTACTGTTTTTAGTCCCGAAGGTCGCCTTTTTCAAGTAGAATATGCATTGGAAGCAGTAAGGCGTGGAACACTTGCGGTTGCTGTAAAATCTGAGCAGGATGTATGTTTAGCAGCTCAAATCAAAATACCTTCCATTTTAATGGATTCTGATTCAATTGATAAAATTTTTCAAATAGATGAGCATATTGGAGTAGCAATTTCTGGATTACATGCTGACTCACGTGCTTTAATTAATTATGCAAGAGTTCAAGCCCAATCATTCAGATTGACATATGATGAGCCTGTTCGTTTGAATATGCTAACCAAGGCAATTGCAGATTTAAAGCAGATGTATACACAGTATGGTGGTATCCGTCCTTGGGGTTGTGCGCTTTTTTTCATCGGAATAGATGCAAGTGGTACACAAATTTATACAACCTCCCCCAGTGGAATCTATAGGTCATTCAAAGCTTATGCTCTCGGTAGCGGTGAAGCAACTGCGCGAGAGTATTTAATAGAACATTATAAAGAAGATATGACTTTTGATGAGTTAATTAATTTATCTTTACAGGCATTAAAGGAATCTATTGATGAAGAGGCAACGAAGGAAAATATTCGCCTAGCGTATATTAAAGGTGACATCAAAAAATTTTATGTATGTAATAAACAAGAAATTGAAGGCTTTTTAGCCAAATTAACATAATTCTTATTTTTATACTTATTGTAAAATATTTTATTCTCTTAATCTATATAATAGATATTAATATAATATCTAGAATTTTTCTTATATGATTAAATAATAGGCAATTTATATGGGGAAAAAGAAAAAGATTAGAGAGGACTTTGACGAGCTATTTAAAAAAGGCGATGAAAAGGGGATAAAAAAGATGTTAGATAAAAATCCGTGGTTACTCAATGAAGTTTCAACTACTTTAAATACAGGTATGGCTGAACAAAATGAAGTAATAGCAGCTTTAGGTGTAATGGAAGACGAGCTTGGAGGTCCTGTCCCAATTGATGAGATAGCATTTAGTTTAAGAGTTGATTTCAATATTCGTAAAAGTGATGATGAGATACATCAAATTCTTATGGGTATAGAAAAGTTAAATCTTGTAAAAAGAGATGCTAATGGATGGAGTTTGACTTATGAGGGGGGTAGAATTTGCGATGATTATCTTAACAAAAGTCTTGGAAAATTTGATTTATAATTGATTAAATATTTATTTTCAGTTAATGATTTTTAAAATAAAACTAAAATATTATATTAAATTTAAATTGAGAATAAAAAATATTAAATTCATTCTTAATTCTATTTAAAAAAGTGTTGAGGCTAATGGAAGAGAGAAGGGAAGAAAATTTCGATAAAGAATTTGATGAGGATGAGTTCGATCCAACAAAGGAAGCATTCTTTTCGGATATGATAGAAATGGAAGAAGAAATTGCTTCTGAAGCATATGAATTAGTTGAGCATGCTATCAATCTAATAGAATCACAATATTACAACGATAGTATTGAAATTTTACGTCAAGCAATTGGATTATATACTCAAATTAACAGAGAAGAAGAGATTAAAGCTATAAATGATAAAATAGCAGAAATATATGTACTTAAAGAAAAAGCATTCAGAGAAGTTGAAATTGAATCTGAAAAAGCTGCTGAACCCGTAGAAGTACCTGAAGTAATTGATAAAAGTTCAATATTTGAAAAACAAGAGGTAATGAAAGAGTTTGAAGCAACTGAAGAGTCTAAAGCAATTGAAGAACATAAAGTGTTAAAAGATGCCATAAAGATTGCTGATTTAATGATCAATGCGGAAAATTTGTTAAAAGAAGCTCAAGAGTTAATTAACAACAATTATTTCGAAGAAGCGCTCAGTAAATATGATGAAGTGGAAACAATTTATACAGAATTAGGAAAATCAAGTGAGATAGATAATTTATACAAATTAATTGAAGATTGTTATAACCGAAAGGCTAAATTCTTACGAAGTATTAAAAAAGAAGAAATTAGAGAAGAAATAGACACGAGTGTAAAAGTGGAAGCACAATCAACAGAAGATCTTTTAAAGGAAAAAAGATTAAAGGAATATTTTGAAAATAAAAAGAGAGAAGAGGAGATCTCCTCTAAAGCTTACCAATTACTTGATAAAGCAGCTGAATTAACCACACAGCACAAATATGACAAAGCTTTAGAATTTTATGAAAAAGGAGCTAATTTATTTGGAGAATTAAATTGGACATATGAAGTTAGAAAAGTTCAAGATACGATTTTTCAATTAAAAATAGAAAAAGCAAGATATATACAAAGGCTAGAAGAGGAAAGAATGAAACCAGAGAAAGTGGTTGAAACTAAAGAAGAAATTACTGCGCAACAGGTAACAGAAATTGAGGAGCAGGATAGAATTGCTCAAATAGAAAAGTTAAGAGAAATAGAATTTCAAAAAATGGAACAAGAATTTTTTAAAGCTCAAATTGATAATATGGCCACTGAAGCTGCTAGAATGGCACGTGAATATGAATTAGCTATGCAAAAAGCGATTAAGAAAGGAGAACTAGAAGAAGAATGTATTTACCCAAAAGTCATTGAAATTTATAAAAAAATAAGGGAATTACTTGTTGATAAGGGATGGAATAAAGAAGCAACGATCTATGATGATACGATAGATATCTATATTCAAAAGTTTGAACAAGATAAAAGAATTAGGCAAATAGAAGCTGAAAAAATCAAAAAGCAACACGAAGCTGAAAAGATGCTGAAACTAAAAAAAGAGGACATTGAAATTCACCTCAGCGAAGAACAAATAAAAGCTAAAGAGATGCAACAACAAAAAGAGATAGAAATACAAAATGTTCGAAATCAATTAAATGATATGTCAAAAAGAGCTGATCGGTTAGCAAGAGAGTATGAGCTTGCATTAAGAAAAGGTAAATTTGAGTTAAAATGTCCTTATCCTCAGATAATTAATATATATAAGAAAGCTAAATATATGGCACAAGAGAGAGGATGGGATACAGATATAGCAATTTTTTCAAGTCAAATTTTTACATATAAAGAAAAGTTAGAAAAAGATAAAAAGTTAAGAGAAATAGAAGCGGAAAAAGCACGGAAACAAGAAGAAGTTGAGAAGGCTTTTAAAGTTAAAAGAGAAGAACCAAAAGTTTCTTTAGATATCGAGAAGTTAAAATTATTAGAAGAACAAAGAAAATTAGAAGAAGAAAAAGAAGATTTTGAGGATATGGTAAATGCAATGATAAATCGAGCAGAAAAAATTGCTCGAGAATATGATACAGATATGAAAAAAGCCATAAAGAAAGGTAGATTGGCACAAAATCCTCCATTCTTAAAGATCATAAATATTTATGAGAAAGTAAAACAAATGTTCCTTGAAAGGGGTAGAAATGAAGAAGCAATTGCTTATGGGAATCAAATAAATTTTTATTCTCAAAAATTAGAACAAGATAATAAATTACGAGAAGTGGAAGCCAAAAAAGCTGAAAGGGAAAAAGCACTAGAAGAAATGCATAAAGTTGATAGAAAAGTTGAAATAGATGACCAAAGATTAAAAGCTTCAGAGAAAAAAAAGGAAGAAGAAGAATTTGAGAAATTTATTTCTGAAAATGTCAATATGGCAGAAAAGATGGTACGAGATTTTGAAATTGCTATGCGAAAAGCTTATAGAAAAGGGGAAATATTGGAAACTACACCATATTCTAAAGTTATCGACATTTATAAAAATCTTCAAGAGAAAGTCTATGCTAGGGGTTGGAGAGAGCAATCTGAAGTATACATAAATCAAATTAAAATTTATCAAGATAAATTAGAAAAACATGAAAAATTGTTAGAAGTTGAAGTTCAAAAAGCTCAAAAGGAAAAAGGATTAGAAGAAATGCATAAAGTAGAAAAGGAGAGTGAAGCTGATACAAAAAGATTGAGTAAAATTGAAAGAAAAAAAGAAGAAAAAGAATTTGAGAAAAATATTGCTGAAAATGTCAGTATAGCAGAAAAAATGGTGAGAGATCATGAAATTGCTATGAGAAAATCATATCGAGAAGGAAAAATTCTAGAAAGCACACCATATCCAAAAGTTATTGAAATATATAAAGAAATTAGAGAAAAAATTTATGCTAAAGGTTGGAAAGAACAAGCAAAAGTATTTGCAAATCAAATAAAAATTTATCAGGAGAAGTTAGATAAACATAAAAATCTCCTTGAAATCGAAGCTCAGAAAGCACAAAAACAAAAAGAACTAGAAGAAATGCATAAAGTAGAAAAGAAGAGTGAAGCTGATACAAAAAAATTGAGCATTATTGAAGAAAAAAAAAAAGAAGAAAAAGAATTTGAAAAGCATATTTTAGAACTGGTTAATAAAGCAGAAAAACTAGAACGAGAATTTGATTCATCTCTGAAAAAAGCGATAAAAAAAGGTAAGGTAATTGAGTTAACACCATATCCAGAAATAATTGAGATATATAAACAAATTAAAGATGAATTGGATGAGAAGGGCTGGGTAGATCAATCGCAAATTTATTTAAACCAAATAAAAATCTATCAGGAGAAATTAGACAAGCATAAAATTTTGCTTGATAAAGAATCAGAAAAAGCAGAAAAAGTAAAAGAACTTGAAGAACTGAAGAAGGCAGGTAAAAAAGAAGTTAAACCATTCAAACCAGAAAGAATTAAAGAACTTGAAGCTGAAAAAGAGGAGGACATATTATTAGACAAAGCGATGAGTCTTATTGATGAGACAGAAAAAGAAGTTAAAAGTTATGAATTAAGCATAAGGAAAGACATTTTGATGTATGTAAGTCCTTATGAGAAAGCAATCTTTAATTATGAAGAAGCAAGAAAATTATTCCAAAAAATTGGATGGATTGATGAGGCTAATCGATTAATTAAAACTATCAAATTTTACAAGGATAAGAAAGAAAAAGATGATAAATTAAGAGAGATTGAACAAAAGAAGTTAGAGAAACCAGAAGTTGAATTAGAAGCTGTAAAGATAGAACTTGATAAGGATTTTCTTGAAAGTCAGAAAAGATTAAGAGAATTTGAAAAAAAAGAAAAAGAAGCCGATGAAAAAGCAGTTAAAGTATTGTCTTTAATTCAAAATGCTGAAAAGATGGCTCAAGAATATGAATTAAAACTAAAATCGGGAATATTTGATTATGAAGCACCATATGAAAAAATTATTGAGATTTATCGTGTTGCTCGCAAAAAATTTGAAGAAATAAATTGGAAAGAAGAATCAGCGAAATTAATAGATACAATAAATTTTTATAAAGAAAAATTAGAGCAAGATAAGAAGATACGAGCTTTGGAGCTTGAAAAAGTAAAAAAGCGGGAAAAAGAATTACTCCTTCAACAAAAATTATTAGAACAGGCACGCCAAGAACAGGAAAGATTACTGCAAAAGCGAAAAGAATCTTTACAAGTAAAAAAAGAACGTATTGCACAATTTGAGACGGAGAAAGATAAAGCATTTCGTTTAATGGATCAAGCTAAACGTGAATTAAGACTTAATAATTTTGATGAAGCTATTGATATTTATAAGGAAAGTGAAAAAATGTTTATAGATATGAAGTGGGAAGAAGGAATTATGATGGTTAGAGATTCAATTACAATGATTATTAATAAGAAAAAAGCTTATGAGCTTGAACAAAAAGCAGTAGAAGAAAGAAAAGTTGAAGAGCTTGAGTTTGAAGAAAAATTAGAAGAGAAATTAGCTGAAGCGCGCGAAGTAAGAAAAAAGCAACAAGAAGAGAAACGAAGAGAATTTTTAAAAGTTCAGAGGGAAAAAGAGCGAGAAGAAAAAATCTCAGATGAGGCATATCAACTTTTAGAAGAAGGTACAAATTTTATGGACCGTAAAAAATTCTCTGAAGCATTCGAGAAATATATGGCAGCAAGAGACTTATTTGAAGAAATAGGGTGGCAAAGAGAGGTTTCAAGAATTAATAACGAGCTCCTATTTAAACTTAAAAGAGAAGAAAAACAAGCTGAGATTCTAGAAGAAATAAAGTTGAAAAAAATTGAAGAGGAGAAAGAATTAGAATTAATAAAAGAAGAAACGAAAAAAGAACATGAAGAAATGGAAAAGAAGAGAAAAGAAGAAAAAAGAAAGCTTGTAAAGGAAGAATATGACAGAAAAATAGCTGTTCAACTCAATAAAGCAGAAAAATTAATAGAAAGTTATAGGTATAATGAAGGGATTGTAATAATCAAAGAAGAAATCCAAAAATTAAATATACCAGAAAAGGAATCTGAAATTAAAGAACTTCATGAAAAAATTGAAAATTTAGGAACCCTTTCTCATATTCCATTAATTACTATTGAAATATCAGGTGAAGAAATTCAAAATGCGAATTTTAAAGCAGCTTATACTGCATTAGATGAAGCTCAAATATCTATAATCAATAAAAATTACAAGAAAGCTATATCTGAGTTAAACGAAGCAAAATATAATCTTGAAAAGGTTAAAATTGGTAAAAGATTTGTAAAAGAGATTGACGAAAAAATTGATCAATACAGAGAAAAACTTGGAAGAAAACCAAAAGAACCAGAAATTGAAGTACTCACTGACGAAGAAACTCAAAAGATTAAAGCAAGAATCATTGCTAGAAGGGAATTGAGGAGAAATAAGGTTTTAGATCTTTTAAAAAAAAGTTCAAAATAAGATTCTAATTTTTGAGTTAGATTTACTTTTCAAAATAAAAAAAAGTTTTATATTAATAGATTTTCTTGAAGTTCACTTTCTACTTCCGATTCTATTGCGCTGGGGGCAAGATTCCGGTTTACTGATTCCTCTATCAAATATTCTGTTTTAATTAGATCTCTTATTGCTACGCGAATAGCTTCTGACCTATTAGGGAATTTTCCGTCAACTACAAGTAATTCTAAGACTTTTAAATAAGACTCAGGTAAGTTTACTGATATTAATTTCATTAAAATCATGAATTTATTTGATTTATTGATGAATATACATATCACCTTAGTAATATTTAAAGATTTAGTGGAAAAAGACCCCAAGAAATCCGACAAAATGTTAAAATGCCTTTATATTTTAATCTAGGGTGATTCTTCACAATTATTTAGATAAAAAGTCTTGTTTTTAAACATTTAATAGATTATTGTATTTTTATTCAATCCAAAAATTTTTATATATGCCTTAGATGTAACACGTAACATCGACTAAAAATAATATAATCAAAAATAAATTCATAAAAATTAAATATATGTAGCGAGGAATGAATATGTCTAGTATTGATACCCAATTAAAAGAACATCTAAAGAGTGGGGGTGATTGGGAAAAAATGGAGACTCCCGTTCCGGGTGTTTTCGTAGTTAAAGTCCCTGCAACAAAAACAAAGCCAGCACTACTATTTCTAGAGATTAATCCTTTAAAAGATGATGGTAAACCACTAAAAAAGAGAGGGTTATTTGTTGGCTCTAAAGAAATGTTATTGAAATTTAGTGAAGCATTGAATGATGACAAGACTTTTCAGTTGATTGGAGAACTAGAGAAAATTAATCCTGAAATTAAAACAAGAGCTAAAAAATTGAAAATGTAAGGAAGAAATAAATTTTGTTATTTCTTTAAGCTATTATTTGTTTTATGATTAGTTTTCACTTATAAGAAAATATTTAATTTCTAATTTTATTATTTATTTAATATTACTACTAAGTAAAAGTATAAAATTCAAATAGATTAAACCAATATTATAATAAAAGTTATAGAATTAAAAAAAAGTAATAAATTTAAGAGCTGAATTAGAGAAATGTCTGAAGAGGATGGAGTTCATTGCATTGTTTGTGGAAAAGATCAGTTCTCTTTAGCCCACGATGAATGGATGAGAAGAGCTTTTCCTTTTGTAGAACAAGGACAACTAAAAATGTGTTCTGGTTGCGGAGCCAAATATCTTATATGTGAGAGTTGCGGAGGTCTATACTGCCGTATACACCCTGCTCTTGAAAGTTGGGAGCTTCCAGACAAATGTCCTAAGTGTGGATGGTTAAATGAAAGCGTTAGAGCTTGGGATGGAACCTCTGCTCGCCATTTTTAATACTTATGTTTATAAATGCTTATTTAATTTTAATTTTTTTAAAATACTATTATTTTAATTGAAAGTAGTATTAATTAACATCTCATTTGTAATTTTATAAATTTAAGGTCAAGAAAATTTAAATTTTAAAATAGCAATAATTATTTTAATAAAAAAGTATATGAAATTGACGATGGTTTTATATGAGTTCAAATATTAAAGTCGAAGTTGCAAATCCTGAACATATAGAAAGCTTAAGAGATTTAACTAAAGAATTGGTTGAAGGATTGGGGCAAGAATTTGATCAAAAGCGATTTGACTGGGGAATTCGACGTCGTCTTTACGATCCGCTTCAACGGCATGGTATTTTAATAGCTCTTGACGAAGATTCTAATGAAGTGATTGGAATGATTATTGCAGAACTACGGATTGATCCATTCGGCTCATCTGAAGGATATATTAAACAATTTTTTCTGAAAGAGCCATATCGTAAACAAGGTGTAGGGAGTTCTTTATTAGAAAAAGCATTAGAGCATTTGAAAAAGATAAAAGTAGAAAAAGTGAAAGTTAATATTAAAGAAAAAGCGTTAGAAGCAACTAAACTCTATGAAAAAATGAATTTCAAGAAGGTGTATGAGGTTCTAGAATTAGATTTAACAGATAAGAGCTAAAAGAATTAAAAGTAATTTGAAAAAATGAGTTTAGAAACACCTTGGGTTGAAAAATATCGGCCTGAAACATTTGATGATATTGTAAGTCAGAGTATTGCGATTAATAACCTAAAAGAATTTGTAAAAACTACGGATATACCTCATCTGATTTTTACGGGTCCTGCAGGAACTGGAAAAACTAGTACCGCCTTAATAATCGCAAAAAGTTTTCTTAATGAAGAAGAATTTGATACAAACCTACTAGAATTGAATGCTTCTGACACCGTACGGATAGATTTTGTAAGAAATGTTCTTAAGAGTTTTGTAAATCAACATTTAGTTAAAAATGGGTCTTTAAAGTTTGTGATTTTAGATGAAGCTGATAATATTCCTTCACAAGTTCAGCAAGCTCTTAGGAGAATTATTGAAAAAGCATCAACTAATATAAAGTTCATACTTTTATGTAATTATATTAATAGGATTATAGATCCAATAGTATCTCGATGCGCTGTATTTAGATTTGTAACTTTACCTAAAGAAAAAATAGTAGAAAGATTAAGATATATAGCAAAAAAGGAGAAATTAAAAATACCGTCTAATCAATCAGAAGAATTCTTCAGTCAATTATATTTCATTTCTGGAGGAGATTTAAGGAAAGCAATCAATAGTCTCCAAATGGCTGTTGCACTTGAACTTTTAGATAATTTAGACATTAACGAGATATTAAGAATTTCTGGATTCTTAGACAAAGAAACATTGAAAAGTTTAATTTTTTCTCTTAAGAGCAAAGATTATAGGAAATCAAGAGAAATTCTTAGTTCGATTGAAACTTTTGATAGTCGAAATTTCATAAGACAAATATCAGAGTACATACCTTCATTAAATATTTCACCTGAAAATATTATTAGTTTAAAAGCCTTTATTGGAGATATAGATTATCGAATAAGCCAAGGTGCTGATGAACAGGTTCAGATTTCAGCTCTGTTATCGGCAATCATTGAGAATATTCAATCTTGATTATTTATTAGAAAATTTAAAGAGAGAAAGAGATAGTTAAATATGATTGAACAAATTCCGATTTGGCGAATTAAGTATCATCCAAAAAGTTTAGACGAAGTTTGCGGCAGAGATGAGGTAAAAGAGACTTTAAAACGTATGATTCACCAAAGAAACTTTCCACATTTATTATTTATTGGTTCAAAAGGTATAGGAAAAACTTCAATTGCTCAATTATTCTCAAAGGAGTTTCTTGGTAATAATTATAATGCAAATTTTAAATTAGTTTATGCTGATGTTCCTTTAAGCGAAGAAGAGAGAACTGAAGCAAGATCTGATGCATATGTTTCTACAAGTAAAATTGGAAGTATAGCAGGAAAAAGGATAACAACACCCGCGTTTATTCAGGCTAGAGTTAAACCCTTTGTACAATTGAAAGTGTTAGGAGATGCCCCATTTAAAATTCTAATTGTAAAAAATTTTGAAGCTTTAGGTGGGGATCAACAAGGCTTTAGAAGACTAATGGAAAAGTATGGCACAAATTGCAGAATGATATTGATTAGCACGAAAATTTCAAGTATCATTGATCCTATTGTTAGTAGATGCCAAATTTTCTTAATTTCTAGAATTAAGTTTAACAATTTCAACGAATTAATTAAAAAAATCGCTAAAAAGGAATCTTTAGAAATTTCTAATGAGGTAAGTGAAATTTTGTACAAAATATCTGATGGAAAAATATCTCGAGCAATTGATATTTTACAATTATGTAGTATTTCAGAAAACAAAATAGATTCTGAAAAGATTTATGAAACATCTCAATTTTTTCATAATGAACTTATACAAAGTCTTTTAATGATTGCTTTCAAAGGAGATTTCCCTAAAGCTCGAGAATTATCACGCAAAATCCTTTCTAATTATAAATTTGATCTGAGCGAGTTCTTTAAACTTTTAATCAATGAATTAAACAAATTGCCTTTAAGTAAATTTGCACGGATTAAATTAATAAATTTTATTGCAGATTCTGATTTTAGAGCAATTGATGGGAGAGATAATGATATTCAAATATCTGGTCTTTTATCAAAAATATGTTTATTTTCGGATTATATGTGAGGATTTAAATCATGTCAAAAAAGAAAGTTGAGATTCCGTGGGTGGAGAAATATCGTCCAAAAAGTATAAAAGACATGGCTTTACCTTCAGCACGGATGGGTGGTCAAAGGGTTAAATTAGCTGAGCAATTAATGAACTTTATTGAAAACTTTTTCCTAGAAAGAAGAAGAATTAATAAAGAAAACAGAGAGATTCGCGAATTTAATAGAACCGTTATTGAAAAAGACCAAAAAGAAGAATTGAAAATTCCCTCTGAAAAAGCAGCAATTTTATTAGAAGGACCTCCCGGGATTGGAAAAACTTCTATTGTTTATGCTCTTGCGAATGACTTAAATATGGAAGTAATAGAAACTAACGCATCAGATACGCGAACAAGAGCTACTTTAGAAAGAAGGTTGAAAGAAACTGTTAAATCTCGTGGAATTATGGATTATATAACAGAATCAAAAGAGAAACTTATACTTATTGATGAAATTGATGGGATATATGGTGTTCAAGACAGAGGTGCTATTCCTACCGTAATCGATTTAATTGAGAATACTCAGTTTCCTATTATAATGTGTTCAAATGAATATAAAACAAATCTACAACCACTCTATAATAAAATATTGAGATATGAAGTTCATCCTTTAGCTAAGAAAGAAGTAATTAAAATTACACAAAACATTCTCAAGAAAGAAAAAATCACAAATCTGAAAGATGATGATTTGGAATTAATAATTGAAAAGAATAATGGAGATTTGAGAGGAGTGATAAATGATGTTCAAGGAATATGTCAAGGCGGAATAGAAGAAGATACTAAGGAATTGATTCTGAGTCTCCACCGTGATAATATTGAAGAAATTTTCTCATTAATTAGAGATTTGTTTAAAATATCCACATTAAGGGAAGCTCGAAACTTAACTGATAAATCTGATGTTGATTATAACTTTCTATACAAATGGATAAATGAAAATCTAGTTTTATTCATGAAATCTAACAGAGAACTTTCTGATGCTTTTGAAAATCTTTCATTAGCAGATGAAATATTTGGAAGAATTCGTATTAACCAATATTGGGGATTATTACCTTATTTTTTTGACCTTTTTGCAGGAGGTGTTGCATTATCACGAAAAGAGACACCTATTGCCAAGGGATTTCAAAGAGTTGTTTTTCCTCGATATTCTTCTGGAACTTATTTTTCTTTAAGTAATAATGAAAAAGAATTTATTGGGAAACTCAAAAGAAAATTTGAAATTTCTCAAGTTGATTTTATTCAAGAATTCCTTCCATTTTTAAAAATTTTATGTGGAGCTTCGCGAAAACAATTAAAATCTGTGAGTGATTGGTTAGATTTAGATGCAAAAGAAAAGAAAATATTGAAATAAATTTAGATCTCCAAAAGTGAGTTGATCCATAATTCAAAATAGTAATGAGATATTTAGAATGTATTAAAAAAAATTATTAGAATAATGAAATACTCAATTATTCTTACCAATTTTCAATTATCTCTAAAAGTTTTTATTTATAGCTTTTTGTTTAATTCAATTTTGTGGAT
Source organism: Candidatus Hermodarchaeota archaeon (assembly GCA_048885925.1). Lineage (GTDB taxonomy): Archaea > Asgardarchaeota > Lokiarchaeia > Sigyniarchaeales > SOKP01 > Loki-b32. The sequence goes on from JBHLLG010000003.1 coordinate 76,099, forward strand.
TATATTTTACCCAAAATTTTAAATTCTAACTAATTAAGAAATAAATTAAAAAACAAAATCTAAAAAACAAAAATGTCTGATACAGAAGTTGTTAAAGAAGTTGAAAGTGTTTTATCAAAAAATATCCAATTAACAATACAAATTGTTGGAGCTGCTATTTTTGGAGCCTTATCTTTAGTTTTATCATTATATGTAGTACCGTACTTACCTAGAACTCCAGAAGGTTTTGCTTATTTTGATCCTGTCTCAATAATTTGGGTTACTTGTTTTTTAATATTCGGTCCTTTAGCAGGGATTTTATGTTGTATAATTGGAATGGTGGTATTATTTCCATTTGATCCTTTTGCACCAATCGGTCCTCTAATGAAATTTTCTGCTACTTTTTCTTTAATAATTGTTCCTATATTATTGTTATATTTGCTTAAACGCAAAGAAGGTAAGAGAATGAGCCAACAATTAAAAGAGCTTAAAACTTATGTTTTATACGGAGTATTAGGAATAGGCTTTAGAATTGTAATAATGGTAATTTTAAATATTTTAGTTTATTTGTATTACTACGGTTCAGAAGGATTGGAATATTGGGTAATTTTAGTTATTTTGCTTAATACTCTAACAAGTTTATGGGATTTATTATTTCCATACTTGTTAGTTTTTACAACTAAGCTGGACGAAAAATTTGAAATTTGGTAATTAAGCTAAATTTCTTAATTTTTTTTATATTTTTAAACAGATAATAAGATTTTTTTTGAGTAATTTATGTATTAAATTACAGTAAATTTTTAATATCAAGTTAAATAAAGAGCAGATGATTATTTTGAAGAGAGAATATGAATTTATTTTATTTGATGTTAATAATGGGATTAGTACTATTTCTTTAAACAGACCTGAAAAGTTTAATGCTCTGCAATATCCATTATTGATGGAAATTGTGAAAGTATTAGAATCAATCAAGAAAGATAAATCAATTCGGGTAATAGTATTTGAAGGTCGTGGAAAGAATTTTTGTTCTGGCGACGACATGACTAGTATGGGTTCAGAAGGGGTAAAATTCACACCATTAGAAGATGGTTCAAGAATGCCACACCATAAAGTAGTGCGATTAATACGAGAAATTCAAAAGCCTGTTATAGCATTGCTTCATGGATATTGTCTAGGAGCAGGATTTGATCTTGCACTTGCCTGTGATTTCAGATTAGCGGCAGATAATCTAAAAATGGGAGATCATCGTACTACTAGAGCTCATTGCATACTAAGTGGAACAAGTTGGTTTCTCCCAAGAATCGTGGGTTTTGGAAGAGCAACTGAAATAATTATGACAGGGAGGCATCTTGATGCAAAGGAAGCGCTAAAGATTGGTTTAGTAAATGATGTTTACCCACTTGATAACTTTAAGCAAAAATCTTTAGAATTTATAGAAAAGATAGCGAATATGCCAACAAAATGTCTAGGGTATAATAAATCTATGTTGAATTTTTCACAATTTAATGAATTATTTCCATCATTACAGCATGAATTTCGATTATATTGCAAAAATATAAGAACTTATGATTTTGGAGAAGGAATGAAATCGTTTAGAAAGAAACGAGATCCCAAATTTAAAGGACGATAGATCTTTTTTATAATTCAAATATGAATAATAATTGATTGAGATGAATTTATCAAAGGAAATTCAGGAATTTTTATTAAATGATGCTTTAGAACGTTTTTTAAGATATGTAACGGTTTGGACGACTTCTAGCATAGAATCTGATACAATTCCCTCAACTAAAAATCAACTTGAGTTAGCTAAAATCTTAACTAAAGAACTGAAGGAGCTAGAATTAAAAGATGTCGTTCAAGATGAGTTGGGTTTTGTTTATGGGTATTTACCACCTAGTAAAGGAAACGAAAAAACAAGACCAATTGGTTTTATGGCACATTTAGATACATCAGAATCTGTTAGTGGAAAAGATGTAAAACCTGTAATTCATAAGAATTATGATGGACGTAAAATAAAGTATTCTCAAAATAAGGATTTAACGTTATCTATTGAAGATTCTCCCAATTTAGAACAATACATTGGTCTGGATATTATTACTTCACAAGGAGATACTCTATTAGGATCTGATGATAAGGCAGGCATTGCTGAAATTATGACTGCTTTAGCAGCATGGAAGATATATCCTCAATTAAAACATGGTCCAATTTTTGTTTGTTTTACCCCTGATGAAGAAACTGGAAAAGGAGTAATAAATAAAGTTGATAAGAAGAAACTTCCAAAAGTATGTTATACTTTAGATGGTGGAGAAATAGGTGAGTTAGAAGTTGAATGTTTTGATGCATGGCGTGTAGATATAAATTTTAAGGGTTTAAATGTACATACAGGATATGCAAAAAATTTGTTGATTAATGCAGGACATATTGCCTGTAGATTCTTAAGTGAATTACCTGAAGCAGAGTCTCCAGAACATACAGAAGAAAGGGAAGGTTTCTTTCATTTAACTAAGTTAAAAGGAACAACAGAAGAAGCTTATGTTCGACTTTTAATAAGAGATTATGAAGTAAAAAATAATGAAAAGCGAATGGAATATATTAAAAAGTTAAAAGATTTGTATGAATTTCATTATCCAGGATTACAAATTGAATTAAATTTTCATAATCAATACAAAAATATGCTTAATTATATTGAGAAAGATAAAGTTATAATTGATTTAGCCAAAAAAGCAATAGAACAAGCGGGATTAGAGTTAAAAATAAAATCTATTAGAGGAGGTACTGATGGGTCACAGCTCAGTGAAATCGGGATTCCTACTCCAAATCTTTTTACTGGAGGATTATTATTTCACTCCAGGAAAGAGTATATCCCTACGCTAGCTTTACAAAAAGCAGCTGAAGTTTTAATATATTTAGCTCACCTATGGACTCAACAAGAATAGCATCTTAATATAATTTATAATATATTTAATCTTGACAATGCAGCTAAAGCAATTTCACCCTCCAGACTTACACATTCTTTATATTCTTCTTCCCTCCAAGGAATTTTCCATCTATTAAGAGGATTATAATAGCTATAGAAAAAAGCGCCAAAATTTACATTATTTTGCTTACAAATTGTTCCTAAGACATTAAGCTCCCCATTTTCCATCGAAATACAACCTTTTTTCTGCAATTCATATATTTCTTGTCTTTTAATTTGATAAAATGCTTCTTTACAATAATTCTTCCCAATGTGATAATCAACAGTCCTTTTTTTTGTTTCTTCTATAAATATATTAATAACTTGTTTATCTAATTCAATTTCTTCATCCTGTTTTCTTCCATAATGTATAGATGTTCCATCTATCCCCAAACCATGCGTAGGAATAAGATAATCAAGTAATTTTACGTTTTCACCCATTCCCCAAGACCCGCAAACTAAGAAAATAGTTTTAGCTCCACAAAAGATCAAATCTTCTGCAATTGATGCTATTGGCGATGCACCCATAGGTGGTATCAAAACTGTGATAGGTATTTCTTTAAATTTCCCTCGATATATATAATCTGGTGCAATGTAGGGGTGAAATGGCATCAACCATTCTACTTGTTCTATTTTAACTTTATCTTTTAAAAAATTCAAAAGAAATCTAGAAAAAATGATCATAACATTTGAATCAACATTGAAATCTTTTTCATCTTTATTTGAAGATTCTATCGCTGCTTGAATTACATCTTTTGAGGTACAGCATAACTCATCTTTCATTTTTTGAATTAACCCAAAATATTAAATATTAATAAATCTGAAATTGATGTTATTTAAAAGAATTATTCCTTTTTTTGAATTATTTTTGAAAAATCAGTCACCGAGAATATTAGGATACAAATGAGTAATAGAATTGAAGTATAAATAAATGCCCAGGTATATGAAAATAAATCATATATTAAGCCAAAAATTAATGATTCTCCCATGGATATAAGCCCCACTGACAAGTAATAGTAGCCATAAGCCCGACCTCTTTTTCTTTTACCTGCTAAATCAGCGATATAAGCCCGTGATATTGGATCAACAGATGCCAAATAAAAGCCATACATTATAAAAATAATTATTATTAAAACAAAAGAAAATATTGAAATATTAATAGGAAATGATAAAAGAATACAGGAAACTAAAAGAACTAATAATCCAATATCTATTATTATTTTTCTTCCAAATTTATCAGACATGCTTCCAGTAATAGGCGAAAATAATGTGTATACAATATTACTTACCATGTAGAAGATTGGGATAAAATAAATTAACTCAACGTAATCTCCCGCCCTGATTTGAAGAAAAGCAATATCCAAACTAGCAAATTCGATAACTCCCAAAATAATTATTAATTTTATGAAATTTTTATCTAATTTTTTATATATTGGTTTTTCTTCTTGAAATCCTAATTTATCATCAATCTTATTTGGATCTACATCTTTAATTGTTAAAATTAAAATTATAGCAATAAAACCAGGAAAAATTGAGAAAAAGATTATCTGTGAGTACGTCCAAGTTAAAAATAGGAATAAAAAAGCTAGTAATGAACCAATAACCGCACCGAATGTATCCATCGCTCTATGTAGTCCAAAAGCTTTTCCCTTTTCAGTGGCATAATAAGATATAAGAGTATCTCTTGAGGAAGTTCTTAATCCTTTACCAAAGCGATCAATACTTTTCATTCCTAATATATATTCCCAAGAAGGACTAAATGCCATAAATGGTTTAGAAAGATTTGATAGAGCATAACCTCCTACTACAAATGGCTTCCTTTTATTTATTCTATCACTCATCCAACCAGAGATACCTTTTAAAATATTCGCAATGGCAGTTGTCAATCCTGTAATTAATCCTAAAATTAATCCGGTTCCGCCTACTTCAAAAATGAAATAAGGTAATATACTTTGTATCATTTCGCTTGATATATCAGTAAAGAAAGAAACTAATCCCATTATGAAGATTGGAACGGAGACTCCAAAGATGAATTTAACTCTCCTTGCTTTTTTTTCTTTTTTATCCATAATTATTAGAGAATTCTTAGAATGTTATATAAAAGGTAAATTTATAAATAAGGATAATCAAATTCAAATTTATTAAAATTATTTTATACCAAAATCATAGATTAATAAAATTGCTATTCAATACTCTGTATATTTTCCATGACTTTTATGAAACTTTATAAATCTCGAATAAATTTTTATTATTATATAAATCGTTTTTAAAGTAATTCCAATGTCAGATGAAAAAAAGACTTTAAATGTTATTGATGAAACTATTCAAGCAGCAGAGTCAAGTTTTAAAGAATTCATTGATGTATTAGAAACATCCAGAACTGCATTATTAAAACTTGAAAATGATAAAATAGAGCTAAGTAATGTTAAAGAACAACTTGAAACAGAAAAAATACAACTAGAAGAGGAAAAAAATAAGCTGGAAAACGTAAAACGACAATTAGAGGCTGATAAGAAAAAATTAGAAGAAGAAACTAGAAAACTTGAAATTGAAAAACAAGAACGAGACCAAAAGATAGGTTCTTTGACAGAAGAACAAATGAAACTATTAGATGAATATAGAAAAGTAAAAGTGGAATTAGAGAAATTTATGAAAGCTGCTGAGGAAGCTGAAGAAGCAGAATATAATTTTGAGAGAGTTCGTGCTCTATTATCGATTTATACAGTCTTAGTTTCTGAGATTTGGCAAGGCCAACCTCATTATAGAATTCTCATGACTCTTCATGGTGAAACTGACGAAATGTCAAGAGATCAAATAAAGAATACAACTGGAATAGGTGGTGCATTTGTCTTACATTCAGTACAAGAATTAGCGAAAGTTGGGCTTGTAGACTATGATATGGATACGGGTATGGTGAAATTGAAAAAACGTCTATTTCCTAAAAAAGCATTAGAAGAAAAGAAATAAATCTTTTAATTATTATTTTTTTGGTTTTAGAACTTCAGGATCTTTAATTTCTAAACCAGCGTTTATACCTAAATCATCAATGATCAAAATCTCTTTCCTTTTATCAAATAGTTTTAATCTAATTTTTGAGTTAATACTTTCAGCAATATGACCTGACATAACTCCAACTTTTGGAGCTTTTAAAAGACCAGAACCAATCCCTTTTTTAGCCACCTGAAAATCAAGAGTATATTTTTTATCCTCAACAATAACATGAAGAATATCAGGTAAAATATCTAAAGATTTAATTTTTGCACTAGTATAGGTTGCAAATTTATAGAAATCTCCTTCATACCAAAGTGCACTTAAAAATCCATTAAATTTCATTCCTAAGAAAGGAATTTTTGCAATTGAGAACATAAATGAGAGATTAGGATTCGAAAAATGATTTGATTGTGTCCAAACCCATGCACTTGGAAAGGATTTACCCCAATCTTTTTCAATATATCCTTTTCCATTATCAAAATTGATAAATTCTCCGTCAATTGTGAGAGTACCTCGAATTTCATGATTCATACTCACCATTCCATGGTAAGTTTCCATAAATGGCACATAAGAAAACCAACCCATCACCCCCGGCTGTAAGAATTTTTTAGGCCAAAGAATTGGATTTATATATTCAAGATCTCCTTTAATTTTATGGTTTTGTTGATCTATATCAATATGTATTCGCTCTAAGGAAAAATAATTTTTCCCAATTTGAATTTTATATTTCTTATTTGAGAGATTTTCGAAATCTTCTAAACGATATTTAAAGTATTCAACAGATGCGTTAATTCCATCCAAATATTGTATAAATGCATGCGAAGTTTTTTCCTTTTTATTCAATGCTATAGTTGGAATAATAGCATATATATGATTTGCCGATGAATCTACAATTTTATTATACCAACCTTCGAAATAAAATTTCTTTTTTAAACTACCCTGAAATACATTAGGTCTACTTCTTTTTCCCATAATATCCCTAAATAATTATTCAATTCCAATTTATTTATTGTTTATCGCTAAAATAATAAAAATAATTAAGTTTCTTCTGTTAAAAATTTAAACATTTTCAATAAAAGGAGTAATTTCCTTATCCCTCGCATTTTTATTTTTCTTTTAAGCCACATTTTAGCAACTCCAAGCATTGACAATCGACTCATAGCGATCGCAAGGAAAGTTTGTGTATCCATCTCTAAAAATGCGTGCCACCCTACTTTTTTCTTATTTAAGTTTGTTTTAGGTTTATTAGGAATACTCTTAACTTTCACAGATCCATGATCAATTACTATTAATGCAGCGTATTTTAAATTAGAAGCATTCAAGAGAATTTTAGCATCAATATTTTTAAATTTATCTTGAAATGCCTTATTTTCATTTAAAGGAAGGAGAATACTATTAATTAAAGCAGCAAAACCCCTTATTTTGTTCTCATCTTTGTTTGTATCTATCATGACAATAATTCATATATCTTGTTTTAATCTATTATTTGGTGAAATATAAAATCCGGAATCAGAAATATCATTTGGATCAAATGCTTCTTTTATCTTTCTTAACCAGATATGATAATTCGACATATGAGGTCCAAAGAGATCATGCAAACGATTTCCTTCTACAAAAAATGGAGCACCAAGATGTTTAAGTAAGTCTAATTGAAAACTTTTCCCTATATAGTCAGCCATTCCAGTGATGCTGTTTTTATCTGTTTGATCGAAAAAAGTTAGGGCTTCTAAATGAAAATAATGTCCTGATTCATAGGAACTCATCCATGCACCTTCTCCAAAATCATTGACAATTACACCTTTTTTAATATATTTTTTTTTTAATGGAATATTCACTGACGCACTGCGAAGGCATACTAATGCTGTATCGGCTCCTCCTTCTGCTGACTGCATACTTCCAGTTGCTAAAAAACCATGTAATCCTAAGTTAGATCGAAGTGCTTCGGCATAAAAAATTGGATTTGGAATATATAAAGTCCCTATTATATTTTTTAAATTTAATTTCTTCAATAAGAAATCCATTACTTTTTGTTTGTAATCAAATTCTCGCTTGGTTCTAGCAGCTATTAATACAACTAAAGGAGCTTGCATCCTTCCTAATGCTACTTTATCCAATAAACTTTCCGTTGAATTAGAAAATATAGCCATCACAGCATAATTACATAAATAACTACACATAAATGAGATTTCTTCCTCTTCTACTCTCAAGATAGCAGATTCAAGTTTTTTAAAATTTCCACAATCCATTATATATAATTTCATGAATTTGGGAATAATAAAATCATAATTAGGAGAAAATCCTTTAATATTATAATCACTACTACAAGGAAAAGGAAATAATTTTACAGCAACTTTTGTAAAAACACCTAGACCTGATTTTGTACCTGAATAACCTCTCATTATTCCTCTTAGACTAGGACCTGGGCCATCTCCGTGATACCAATCAGGAGTGTTCTTTAATCCGTAAGATCCTAATTTCATTATTTCTCCATCAGGTAATACCCATTCAACACCTAGTACATTCCTAGCACTATAACCTGTAGAAGGAGACGTAAAGCCAGGACCATTCATTGATGTAGAGCTAGCAAGAGGAGAAACTTGAGGACCAGCACCAGGCATATGGCAATTGAGTCCATATTTCATAACTTCAACTTGTAATTGAGCTCCACTCACATATGGTTCAATTACAGCATAAAGATTTTTTTCATCAATTTTTACGATTTTATTCATTCTACGCATATCAAAAATAATGCAGTTATCAGTAGATGGTTGATTCCATGGTCCAAGACCAGTGGACTGAGCTTTAAATTGGAGTCCATATTTGTTACATAATTTTATAAGTTTTTGAACTTCTTCTGTTGTTGATGGTAATACAACTGCTCTAGGAACGGGAGAAAAAGGAATTGGTTCTTTACCTTCCATATAGTTAAAAATTTCTGTACACCAATTGTAAGCATAGACATTTGTAATTACATCACCATCATCTATATTTCCTACGCCAACTACTTTTTCAAATTCTCTAAAAATGTTTTTTTCCAAGGTCATTTAAGTTACCTCCACAGACGATTTTTTACCGAATTTATTTTGTGAATCGAGCGTTAATAAAATTAACTCACTTATATCATAGAATCTCAAATTAGAACCTTTATCGTCAATTCCATCTTTTAAATTAGTAGAACAAAAAGGACATGCAGAGGAGATTATTTCTGCTCCTGTATCTTCAGCTTCCTCGATCCTAGATTTAGCAGTTTTGAGAGCAAATTCTGGAAATGCGGATTTCACACCACCTCCCGCGCCACAACAATATGCATATTCTTTAATCCTTTCCATCTCAATAAAATTAAGTCCTGGTATTTTTTCAAGTAATTTTCTTGGAGCTTCATAGATTCCATATGTACCACATCTCTTTGGTCTTTCAGGTATATTAATTGATACAAGTGGCATCATTTGTAGTTCATCACCATCCCAATCTTCATAAAGTTCAGAATTACGCCCCAAATGGCAAGGATCGTGGTAGGTTACATTATAGGGGACTTCTCTAGTCAATTCTAATTTTGAATCCTCAATTAACTCATTAAACAATTGTGTTGTGTGAAGAACCTTAAAATTATAATCTTTTTCTAAGACATAGTCAACTTTAAATGTATCATAACATCCAGCACAGCTAAAAACAACAGTTTCAATACCCTCTTTTTCAATAATATCAATATTTTTATGTACCTGATCCAAAAATGATTTTGTATCTCCGGTTCTTAGGATGGGACTTCCACAACAAAATTCATTCTCAGTAAGAATTCTAAACGAGTAGTTTGCTGCATTCATTATACGAGCAGTAGAAATTGCTATTTCTTTTCTCCTGTAAGATGAGGTGCATCCAACAAAATATAAAACCTTTGCATTAGGATCTATCTTGATATCATGAGGTAGCCAATCCATCCTCTTTTCATGAGCTTCATTATATGGATTATTCATATTTTTTATGGATTGAATATAGCGTTGTTGCTCTGACATTGGTCCATATCCTAAAGAAACCAGTTTTTCTCTGAGTTTTACAATGATTTCAAGTGGCTCTAGAGTATTTAAAAATTTACAAGCAATAGCACATCCTCCACATTCAGTACATTTGTATACGATTTCAGTTAATTCTTCAGATGGTTTCAATCTTCCCATTTCTAGTGCTAAGGCTATTATTATTCGACCACCTCCACTATATGCATGAAAGTTATAAATATCTATTGAAGGACAAATTGTAGCATATTTTTGACTTTTTATTTGTAACTGTGGTATCCATTTACATATGGAGCATCGGAGACAGCTTTGAATCATTTGTTTATATTCTTGATCATTCAATAATCTGATAAATCCCCTTTTTATTTGATTTAAAGAAATTGATCTTGACAGTGAAATAAATTAATTTTTAATCAAATAAAACGATAACTATTAAGAAATCTCTGGTTATTCGTTAAATTCTAAATAATTTTCTAAAAACAAGAATTTAAGTGAACTGTAAAAATTCACTTAATTTGTGAGAGTTTTTCCCAATATTCCTTTATATTCCATTCTTTTTTCGTTTTAATTTTAAAAGCGATTTTTGTAAGAATATCTCTAATTCTTTTAGAATTTAGATAATGGAAATTTGGTGTTATTGCACATAACATAAAAGTTCCTCTTCCACTTTGAGCTACTACTTCTGTATTGTCATCTATTTTATCTATTAAAGCATAAGCATCTATTAAATCTTTTACAACTCTCATAGTAAATTGATTCTTATTAAAAATTTTTTCAAATTCATAAACCTTTATGAGAATGGAATATAATTGAGTTGTAAGTTCTTTAAGATTAAGTGAAGGAATTAAATTTTTAGGGAAATAATTCGATATTACAGGTCCAGAAGTTTCATTCCAAATCATATAAAAGATGTAGTTGAAATCAACTTTACTAAGCTTTTTAAGAGAGGGTTCTTCAAACTTTAAGATATCCTTAAGTTTTTCTTCAAAAATTTGTGCTTTTTCTCTAATTTCTCTACTTTCGTTAATTTTTTCTTCAATTTTTTCTAATAGTTCTTTTGGACTAAAAGGTTTTGTAATGTAATCATCAACACCAAGCATTTTACCAAATCTTACATCATCAGGTTCTGTTTTTCCCGATAAAAAAAAGAATGGAATTCTTGACCACTCTGAATTTTCCGAAACCTTCATATAAAAATCATACCCATCCATTTCTGGCATTAAAATATCACTGATTATAATATCGGGGGGATATTGGAGATTTGAGAGAACATCTAGAGCTTCTTTTCCATTTAAAGCGGATATTAAATTATGGTTATTCATTTCTAAGAATACTTTGAAATTTTCAACTAAAACTACATCATCTTCAACCAAAAAAACATGAAGTTTCATGATTAATATTTAAAATGCTTGGGAAAGTTATATTAATTCTCACTTATAATAAAAAAAGAAATATTTAACGTTTATGAAAACGAAATAATGGTTAATTTCATTTAAAAAATCTTATGATAAAAAATATGTAATTTAAATTCAGTAATTTATAAAATAAATTTTAATCATTTAACCATCAAAGCACAATACACCTGGATTTAAAATATTATTTGGATCAAAAATTCTTTTCACTTTTTTTAAAGCTAGTTGGGTTGAATCTGCGTGTCTTTTATATACTTCTTTAGCCCAAAGCCCATAAGGTCGATTAAAGAAGGCACCTAAATCCATTAAATTAATACTAGTATTCATAAACTTTTCTTTTACATTTAGATTGTGTTCTTTATCATTTGGATCATAATAAATATCAAATTCACAATGATATGACGTTCCTTGATTTATTGGTTGAATATATACACCTAAATTATTTGAGATTTGTTGTTCTACAAATAAAATAAATTCTGGAATTCTTTCATAATTTGATATGAAAAAAATATCTTGATATCCTCCATACAATCTTAATCTCCAGCAATTATAATCAGGTTGAGTCAAAAATCTTAAGATGTCATTATCATTGATATTAAATTTATTCTTTGGCAGTTCAATATTTTTTTCTTTTAGAATATCTTGAATATCTCCTTCGAGATATGAGATTTTATCTCCTGCTAGTTCACCTTTTCCAGAAATGACAAATATTAAATTCCATTTATCTAATTTTTTAGCTAATTCTAAAATCTCATTTGGTATTTCTTTAACCAAACAAGCTAAATTAAGATTATTTAGGAGTATTAACTCGTCACATAAACGATACTTTAAAAGTTCATGTTGAAAATCTAACAGTTCAATGATATTTTCTGATTGAATATGATAGACTTTTTGAATAGAAGGTAATAATTCTAATTTAATTGTTGCCCAAGTAACAATTCCAATGCTTCCTTGAGCTCCTTGAATTACTCTAAATGGACTGAATTGAGTTGGGCCCATAGGATTTACTTGAGCTTGTCCAGATTTTTTTTGTTGTTTAATACTTCCTGGACCTGCTGCTGAGCCAGTTTTGAATTGTTCACCATTCCCAAAATACACCTCAGTACATAATAATGGATCAGAAGTATCCCACATATAACGGGGAATTGTAATAGGGTCACGTTCGAGAGCTGCCGTAAGAACAGATTTTGAAGCTCTTGGGTGTAAAGGAGTTAAAATTTTTAATCCTCTTTTTGAGAGTTGGGGTATTAATTCACCAAAAGTGACTCCCGGTTCAATCATTATGACTCTATTTTTCCTGTCTATCACAATAATTTTATCAAATTTAGAGAGATTTAGTATTATTGAATTGTCATTTCGTGAAATAGTATCTCCATGGTGTCTGGGTCCTGAAGGTGAACTAACAGGAATAATAGAAAATTTCAAAGAATTTGCCAATTTTAAAATTTTTTGAATTTGATCTCGATTTCTTGGCCAAATTACATATTTAGGTTCATTACGAGGAAAAAAGCTTAAATCTTCTGAAAATTCTTTAAGTATCTTTGGATCATTTGAAATAGCTTTTAAACCACAAATTTTGACTAATTCTTTATAAAGTTGCGCTTCACTCATATTATTTAAAATTAGAAAGAAATTTCTTTGTTCTTAAAATATTTCCATCTATTAAGATATTTTCATTTAAAAAAATAAACTTTTAAATAATTCATAAGTACTATTTTACAATTATATTTTCTAAAAGAAATTCTAAAAGGAAATTCAAATGAAATATTATGATTTAATAATTGTTGGTGCAGGGCCAGGAGGATCTATTGCAGCAAAAACTGCTGCTGAAAAGGGATTAAAAACAATTTTTTTTGAACGTGGTCGCAAACCAGGTGAAAAAAATTCTTCTGGATGTGGATTAGGACCGCGTATGTTTAGAGATTTTCCAGAAATGATGAAACAGTTGACTCCTGAAGATTGTCCGTCTATGAGAGCTGGAACTGCTGCACGTAATTATTTTGTAAACAAGGATGATGTTGTAGCGGGTTATATTATGGCACGCCCTACAGAATCTGTGTCATATGAACCAGCAAAATCATGGATTACTATGAATGTTTATAGAAGTGAATTTGATCCTTGGATTGCAGAATTTGCTACAAATGCTGGAGCTGAACTAAAAGCGTCAACTTTAATTGTAGATTTATACAAGGAAAATGGTAAAGTTCATGGAGTAATTGATGAAAAAGGAGAAAAATACGGATCACCGATTGTTATAGGTGCAGATGGAGTAATATCAACAGTAGCACAAAAATCAGGATTAAGAAATAAATGGGCTCAAAATCAAGTCACTTTAGTACCTCAATATGATTTTCAAGCAACTCCAGAAAAAATAAATGATATTATGGGTGATGAGGCATTAGCTGTTTGGTGGGGTTCAACTTTTCCATCATCATATCAGGTTTTTTTTAATGATGGTTTTCATCAAGGTTTAGGAAATTGGATGAATTGGTGGGATAAAAATCCATTATATTATCTAAATAGAGTTATAAATCTAAAATATTATCAAAGATTGTTGAAAATTCTTAATGCTAAACCTCGTGAGTTTCAATCTCACTTACTTCCATGGTTAGATTATCCTTTTAATACTCATACTGATGGAGTAATTTTAATTGGTGATGCTGGTGGTTTTCCTTGTCCTCTTGAAGCGGAAGGAATATATCCTGCAATGGTAACAGGAAATATTGCTGCTGAAGTAGCAGTAGAAGCAATATCATCAGGGGATGTATCAAAACTTGCACTAAAAAAATTTGATGAGCAATGGCGAAAAACAAGTGTAGGAGAAGAATTTGAAGCAGGACGTGAATTATGGAATATTTGGAAAGAATTACCTTTTAATCCAAAAGAAACGATGTCTTGGTTTGTTCCTATGATTATGGAAATTCTAGGTGGAATATTCGATTGGTCTCAACCACATGCTAAAAGAGTACGTCAAATTGTAAGACATGTTAAATCATATATGCCAAAAGCAACTCCATTTATAATGGCATATGTATTTCCTTTAGTCACTAAGATTTTTGAAAAAGATTTAGATAAAATCTTAGATCCAAAAAAAATTATGAAAATAATACCCAAGCTCCTTGATATGCTTCCAGAGAAAAAGAAAAAAAGAGGTAATTGAAAAAATGAAGATTGAAATAGATGGTTTAAACAAAAGAATACCAGGCACAGGAGATTTCATTTCAATAGATTATAATAAATGCAATAACTGTGAACGATGTTTGATTTTATGTGTAATGAATTTATGGAGAAAAAAAGACGGGAAAATATATTTACTTGATGAATACAAATCGAAATGTCTAGAATGTGCAGCTTGCTTTCAAGTTTGTGAAACAGGTGCTATAGAATTTAAATATCCTATTGGTGGAACTGGAATAGTTTTTGAACAAGGATAGATTTAGCAATTTAACACTAAAATGTTAAATGTATTTTGCTTGACCTGATGAGCCTAATACATCTTCATTTCTTTGTTTTATCATCTTTATTAATTCTTGACGGGATAAACCTAAATATTTTCTTGGCTCAATCTGATCAGGATTTTCTATTAAAAATTTACGAATTATTGCGGTAAAGACTATTCTACTATCTGTTGCAATATTTATTTTGCACACTCCAAATTGAGTTGCTTTTTTTAGTTGATATTCGGGAATTCCGAATGCTTTTTTTAATGAACCACCCTTCTCATTAATTATGTTAACATATTTTTGTGGTATAGACGATGAACCATGTAAAACTATTGGATACTTTCCTAAACGCTTTCTAACTTCTTGGAGAATATCGAATCGCAATTCAGGAATATCTTCTTCACTTTTTACATTAAATTTGTATGCACCGTGAGATGTTCCAATAGCAATTGCGAGAGAATCACATCCAGTTTGGTTTACAAAATCTTCTACTCGTTCTGGGTTAGTATAATAATGTTTACTTGCTTGTAAACGATCTTCAATACCCGCGATGACTCCCAATTCTGCTTCTACACTCACATCATTTTTATGGGCGAAATTAACTATATTTTTTGTAATATCTACATTTTTTTTGTAATCTAAGTGGCTTCCGTCAAACATTACACTTGAAAAGCCATTATTTATACAAGATTTTGCTAATTCAAATGAATCTCCATGATCTAAATGTAATGCTATAGGAATATTATAACCTAAATCTTTCGCCATCGCAACTGCTCCTTCTGCTAAATATCTAATCATTGTTCGATTTGCATATTCTCCAGCAGCTGGACTATTTTGAAGAACAACAGGGGAATTAGTTTCTCCACAACCAATAATTATTGCTTGTAATTGCTCTAAATTGCTAAAATTGTATCCTGGTATGGCGAATTTCCTTTCTAAAGCAATTTCAAACATTCTTTTTGTATTAGATAATCCTAATTTTTTAAAAGATACCATAATTAAAATTGAGAATTTAGTTTATTCTTGATATCACAATATTAGCATAGTAAATAAAGGTGACAAAAATTAAAGATATTTTAATCTAGATAAAAAAGAAAAGTGAAAACCTATTTGAAATATGAAATAAAATAAATGAAGGTTTAGTAAATAGGGATGTTAATATTTAGTTTCTTTTTTAATTCTTTGTATCGTGAGCGAAGAGTTACTTCTGTGACTCCAACTGATTCAACGATTTGTTGTTGAGTAACTTCATTCTTTTTAATTTTGCAGGCTAAATATAATGCTCCAGCACATAATCCTTTTGGATCTTTTCCACTAATAGTAAATCTTGAACGATAAACTTTCAAAATCTTAATTGCTAAGCGTTCAATTTCCGAATCTAAACCTAATTCGGTGATATATCTTGGAATAAGAGACGTTGGATCTGTAGTTGGAGGCTTTAAATTCATTTCTTTCATTAATATTGAATAGCATCTTCTAACATCTTTAGCATTTACTGATGCTTCACTAATAATTTCTTGAAGGGTTCTTGGAAGTTTTTTTCTTCTGCAGGCAAGGTATAAACAAGCAGCAACCATAGCATTAATAGATCTTCCTCTTAATAACTTTTTCTTGAAAGCTTCAATATAAAGACGCATTGCATCTTCTTTTATGTAATTGGGTAAGTCTAAATTGGTGCTAATTCTTTTTAATTCAGTGGATGCTATTAATAAATTCCTTTTTTGCCATGTAATACGGGTATTCCATTTAGCAGCTCTCTTTAAATCGGGATTATTTATTTTATTTCTGTCGATAACCGTACTTAATCCCATATCTGGCAATAAAATTGATATTGGAGCTCCGATTTGTTCTCGATTTGTTTTTTCTAAATTTGTATACGCTCTCCTACCCTTATGTGAAAAATCTACACTTTTCTCATTAATTACTAATCCACATTGATTGCAAACAACATCTCCAGTATTTATTAATGAAATTATTGAACCCCCACATTCAGGACATACATTTAAAGAAACATTATTTTTTGTATTTATATCCATTTTATTAACCTATTTATCTTAATTTTTTTTGAAATAATAAAACATTTGTAGACCAATTATTGATTCATCATTTTTTGGAATCACTTCTACAATCCGGATTTTTTTAATTTTTCTAATAATTCTCTTTGAGGTTTATCCAATTTCGTTGGAACAGCTATACTAATTTTAACCAATTCGTATCCTCTTTGTTCTGAACCTGTAACATAGAAACCTTGATTTTTTAATCTTAGGATTGATCCATCTGAGGTTCCAGGGGGTACAGTAACAGTTAAATTTTTATCAATTCCTGGAACTTGAATTTTTCCACCAAGTACCGCAGTGGTAAAAGGGATTTCTTTCTCAACGTAGATATCAGCTCCATCTAACTTAAATATAGGATGAGGTTTTATATTTACATTGATATATAAATCTCCTGATGGACCTCCATTTATCCCAGGCATACCTTTCCCTTTGAGACGTAATTTTTGTTGATCTTTAATTCCTTTTGGAATTTTAACTTTTAATGTAGTCTGTTGATTTGTTGTTGGATCTTTATATGATATTCTTTTTTCTCCTCCATTAAAGGCTTCCATGAAATCGATTTCCATATCGTATCTTAAATCATCACCTTCAACGGGTCTACTTCCAAAGTTAGATGAATTAACTCGTGAGCTTCTTCCAGTTTTTGAAAATACATCAAAAATGTCCCCGAGATCATTAAAAAAGTCAAATCCTCCAACTCGACGAGAACCTCCATTACCTCTTGATCTTCCAAAATTATTGAAAATGTCATTAAAATTGAAATCTCCAGGAGAATTAGATGTTGAATAATAATAGGTTGTACCATCTGGACTTTGATATGCTCTTGAACCTCCAGGTATTCCACCCCAACCTTGGTATGTTGAATGGTCTCCTTCCACTACTCCGAATCTGTCGTACGTTTCTCTCTTTTTATCATCACTTAAAATACTATATGCTTCATTTATTTCTTTAAACTTTTCACCTGTTTTAGGTTCATCTGGATTTACATCTGGATGATATTTCCTAGCCATTTTACGAAACGCTCTTTTTATTTCATCCTTTGATGCTCCTTTTTCAATATCTAATATTTTATAATAATCTTTTACCAAATTTTACAACCTCTTCTTAATAATGGTGAATAATAAATTTATTAATTTGAAAGTAAAAAAAATAAAAAAATTGTAAAAAAATATTTTTATTCATACTCAGCGTCAACTACATCATCTTGACCAGCTGCTTTCCTAAATTTTTCTTGTTCAATTTCATCTTGAGTTTTATTTTGATATCCATAGTTAGCTCCGGGTGGTACTCCACCCATTCCTCCAGGTGGAGCTCCTTGATAAGCATCTTGATATTGTCCTTGCTGTTTTCCATAAATACGAGATGATACTTCATGTAAAGATTTCTGTAATACTTCCATCGCTTTGTTAATTTTCTTTACGTCTTCGGATTCCACTGCTCTTCTTAAATCAGATATTTTATCAAGTATCCTAGATTTCAAATCTCCTATGACAGCCTCATTTTCATTCAATAACTTTTCAGTTTGATAAATTAATGCCTCTGCATGATTTTTAGCTTCAGTCAATTCTTTAAATTTTTTATCTTCCTCAGCATATCGCTCAGCTTCTCGGACTTTTTGTTTAATTTCCTCTTCGGGCATCTTAGTAGAGGCAGTAATAGTGATTGATTGGCTTCTTCCAGTTCCTTTATCCTTTGCTGAAACATTAAGGATTCCATTTTGATCTATATCAAAAGTGACTTCGATCTGTGGCATTCCTCTAGGAGCTGGAGGAATCCCTGTCAAATGAAACCTTCCTAAGGTTATATTATCAGCTGCTCTTGGTCTCTCTCCCTGTAATACATGAATTTCAACCGCTGGTTGATTGTCAGCTGCAGTTGAGAAAATTTCAGCCTTTTTAGTTGGAATTGTTGTATTTCTTTCAATTAATTTCGTAAAAACGCCACCTAAAGTTTCAACTCCTAATGAAAGAGGGGTTACATCTAACAATAATAAATCTTCAACTTCACCAGTTAATACTCCACCTTGAACAGCCGCTCCCATAGCAACACATTCCATTGGATCAATGCTACGCTCAGGGCTCTTTCCTAATAAATCTTCGAATTTCTTTTGAACACTTGGCATCCTTGTAGGTCCTCCAACTAAAATAATCTTATCTATTTCTCCTCTAGCTATACCAGCATCTTGTAAAGCTTTCAAGATTGAAGTATCCAATTTCTTTAATATGGGGTCAATTAGCTGTTCTAATTTAGCTCTAGATAGTGTCATATTAAGATGTCTAGGCCCTTCTTTTGTCGCAGTTATATAAGGTAAATTAATGTCAGTTGTTATTGAGGTAGATAATTCAATTTTAGCTTTTTCAGCGGCTTCGCGAACTCTTTGCATTGCCATAGAATCTCCTCTTAAATCTACACTTTGATCTTTCTTAAATTCTGAAACTATATAGTCAACAAGAATTTTATCCATATCAGTACCACCTAGCTGGGTATCTCCTGCTGTGGAAATTACTTCAAAGACTTGATTATCCATTTCCATTATAGTAACATCAAAAGTTCCACCACCAAGATCC
Organism: Candidatus Hermodarchaeota archaeon; assembly: GCA_048885925.1. Classification (GTDB taxonomy): domain Archaea; phylum Asgardarchaeota; class Lokiarchaeia; order Sigyniarchaeales; family SOKP01; genus Loki-b32. The sequence goes on from JBHLLG010000003.1 coordinate 95,511, forward strand.
AATACTGCGATTTTTAACCTAGCATCTTTCTTATCCAATCCATAAGCTACGGCTGCGGCAGTGGGTTCGTTGATTAAACGTTTCACATTTAATCCCGCGATCCTTCCCGCATCCTTAGTAGCTTGTCTTTGATTATCGTTAAAGTAAGCAGGTACAGTAATTATTGCATCAGTGACTTCTTCACCTAAATAGGCACTAGCATCTTCTTTAATTTTCCTAAGAAGCATTGCAGAAATTTCTTGAGGAGTGTAATCCTTACTATCAATTTTTACGGTATATGAAGTACCCATTTTTCTTTTTATCGCTGTAATTGTACGATCTGGATTGGAGATTGCTTGTCTCCTCGCTGGTTCCCCAACTAATCTTTGACCATCCTTTGTAAATGCAATCACAGAAGGAAATGCTTTACCACCTAAGGTTAATCCCTCAGCACTTGGAATAATCGTTGGTTTGCCACCAATTAATACAGCTGCCGCTGAGTTTGACGTTCCTAAGTCAATTCCTATTATTTTTCCCATAGTTAATCACTCCATAATTTTTTTTTTTATTTTAATTTAATATTAATAACTTTTTTCTAATTTTCATTTAAATTTGTTAATTTTGATTTCTTTGAGATTTTGACCTTCGCAGGTCTTAAAACCTTATCTTTTATATAATAACCTTTAGTAATTTCTTCTAAAATCGTATTCTCTGGGAGATCTTCTCGACCTTCCTCAACAAGTACCGCTTCATGTTTATAGGGATCAAATTTCTGACCTTCTGAATTCATTGGTTTTACTCCTTCTTCTTCTAGGATTTTATCAAATTTTTTCACGATTATTTCAAATCCGTTCTTAATGCCATCCATATTCTCAATCATCTTTATTATATTCAATGCTCTATCTAAATCATCCTTATGATCAATCAATTTTCTTAATATACCTTCTAAAAGGTACGATTTATACTTATCATTCTCTTGTTCTGAACGCTTTTTATAATTCTCAAAATCTGCACGCACCCTTAGCAATGAATTTAAATATTTTTCTTTTTCTTCCATCAATTCCTTAAATTTTCGTCCATCTTCCTTCATATCATCAAGTTCCTTGAGTAATTGATCATTTCGTGTCTTAACTTTTTTATGCTCCTCCATTAATGCTTCATATTTCTCAACTTTAGCCCTAAGTGATTCATAATTTTTTTTCGAAATTGAAATCTGGTTTGACCCTCTAGGCTGTAAACTACGTTCGTTAATAAACCTGTCAAAATAATCTTCAAATACCATATCTTTTAAATCTCCCATCTCTTTTTTTTAATTACATGTCATTATTTTATTTTTGAGTTTTAAATCCCATTTTTTAAATAATAACTTGTGATTGTCAATGGCTGATTGACATCAACATCTTAATATATATGTATTAATTGACATATTTAAAGATTATGTTTTTATATAATAAATGAAAATAATGAGGAATAAGTAAATTAAACTGTTAGTATAAAATTTTTTAAATAAATTGAAGATATAGTAAAACAAGGTTAAAATTTATCTAAAAATTTAAGATGAGGAATTTTTCAATATGAAGAAAAAGATTTCGATTCCAATTTTAATATTGGGTGTTGCATTACTAATAATAGCACCAATTTTAGGTTATACTATGAATAAAGTGGTATTGTACGAGAGAAAGCCTGTTACAATTAATGAGGATAGCGAAGATAGTTTACAGGAAGCATTTGCTTATCCATTTTCAATAAAAAAAGATCAAAAGGTAACCGTAGAATTTTCAGTTTATTATGCCAATGTTACAGCTACTTTAAAAATTTTTGGTAAAGGATTTTTTGATCAACAGTTTGCTTTAAATAGTACTCCTCCCGATTTACTTACAGGTCAGAATTTTATATATTCTCAATTTGTGTGGGGTCAAGAGCCTTATTTTTACACTTTTTCATCTAATGAAGTATCAATTACATATAATGGATATTGGTATATAGAATTTGGGGGAGGTACAAGTGGAGATTATCTTATTTCAATACCCGGATCTTATGTTGTAGTTGTCTATGGTGATAATGATGGTCCTATAGCAGAATCTGAAGTGAAATTTAATATAGTAATAAAAATAGATGGTCCTGGTGATTTATTAGAAGAAATATTTTATTATCTTGGAACCGGTGTATTAGTTGCTCTAGTTCTATTTATATCTTATGGTTATTACAAAAAATTCAAAGGAGGCAGATAATAATGGGAGAAGAAAGAAGTTTTTTTGACAGATTACCATTACTAGATAAGAATAAAGCTACAAAATTCATTATTTATGGATTATTAGCTGCAATAATATTTGGATTAATGATGATGATAAGCCGTTCAATTGCTCAAAATGCAGGTACTTGGTATAACATAGCATATCAAGAGAATCAAATGAATTATTGGAATGGAGTTTACGGTTATAATGATTATATCCAGAAATTGGAAGAAATTGAAAAAACAATGTATTGGATGCAATTTCAGGATGTTATCTTTATGAATATTGCAAGAGTTGGTGTAAATATCTCATTATTTTTCATACTTATTGGATTTTTAAGTTTTGCTGTAAATGATAAAATTGATGAAAAAACACGCAGAATATTCTTAATAATTGCTGGGTTAATTCTTTTTGTAATAATGTTCACAACGCTTTTCTCTTCCATTAGTATTTCCGTTTCATAATTTTAAATACTTTTTTTTCCTTTTTATTATAATAAGAAAAACAAACTCTATAGAATATATCAAATCAATTATAAAATAGAGAATTGTTGCCCCAATGAAAGAGAAAGTATGGTACATTCGCACATACATTCAAAAGTTTGAATATCTTAAAGATGATATTGTAAATCACTTAAATTTGTTAGATGATTTTGATGATTCAACTAAAAAGTTATGGATTGCAGATGTCAAGGAATTGTATTATAACATCATTCCTGCTTGGGAATTTCTAATACATTCCAAAAAAATAGAGAATAAAAGTATAAATAATTCTAAAACATTCTTATATATCGCACGAAATGGTTTATCTAAAGTCATTAGTGAGCTGAATATATTAAAAGTTCATAATTTTTTGAAAAAATATCATACCCATGAAGGATTAGATGCTTACTGCCCTGAATATAATAAAATATATTGTTGGGAGCATTACAATGCCAGAGAAGAATTTGATGATGGATTTTACGATTATACCTATGGAGAATGTCCAGAGGGACATAAAAGAATGATTGATGATTAAATTAATAGTAAATTTAAAAATTTTATATAAATTACTTAATTTAAATTTTAAAATGATTAAAAAGAGTTTAAAATGGATTTTTATGAAGTAGTTGGGAAAAGGAGAAGTTATAGATTTTATAAACCTGATATGCCTGAAAAAGATAAAATAGAAAGAATTTTAGAAGCCGCAAGGCTCGCTCCTACGTGGGCTAACTCGCAAGGAGTACATTATATTGTAGTCCAAGAACCTGAAAAAGTTAAGGCCGTTTGGAAAGCAATTGGACAAGAAAAAAAGTTTATTGAAGCTCCAATGTTTATTATTGGCATAATTTCCACATATGCATCTGGTACAAATAAAAGTGGGGAGAAATATTATGGTGTAGATTTTGGAATTTGTTTTGAACATCTAATTTTAGCTGCTGCTGCCGAAGGTTTAGGTACTTGTTGGGTAGGCATGTTTAATGAAGGAAAAGTTAAAAAGTTATTAAAAATCCCTAAAAAATATAGAGTGTTGGGATTAACACCTTTAGGTTATCCAATTAAATCTAAAGGTGAAGTTAAAGAAAGAAAATCTATTGATCAAATTGTTCATTATGAACAATTTTAAATCAATTTTTAATTAATTGAAAAATGAGAGTAAGAAAATGTTTTAGATGTGGTAAGGAATTAGATTTTGAAAGTTATATAAAAAATGCTAATCCTAAAAATGAGGAATATTTAACAAGAATGTGGGATAATGAACATATTGAATTTTTTTGTTGTCATTGTTATTGTTTCAAAGTAAAATATCAGCCAAATTTGGATTCCGAAGACTTTTATTAAATCGCTTTTAACCCTATTTAAAATAGAAAATCTTTTTCTTTTTAAATAAAGAATTTAAATGCAATTTATGATGAAAAGTGAGGAATTATTATGCGAAATTATTTTCTTAGACCATAAATTAGGATTTATAACAAGCAGAATTGGTATTATTGATGTTTCTCAATTAAGAAATTTTGAATAAAATTCAAATTTATTCATCATATTTAAAGAACGATATCTTCCTCCTATTTATAAGCACGATATAAAGGAGATAATAATATATCAAAAAAAAGAGCAATTAAGTACAAATGAAAAAAAATTAGGGGAGGAAATACCCTTAAAAATAAAATTTTCTCCAAAAATTAGTTAAAAACATATAAAATATTAAAAAAGATTATCTATTTTTTAACTCTTCAAGAATCTCTTCTAAAGCTTTAATAACTCGGTCTTTATAAGGAATTTGATTAGGATAATTATAACTAAATGACTTCCAATAAGGTCTTTTATGTCCTATTTTAAATTTAATTCCTTTCATTGATGTCATATAAGAATTATCATCAGTTTTAGTTGCTATTTGATCAGCTATAATATACCAATGAAATTTAGTATTAATACTAGCCCCAGTATTACTTGGAGCAAGATTAATTCGAGTTTTTATGCTATCAAATTTGAAGCTCCATTTGTCAGGTGCTTTTTTAGTTTCAACCCATTTTCCATTATTGTAATTCCAATAGTGAGAGGCACCCACTCTCATACCAGAATATGTTTTTTCATTATATTTTTTTAAAGAATTATACATCAAAATTTTGAGTTTTTATTTATTATCTTATAAGTTAAAAAAATAAGATTATATAAATAGACTAATAGACTCAAAATTTATTATAAGCATATTTATCATTTTCGATTTATTGAATTTTTTATTTAAGAATTCGGTTTAAGTATTTCTCCAACATAATATAGTCCCACCAAGTTACCTCTTTTCTCAAATTTTCTTGAAACTAATAAAATTATTACATGTTCATTCTCATCTAGCAATTTATTCTCAACAGTGTGTTTGACGGATTTTTCTATTATTTCTTCTGCATCCATGTTAAAAAAGTCAATATTTTCAATATGAACAGGATATACTCCCCATACTAAATTTAATTCTCTCGCTGTTTTTTTGAAAGGAGTTATTGCAATTATTGGTAGGGGAGGTCGATATTTTGCAATCATTCTAGCTCCATATCCTCTTCGCGTAATTACTAAAATCTTACCTCTAAAATTTAATTCCTCCATTTCAGACGCTAAAGCATGTATGGCATGTCCTAAAGTTTGAGTATGGGTAAGTCTATCAGAATCATATTTATCTGGGATCCTTTTAGGCATGTTTTCAGTTGCTGTTTTTGCTATTTGGTTCATATATTGAACAGAATTGATTGGATATTTTCCCATTGCTGTTTCAGCTGATAACATTACGGCATCTGTTCCATCCATAACTGCATTATAAACATCATTTGCTTCTGCTCTTGTGGGTATAGGATTTGAAACCATAGATTCGAGCATTTGAGTGGCAACAATTATGGGTTTTCCTTCTTGATTAGATTTATATATCATTTCTTTTTGCCAAAGTGGAACCTTATCTGGGTCAATTTCAACTCCCAAATCTCCTCTTGCAACCATAATGCCATCTGAAACCTCAAGTATTTGATCAAAATTATCCAAAGCAATAGGTCTTTCAATTTTAGAAATTAGTTTTATATCATTATTCCCATAATTTTCAAGGATTCTTCTAACATGGAGAACATCTGTAGCATCCGAGACAAAGGAAATTGCAACATATTCAGGATCGCTTTCAGCAATAAATTTAAGATCTTTTGTATCTTTTTTAGTAGGAACTCTCTGAGATAATTCTCCAGTAGGAATATTGACTCCTTTTCTATTGCTAATCATTCCTCCTGCGAGAACTTCTCCTAGAATATGGTCTTTTTCTTTTCTTATAACTTTAATTTTAATTATACCATCATTAACAAAAAAAATATTTCCTACTCTCATTGAATTAAGAAATCCATCAAGAGGAATCGAGAATTGATCTTGATCACCTTCAATTTCTTTTTCATACACTTTTACTTCTTTACCTATCCCCAGATTATAGGTTCGATCTTCTTTAAAAGTCCCTACTCTAATTTTTGGTCCTTGAATATCAGCTAGAATTCCAATATAATCACTAACTTCTCTAATTCTTTCAATTAATTCTTTTTTTTCTTCATGAGTTCCATGTGAGAAATTCAATCGAAATATATCAACCCCCGCATTAATTAAATTCTTAAGCATTTCCTTTGAACTCGACGCTGGACCTAAGGTCGCCGTAATTTTAACAGTGTTGTGTCTAAAATGTTTAAACAATATTGTCATCCCTTTTTTAGAAATTTTAAGTTAGTTTATACAGAATATTCAATTGGAAATATACAATACAATGATTAATAATATTATTATGCTTTTCCTTAAAAATTATTTATTTTCTATTAAATTCCTAATTTTTCCTAATTTATTTCGAAATTCCCTTCGTAAGAGTTTTAATTTTTTAATAAAATTAGTATAATCTTCAATCTCTTTAATTTCTTTTATTAATAGTAATTGAATTCTTAAAGTTTTTGGGAAAATTGAATACTGAATTAACTGTAAATCATTTTCAATAGCTAAATCTTTTGCTAGTTGAACTAAAAAATCAGAACTATTATTAGCTAAGGAAACAGTTAAAAAATATCTTAATTTTGGGGTTTTAAAGTAATTTTTAGCAATAAATAGGTAAAAATATTTATTCTTTTCACTCAGATTATAAATTTTTTCTATTATTAAAGATTTGGAAATATTATTGACAATTTCTGAAATATAAGCATGTTTACCTTTTACTTTATCAAAGTTTTTAATAATCTCGTTTTTGATAAACGATTCCAAGTTTTTATGGCTTAAATCATTCATTTTATAATTCTTAACATTTTACACTATTTTTAAAATAAAATAAGTTAATTATACTATAGGAAGAAATATTACTTTAATATAAATCCTTTATAACAAAACTTAAATCTAAATCCATAAGTGTTTCTTTTAAGGGATATCCATTTTCGGGATTCCAACCCATTTCATTACAATACCCTTTATAGAAGTTTACATATTCAATAGAAACTCCTTTTGTAGGTCCTCTTTCATCTGGGGGATGCCCTGTAACCCTCCCAGGTAGTCTATTATTGGCGAGTTCAATACCTTCACGTATAGTAAAAGTTTGCCGTAATGTTTGAATTCTCAAACCAATTTGAATTAACTCGTTAATTGATATATTCCATCCAGTAAAAGTATGAATTAAATCGATAAAAGGATATGACCCAAATAATGTTGAAAAGGAACATAAACCTACACTGTTTAATACTTGATGAAAAGAAGTGGTTAACATTTGTCCTCGATATTTGGTTTTCTCGTTCTTTTTCCTTCCTTTTGGTAATTTAAATCCTTTCTGGAATTTGTTTATAGGACCTATCTCAATCATATCTATACTTGCTGCAGTATGTCTTCCTGGAGTAGGATCATAATTATATGTAAAAGCTAAGGAAGGAAAAACTCTAGGATTATGCATCGCGATTTCTGAACCTAAAGATGTAATTGCATATTTTTCAGATCCGCGACCAATTTTTTCTGCAGCAATTTTACATCCATCAGCTAAAATATCTCCAATACCTTCTCGATTAATTATTTTTTTAACTAATTCAATTATAGCTTTTGAATTACCCCATGTTAATTCTATACCATTTGTGTCTTCTTTAGTTAAAATCCCGTTTTCAAAACATTCAATAGCAAAAGCAATGGTTGCCCCAGTAGAGATTGTATCAATTGCTGCTCTATTGCATAATTCATTTATCTCAAATATTGAGAGTAAGTCATGATTTAGTAAGAGAGCACCAAATGAACAACATGTTTCATACTCTGGAATGTGAGTTTCTTCTAGATTTATTTCAGGAACTTTTAAGATTGCACCACATTGAACTGGACAACTAAAACACCCATATTCTCTAATCTTATATTTTTGAATTTCTAATGCTGATAAATTTTTTGAATTTTTAAAAGGGAAATCATACATACCAATTCCACTCCAATTTTTTATCGGAGAATCGTTGATTTCTGCTGCTAGAGTGTTTCCAACACTAGTTCCGAAAGATTTGTATATCTCTCTTATCATTTTCGGTGGTCCTGAAAATCCTATTCTAAATCGACGAATTGTTTTAGCTAATCTTGGGACATTTTTTAGAATTGAGCGTATTAATTTATTGGGTTGTTCTTGGATTCCCCTTTGATTATAGGTTTTTATTAATTCGAGAAATCGGTCCTTCTGATAAATAGAAATCCTTTTATTCCCTTTTAAAGCGAGCATTTTTAGATTTTTTGATCCCATAATTGCTCCTAATCCTGATCGTGCTGCTATTCGACCTCTATCATTAGCAATTCCTGAAATTTTAGATATATTTTCTCCAGCTTGCCCAATTCCTGCCGTCTTTATAAATTTTCCATGTTTTTTCTTTAAATGTGTTTCAGCCTCAATAATGTCTAAACCCCAAATGTCTGAAGCATCTAAAATTTCTTTATTACCCTCCTTTATTAACACATATTTAGGTGTTTCAGCAGCTCCTTTGAATAAGATTGCATCAAATCCACATTTCTTTATTTCAGGGCCAAATGTTCCTCCCGAGTTAGCATCCCCCCAAGTCCCTGTCAAAGGAGATTTGCCTGCTATCATATATCTTCCAGAAAATGGAGCGGCGGTCCCTGTCAGTAAACCAGGAAAAAAGCCAAAAATTGATTTAGGGCTTAATGGATCAATTCTTACGGGCATATTATCATAAATTAATTTAACTCCTAATCCATAACCCCCAATATACTGACGATAAATCTCTTCAGGTAGAGATTCTTCTTTAAAATTTTCTTCTGTTAAATCAATCCATAAGATTTTTCCAAAAATTCCAGATGCCATGTTCAACCAAAAAAATTCTTTTAAAAGTTATTTTTTATATAATTATCTTTTTCTGATTAAATTTAATACTATATTTTGTTAAAACCTTATTTATAAAAGAATTGAACGTGTTAAAGGTTTTCTTTAATATGAAGTTATAATCTTAAGTTAAAAGATTAATATTTCTTTAAATAGTATTTAAGAAACATTTAAATATACAATTTATTTTAATATAATCGGAACCAAATTATACCTTTCATTCATAAATAAGCATTTATTTGTTATTTCAAAATAATTTGAGTTCTTCTGAAGGGTTAATATAAAAATCATTAGAAAATAATATATTTAAAGCAAATTTCTGAAAAGTTAGGCATAAAATTATGGCTGTTGTCCCAACTATAAAAAAAACGGAAGAATTAATCCAGAAATTCATTGATTGGGATAAGTTTGAAAATGTTTTTTATAATAATTTCTACTTAGATAAATATAAAATCGTAATTAAAATGCCTCTTGTTCCAAGAAAAGATTTAAAAGACGAGATTAAAATAAGAAAGTTTAACCTTGAAAAGTATACATTTCTTATTTCATACGATTAAAGAATAAGTTTGATTAATCAAATATTTTCTTTTTCTTAACTTTTTCTCCCTTTCCTCTATTAATTTCATTCCAACAAGAGAAACACATATAATTTCCATCCTCTAAAAGTACTAGATCTTTTGGTGAACGGATCATTCCACATTTATGACATTTTTTCATCATAAGTATATCTTTTAATAATTTTTTAAAATTATAAATATATGTTAATAATAAGTATTTTAAATTATTTATTTTTTGATTGTAAAAACTTACTATATTGCCACATTCTTATTAACGTCCATACTCCTTCTTCAGGATAACAAACAGGAATTCCATTATCCTGTAAGTAAGCAACAAATTTTTCTTCTCTGGTATTATAACAGGTTAAAATGATTGGTTTTCGATATTTATCTCTAAATTCTACTATTTCATCAAAAAGAGCAATAAAAAAATCTTCCATCATGTCTCCAAAATTTTTCATTGTGATTATACTCTCATGTTCTTTCATAAAATCTGGTACATTAACAAGATTCTTGAAATATTCTGTCCCCATAAGACCATAAAAAATAAGGGAATCAATTTCATCACTTTTTAACAATATTTCTGGTAATACATTTAAGAAATTTTGCATATCATCAGAATAAGTTAAATCAATAGGGTTAATTGTTGATGCTGTTTCTGGCATCCAAGGTTTTAATTTTTCTTGTAATTCTTTGCTTAGCATTGGAACTTTCATTCCATTACTTTCAAATAAATCTGACATTAAAGTACCTGGACCGCCTCCCATTGTAAGAATTGCTACACGATTTCCTTTAGGAAGAGGTAATGAATCAAATGCGTTTAAGAGATTCAACATATCTATACTACTTTTTACTTTTATAGCTCCTGTTTGTTCACAAATGGAATCAATAATGTAACCTGGAGATGTAATAGCAGCAGTATGAGACTTTGCTGATCTTGTTCCAGCTTCAGTTTGACCAATGGGAATAATAACTATTGGTTTTTTCTGATTAATTCTTTCTAATAATTCAATAAATTCTTTTCCCCTTCTTACTGCTTCAAAATATATTCCAATACATGTTGTTTTATCATCTTCATCGAATAATTCTAAATAATCCACAAGATCGGTATTAACTTCATTTCCAACAGATATTATTTTTGAGATTCCCAATCCTATTTTTGAACTAATAGCAATAAGTGGTTGAACTGCATATGTTCCTGATTGTGAGACAATTGATACTCCTCCTTTCCTTGGAGGCCATGGAACATGAGTTATATTTATAAAGGGAGTAATTACTTCTCCTGAACAATTTGGTCCCATGATTTTAATGTTATACTTCTTAGCTATTTCCTTCATTTTATCTTGAGCTTCTTTATTTCCTACTTCCAAGAAACCTCCTGATAAAATTATTACATTTTTTACTCCCTTCTGACCACACTCCTCAAGAAAATTATTGATTAAATCAGGATTGATTGCCATTACTACTAAATCTACTTGTTCAGGAATGTCTTTTATACTATGATAAGCTTTAAATCCTAATATTTCCTGCTCTTTCGGATGAATTGGAAACACTTTACCTTGAAATCCTGCAGATAATAAATTCGTAAGATGAATACTTCCAAACTTTTGCATCATATTGGAAGCTCCATAAAAAGCAACTGATTTTGGATTAAAAAACCCTTCAAATTCTATCAACTTTGACATCTAACTGACCTCTTTTAAAATTATACGAGCATCTACTACCATTACTCCTTTACCAGTTTCAAATACAATAACGGGATTTAAGTCAAGTTCTATGATTTCTGGATTTTCTATTAATAAATTACAACATTTTAAAATTGTATTAATAATTTGTTCTATATCTCCCTTAGATTGTCCACGGTATCCATTCAATAATGGAAAGGCTTTAATGCTTCGGATCATTCGATTTGCTTCTTCTTTTGTAATAGGACATACTCTATATGACACATCTTTAAAAATCTCAACAAAGATTCCTCCTAAGCCAAACATAAGAACAGGACCAAAATTTTTATCACGTATAGCACCAATAATGATTTCGGTGATCCCATCTTTAACCATTTTTTGAACATTTACTCCAATAATCTTAGCATTGGCTTTATATTTATTCGCATTTGAAATTAATTCATCATACGCCTGATTTAAATCCTTATCAGATTCAATATTAAGTTTAATAACTTTAGCTTCTGTTTTGTGAATTATATCCGGACTCATTAATTTAGCAACAACGGGGTATCCAATTTCATTTGCATATTCTATAGCTTCACTTTTTGTCTTAGTTATCTTATAATCTCCAACTGGAATACCGTAATTAGAAATAAAGTTCTTACTTTCATGTTCCATTAAAAAATATCTTTTTTCTGCTAATATTTCACTTATCATTTTATTCGATCGTGTGATTTTCCTAACCTCATTTTGTTACAATTTTGAAGATATTAAAGGATAAGTTAGATTTTCTGATTAAGTAAATAGTAATTATTGCAAATATCAGATCAATTAAACCTAAAATTATTGCTAATAACCCTCCTGTTTGGGAAAAAATAGGAAATTGTAAGGAAGTTATAACTGCTCCTAGCAAATTAAATAAAGGCTGAATTAAAAATATCATTAAGAATCCAAAAAATATCTCATATCCCCCTCCAATCAAGGATAAAATCTTCAATAATCCCTTTGCTTTACTTTCATCCATCTTATAATCAACACAATTTTATTTAACGCCCTAAAAAGTCAGGCTCTCTCTTTTCAAAAAAAGCTAATAATCCTTCAGTAAAATCTTCTGAGTCAAATGCTTTAAATAGCGCTTCTGCTTCATTTTCGAGTGCTTTTAGTGTTTTTTCTTCAAGTAGTTTATTAATAGCTAACTTTGCTAATCCAATCGAATAAGTAGGTCCTCTTGCTAACTTTTCAGCAATATCCACCACTCTATCCATAAATTCGTTAGCAGGAAATACTCCATTAATTAATCCCATTTTTTGAGCTTCTTGAGCGCTAAATCTATCTCCAAAAAAGATCAATTCCTTTGCTTTATGTATACCTAGAATTCTGGGGAGAATATAGGTGGAAGACATTTCAGGAATAATTGCTCGCTTCATAAAAAAAGTACCGAGTTCAGCTTCATCTGAAGCATAAATTAAATCACAATTTAAAGCGATATTCAACCCTCCTCCTAATGCTAGCCCATTTATAGCTGCAATTATAGGTTTAGGTGTTCTTTGTAACTTTAGTACAATTCTTTTTTGAGAAACATCAATTTCTTGTTCTCCAGACTGCATTTTTCCTCCATCTTCTACAGAATCTACATCTCCCGCCATCCCTTGGCTTGCTTGATTAAAGTCTCCTCCCGTTGAAAATGCACGACCTTTTCCAGTAATAACTGCAGCTCGAATTTCTTTATTATTAGCAATTTCGTCTAAAGCATCATAAATTTCATCAAACATTTTGCCATTTATAGCATTTAGCTTATCTTCTCTATTAAACTTTATAATACCTACATTATTTTTAACTTCAAATAAAAGATATTTAAATTCCATTTCTCATACCATGATTAATTTTCTTAAAATATAATACAAAAAAAAATTGTTTACTTATTCAACCAATTTATTTCATAAGCATCTGCATTTTAAGCATATCTTTCATTGGACCCTTAGCTTTAAGTTTACCGCCCATAAATGCTTTAGTTGGGCTCAACTCACCATCCATGATATCAATAATAACTTCACTTGCTGTTATTATTGTGATATCAGGGTCTTCGATATCACCCTCTTTAATTTCACATTTCGCATCCTTAAAGATAAGATAATAATTGTTTGTATCTGTGAAATTAAATTGCAATGTTTTGTTAAAATCCGAAAATCTCTCTGCATAAGCTGGATCGTCTAATTTACTAACCATCTTTTTAATTCCTTCAACTAATTCTTCATTTACCATTTTTCTACCTCCTTATTTATAATTTTGATAAAAAAAATTTTATTTTCCTTTCCATTTAGGTTGTCTATTTCCTTCCATGAAGGCAGTAAAGCCCTCAATAACATCCTCCGAGTGAAATAGCTCTTGAAAAGGTTCCCATAAACTACCAATTGCTCTAGTTCTAGTATAATGATATCCTTGTTGGAACCATTTTTTTGTCCATTTATGACTTATAGGAGCTACCATCTTCATTTCATTTGCCATTTCTAAAGCAGCATCAAGTAATTGGTCATGAGGAACAACTTTATTAACTAAACCAATTCTAAATGCCTCATCAGCGGAAATAATTTTTCCTGTTAAAAGAAGCTCTTTCGTGTAACGCATCCCAATTAATTCAGGAAGTAGTAAGAATGCAACACCACTTGCTAAGCCTCTTCTATTTTCCCAAAATCCCATTTCTGCATCATGAGCTGCAATAGCACAATCGCACCATAATGTTAATTCCAAACCCCCCGCATAAGCATAACCATTTATTGCAGCAATTAGAGGTTTTGGATAACGTGCCATTAATTCACAGGGATCAAGCAAGATTCCGAGAAAATCACCTAAATTTTTAAATCCAGTTGTAGACATTTCTTTAATATCGAGTCCCGCTGAAAAAGCGCGTCCACCTTTATATTCCTCATCATTACCTGTTAATATTATGACTCTCACGTTTATATCATCCCACGTGTCTGATAAAACCTCCCCAATACTCGCCCAAACATCTCTACATAATGCATTTCTTCTTTGTGGTCGATCTATTGTAATTATACCAACTTCATCTTTTACTTCAAATTTAATTTCTTTATATCTTGCCATTTTTTTACCTCCAAATTTATTATAATTTATCAGCTTCTTCTTTTGTTGGTCCTCTAACTGAAGGAGTTAACATACGCTCGTCTACATCTTGTTTGAACTCTTGCCTACCAATAAATAACTTTAATATGTCATTTGAGCCACCTGCTATTTGCATTAATGCTCCATTCTTTAATATACCTCCAATCCCCGTTTCTTGAAGATATCCATCACCACCAACAATAAAAAGGGCATCTAAAGCCATTTCTGTTAATGATTGAGTCCCAAATATTTTAGCAGTTGAAGATTTTAATGCAAAAGTAAACATATCAGCCTCTCCAGTGTCAAGTAAATGGGCAAGATAATATATATAAACTCGTGTAAGATGCATTTTCATACTAATATTCGCCATTCTCAACTGAACTCCATTATATCGCGATATGGGTAATCCAAATTGAACTCGTCTACGACCATAAGCTCGAGCTGTTTCTAATAAATTTTTAGCAGATCCTACCACACTAGCAATCCCTAAACGCTCTATATTTAAAGCGCTGGTCATAACGGTCCATCCATCACCAGGATCCAAGATCATATTTTCTTTTGGAACCCTCACATCTCGATATCTTATAACCGAGTTAGCCATCTCAACATCACCTATAAGGTGATTTATTTTTTCTATTGTAATCCCCGGAGTGTCAGTTGGTACTAGAAATGCTGTTAAATGGCGATAGACATTCTTCATTTCAGGATCTGTGTTTGCATAGAGCATATGGTAATCGGAAAGTGCTCCTAATGTAATATATCGTTTCCATCCGTTTAATACCCATTCATCACCATTCTCTTCAGCATGAAGCTGAATTCCTGCTGCATCATTACCCACATCTGGTTCAGTAACAGTTATGCTAGCCCACTTCTCACCTTTCACAATAGGCATTAGAAATTTTTCTTTCTGTGCATTGGTTCCAAATAAATGCACTGGTCCTGCCCCAAAAACTGAAGTGAGTAACGGGTTTACGTTTAAATTTGACCTACCAATCTCTTCATTTAAGATTGTATATCCAGAATATCCTTTATCTCGTCCACCATATTTCTCCTCTGCTAAAACCATTAAAGGATGAAAACCTTTTTCTACGCAAAGTTTTGAAGCAATCCACTGAATTTCCATTGGATCTTTGTTTTGTTCTAAAAGTTTAGTTGTTCGTGGTACTAATTCAGTATCACAAAAGTTTTCAACCTCGTCAGCAAATTCTTTAGTTTCTTTGTCCCACCAAGGCATATAGTCAAAAGGCATTTATCGGTACCCCTCCGCATTGTAATTTTTATATACATCCTTTCCCATACCAAACTTCAAGTTAACTTCTCCAATTTCATTTAAACCTTGCCATGATATTTTTGCCAATTTTACTATTTCTCCTTCTTCATAAAGGTTCGCTAATTGCGCTTTTCCTAAAGCTTTTAATACAGGTTGAATGTCTTTCTTCTTT